>CAJXLV010000024.1 GCA_913056185.1 uncultured Bacteroidota bacterium
CACCAGTCCGACGAAACGCCCCTTCGCGCCCTGCTCCGGTCCCGCCTCTGAGTCCGGGCCTGCAGGTCGGCGTGCCGCCCCCTCCCATAGACTCCCAACCAGGGCTTCCTACTCCGCCACGAACGCGTGCAGTTCTTGCCGGAAGCGCTCCGGCCGCTCCAGCATGAGGAGGTGCCCGGCCGTCTCCACCATCCGCACCGTGGCCTCGGGAAGGGCCTCCCGCGCCCGGTCGGCCACGTCGGTCGTCGTCATGTCCGGGTGCAGGTAAGGGTTCGGGATGAGCCGGTCGCCCGCGCCGAAGAGGACGAGGGCCGGCACGTCGATCTCGCCCAGTCGGTCGCGCACGTCGCTCTCCAGCATGCCCGCCACCGACCGTGCGTTTGCTTTCGCGTAGGCCGCAAAGTCGTCGCGCTCGCTGAGGGCATGGCGCTGCTCGATGATCCAGGCGTACCTGTCGTTCCACTCAGCGAAGTTGAGCGTCGTGTTCTGTCGCACCTGCTCGTCGGTGGTGTTGAGGATGCCCTCGGCAGTGGTTGCCTGCTTCAGGGCCGCCGCCTCTTTTGGGGAGAACGGCTCAATGCCGGCGGGCGAGACAAGCGCGAGGCGGCGCACCCGCTCCGGCGCCTCCAGCGCAAGGGTGAGGCCCACCTGCCCGCCCATCGACACGCCGACGTACGTCACTTCATTGATTTCCCGCTCGTCGAGAAGGCCGGTGACCGTGTCCGCAAAAAACGACATGGTGCCCGGCACGTCGGTCTTGCCGGAGAGGCCGTAACCGGGAAGGTCGAGCGCCAGGACGCGGTGCGAGTCGTCGAACGCGTCCAGCGCCTCGCGCCAGAGGGACAGGTTCGAGCCGAGGCCGTGCACGAAGAGGAGCGGGTCCCCCTCGCCCCGGTCCACGAACGCAACCTCGCGCCCGTCCACCGTGGTGGTCTGCACGTCGTCGGGGTAGTGGGGGAGCGCGTCCTGAGCAGCAACGGACGTAGCGGACATGAGCAGGAGCAGACTGATGAGGAACGTCATTGCGGGAACAGAGAATGGAAGAAGTCAAGCGAGCTATGCAGTTTCGGCGGCGTCGAACCGGGCGCGGAGCGCGGCCTTGTCCACCTTGCCGCTGTCCCCAAGGGGCAGGTTGTCGAGCAGGCGGACGTGCTTCGGCACCTTGTACCCAGCCAAGTGTTCGCGGCAGTGCGCGGTGACGGCCTCGGGCGAGAGTGTGCCGTCCGGCACGACGAAGGCCGCCCCCACCTCGCCCCACTCGTCGTCGGGCACGCCGAGGACGGCCGCCTCGTCCACCTGCGGATGCTCGTACAGCGCCGACTCGATCTCGGCCGGGTACACGTTCTCCCCGCCGCTGATGAACATGTCGTGCTTGCGCCCCACGACGTAGTAGTATCCTTCCTCGTCCACCTCCACGAGGTCGCCGGTGTGGAACCAGCCGTTTTCGTCGATCGCCTCGTCGGTCGCCGCCGGATCGTTCCAGTAGCCGGGCGTGACCACGGGGCCGCGCAGGAGGAGCTCGCCGGTGGTGTTGGGCGGCACCTCGTCGCCGTCCTCGTCCACCACCGTCGCGTCCACGTAGAAGTTGGGAAAGCCGATGGAGCCGATCTTGCGGAGGGCGTCGCGCTCCGGCAGCGAGAAGCAGTTGACCCCGACCTCCGTCATGCCAAACCCCTGCCGGATGGGCACGCCCTTGTCCTGCCACGTGCGGATGAGGGGTTCGGGCATGGCCTCGCCGCCCACGACGGCGTAGCGCACCGAATCGAGCGAGACCTCATCGAACGCCTCGTGGTCGGCCATCATCTTGAGCATCGTGGGCACGCCCCAGAGGATCGTCATGTCTTCCTCCTCGCAGGTGCGGAGGACGGCGCCGGGGTCGAACGACGGGAAGAGATAGGTCGTGGCGCCGTGGTGGAGGAAGGGAGTAAGGAGGACGTTCCAGCCGCCGGTGTGGTAGAAGGGCGCGGCGTTGAAGGACCGGTCCTCCGCCGTGAGATTGAGCCGCAGTTCGGTGTTCACCGAGTTCCAGAACAGCATTTTGTGGGAGATGATCGCCCCCTTCGGCCGCCCCGTGGTGCCGGAGGTGTAGAGGATCATCAGCGGATCGTCTAAATCCGGGCCGTCGTCGCCGGTCTCTCCCGACGCCGACTCGATCAGGTCCTCCACCGCTCCCAGCGGCACCACCGGTTCCCCCCCGTCCAGGTCCTGGGCCGTGTCCCGGTAACCTTCCGACGCGAAGGTAACATGCGGGTCGCTATCGTCCACGAGGTACTGCAGTTCGGGCGGGGCGAGGCGGAAGTTGAGGGGCACCAGTACGTAGCCCGCCGTCTGAGCGGCGCAGAAGAGGAGGACGTGCTCCGTCGTGTTCTCGGCCAGCACCGCGATGCGGTCGCCCTTCGACAGGGCGAACCGCTCCGCCAGTCCCTTTGCCAGTCGCGCGCCGGCCCGGTGGAGCTCGGCGTAGGTGTACGTCTCGCCCGTGGGCGCCCACACGAGCGCTGGGGCGTCGGGGGTGTAGAGGGCATTTCGACTGAGCCAGTCCGTTCGGGGCATAGAGTACAGGAAATCGTTTTTCAGTGATCGGCCCACCTTCGACGTCTTCTTTCGCTGTGCGCTTATCTCGTAGAGACCATTCCGTCCTAGGTGCAGTCCATTCGTGCTGATATACCTTTTGCCTCGACACAAAAGGGGCTAAAAATCAAGGCCCAGAGGATGACCCACAAGGGGCTCCTGTGAAGAAATCGACTGAGGTCTTCGTCCCTACACTGAAGTTCGGCAACCTCTCGCTTCGCGGTCGGACAGGTCAAATTTCGCTCGTTCCGGGCCTCCGGACCTCCGAGGCGCCGATTGCTTCAAAGCCATGGTGGCCTCCTTTTCGGACCTTCTCTCCGAGATCGCTTGCCTGAGATCCGTTCTCCGACTTATTCAGAGGACGCAGTTGCCGCCCCCTCCGCCTCCACACTCAGATCCGCTGTCCACCGCCCTTGCGCCGTCATCACCGCGAGCGCCACGAGCACACTGGCGCCCAGGGCGAAGGTGGCCGGCACCGCCGGGTTGTTGTGGTACATCGTGATCTCCCCGTAGTACGTGCCAAAGTGCACGACGAGGGCCGTGGTGGCCGCGGCAAAGACTGCCTCCTTCGTGATGCGCTCCGAGAAGATGCCGAACAGAATCGGCACGAAGGTGGCCGAGAAGAGCGCGTAGACCCCGTTTTGCCCCAGGATGGCGACCGAGAGGTTGGGGTTTACGATCTGCCCCCACGAGATGAGCGCCACCACGGGCACGAGGACCGCGAGGAAGACCCGGCTGTAGCGCACGGCCCGCACCTCGATCTCCTCCCCCGACAGCGCATCCAGGTGCTCGGCCAGCGGCTGGTAGATGTCGTTCGTAAAAATGGTAGAGAGCGCCACCATCAGCCCCTCCATCGTGGAGAAGCCCGCCGCCACGAGCCCGATGAGGATCACCGACCGCAGCCACGGCCCGAAGACCTCGACGATGTACGTGGGCACCACCGAGTCCGGCTCGATGCCTGCACCCGGCATCAGGATGCGGGCGTAGAGGCCCACGAGCATCACCGCGAAGAACACCACCAGTACGGCGATGCCGGTGGTGAGGTAGCGGTTGACGTCCTGCTTGCTCTTCAGGTAGAGCGCCTTCGACATCACGTGCGGCTGGTTCACGATGGCGAAGCCGATGCACAGGTTGCACACCACCACCTCGAACCAGTCGCGGAAGAGCAGGCTCTCCGGATTGGTGGGCTGCGCCAGCACCGGGTCGATGCTCGCCAGCCGGTCCACGAAGCCGCCGAGGCCCTCGGCAAAGTACGTGACGCCCGACCCCAGCATGATGAACGCCACCACCAGCATGAGCACGGCCTGGGCGCTGTTGGTGAGGGTGTGGGCGCTGGCCCCGCCGATGGCGATGTAGAGAAGGGGAATGCCCAGCGCCATCGCCATCGCCACCCCCATCGGCACGGCGAGCACGTTCGACAGCACGCGCGTGAGACCGACGGTGATGAGCACGAGGAACGCAATTTGAAGCAGGCTCGACACCGCGAAAAAGACCGTCAGCCGGTAGTCCCCGAAGCGATCCCCGATCCACTGCGGCACCGTGAGGGCCTCCACCTCGTCCCCCACCCGCCGGAAGGCCTTCGAAAAGACGACGAGGCCCAGAAACAGCCCCAGCGGCATCGCCACCACGTAGCCCAGCACGCCGCTCAGGCCGTAGAGGTAGATCAGCCCGGGATTGATGATAAAGGTGGCCGCACTCGTGAGATTGGCCGCCAGCGACAGGCCCACGAGCACCGGGCTCACCTCCCGGCTCCCCACGCTGAAGGAGTCAAACCCCGTCACCTTCTGGATGCCCACGGTGGCCGCCCCCCCGATGGCCCCCAGGTACACCACAAAAAAGCCCCACGCAATCGCCGTCTCACCCATGATTGCTCCGCAGTTTGTACGTGTGTACGTGTGGAGGTGTGGACGCAATGCGGAGGTCGCGAAGCCTCCAGACGTCCATTCGTCCATCCTTCCATACCGATGCCGCTAAGCATCGCCGCCCCACCGAAACGCCATCCCCGCCAGCGCCGCCCCGCCGCCCGACGCAATCATCACCACGAGATCGCCCGGCGAGAGCAGATCTTTGTCCGCCGCGTCGGCCATCGCCATCGCCACACAAGCATTCCCCGTGTAGCCGAACCGGTCCATCACGTTGTGCGCCCGGTCGTGCGGCAGGCCCAGCCGGTCCAATGTCTCGCGGATGCTGAGGATGTTGATCTGTGTGAAGAAGTAGCGGTCCACGTCCTCGGGCGTCACGTTCAGCCGATCGGTGAGCGTGCGCACCAGGTCCGTCCAGTGGTCCGGGTTGAAGCCCTCGGGGAAGTCCTTGCGGAATTCGAGCCGCTGCGTCTCGCCGTTCTCGGCGGCAATCGGGCAGGCCGTGCCGCCCTCGTAGACGCCCATGTAGTCGTGGTACTCCCCCTTCGAGACGAGCGTGGACGTGAGGATGCCGTCCTCGCCCGTCGTGGGCGTGAGCACGGCGGCGCCCGCCCCGTCGGCAAAGAGGGAGGCGATGTTTTTCTGGTCGTAGTCAATGAAGCGGCTCATGAGGTACGCCCCAATCACCAGGACGTGCTCGTACTGGTCGTCGGCTTCCAGGAACTTGCGCCCCGTGTCGAGGGCCGTCACGAAGCCCGCGCAGGCGGTGTTGATGTCGAACGTGGCCGCGGTGCGAGCGTCGAGCTTGTCCTGCACGACGGCGGCGGTGGAGGGGGAAATCTGGTCGGGCGTGTCGGTGGAGACGAGGAGCAGGTCCACGTCGGCGGGCTCAATTCCCGCATCCGCCATCGCGTCCCGCGCCGCCTCCGCGGCCAAATCCGAGGTCGCCTGATCCTCCGCCGCGTACCGCCGCTCCTTGATGTTGCGGTTCTCCCGCAGAAAGGCGTCCACGTCCTCCCCGTAGAGCTCATTGAAGTACTCATTGGACACGATCCGCTCCGGCGCATACAGCCCGGTCCCCGCTATGGTGGTACGTCTTGCTGAATCCATCTTGGACGTCCGCTGATGATTTTTCCGTCGCAACCTTCAAGCTTCCCCCTTCAACCTTCCACCCTCACAGAACAAGTCCCCCGTCCACGGCAATCACGGCCCCGGTAATAAACGCCGCCTCGTCGCTCGCCAGGAAGCAGTAGGCATTCGCAATGTCTTCGGGATCCCCCAATCGCCCCAGCGGCGTCCGGTCGGTCAGCCCATCGATCACCTTCTCGGGCACCGACTCCATCATGTCCGTGTCGATGAACCCGGGCGCCACCGCATTCACCGTCACCCCGTCCCGCCCAAACTCGCGGGCCCACGTCTTCGTCATCCCGATGACGCCCGACTTCGTGGCCACGTAGTTGGTCTGCCCGAAGTTGCCGTAGCGCCCCACGATGGACGCGGCATTCAGAACCCGCCCCGCGTCGCTCTCCACGAGATGCGGTCGGGCCGCCTTCGTGCAGTTGAACACGCCCTTGAGGTTCACGTCCACCACCTGGTCGAACGCCTCCTCGCTCATCTTCTTGAGGGTGGCGTCGCGCGTGATGCCGGCGTTGTTCACCAGCACGTCGATCCCGCCGAACTGCTCCACGGTCGTCTCGGCCAGGGCCTGCGCCTGCCCCAGGTCCGTCACGTCCGTCTTGGTGAAGGCGGCCGTTCCGCCCGCGCCCTCGATGGACGACACGGCCTCGTGCCCCGCCTCTGTCTCCACGTCGGCCAGCATCACGGCGGCACCCTCCGCCGCAAAGCGGTGCGCCGTGGCCCGCCCAATGCCCTGCGCGCCCCCCGTAATGATCGCCGTTCGTCCAGCCAGTCGATTGTCGGTGCTCATGAGTCTCGGGTGTTGGTGTGATGTCGGTTTGCACAGCTCCCCCGCCCCGGTCCAGGGCGATGGTGTCACCCCGCCGTGTCGGTTAAAAGTCGAGCCCGCGGAAGTTGTACGTCGCCGATACCCAGAACAGCCGCCCAGTCTCCGGCGCGCCCAGCACGTCGGGCGTGTTGGTATCGAACAGGTTGGTGACGCTCGCCTTCAGGTCGACGCCGGTGTTGGGCACCGTGTACCCCGCCGTCAGGTTGGCCGTGAAGCGACTCGGAATTTCGCCGTCGCTGTAAAACGTCTGGCTGTCCCAGTACCCGGACCGGAACGTGTACGCCGATTTCCAGCGTCCGCTGGCGCTCACGAAGTAGTTGTCAAAGCCGACGTCGCGCACCGTCACCGAGCCTTTCACCTTCGTCGTCGGCACGTTGAGCAACAGCGGATCGTCAGCGTCTCCCTGGTCGAAATCACTGAGCTCGATGAGGGACAGGTTGCCGGAAAGCTCCAGCCTCTCGCTCGCGGCGTACCGAATCCCGAAGTCGAGCCCGCGCACCGTGGCACTTCCGAAGTTGAAGTACGTCCAGAGGAACCCATTCGGCTGATCGGCCTCAGGAGGCGTCAGTTGGCCGTTCTCGAACCCAAAAGTTGGGCCATTGGGATTGGCCGGATTCGCCACTTGGGTGAGCGGACTGATAAAGTCGGTGTACCAGGAGTTATAGCCCGTCACGTTTACGAACAGCTGTTGTCCGAAGACGCCTTTGTATCCCACCTCCACGGAGTTGACCTCCTCGGGCTGGAGCGGATCGATCTCACGGTCCACGCTGGCGTTTGTCGTCGGTCCCTCGCGGATCGTAAATCCGTCGCTGTTGCCCCGAAAGACCGGCCCCAGCCCAGGTGCGCTGATAAAGAGGCTGTTGTTTAGAATCGTCGGACTCTTGAACGCCCGGTTGTAGCCGACGCGCACGTTGTGACTGGGCGCCACCGTGTACACCATGGCCGCCTTCGGACTAAACTGAGCGTCGTACTCGCTGTGCTCGTCCACTCGGACGGCCGCATTAATGCGGAGCACGTCCGTCGGGCGGTAATCGAGTTGCAGATATCCGCCGTATTCCGTCTGGTCGATGTCTTGCCCGGCAGCATCCGCCAGGAACGTCCCTTCCGAATCGGGAAGGTAGCGCCGATACTGCCCCCCAGTCACAAACTCAAGGGTGCCTCCTCCGACCCCAAAGCTGTTGTTGTACTGAATCTCCGAGTCCCACAGCTCGCCCTTGTCTACGAACCGGTTGTTTTCCCGGAGTGTCGGCAGTTGACTCAGCACCTGCTGGCGTGCGGCACTGGGCGATGCCCCGTCTTGAATTGCCGTGGCATACACGGATTCTGCCCCGGACGCCACACCGTTAATCTGGTAGGTGTTGCCCGCATCGTTGGACGTGTGTGTGGCCTGCGCAAACCAGTGGTCTCCGGTCACCCGGAGGCTCTGGTACTGCACCTGCCAGTCGAGAATGCGATTGCGGCCGTTGTTCGTGACGCCGAAATTGTCGTTTTCGGAAAAGCCGTAGGTGGCCTCCGCCTGCCAGCCATCGGCGAAGCGGTAGTAGAGACTGCCCTCCGTTCGGACGGACGAAATGTCGTAGTCTTCAACGAGAGCAGGCTCATTAAACACATTTCCTGCCCCGAAAAAGTGCGTCGAATCCGAGGCTTCCGCATTGGGGCTGCCCGTCGGCGGCTTGTAGTCGTTGGCCGTCATGTACTGCCCCGTCACCTTCCAGCCGAAGTTCTCGTTGACCGTCCCGGCCACGCGCCCGTTGAAGTCAAGCAGATCCTCCTGCCCGCCCCGCACGTTGAGCGCCACGCCCGACTCGTCCCACGGACTCTTGGTAATCACGTTGACCACACCGGTGTGCGCGTTGGGGCCGTAGAGGGCCGACGCCGGCCCCACCACCACCTCCACCTGCTCCACATCGAGCTCGGAGGTGGGCAGGAAGTTGCCCTGCGGCAGGCCCGTGCCCGGCAGCTGCGCCACGCGCCCGTCCTTCATCTGCAGCAGGCGCGTGTTGAAGTTGTTGTTGAAGCCCCGCGTAGAAATTGACTGGCCGTTGATCCCAACCCGCGCAAAGTCTACCCCCTTCAGGGTAGACATCGCGGAGAGAAACGTACCCCCGCCGGACGTTTCGATGTCTTCAGCACTAAGAGCCTCTACTTGAACCGGTGCCTCCAATACCTTTTCCTGACGCTTCGAGCCGGTAACTACCAACTCGTCCGCCACGACCGGGCTCGGCTCCAGGGTCACGGTTAGGGTCGTGGCGTCGCCCGGCCGGAGGGTGACCGCCCGCGTCTGTGGCTGGTAGCCGACGAACGACACCCGCACGTCGTACCGGCCGCTCCCCAGGCCCGTGATCCGAAACCGGCCGTTGGCGTCCGTGCTCGTTCCGACGTCTGTGCCCACCACGGCCACGTTTGCCCCAGGCAGCGGCCCCTGGGTGTCGGCGGCGCGAACTGTCCCTGTTAGCTCCGCCTGCTCCTGTGCCTGGGCCGGCGCAACCAGCAGAAGGGGCACGAGCATAGTGATCCAGAAAGAGGGAAGGAAGCGTGTCATGTCTTTTCTTTGATGTCTATTATGGTGTGTGCACAACGCGGTACAGAATCGCGTACTTAAGTCTTCGTTAGTTGCTTTCGGTTGTAGAACGCTAAGCAGGTACTAAACAGACCGGCATAATTTTTTGAATCGGCACCATCTTGATCGACTGTCAATCGAAGGGTCGACGAAGTCACTGAGATGCATCAGAGTCCTTCTGAGGCACTTCCTCCTGAGCTCGGCGAAAACGGTTCTTGGGGTTTTTTGCCTTTACGACCTAAAGCAATGCCACCTTAAGCAATCGGCGGCCAGATTTCAAGAACTTTCTCTTCCTCAATCAACCACCCAGGAATGGATCAGAAGTGCCTTCTTTAAGCTTTTAATCCAAACGTTTCGTATGTTCGAACAAAGCTCTGATTCGGATGCGTGGACAAGCCCCACAGGCATTCACCCATGAAAAGGAGGACAATGTGTAGGCACTCGGAGGTTTCCAACCATGCTTAGCGAGCGCTCCGGGCAGGAGGACACGGGGGCTTTTCTGAACCAAAGTCTCGGCGACCGAACAGGTAAGAAGCGTGATAGAACTGAAAAAAGCGACACCTTGTACGACCCATCTACCCGAAATTACGACGTTTCTATCAGTAATGAGCCTCAACTCTCTCTGGAGATCCTGGAGTAGGCGCGAGATCAACGGACTATGGACCCAGGATAGTTTGTACATGACGCGAAGGCTCTCTCGGTATTAGTCGGAAAAAAGGTCAAAGTCGTATCTGCCCAGAAAGATTTTTCTACCTCTACTCTCCCGCCAGCATGGCTCTGGCACTTCCCCTTCGCGCCCTGCTCCGGCCCGACTTCCGGTCTCTGCTCTGATTCTCCATCCCGGAACCGCGCCCCGGTGCCGAATCGTTAAGATACGTCACTTTTTCATTCATGTGGCGCCCTTCCCGCATGTTGCCCACATGCGTTCGTCGCTCTTCTGTTGTTCGTTTTTCTTCTGTCTCTTCCCGGGCCAGCCCGGGACCTTGACACGCAGCGGGTCTCCGCTCGCCGGATTACGCAGGCCAATCCTGCCGGGGGTGCCCTCACATCGACCACTCGGATCGAGACCCTGTCGGCCCCCTGCCCCCGGAGATGCCTCCCGTGTTCTGCCTGCGAGACTCTGGTCCGTCCGCTCCTTCGGGCAAGCCTGCCGGAAGCGGCAGCTTTCGGAGTGCGGTCGGGAAGGAGTGCCCCCGCATTCCCACATGCCTCGCAAGACGATACCCGCACTCACAGAACCGGAAGCCCCTCGGGGGAGAATATCCGTGTTGAACTCGCATTCTCACTGCGAAGAAGCCTATGGGTGCCCCTTAACGGAAGACCCCCCTGGCTCCTTCGCACATCCTCAACACCGTAATTCGTTGAACCTCAACCTGACAAGCCCGAAGTTGGACCGCCCCTCTCGCCTCTCGCTCACGACCCTTTCTTCCTCCCATGAGCACCGACTACCGCACCGAACGCGACTCCCTGGGCGACGTGCGCGTGCCCGCCGACGCCCTCTACGGCGCCCAGACGCAACGGGCCAAGGACAACTTTCCCGTCAGTGACCTGCGGTTTTCGCGTCGCTTTATCGCTGCACTCGGCCACGTGAAGCAGGCGGCCGCCCACGCCAACCACGCCCTCGGGCGGCTCGCCCCCGAGACGGCCGACGCCATCGCCGAGGCGGCCCAGGAAGTCATCGACGGCGCCCACGACGACGAGTTTGTGGTCGACATCTTCCAGACCGGAAGCGGCACCTCCACCAACATGAACGCCAACGAGGTGATTGCCAACCGCGCCTCCGAGAAAATGGGGGAGGCGCGCGGGAGCAAGGCCGTGCACCCCAACGACGACGTCAACATGTCGCAGTCGTCGAACGATACGATTCCGACCACCCTGCACGTGGCCGCGCGGATGGGGCTGGAGCGGGACTTGCTGCCCGCCCTGGAGGCTCTGCACGAGGCCCTGGCCGCCAAGGCCGAGGCCTTCGACGACGTCCTAAAGAGCGGCCGCACGCACCTCATGGACGCTACGCCCGTGCGGCTCGGGCAGGAGTTCGGCGGCTACGCGGCCCAGATCCAGCACGCCATCGACCGCATCCAAGAGGCCTCAGAGCGCCTCGGGGAGGTTACACTTGGCGGCACTGCCACCGGCACTGGCCTCAACTGCCCCGATGGCTTTCCCGAGACGGCCCTGCAGCGCCTCACCGACGCCACCGGCCTCGCCTTCCACAAAACCGATAATCACTTTGCCCAGCAGGCGGGCAAGGAGCTATACCTCGACGCCCACGGCGCCCTCAACACGCTGGCCACGGCCCTCCTCAAAATTGCCAACGACCTTCGCCACCTCTCCAGCGGCCCCACCAGCGGCCTCGGCGAACTCAAGCTGCCCGTGATCCAGCCCGGCTCCTCCATCATGCCGGGCAAGGTGAACCCGGTGCAGAGCGAGCAGGTGATGATGGTCGCCACGCAGGTCACCGGCAACCACCAGACCATCACGATGGCCAACACGCACGGAAACTTTGAGCTGAACGTGATGATGCCGGTGATGGCGCACGCCATGCTTCAGAGCATCGACCTGCTGGCCAATAGTGTCGGCGCGTTCCGCACCAAGTGCATAGAGGGCATTGAGGCCGACCGTGAACGGTGCCGCGAGCTGCTGGAGCTAAACCCCTCAATCGCTACGGCCCTCAACACCGCGATTGGGTACGACCAGGCCAGCACGGTGGCCAAGACCGCTGCGGCCGAGCGCGAGAGTGTGCGCGAAGTCGTAAAGTCGATGGACCTGCTGAGTGACGCGGAGCTGGACGAGTACCTGGATGTGCGCCGCATGACGGAGCCGGGGGTGCCGGGCGAGGCCTAATTGTGCCGGGGCTGTTACGTTCCCGACTCGCCTTCACAAAGCCCCCTGCATCTTCGCTCAGGGGCCTTCGTAGAGGCATTCCCTGTCGTTCGGGGCGGTACGAACCGACGGGGGCCGTTCGTTGATACCAATGAGTAGATTCCTTTCGCTGCGGGCCGAGCTACACCCGCCGTTCGCACACTTATTTGCACGACTCCTCGCTTCTCCATGAGCACACAAGGCAAAGTCTCTCTTGCCGTCGTCGTTGGCGGTGCCTTTTTGGCCGGCATCCTGTTCGCCACCGCCAGCGCCAACCTCTTTGGCGCCGGCGAGGCCGTAGGGACCTCCAGTCAGGCCGCTCCCCTCGATGGCTCCACCGCCATTGAGCAATCCGCCGCCACCATGCCCGGGGACTTCGAAACGGCCTTTTCCAAGGTGGCCGCCTCGGTCAACCCGGCCGTCGTCCAGATCCGAGCAGCCCAGGTGGTGGAGCAGCGCCGCATGAATCCGTTCGAAGGCACCCCGTTCGAGCGCTTCTTTGGCGGGCCCCAGGGCCGCTCCCAGCCCGAGGTGCGACAGGGGCTGGGCTCGGGCGTCATCGTGCGCTCCGACGGCCACATTATCACGAACAACCACGTCATCGAGGATGCCGAACAGCTGAGCGTGCGAACGCTCGACGGTACCCAGTACGACGCGGAGGTCGTGGGCACTGACCCGTACAGCGACCTTGCTGTGCTCAAGATTGATGCCTCAGACCTAAAGGCTGTCAGTTTTGGCGACTCGGATCAGTTGGGCGTCGGGCAATGGGTCATGGCGTTTGGCTCTCCCCTCGACCCGCGCCTGAACAACAGCGTTACCGCCGGCATCATCAGCGCGCTCGGTCGGCTGCGCTCCATG
The DNA here is from genome assembly GCA_913056185.1 of uncultured Bacteroidota bacterium. GTDB lineage: Bacteria > Bacteroidota > Rhodothermia > Rhodothermales > Salinibacteraceae > Salinibacter. The sequence continues at coordinate 12,677 of CAJXLV010000024.1, forward strand.
CCGCAGCGCGGTCCCAGCCCGCAGCAGAGCAGCGGGGTGAGCAACTTCATCCAGACCGACGCCGCCATCAACCCCGGCAACTCGGGCGGGCCCCTCATCAACCTGCGGGGGCGTCTCGTGGGCATTAACACGGCCATCGCCTCCCGCACTGGCGGGTATCAGGGCATCGGGTTTGCCATCCCTGCCAATACCGTGAAGCGCGTGGCCACGCAAATCATCGAAGAAGGTGATGTCCAGCGCGCCTACCTTGGCATTCGGTACGGCGAGGCGCCGCAGTCGCTCGTCCAGAATGAAGAGCTGCCTCAGGGATCGGCGGTGGTGTCGCAGGTGGAGAATGACACCCCGGCGGAGGAGGCGGGGCTTCAGGCCGGCGACATCATCACAGCGATCGACGGGACTCCCCTCAACAACTACCTGCAGCTGGGCAACCAGATCGCCAGCATGCGCCCGGGCGACGAGGTGGAGCTCCGCATCAACCGCGACGGCGAGTCGCAGACGCTGACGGTGACGCTGGGCTCGCGCACGAATATGGCCTCTGCCGGCTCGGGGAACGGCAACGGGCCGTCCTCCCAGGACGCGATGGAGGAGCAACTGGGCCTGCAGCTTCAGGACGTGACGCCGGAGATTGCTCAGCGGTTGGGCCTCCGCCGAGACGAGGGCGTGCTCATCACGGGTGTGGACCAGTCCAACCCTATGATTCGCGACTCCGGCTTGCAGCCCCGCCAAATTATTTTTGAGATGGCGGGACAAGAAATCGCGGACATGGAGGCCTTTCTGGATGCGTACAGCCGCGTTTCTCCTGGCGAGGCCTTCCGATTGGCGGTGCGCAATCCCGACGGCTTTGTGTTCGTCACCAGCCTCCGCAAGCCCAGCGATAATGGCTGAGCAGCGCTCTTCAATACGACGCGCTCCAGCCTCGTCTCCTCCGCCCCGCATCGTAGGGGGCGTTGTGAGGGATGCACTCGGAGACCTGCGTTGGAGAAACGGCGGCCGACAGCCCATCGGGGGGCAGGAACCGTCTTTCGGCGGTCTGTCGGCTGTGAGTCCCCATGACGCGGCCTCCCTCGCGACGCAGCCCCCCTTGCCTTGGGGCCGGACTTCTCCCCCGGCTGAAGCCGGAAGGGAGACTGCTTCTTCCCGCATCCTCCCCCACGAAGGACGCCCTTTTCTTCTCATCACCCCTCCCCTTCCCATGCCCGATCTTCAGGACCTTCCGACACTTGAGACGCCCCCCACGGCGGCACGGATCACCGAAATGCGTGAAAAGGCCGCCGCGAAAGATGAAACAGTGCAGGTCCTCCTCCCCACCGAAACGGACCCTCCCGAGCGCCTGGTCGTCTCGCCCCGTGGCACCTGCGTGCTGTTGCAAGACACGCGCACCGCAAGCTTCAACCCATCGGTGCCCGCCGACGAAGTGGCGGATGCGCTGTCCGCATAGACCGCCCCCCAGCCTGGAGGCCCGACGGCACCAGCCGCGCACGGCTACGTCGTCACGATGCAGTTCGTCGTGCCAAACTCATTCGACACAAAGTCATCGGCGTCGTCCTCCGTGATCCACCCGTCTGCATCGCTGTGATACAGGAAGGCGTACCGCTTCCCTTCCTCGAGCATCACATTGGTGCTGTAGGTGTGGTTGCTCCGGCGCACAAACCGGTGCTCGCCCGGGGTCCAGTCGTTAAAATCACCTGCCACGGAGAGATCATCCCCGTACGGATGATCATCCGGGAGGACAAAGGTAACCTTCACCTGGTTGCTGTCGCGCTTGTTGACCTTCTTGATCATGGCTTTGACGTGCTGGTCCGAAGAGTTGTGAACGCGGCTTCCTCAACGAAAAAGCTGCGTATGCTTGAGGATACAACGCCGCAGCGACGATCCCCATTTCTCCCGCGAAGAGGAAGCGCTTCTTTCGTTTGTTTTTTGCAGGCGGGCCGCACAGCGCCCCCCTGAGTGGCCCAGCGGTCGCTCGCACGTGGTAGAGGCCTGCCGTCCCGCCCCTGACGGACCGATTTTGTCTCCACCAGGCGGCCCCAAAAGAACACTCGACGGTCCACAACGTGCATGCACGGACTCACTCCCCATTGCTCCCTCGCCCCGCCGCACACCTCGCATGTTGGATCGGATTGCTATTCTCGGAACCGGCCTCATCGGCGGATCGCTGGGACTGGCCTGGACCCAGAGGCGTCCCGACAGTACCATCGTAGGTCATGACCGCCCAGAGGTGCTGGCCCAGGCCGAAGCGCGCGGCGCCATCCACAAAAAAGCTGCGGACCCCGTCGCTGCCGTCGCGGACGCCGATGCCGTTGTGCTTGCCACGCCCCTTGCCACCACCGTCCGCCTTCTCGATACCATCGCCGACCACCTGCCCCGTGGGTGCCTGGTAACGGACGTCGCCTCGGTGAAGCAGCCCGTGCTCGACCAGGCCCACGACGTGCTGCCGCCCCACGTCTCGTTCCTCGGCGGCCACCCGATGGCCGGCGCCGAACAGGGCGGCATCGATCACGCAGATCCGCTCCTGTTTGAAAATGCCGCCTACGTCCTCTGCCTGCCAAACGGCACAGACCAGGCCGCTCTGGAGGGCCCCCTCGCTCCTCTCCTGGATTTGGTAGACGCCAGCGGGGCACGCCCCATGGTCCTCGGGGCAGAGCGCCACGATCGCCTTGTGGCCGCGGTGAGCCACGTTCCGCAGTTGCTGGCCGTGGCGCTCGTGCGGCTGGCTGCAGCCACGGACGACCAGGACGCCGATGAGTCGCTCGCGCTGGAACTTGCTGGCGGCGGATTCCGGGATATGACTCGCATTGCCGAATCGCCCTTCTCGATGTGGCGCGACGTGCTCGTGGGCAATGAAGGGGCCATCCACGATGCCTTGAGCCGCTTCCGGCGTCTCTTGGGCACCCTCCGCAGCCGCCTCCTGGAGGACGACCTGGAGGCGCTGGCGGAGCAGTTCGATGCGGCGCGCACGGCACGCGACGCTATTCCGCGCGACCGCAAAGGCTTTCTGCATCCATTGTCCGACATTTACGTGCGCGCCGCAGACGAGCCGGGCGTGCTCCACGACATTACCTCCTGCCTCTTGGAGGCGGAGATCAACATCAAGGACATTGAGCTGCAAACGATCCGGGAGGGAACGGGCGGGACGTTCCGCCTTGCTTTTGAAACGGCCCAGGACGCCTCTGGGGCGGTGGAGGCGCTCACGGCGGCTGGCTTTGAGGCCCGACGTCCGTAGCAAAGCTGGCGGCCAACGCCTCTATGGGGCGACATCGGCTGGACGTGTCCCCGGCCAGGGCCGAAAATCCTACCGGCCCTTCTCGCGCTCTACCCGATACCAGTTCTACCTGATACTATAGATAGGGTGCCTTCTCGCCCCGGCTGTTTCGACACTGTTGTATACGAGTTTAAGCAGATCCGCAAAAATACGTGCATTCAAGAGTCGTTCTGACCGACCGACGAGCAGGGAGCGGAGGGGGGCAGGCCCACAGGGCATCCCTTGGCATTCTCGTTGCATCAAGCGGATGCCGTCCGTGAAGGCTCGTCCCCGCCCTTCTTCCGAGAGATTCCCCCAGGGGCACTCGCTACGCAACGCCCCGACGCCGCCTCGCCTCCCAAGGGGACGGTCTCGCTGGCGCTCAGGGCGCTCCACTCGGCATGAGGAGGGGCAACGTTTTTTGCCGACCGACTTAAGCGTGCCCCCTTCGCCCTCTGCATTGAGCACACGGTTCCTTACGAAGTCGCAGTACTTTCAATCTACACGCCGGTCAAAATCATCCCCCCTTCGTTGACTCCGGCGTCAGCGACGGATATCATGGAATTCTCCTCCTTCCAGCGCGGACCCGATCGCATTTGTCTTCTTTTTTGACGCCTTAGCCCCATGGCCGACCCTGCCTCCTCCTTGGACAAAACCCCCCTGCACGCGGCCCACGCCGACCTAGACGCTCGGATGATGGCGTTCGGGGGCTTCGAGATGCCAGTACAGTATTCCGGCATTATTGAAGAGCATATGGCCGTGCGCACCGCTGCGGGGCTGTTTGACGTGAGTCACATGGGCGAGGTCCTGATTCAGGGCCCAGAAGCCCTTGCGTTCGTTCAGCACCTCATTACCAATGATGCCTCCACGCTGTACGACGGACGCGCGCTCTACACGGTCCTGTGTACGCCGGACGGGGGGATCATCGACGATGGCCTCGTGTACCGCCGAAGCGAGACGGAGTACATGATGGTGCTGAATGCGGCCAACATTGCGCGCGACCTGGAGTGGATGCGCCGTCACAACCCGATGGGGGCGGAGCTGACAGACATTTCGGGCACGACGGCCCTTCTTGCCCTCCAAGGCCCCAAGGCCCTTCAGATCGCCCAACCGCTGGTGAACGCCGATCTCAACGAGCTTTCGTACTACCATTTTTGGGAGCAAACGGACGGGGCGTTCTTGGGGTGCGACACGGCTCTTCTCTCCCGCACAGGCTACACGGGCGAACCGGGCCTGGAGCTGTACGTGCCCGCCGAGCAGGCGTCCCACGTCTGGGAAACTCTCCTGGACGCAGGGGCAGACCACGGCCTGCAGCCGGCTGGCCTGGGCGCGCGCGACACGCTGCGCCTGGAGGCCGGCCTCTGCCTCCACGGAAACGACATTACCGAAGAGACCAACCCGTACGAGGCGGGACTGGGGTGGCTGGTAACGCTGGACAAGGGGGCGTTCATCGGGCGCGAGGCGCTTCGCTCCATCCATGAGAGCGGCCCCGACCGTGCCCTCGTCGGGTTTGTGGCCACCGAGCGTGGCATCCCTCGCCACGATCACGAGCTCCAGGCGCCGGACGGCACGCCCATCGGGACGGTGACGAGTGGCTCCCAATCGCCCCTTCTGGAGACCGGCATTGGCCTGGGCTACGTTCCCAATAAACCGGAGTATACCGAGGAGGAGCGCCCCCTCCGCGTGGCCGGCCCCCGGCGCACCTTCTCCGTAAAGGTTGCCACGCCCCCCTTCCACGAACACTCGTAGCCTGCACCGGGGCCGCGGCCCCACCCTCCTTCCTCTGCGATCTAATTTGCCGACCGAATGGACGCCGAAGTCTTTCTTACGCATTCCAATCTTTCGGACGACGACGTCCAGGGCCGTACGGTCATTGTCATTGACGTGCTTCGCGCCTGCTCCACCATCGTCACGGCCCTGGAGCGAGGCGCACGGGCGGTGCTCCCTGTGCTCGACATGGCCCAGGCCGGCAAGCTCGCTGCCAACCTGGACCCCGATGTGTATCGCCTTGGGGGCGAGCGCAATGGGGAAAAGATCGAGGGCTATCACCTCGGCAACTCCCCGCCGGACTATACGCGCGAGCAGGTGGATGGCCGCGACGTGATCCTGAATACCACGAATGGCACCCGGGCACTGCGGCAGGCCCAAAAGGCCTCTACCCTCATTGCTGCCTGCTTCCTCAATGCCGGACGCGTGGCCGATTTTGTGCGACGCACCTCCGAGTCGGTCACCATTGTGTGCGCGGGCCAACGCAACCGACTGTCCCTGGAGGATACCCTCTGTGCCGGCCTTCTCCTGGATCGGATCTGGCAGGGCGAAGAGCCGCGCCCCGTGACCGATTCCGCCCACACGGCGTACACCGTGTACAATACCGATCGCAACAACCTCGACAGTGCCCTCCGTGGGGCCAACCATGCCGAATGGCTGGCCGCACAGGGCTACGAAGCCGACCTGGACTATTGCTTCCGCACCGACGCCCTGCCAGTGCTTCCCTACTACACCGACAATCGACTCCGTTTGTACGAGGATGTCGTTTCTAACAACTGAGAAGTGGCGTTGACGACCGGGCTGTTTTTCTGTTTGTCAGAGCAATCCGGGGCACGAACGCACTTCGCCAATACACATCTGAGACGCCCCCGTGCCGAGAGGGCGTCCCCTGGGATGCACACCTGCAATTGCCCCGGCGCCTCCGCTGTCGTTGCAATTTTGCCGCCGTGCACGCACCTTAATGCCTGAAGCATCGCCGTCGCTCCCCCGGCAGAGCCCACACAGAGCCGGGTCCGGCACGGTCGCCTGCCCCGATTGCCCCTGCCCCCTCGCCCTCATCCATGTCCGCCTCAGGTTCCCCCCACTCTCCGGAGGACACGGCATTTTGGATCCTGCCGCGGCGGAAGGCTGAGATCGTTGGGCTTGTGCTGATGGTTGCCGCCCTTCTGGTCTCGCTCGCCTTCCTGTCCTACCACGCGGGCGACCGTGCACTCCTGCAGCAGGCGAAAGTGAGCGACGTGGTCCTCGCGCCTCATCAGGTGCAAGCGAACGGTCCCGCCGAGAATCTCCTGGGCCCCTTGGGCGCCTACCTTGCAACCGCCTTCGTGCCAGGCCTTCTGGGCTACGCAGTACTTCTTCTAAGCGGGCTGGTAATGGTTTGGGGATACGCCATCTTTCGGCATCAGGCCCTGCGCCCCCTCTTCTATCCCTCGCTGCTTACGCTGCTCGCAGCCGTCTTGCTGTCCACCCTCCTCGGTTGGTTTGAACATGCACTGGCGTCCTCTCTCACGACCTGGGCGGGAGCCGTCGGCGTAGGCATTGCAGGGTGGCTGCAGAACGTCTTCGGAACGGTGGGGTCGTTTATCCTCCTGCTGCTGGCGGGGGCCGTGCTGCTCTTGCTGGTGGTAGACCACGATGTGCAGCGCTCGGTCGATCGTATCATCACTGCCCTCGACGCTGCGGTGAAGGGCGCCTCGACGGCGGCCGATTACGTGCAGGCTCAGTGGGCGCATGCTCGCGCGCACTCTGCGCCGCCCACGAGCTCTGCCGCAGACCCCAGCTCGCCCGACGATGCCTCCAGCCATCCCGACTCTCGCAGCACACCTACGTCTCCTTCCCCCTCCTCGCCAGCCCGCGCTGCCTCCCCCTCGCCACAGCGGCGCGGCCCGGTGCGGCGCAACGACCTGTTCCGTCCCGGCACCGGCGCCTCCTCGTCTTCTCCCCCTCCCCCCGACGAGATGTCGCCCCCGCCGGAGACGCCCTCTGCCCCCAGCACACCGCCGTCCGAGGCAACGCCCGACACACCGCCGGCCTCGTCTGCCGCCCCCGATGCCGCGGACGCAGAGCCGCCGTCTTCCCCACCGCCTCCCCCTCCCAACGATGCTACCGATGACGCTACCGACGCCTCGGGGGACGCCTCGGGGGACGCCTCGGGGGACGCCTCGGACGAAGATGTCTCCATGACCATTCAGGAGCAAGTAGAGGAAGAAACCACGGATGAAATCGAGCGAGCCCCCGATCCCCCGGCGAATGTCGAGTACACACCGCCCCCTCTCGACCTATTGACCCCCTCCACCCGCAGCGATCCCACCCTCGACCGCGAGGAGCTGGAGAAGAACAAGCGCATCCTCCTCGATAAGCTGGACATGTACAACATCGAGATCGAGGAGATCAACGCGGTTGTTGGCCCTACCGTTACCCGGTACGAGTTGACCCCCGCCCCCGGCGTCAAGGTCAGCCGCATCAAGTCGCTCGAGGACGACCTGGCAATGGCCATGGCGGCGCCCGGCGTGCGCATGATCGCTCCTATCCCTGGCAAAACGGCCATCGGCGTCGAGATACCAAACAGCAACCGAGAGTTGGTCCGCCTCCGCGATGTCATTGGCACCACCAAATTTCAGAACAGCGAGCTGGACCTGCCGCTGCCCCTTGGCAAAACGATTGAGGGCGAGGTTTTCTTGGACGACCTGACCACGATGCCGCACCTGCTGATTGCCGGGGCCACGGGCTCGGGCAAGTCGGTGGGCCTGAACGCCCTCATCACAGGCCTCATCTACGCCTGCCACCCGGCAAACCTCCGGTTCGTCATCATCGACCCCAAGAAGATTGAGCTCCAGCAGTACACCCCGCTCGAAACGCAGTTCGTCGCGGTGCCGGAAGACATCGACGAGACGGTGATTACCGACGTGGACGAGGCCTCGGGGGTTTTGAAAAGCGTGGAGCGAGAGATGGAAACCCGGTACGACCTGCTCTCGGACGCCAGCGTACGCAACATTACGGGGTACAACGAAAAATTTCAGGCCGGCGAACTCGACCCCACGGAGGGCCACCGGCACATGCCGTACCTGGTGGTGGTGGTCGACGAGCTGGCCGACCTCATGATGGCGGCCGGGGACGACGTGGAAGGCCCCATCGCCCGCCTCGCCCAAATGGCGCGCGCGGTGGGCATCCATCTTGTGCTGGCGACGCAGCGCCCTTCGGTGGACGTCATCACGGGCCTAATTAAGGCCAACTTCCCCTCTCGGGTCGCGTACGAGGTGGCCTCGCAGGTGGACTCCCGTACCATCCTGGACCAGGGCGGGGCCGAGGACCTGGTGGGCAATGGCGATTTGCTGCTCCTCAGTGGGAGCGACCTGCGGCGCCTACAGGGGCCGTTTGTGCGCGTGGAGGAGGTGGAGACGGTGGTGCAGTACGTGGCGGATCAGCCCGGCGTGACGGCCTACACGCTGCCCTCGCTTCAAGATGCCGGCCACGGCCCGGACGAGACGCTCGGCGTGGAAGATACGGACGATAAGTTCGAAGAGGCGGCCCGCGTGATTGTGCGCCGCCAACAGGGCTCTGTATCGCTGCTGCAGCGCAAGCTGGCGGTGGGGTACACGCGCGCCGCCCGCATCGTCGATCAGTTGGAAGAGGCCGGAATTGTGGGTCCGTTCAATGGCACCAAGGCCCGCGATGTGCTCGTGGACGACGAACAAGAACTTGACGCGCTGCTTCACGGCGAGGACGAGACCGAGCCGGAGTCCGACGCGGCATAGCCCTCTTCTGCTTCCGCTGCGTGCCCCTTCGCTCCCCCCCAACCCGCCCAACTCGCATGGAATCCGCTTTTCCCTCCATCGGCATCCTCGGCGGCGGCCAACTCGGCAAGATGATGGCGGCCGAGGCCGTCCGCATGAGCGTCTCCCCCAAGCTTCTGTCGCCCAAGGACGCCGGCCCGATGCGCCCTTACGCCGAAGCCCAGGTCGGCGACTGGACCGACCCGGACGTGCTGCGCCCGTTTGTGGCGGACTGCGACGTGGTGACGGTGGAGAGCGAATGGGCGCCCGCGGAGGCCGCCGCGGACGTACTGCCGGACGATGCGGCTCTGTGGCCGTCTCCCGCCACGCTCTCCCTCATCAAGGACAAGGGGGTGCAGAAGCAGCACCTGGCGGATGCCGGATGCCCGGTTCCTTCTTTTGTGCGGTGCCCAACGGCCGACGCGGCCCTGGAGGCGGCGGACACGCTGGGCTACCCCGTGGTGCTGAAGCAGTACCGCGGGGCGTACGACGGGTACGGCAACGCCACGGTCGACTCCCCCGACGCGTTGCGGGAGGCCTGGCCCGGCCTCGCCGCCGAGGACGGCCTCCTGGTGGAGGCATTTGCCAACTTCGACCGCGAGTTGGCCGTGCAGGTCGCGCGCCGCCCCGGAGGCGAGCAGGTGGTCTATCCCGTGGTCTACACCGAGCAGCGCAACCACCGCTGCCACGCTGTGGAGGTGCCCGCCGCCATCGATGACGCCGTCGCCGCACGGGCCCGCCGCGTCGCGCAGAAGGCCGTGGAGGCCGTGGAGGGAGTCGGCCTCATCGCCGTGGAGCTGTTTGAAATGCCGGATGGCGAGATCCTCGTGAACGAACTCGCCCCTCGCCCCCACAACACCGGCCACTACTCCATCGAAGGCTGCTACACGTCTCAGTTTGAGAACCACGTGCGGGCCATCCTCGACTGGCCGTTGGGCTCTCCGGCCCTGCACCAGCCCGTGGCGGTCATGGTGAATGTGCTGGGGCGCCGCGAGGGCACCCCACCCCGCACTGCCGGCCTGTCGCGCGCGCTCGACGTAGAAGGCGCCGCCGTGCACGTCTACGGGAAGCCGGACGTTCGCCCCGGACGCAAGATGGGCCACGTCACGGCCCTGGGCGAGCGCCGTGCCAACGTGCGGAAGCGCGCCGAAATGGCGGCCAGCGCCATCGAGCTTTGAGCGCCTTTTCTCTTCGAACCGCCCCTTCACCAACTACCTCGTTCTTATGTCTTCCGACGCCCCTCCCGTGGGCATTGCCATGGGCAGCGACTCGGACCTCCCCGTAATGAAAGACGCCGCCGACGTGCTCGACGACTTCGGGGTCGACTACGAGATGCGCGTGCTCTCTGCTCACCGCACCCCCGGCGCAATGCACAAATACGCCGAGACGGCGCATGAGCGCGGCGTTCAGGTACTCATTGCCGGCGCGGGCGGCGCCGCCCACCTGCCCGGCATGCTGGCCGCCGCCACCCCCCTTCCCGTCGTGGGTGTCCCGGTCAAAACCAGCACCATGAGTGGGATCGACTCCCTCCTGTCCATTGTGCAGATGCCCGGCGGCGTGCCCGTCGGGTCCGTCGCCATCAACGCCGCGGACAATGCCGCCCTGCTTGCGGTGCAGATCCTGGGGACCCGCAGCCCGGACCTGCGGGCGCAGATGCAGGACTACAAACGCGACCTTGCCGACACGGTGGCGGACATGGATGAGCGCGTGCAGCAGCACGGCCGCTCCGAGTAACTCGTTCTTCCTCGATTCTGCCTGTCACCGTCCATGACTCACCGCCTTCTCGCGGTGGTGCTCTGCGTCCTCCTGGCCGGGGCCACGTCCACGCTCGCGCAGCACTCCATCCCGCCCTCTCAGCGATACGCCTCCGTGCAGACCGCCGCGGAAGTGACCCAGTACACGCTCCCCACCGTCGATGTGGCAGCGCTCCGGGCCGAGGACCGTGCCCGGTCCGACCAGAGGGGCCCGTACCGCTATGGCCGCGCCCTCGATGCCCGGTACACAAGCGCCCGCGACGGAACGTGGGAGCGCCTGCCGTCGGGCGCCTGGCTGTGGCGCCTGCGTCTGACATCGCAAGGGGCCGTCTCGATGAGCGTCGGGTTTTCGGTCTTCGAACTGCCGGAAGGCGCGGCCCTGTATGCACACGGCCCCGGCGACGCTCCCCCCCACGGCCCCTACACGGCAGCCGACGCCACCGCCGGCCAGCACTGGACGCCGCGGGTCCAGGGCGACCGGATCGTCCTGGAGCTGGAAGTGCCCGCGGGACAACGCTCCGCCGTGGCCCTGACGGTGGGCCACGTCGTCCACGGCTACCGCCCCCTGCCGGGCCGCTCCTCCGACGCCGCCCCCAAATCCGGAAGCTGCAACCTCGACGTGGCCTGCGAAGAGGCCGACCCGTGGCGCGAACAGGTCCGCTCGGTTGCCCGGTACACCTTCGAGGAGAACGGGAGCACGTTCTTCTGCTCCGGCGCCCTGGTCAACAACACGGCCGAGGACAAAACGCCGTATTTTCTCACCGCCGAGCACTGCGTCTCCACGCCCGAGCAGGCGGCCTCCATGGTGTTCTACTGGAATTACCAAAACCAGACCTGCCGTGCCCTGGGCAGCCCCGAAAATGGCATGGAGACGTCCGACGACCCGGGCGATCAGACCTCCTCCGGCGCTGTGCTGCGCGCCCGCGCCGGCAACTGGCACGGAAGCGGACAGATCAGCGGCGCGCCCGACTTGGCCCTTGTGGAGGTCGATGATGTGATTCCCCCCAGCTACGACGTGTACTTCAGCGGGTGGGACCGCGCGTACACCGCGACCGCAGAGGGCGTGAGCATCCATCACCCCTCGGGCGACGGCAAGCGCATCAGCTTCGACCGCGACTCCACGCGCATCACGGGCTTCGGCACGCCGGGCGACACTACGCATCTGCGCGTGGGCAACTGGGAAACAGGCACCACCGAGGGAGGGTCCTCCGGCGGTCCTCTCTTTAACAAGGACGAGCGCATCGTCGGCGTGCTCTCCGGAGGGCGGGCCGGGTGCGGCTTCGAAGGAGCCCCCGACGACAACGACGAGCCGGACTGGTACGGCCGCCTCGCTATGGGCTTCGAGAACGGCGACTACAACGGCACCACGCTTGCCAATGTCTTGGATCCTCTAGGCACCGGGACACGCACCCTCGACGGCCGCCCGCAGGTCGCCAATGACCGCACGCCTCCCGCTGCCGTGCGGCGCCTACGCGTGGATCGTGTGGATCCCTCCTCCCGCAAGGTGGTGCTGCGGTGGAGGGCTTCCGGCGACGATGGGCGCCAGGGCACGGCCGATCGGTACGACCTGCGCTACGACACGACGCGCATCGAAACGGCGAGCAACTTTGCACAGGCCACGCGCGTGCAGGGCGTTCCGTCGCCGGCCTCGGCCAACACTCCAGAACGGATGGTGCTGGATGCCTCAGACGGACTGGAGCAGGGCCGCCGCTACTTCTTTGCACTTGTGACGCAGGACGAAGCCGGCAATCGCTCCGACCGCGCCACCCCGCCCCGCGCCGCGGTGCTCCCGCCCGCCATCGAGATCGAAAACGGCGGCTTGACCGTCGGCCCCTCACGGTCCGTCCCCAAGACTCGGTTCGTGCTCACCGAAACCCAGACCGTGCACGTTGCGCTCTACGACGTGCTTGGGCGGCGGGTGCGGGTGCTTCTCAATAGCGAGGAGGTGGAGGCAGGCTTCGAGCAGCAGGTCCAGATTCCCACGACCTCGTTGCCGTCCGGCCCCTACTTCCTTCGTTTCCGGGGAGAAACGTTCGTGACCACTCGGAAGGTCGTGGTGGTGAACTGAGGCGGTGTGTACGGAGGGGATGTTTAGCCCTCCTCGCCGCTCCATCTCGGAGCGCTTACGCCACGATTTGTGGCCGGAGTCCCCCTTCTGCCCTTCTCGGAGGCTGCCCTTCTCAGAAACCGGACCCTGTGCGCTGCTACTGCCCGTTTTCCGACGGCACAATGCGGGCAAAGCGGCGCTTCCCCACCCGAAGGACAAACGGCGCCTCCGCAGGCACGTCGATGAAGCGGCCCGTATCGGTCACCTTCTCGTCGTCGATGGCAACAGCCCCCTGTTCAATCATCCGTCGGCCTTCACTGTTCGAGTCCGTGAGCCCCGCGTGGCGCATGAGGTTCAGCAGCCCCACTTCGTCGCCCTCAGAAGGCTCCGGAACCACCTCCGGCATCTCGTCGGGCACATCTCCCTGCACCACCGTCCGCTCAAAGTGCTGCTCGGCGGCGTCGGCGGCCTCTTCGCCGTGGTACATCGTAACGATGCGACGGGCCAGTTGCGCCTTCGCGTCGCGGGGGTTGGCCTCGGCAAACTGCTTAATCTTCGGGAGCTGCTCGGTAGGAAGATCGGTCACAAGCTCCACGTAGCGGTAAATTAGGGCATCGGGGACCGACATGGTCTTGCCGTACATGTCCTCGGGCGCGTCGGTGATCCCGATGGCATTGTCGAGCGACTTCGACATCTTGTCCGTGCCGTCGGTCCCTTCCAGCAGCGGGAGCATCATGCAGACCTGCGGGGCTTGCCCCTCTGCCTCTTGGAGGTGGCGTGCCAGCAGGAGGTTGAAGCGCTGGTCGGTGCCCCCGAGCTCCACGTCTGCCTCAATCTGCACCGAGTCCTGGGCCTGGGCCAGTGGATAAAGAAACTCGTGGACGCTAATGGGCTGGCCCGCCTCGTAGCGCTGCTTAAAGTCGTCCCGCTTAAGCATCTGCGCCACCGTCTGTTGGGCCGCGAGCTCAATGACATCGCTAAAGGTCATCTCGTCGAGCCACGCGGAGTTGTAGCGGATCTCCGTCTTCTCGGCATCGAGCACGCGGGTGGCCTGGTCGTAGTACGTCTGTCCGTGCTCGCGCGTCTCTTCGAGGGTGAGCTGCGGGCGCGTCTTGGAGCGGCCGGAGGGGTCGCCGATCATGCCCGTAAAGTCGCCCACAATGAGAATGGCCCGGTGCCCAAAGTCTTGGAACTGCCGCAGCTTCCGCAGCACAACGGTGTGGCCGAGGTGCAGGTCGGGGCGGCTCGGGTCGCAGCCCAGCTTCACGACCAGGGGCGTGTCTGTCTCTCGCGATGCTTGCAGCTTGTCAGCGAGATCGTCTTCGGGGATGATCTCCTCCACGCCGCGGCGGAGGACCGTCAGTTGCTCGTCGACGGGCGGAAAGGCCATAGTGCTCGGGGCTCGTATGGATGAATGGGACAGGACGTGGGGGCGGCCGTACGGGCCGGGAACCAGACTCTCTCATGGACAGCTCTTCGGCCGAGGGCGGGACGAGAAGGCCTCGGGAAACAAGGGCCTCAGAAGATAGGGCCTCAGAAGTTGTAGTCGCTCTGCTTCCGTTTCATGCGCCGCTGCATCTCTTTCTCCTTGATGGCCTGGCGCTTGTCGTGCTGCTGCCGCCCCTTGGCGATGCCAATCTTCAGCTTGGCCCATCCCTCACGAAAGTAGAGTGCCAGCGGAACGATGGTGTAGCCCTCCCGCTCCGCCATCTGGCCCCATTTCCGAATCTGGCGGGTGTGTAGAAGCAGCTTGCGGGTGCGCCGCGGTTCGTGGCCAAACGGCCCGGCCTCCTCGTACGGCTTGATGTACATCCCGTGGATCTTCATCTCCCCGTCGCGGTCGACCTTGCAGTAGGCGCCGTCCAGGCTGGCCTTGCCCTGCCGCACCGATTTCACCTCCGAGCCTTCGAGAACAAGCCCGGCCTCCAGGGTCTCTTCAATGTCATATTCGTGCCGCGCCTTCTTATTGCGGGCAATCACCTCAACACCTTCAGCCATGACAGATGAGCCATTTGTTTTGTCGTTGGGACGTGGATCCGGGGCTGTTTCGCGTCCGCACCTTGGGCGTCAACCGCCTTCCAAACGGGCTCAGGGGACGTATGCCCGGAACGAGACCGATGGAGCAAGATCAACAGAACAAGACCAATGGGCGGGGCTACCGCTCTGCTTGCTCTTCTTCCTCGTCCTCGTCCTCGTCCAGGTACACGAGCGGAAGATCGGGGACGTCCTCCGTCACGTCGTAGTAAAACAGGTACTTCCGAAACTCCGTGAGGCTGGCAATGGCCAATTTATCGAGGCCTGTGCGGAGGTCTTCGCGGTAAAACTCGTTCAGGGAGGCGCTCGTCTCCTGGGCCTGGACCCAAACGTCGCGGTTGTCGTCGGCCGCCTCGCCAGACGCAATGAGCGCTTCGATCATCTCATCCGTGGCGCGCTCGCGCTTGGTGGCATAGAGGCCCCACACCATCGGGTAGTTGGCAAGCTCGTACCACTCGCGGCCAATGTCGATCGAAAACAGCTCGGGATCCAGAAAGGGCACGTTCGGCCCCACCATCAGGGCTGCGTCCTCGCCGGTGTCGAGCAGGTCGGTCGGGGCGACGCCCTCGTACGGGACGAACGTGGGATCCATCCGATAGTGCTCGTGGAGAATGATCCGCGCCACGAGGCGCTCTTGGGCCACGCGCCGATCGTACGCAATGGTGTCTGGAAAGTCGTGGAGTCCTCCCCCCCAGACCAGCCGGGCATACGGGTACGCCCAAGACACGAGCCCCACGCCCGGGATCACGTCCAGGGCATTGCTCGCCTGCAGGGCCAGCATGGTAGGCATCAGGGCCACGTCCACCTGATCCTCCACGAGGAGCGCGGCGCACTCTTCGGGGCGGTGGCGCTTGATCCGAAATGGATTGGAGACGGCCCCGGAGGCAAACCCGGACAC
This sequence comes from uncultured Bacteroidota bacterium, assembly GCA_913056185.1. GTDB lineage: Bacteria > Bacteroidota > Rhodothermia > Rhodothermales > Salinibacteraceae > Salinibacter. The sequence goes on from CAJXLV010000024.1 coordinate 28,191, forward strand.
CAGAAATTCGGCGGGGGGAGAGTCCCAGATCGCGAGGTCCATACCGAAGCGGGACAGAGACAGGGCAAAAGGAGCCGACGAAGCGGGGCAGAGGGATGCGCAGAGAGGCTACGCGTCGCTGCGGATGCGCTCCCGGATGCGGGCCTCTTTGCCGGAACGATCGCGGAGGTAGTAGAGCTTCGACTGGTTCACAACGCCGCGCCGCACCACGTCAATCTTGGCCACGCGGGGAGAGTGAACGGGAAAGATGCGCTCTACCCCAACGCCCTCCGATTCCTTCCGGACCGTAAACGTCTCGTTGGGGCCTCCCCCGCGGCGCGAAAGGCATACGCCCTCAAATTGCTGAATGCGCTCTTTGTCTCCTTCAACAACGCGAAGGTGTACGTTCACGGTGTCTCCGGCGTCAAAATCAGGCACGTCGTCGCGAAGCTGAGTCGCCTCGACGACAGTCATCAAGTCGTTGGCCATGGGTGTAGAGTGGTGGTCTGGGTGAGAAAAAGCAAGTGGGAGAGGGCAAGTGCGACGGAGGTCACTCTTCGGACGCGTCGGATGCCTCCGGAGGGGAGGAGAGAAGATCGGGGCGACGGGCGCGCGTCTTTTCAATGCGCTGCTCATCTCGCCAGGCCGCGATGCGCTGGTGATCGCCGGAGCGGAGCACCTCCGGAACGCGACGCCCCCGGAACTCCGCCGGGCGCGTATACACGGGCGCGTCCAAAAGGCCGTCTTGGAACGAATCGGTGAGGGCGGACGAGCTGTCGCCGAGCGCTCCAGGAACGAGCCGGACGACGGCATCGACGAGGAGGAGGGCTGGCAGTTCGCCGCCGCTCAAAACGACATCGGCAATGGAAAGTTCGCGGGTTACGAGGGCATCACGCACGCGCTGGTCGATGCCCTTGTAGTGCCCCGCAATGAGAATCAAGTGGTCGTGCATGGACAGGCGATTGGCCATCGGCTGATTGAGCCGTTCGCCGTCCGGCGTCAGATAGATGACGTCGTCGGGCGCACCGTGGGCTTCCCGGAGCGCCTCTACAGCCCGGAACAGGGGCTCGGGCTTCAAGACCATGCCCGCCCCCCCGCCGAAGGGGCGATCGTCGATCTGGCGGTGCTTGCCCGGCGCAAAGGCGCGAAGGTCGTGCACGTGCAGCGCCACTGCGTTGCGCTCCTGCGCCCGCTGCAAGATGCTGTGGCGCAGTGGGGCGTCCACCAGTTCAGGAAGCGCCGTCACAATGTCAATTCGGAGGGTGCGAGACATGATCACACAGGCAGGAAAGCGCAGAGGCACATGGCGGGGTAGCGTTACTCTTCGAGGAGACCGTCGATGGGACGCACCACCACCTGTTCCGCCTCCTCATCGAGTGCCACAATGAAGTCTTCGACGGCAGGGATCATGACCTCACGTCCGTCTTCTCGCCGCACGACAAACGCATCCTGCGCGGGCATTTCCCGAAGAGTGACGACCGCTCCCAGCCTCGTGCCGTCTTCGGTCACTACGGCCCAGTCCACCAATTGGTGTGCGAAAAGCTCCTCGTCGTCCAGCCCGAGAGCCTCTTCCGTGGCATACACCTTGCGCTTGGCAATCGCCTCCGCAGCGTCGCGATCCTCAATGCCGTCCAGTCCCAGGATGACCGTCACCCCACGCTTCGTCTGCTGGTAGCGCACCGATGCGATGGGGTAGCGGCGCACTCGGTGGGGCCGCGCCCCTATGTATACCGACGGAAGCGCCTCGAAGCGGGCCGGGTCGTCGGTCGCCCGGGGATCGATCTTGAGCTCACCCTGCAGGCCGTGCGGTCGGAAAACGAATCCAACCTGTACAAGATCGTGTGGAGGCACCTCCGCGTAGTCCGGGCGGTGCGCGTCAGGATTGGGCGGGGAGGAATCGGGGGGCGACATCGCGACAGACAGGGTGGCGGAAAGAAGCCTTACGCGTCCGGCTGGTCGTCATTCTCGGGCCCGCTCGCATCGTCGGGGGCATCATCGGGAGCATCATCCGCCTCCGCGGCGGACTCGTCTTCGTCGCCTTCGCCCTCGTCGGCCTCGCCCTCATCGGCATGCTCCGCCTGCGCGTCCGCTTCTTCCTGCACCACGGAGAGGGGGGTGGCCTGGGCCCGCAGCTGGGCCTCTTCGTCGATCTCTTCAGCCCGCTCTCGTTCTCGCTCCAGCGGGTCCGTGCCCCGCCCCCCCACAGCGATCTTCAGATCATCGCCCTGGGCCGCCATGCGCTCGCGAAACTCTTTTACCGCGGACTCGATGGCCGACGGGGATTCGCCTTTCTTCTTCAGGTGGTGGTGCAGCAAGAGGCCGCGGCGGCGCAAGATGGACCGCACCGTATCGCTCGGCTGCGCCCCATTTTCGAGCCAATAGAGCGCACGGTCTTCGTCGAGGCGCACCTCAGCCGGCTCACGCAAGGGATGATAACGGCCCAGGTCCTCAATGTAGCGGCCGTCCCGCGCTTTGCGCTGGTCGGCAGCGACAATCGAAAAGACAGGAATTTTTTTGCGCCCGATACGGCGCAGTCGAAGCTTGACAGACACGTTGGGGTTGGGTCAGGTTCAATTGACAATTGGCGGCGAACAAACATCGGTGGGGAAGCGAGCAAGCGCCTACCGCGGACTGCTGCGGCGCCCGCCCCCGCCCCCGGTTATTTTGTCCATGAGGCTGGACATGTCTACGCCCTGCCCCTGGCTCGTCATCTTCTGCATTGTCTTCATCATGCTTTTCATCTCCTCGAACTGGCTGATCAGCTGGTTCACGTCCCGCACCTCTGTGCCGCTTCCCCGCGCAATTCGGCGGCGACGCATGCCATTCAAAATCTCCGGGCGCGTCCGCTCCTCCGGCGTCATCGACTGAATGATGGCTTCAATGTGCGTAAAGGCCTCGTCGTCAATGTCGAGGTCGCTGATCTTGCTCCCCACCCCCGGAATCATGCCGAGAAGCTCTTTGATAGAACCCATCTGTTGGATGCGCTGCAGCTGGTCGTAGAAGTCCTGCAGATCAAACTCCTCGGACTGAATCTTCTGCTGCAGCTTTTCGGCCTCTTTCTCATCGTACTGCTCTTGGGCACGCTCCACGAACGAAACCACATCGCCCATGCCCAAGATGCGCTGGGCCATGCGGTCCGGATAGAACGGAGTGAGCGCGTCGAGCTTTTCCCCCGTAGAGGCAAACTTGATCGGCTTGTCGACGACGGTCCGAATGGAGAGCGCGGCCCCCCCGCGGGTGTCGCCGTCCAGCTTGGTGAGCACCACCCCGTCGTAGTCAATCCGCTCGTTGAATTCCTTCGCCGTATTCACCGCGTCCTGGCCTGTCATGCTGTCCACGACAAACAGCGTTTCGTTGGGCTCCACCGTGGCTTTGATGTCGGCCACCTCTTTCATCATGGCCTCGTCGATGTGCATCCGACCCGCTGTGTCAATAATGACCACGTCGCGAGCGGTGCGACGGGCCTCCTCTACGGCTTCGCGGGCGACGCGGACGGCATCTTCGACGATTTCGCCGTTCTCCGCGACAGAGTAGACCGGCACATTGATTTGGCTCGCGAGCGTCTGCAGCTGGTCCACCGCCGCCGGGCGGTACACGTCGGAGGCGGCCAGGAGCGGGGCGTGGCCCTGCTTGCGGAGGTGACGCGCCAGCTTGGCGGTAAACGTGGTCTTGCCGGAGCCCTGCAGCCCGGCAATGAGGATCACCGATGGGGGCGTCTCGGCCATGGCAATGTCCTCGTGCTCTCCCCCCAGCACCTGGGTCAGCTCGTCGTGCATAATTTTGGTGAGCTGCTGCCCCGGCGTCACGGAGGTGAGAACGTCTTCGCCCGTGGCGGCCTCCTTCACGTTGGCCGTAAATTTCTTGGCCACCTTGTAATTCACGTCGGCGTTCAAGAGCGCACGGCGGATTTCCCGCATCGTCTTTGCCACGTTCACCTCATCGATGCGCCCCTGGCCCGTTACGGACTGGAGGGCCCCTTCGAGTTTTTCGGATAGGTTCTCAAACATGGTCGGGGGGGAAACTCATCGCGACAGTCGTAAGCGACCGCCGATACGAACGACGGCAGGGAGACATTGAGCCGGCGTTTGGACCCGGCGGCTCAACCGGTCTCTATACGTGCCATCGGTTGTCCTTCGATCCATCCTCGGAGGGGTGTTCATGCATAATTCGCCGCTCGTCGCTGTTCTCCACGGGGCGCCCCGTCGGATGCGGTCCCCGGATCGAAACCGCACGACGGCTTGTTTTGCACGGCCCCAATGTTGCGCCTTTAACACTGCCTCTGCTGTATGGCCCCTGCCTCTCCTCCCTCCAAAGACAACTGGCGGGCGTGCTTCCGGGCTGCGCGTGCTGCTCTCTCCCCGCAACAGTACGCCGCTCGGTCGGCACTCATTGGGCAGCGTGCGCTCGCCACCCCGGCTGTAACAACAGCAACGGTGGTCCACGTGTACTGGCCCCTCCCAGAACAACGAGAGCCGGACACACGGGCGTTGATCTCCGCCCTCCGTGCCCTGGGCAAAAAGGTGGTGCTGCCTGTGGTGGATGCCTTCCCCCCTTCCGCCCCCGCCCTCTCGCATCGGCTGTACACCGGCCCGCAGACGCTCGTCTCCAACAAGTGGGGCATTCCGGAGCCGACCGGCACGCCGGAGGTGGCCCCGGACGCCCTGGATGTGGTGCTCGTCCCGGCCCTCGGTGCCGATTCTCGCGGACAGCGGCTGGGGCAGGGGGGCGGCTATTACGACGCCTTCCTGCAAGACCTCTCGTGCCCTCGCCTCGCGCTGGTGTATGCGGACTGTGTGGTGCCGCGCCTTCCCTGCGACCCGCACGACGTACCTGCCACTGCGCTGGTAACGGGGCAAACTGTGCTCTCTCTCTGACGTATACCTTCTTGCTTGACTTCTCCCCCGGCTGCTCAAAGAGGACCCCTCTGGGCAAAGCGCAGGGGAGTCTTCCTCACGGATTCTTCCTCACGGATTTTTCCTCACGGAAAAGACGTCCTGTTTCAACGGACCGGCCTCGATCATTCGCGTGCTCTGGAGCTGTCGCTCCGAGCAGAGGCGGATCGACGTCTTCCGTTCCCTCCGCAGGCATTAGCGTCAAGACGACGCTACCGGGCGAATGCAGAACCCGTTCTGCGCTGGGAACGCAGTGACCGAGTAGTCCCAGGGCTGCACAAGATCCGCGAAGTCGTAGGCCATGGTCCGTCCGCCAAACAGCTTTTCAATCCTTGCTCCACAGCTCTTCATTATTGCCATGTCCAGCCGACAGCGCTCGCAGTCCTCGCATTCTCGTCCGGACGACTCCGCCGAGACGTTCGAGCAGCCGTCTGCTTTTGAGGTTGGGGAAACGACCTTAGACCTGGACGATGTCTCGGAGGAGGAGCTCAACACGCTCTACTTCAAGGACGACGAGGAAGAGTCTGGGCTCTTCACACTTCCCACCATGACGGGCCTGACCCTCATCCTGGCCGGCACGATTTATCTGCTGAGCGAGCTGGGCGTATGGTCTGGGTTGGTGCTCTCGGACCTCATGCTGCCCTGGCTGGTGGGCATCGGGGTGATCCTGCTCGGCTTCGGCCTGCTCACGTGGCGCTCCTCCGGGGCGGACGATGCGTCGGAAACGAAAACGCGGGCGGTAGAAGCTGAGACGGGCGAGGCCAAGGTGGTGGAGGAACCACCAAAAAGCGAGAAGAAAAAGCTCATGCGCTCGCGAACGGACAAGAAGCTCATGGGGGTGTGTGGCGGAATTGCGGAGTACCTCAACCTCGACCCCACGCTCGTCCGGATCGCCTTCGTCGTCGGCGTCATTGGGTCGGGCGGGCCGTTTGTGCTGGGCTACTTCGCCCTCGCGTTCTTGATGCCAAAAGAGCCCCCGCTGTCGCCAAAGGAGCGGCTGTCGATCATCCGCGACGAGGTGAACGACACGGACTCCCGCAGCTGACGTCCGGTCCGCCAGCCCCAAGTCCGTTGTGCCCCCGCGGGGCCCGTCATGCCCTCGTGGGCGCCGGGCGTGTGCCGGCAAGGGCTTCCTGAAGGGCATCGGGATCGAAGTAGCGCCGCACGGCCGCGTTGACTTCTTCGAGAGTGAGCGCCTCGATCTCGTCTGGGAAGCGGTCCAGGTACGATACGTCGAACCCGCGCTCAGCATTGGTGAGAATCGACTGCGCGAGGCGCTGCGTGGTGGCGAGCCCTACGGTGTAGGAGCCAGTAATGGTGGTTTTCTTGTCCTCCACCTCCTCCGCCGTCACGCCCTCCTCCACGAACGTACGGATCACCTCGCGGGTAGCGGCGATGCCGGCGTCCAGCGTGTCGTGGCTGAGGGTGACGCTCGTCTGCCACGACCCGGCGTAGTGGGTGGCAACGCCCGAGAGGCTGGACCGAATGCCGTAGGTGAGCCCGCGTTCGTCGCGGACGGTGGACATGAGGCGGGCCGAGAAGTTGCCCCCCAGGATGTAGTTGCCCACGTAGAGGGCCGGGTAGTCGTCGTGGTCGCGTCGGAGGGGCAGGGCGTGCCCGAGGCGCACGTCGACGTTGGACTTGTCGGGCATCGGGACGGTGCTGCGGCCCACCTCGGCGGGCGCAGGATTCGGTTCGTACGTCGGTGGGGCCTCGTGGGGCGCCCACGTGCCAAAGGCCTCCTCCACCTCGGCCGCCACGGCGTCGTGCTCCAGGTCGCCCACCACGGCGAGCCGCCACTCGGTGGCACCGAAGTGCGCGTCGTAATAGGCCCGTACGTCGTCCACGCTCAGGGACTGGAGTTGCTCCAGCAGGGCCTGGGGCGCGGGGCTGTGGTTGGGGTGGCCCTCCGGAAAGAGGCGCTGCGACAGGGCCACGGCGGCCTGAGAAGAGGTTTTTTCCATGCGTCGCTGGATGGAGGCCGCCACCTGCGCCTTCGCCTTCTCAAACTCCGCGGGCGGGAACGCTGGGGCTCGGAGCACCTCCGCCATCACGTCCAGCACGCGGGGCAGGTCGTCGGTCAGGGCCTGGCCGGACGCCTCCACGAAAAGGCCGTCGCTCGATAGGTTGAGCTGCGCGCCGCAGTCCTCCAGCACGCGCGCAAGCTGGAACCGATCGCGCTGCTCGGTCCCCTTGTCCAGCAGCGACACCGCAAGCCGCTGGCGCAGCCCGTCGCCCGCGGCGGGGTCGGGGTGGGCCACGAAGGAGCCGCGGAACGACACCACCTCGTCGACGGATGTGCGGAGGGTCAGCAGTCGGCCCGGCCCGGCCTCTCGGTCGCGGATGCGGGAGGCAAGATGGGGAGTGGGGGTCGTATCACTCAGAGGGGTGGTCTCGGACATAGAGGCCCTTTTGCTGGATGGAAACAGAGGGGGGCAGTGGATGCGTGAGCCGTAAATGGTGCTCGTCGGAGCGTCTCCCGCACACCATCACGCATTCTGCAATCACGCGTCGCTCGGCACGTACCGGCCGAGGGTGCAGGCCTCGTCGGTGAGGTACTGCCGGGCCACGCGCTGCACGTCTTCGGGAGTAATATCGTCGAGACGATCGAGGTACTGGGTGTAGAGCTTCCAGTCGCCCGCGGCGAGCGCTTCGTTGAGCTGCGTGGCGACGCGCATCGGCCCGTCGCGGTCGAAGGCCGTCTGGGCGCGGAGCTGGCTGCGGGCGCGGTTGAGCTCGTCCTGGGACACCCCATTGTCCTGCACGTCTTTGATGGTGTCCCAGAGTGCCTCTTCGACGTCCTCGTGGCGCTGCTCGGGCGCGAGGTAGGCAAAAACGGAGAAGAGCCCGGGGTCGCGCAGGCGGAAGTTAATGCCAAACACGTCGCTGGTGAGGCCCTGATCGGTGCAGCGGCGGTAGAGGCGGCTCCCCTTCCCCGACGCGAGAATGCGGGCCAGCACGTCGAGCACGTCGGACTCCTCGTCGAGGGCCGGGGGCGACTTGAAGCCCATGAGCACCGCGCCGAGCTGCCCGTCCTGCCGCACCGTGACGCGACGACGGCCCGTCTGCGCCGGCTCTTCGGTGGTTACCGCCGGGAGGTCGTGCGGGGCGGCGTCGAGGGGGCCAAAGTGCTCGGCCACCGCATCGAGGACGGCCCCGCGATCAAACTGGCCGACGAGCGAGAGGGTGGCGTTGTTGGGCCAGTAGAACGTGTCGTAGTACTCGCGCAGGTCGTCCGGCGTCATCGATTCGATGTCGCTCTTCCACCCGATGGTGGGGTGGTGGTAGGGATGTGCCGTGAAGGCCGCCGCCCACACCTCGTCGAAGAGGCGCGACACCGGGTCGTTCTGGTTGCGGTCGCGCTCGTTGAGAATGACCGTGCGCTCGTCCTCCACGTCGGCCGGGTCGATCAGCGCACCGCGCATGCGGTCGGCTTCGATGTCGAGGGCGAGGGGCAGGTGCTCGGTGGGGAGCAGTTCGTAGTAGTTTGTGCGGTCGAGCCAGGTGGAGGCGTTCACCTTGGCCCCCACGCGCTGGAGCGTCTCGAAAATGGAGGTGCCGGTGCGCTTGTGGTAGCGCTCCGTGCCCTTAAACATGAGGTGCTCCAGCATGTGGGTCGCGCCGGTGTGGCCCGTGCGCTCATTGCGGCTGCCCACGTGGTACGTGACCATGGAGGTGGCCACCGGCGCGCCGTCCTGCCGAAGCAGGAGCACGCGCAGCCCGTTGTCGGACAGGCGGTAGCACTCAATGCCATCCGACGCCTCCTGAAAGTCGAAGGCGGCGGGGACGTCGCGGGGCGGAGCGGGGACGGTCTCGGTCATACGGAAGGATTGAGCTCGGCAAAGGAATGCTGTTAAATAACTCTTCACACGTCACGCTCAGTGGGCTTCGAGCCAGTTGGGGCCCACGTCCATGTCCACCACGACCGGCACCTCGTCCAGCGGCAGCGCCTCGCGCATCTCCGTGTCGATGAGGGACTGCACCGCGTCAAGCTCCGCCGGGGGCACCTCAAACACCAGCTCGTCGTGCACCTGCAGGAGCATCTGCGTCTTCCAGTCCTCGGTGGCCAGCCGCTCGTGGATGCGGTTCATCGCGATCTTGATCATGTCCGCCTGCGTGCCCTGAATGGGCATGTTGACGGCCACCCGCTCGGCGGCGCTGCGGCGGTTGCTGTTGGAGCTGTCGATGTCGGGCAGGTAGCGGCGGCGGCCGAGCAGGGTTTCGGCGTAGCCGTGGTCCTGGGCCTTCTCCACCAGCTCCGTAAGCAGGCGGGAGACGCCGGGGTACGACTTCCGATACTGCTTGATGATGCTCTGCGCCTCGTCGACCGGCATGCGCATGCGCTGGGCCAGTCCCCAGGGGGAAATGCCGTACGGAATGCCGTAGTTGACCTCCTTCGCCTTGCTGCGCTGCTCGGGCGTCACCGCCTCGGGATCGATGTCGTAGACGCGCGCCGCAGCGTCGGTGTGGATGTCGCCCTCCCGTCGAAACGTTTCGCGCATCGCCGCGTCGCCGCTCATGGAGGCAAGGATGCGGAGCTCGATCTGCGCGTAGTCGGCCGCAAGCAGCTGCCACCCGTCACGCGGCACAAAGGCGCGGCGGATCTGCCGTCCCATCTCGGTGCGGATGGGAATGTTCTGGAGATTTGGGTCGCTGGACGAGAGACGCCCCGTGGAGGTGCGCGTCTGGTTGAAGCTGGTGTGCAGGCGGCCCGTGTCGGGGTGGACCAACTCGCCCAGGCTGTCGAGATAGGTGCTTTTGAGCTTGTAGGTGGAGCGCCAGTCGAGCACGAGCCCGGGAATGTCGTGCTCGGTGGAGAGCTCCTGCAGGACGCTTTCTTTGGTGGACGGGTTGCCGGTAGGGGTTTTGGAGATGACCGGCAGGTCGAGCTTTTCGAACAGAATCTTGCCGAGTTGCTGCGGCGAGTTGATGTTGAACGTCTCGCCGGCGAGCTCGAAGATGTCCGTTTCGATCGTGTCGAGGCGCTCTTCCAGTCCCTCTGAAATCTCATTGAGCACGCCCGTGTCGAGCCGGATGCCGGTGTGCTCCATTGCCGCGAGGACGTGGATGAGCGGGAATTCGATGTCGCGGGCAATGTCAAGCACGTTGCCCTCCTCCAGGCGCCCCTCCAGTTCGTTGGCGAGGCGGAAGGCAATGTCGGCATCCTCGCAGGCGTACGGGGCGGCCTCGGCCACGTCCACCTCGCGCATGGTATCGGGAGCAGCCTCGTCGCCGATGAGGTCCGAGATCGGCACCATCTTGTAGTTGAGCACCGCCCGGGAGACGTCATCCAGATTGTGAGCCTCCTCCGGTGCCACCAGGTAGTGGGCCACCATGGTGTCGACAAGCGGGCCGCGCACCTCCAGGCCATGCTGCGCGAGCAGCAGAAGGTCGTACTTCAGGTTGTGGCCAATTTTTTCCGCATCGCCCTCCAGCACCGGCCGCAGCACATCGAGCACCGCCTCGGTAGAAGTGCCATCGGGGAGCGGGGTGGGCACGTACGCGGCCGTCTCGGCGGCCCAGCTGAACGAAATCCCGACGAGCTCCGCGTGGAGGGGCTCCTTTGAAGTGGCCTCCGTATCGAAGGCGTACCGATCGTGCTCCGCGAGACGGGCGGCGACCGCCTGCAGGTCATCGCGAGTCTCTACGAGCTGGTAGTCCACCGCGTCCCGGTCCAGTGCTTGCACCTCCTCGTACGGCCCAAAATCGAAGGCAAGGCCCGGATCATCATCAGTCTCCGTGTCCATTGCGGCCTCTCCAACGCCCAGCCGGTCGGCGAGCGACTCGAACTCCAGCTCTCGAAAGAGGCGCGTGAGGGCCTTCTCGTCGGGCGCCTGCCGGCGGAGGTCGTGCCAGTCGAGCCCCACGTCCAGGTCCGTCCGGATGCGGACGAGCCGCTTGCTGAGGCGGGCCTCGTCGGCGTGCTCCTGCATGCCCTCCCGCGCCCGCTTGCCACTCAGCTCGTCGGCGTGCTCAATCAGGTTCTCGACGGAGTGGTACTCGCGCAGCAGCTTCTGGGCCGTCTTGGGCCCAATGCCGTACACGCCGGGCACGTTGTCGCTGTCGTCGCCCATAAGGGCCAGCATGTCGATGAACTGCGCGGGGGCGAGGCCATTCTCTTCCCGAAACGTCTCCCCGGTCTTAATCTCGAAATCCTGATCGCCCTTTGCCGGCTTGTAGATGGAAACCTTGTCGCTGAGGAGCTGCTTAAAGTCTTTGTCGGGCGAGACGATGACCACCTCCGCCCCGTCCTCCTCCGCCTGCGTGGCGAGCGTCCCGATCACGTCGTCGGCCTCCACCCCGGGGACCTCCAGCACGGGAATGTCGAGGGCCTGCACGATGTCCTTGATGTAGGGAAGATTCTCGAGCAGCTCGTCGGGCGGGGGATCCCGGTGGGCCTTGTAGTCCTCGTAGATTTCCTTGCGGAAGGTGTCCTCTTCTCCCTCGTCGAACACGACGGCCGCATGCTCGATCGAGTGGTCCTCGATGAGCTTCAAGAGCGAGTTTGTAAACCCGTAGGCAGCGGACGTATTTTGGCCTTTCGAGTTAATGAGGGGCCGGCCAATGAAGATGTAGTGCGCGCGGTAGGCCAGCGACATCGCGTCGATCAGGTAGAGCGCGCGATCGGACGCGGTGGCATCGGAGGCAGATTCCATGCAGGGACCAGGGGGGTGGAGGGGAAAAACAAGCCAGAAGACATTCCGAAGAACATCACAGATGGATGCTTTTCGTGGTCCGTTTCTACTTCCCACCGGTCGCCAAAGTTCACCCGCCACTGTCCCCGCCCGGCTGCGCCGGCACTTTTGGCACCTTCTTTGTGTCCCTCCAGTGCCTCCACCGCCAGGGATCCGCAGAGGCATGACTGGGTAGAGTGCATGCGTCGTCTTCACACCGTGGCTTTGTCTCAATGACTCTCCTCCTCTTCGACATCGATGGGACGCTCGTCCGTGTGAACGGCGCCGGGCGCGAGACCATCATGAAGGCCCTCTCGTCCCTTCTCAATCACCCCGTCACCGCCGACGGCATTTCCTTCTCCGGCCGCACCGACCCGGACATCCTGCGCTCCATTCTGCGCCACAACGATCTCCCCGACCGCGACGCCCACGTGGACGCGGCGCTGGAGGCGTACGTGGAGGCCATGACCGGCGTCCTCACCCCCGAGGACGTGGAGGTCCTTCCCGGAGTGCACTCCCTCTTGGACCACCTCGCCGACCATCCCGACGTGCACCTGGGCCTGGTGACGGGCAACGTCGAACCCATTGCGTATGAGAAGCTTGGGGCGCACGGCCTCGACGACTACTTTCCGGTGGGCGCCTTCGGCAGCGACCACGCCGACCGCAACAAGCTGCCCCACATCGCCACACGCCGGGCCGCCAGCCACACCGGGCACGACTTCCACCCTGCGGAGCAGGCCGTGGTGATTGGCGACACGCCGCACGACATCGAGTGCGCCCGCGCCGCCGGGGCCCGCGTCGTGGGCGTGTGCACGGGGCACTACAACCATGCCGAGCTGTCGCCGCACGACCCGGACTGGCTGCTCGACACGCTCCCCGCGCCGGAGTCATTCCTGGAGCGCCTCCTCGATTGACGGCCCGTCGATGGAACCGTTGATGGGACCGTTGATGGGGCCGTTGTCCTGCGACAGCGAGAACCGAGCGACCCGGGATGAACCTGCGCCCCGCACGATCTCACAGCAAATTTGCCCGCCGACTGCTGGCATTTGCTCCCGCAGTCTCCCATCTTACGACACGCAAGGCCGCCCATCCGCGCCTCATCGACCCCTGCCGCCCGCTCGATGCGTCTCGCCGTGTTTGCCTCCGGGGGAGGAACCAACTTCCAGGCCATCCTGGACGCAATTGATGCGGGGGACCTGCCGGCCGAGGTTGTGTGCTGCGTCAGCAACACGCCGACCGCCGGCGCCCTGGACCGGGCCGACCGGCAGGACATCCCCACCGCCGTCCTTTCCCCCTCTTCGTTTGGGGCCCCTGCCCCATTTGGGCGCGCCCTCCTGGAGACGCTGTCCGCCCACGACGCCACTTTCGTCGCCCTCGCGGGCTACATGCAGAAGATTCCGCCCGCCGTGGTCGACGAGTACCGGGGCCGCATGACGAACATCCACCCCGCCCTCCTCCCCGCCTTTGGGGGACAGGGCATGTACGGCATGCACGTCCACCGCGCCGTCCTCGACTACGGCGTGCACTGGAGCGGCGCCACCGTACACCTGGTCGACGAGGCCTACGACCACGGCCCCATCGTTCTGCAAGAGCCCGTGCCCGTCTACGCCGACGACACGCCGGAGGCCCTGGCCGATCGGGTCCGAGCCGTGGAACACCGCCTCTATCCGGAGGCCCTGCGCCTCTTCGCCCAGGAGCGGGTCCGCCAGGACGGGCGCACCGTGCGGATCGATAGCCCCAACCATCCCCGTCGAGACCCGTGACGACTCGCCATTGACGACTCGCCATATCCGCCTCCCCCTCTGAACCCCTCTCTCGCCCCTCAACGCTTCCCCCTCTGCCCTCTCCCCCAACCCGTCGTCCCGCAATGCCCTCCGACGCATCTCGCCCCATTCGCCGCGCCCTTCTTTCCGTCTCCGACAAGACCGGCATTGTAGACCTGGCGCGGCGCCTTCGTGCCCTCGATATCGAGCTTCTTTCCACCGGTGGAACGGCCGCGACCCTCCGCGAGGCCGACCTGGCGGTCACCGATGTGGCCGACGTGACGGGCGTGCCGGAGGTACTGGACGGCCGCGTCAAAACTCTTCACCCTGCCATCCACGCCGGCGTGTTGGCCCGCCAGGACCGTGCAGACGACCTGGAGGCATTGGACGCCCACGGCTACACGCCCATCGACCTGGTCGTGTGCAACCTGTACCCGTTCTCTGAGGCCGCCCAAGAGCCGGGCCTTAGCGCGGAGGCCCTCGCGGAATATATCGACATTGGCGGCCCGACCCTCCTGCGAGCCGCGGCCAAAAACCATGCCTTTGTCGGCGCGGTCACGTCGCCGGAGCAGTACGGCGACGTAGCGGACGAGCTGGAGGCCAACGCCGGCGCCCTGAGCCTCCCGACGCGCCGCGCCCTCGCGGAGGCTGCCTTCGCCCACACGGCGGCGTACGACCAACAGATTCACGCGCACCTCTCCGCCGAGACGCATGCCGCCGACGCGGACACGACCCTGCCCAATCCATTTCAGGCATCACTGCCGCAGGCCCAATCGCTCCGCTACGGCGAAAACCCTCACCAAGAAGGCGCTCTCTACGGCCCCCCCGAGCGCTTTTTCGACATGCTGCACGGACGCGATCTTTCGTTCAACAATCTGCTGGACCTCAGCAGCGCCCTCCGTCTGATCGACGAGTTTCGCGAGGCGCCCCCCACTTGTGGCATCCTGAAGCACACCAATCCCTGCGGCGTGGCCACCGCCGATACGCTGGACGCCGCCTGGCAGCAGGCCTTCGCCACCGACACGCAGTCGCCCTACGGCGGCATTGTGGTCGTCAATCGGGCCCTCGACCAGGCCACCGCAGAGGCCATCGACGAGATCTACACGGAAATGATCATCGCGCCCGCATTTGAGCGCGGCGTGCTGGAGCACCTGTCCGAGCGCGACCGACGCCGTGTCATCCGGCACACGGCCGCCGCCCAGAAGAGCGACCGGCTCGATGTACGCTCCGTACTCGGCGGCCTGCTGGTGCAGACACGCGACCCAGTGCTCGCCCCTACCTCCGAGCAACAAGAGCGGTGGGAGGTGCCGACGGCCCGCCCCCCCACCGACGAGGAGCGCGCAGACCTCGATTTTGCGTGGCGCGTTGCCAAGCACGTCAAAAGCAATGCCATTGTCTACGTCCGCGATCACGCCACCCTCGGCATTGGAGCCGGACAGATGAGCCGCATCGACGCCTCCGAGCTTGCCGTTGCAAAGGCACAAAAGTCGGAACTTGACTTGACCGGTTCCGTGGTAGCGTCTGATGCATTTTTCCCTTTTGCCGACGGCCTGGTGGCTGCAGCGGATGAAGGTGCCCGGGCGGCCATTCAACCGGGCGGATCCATCCGAGACGACGAGGTGATCGCGGCCGCCGACGCACGCGGCATGGCACTGGTCCATACCGGACGGCGCCACTTTCGCCACTGACCCCACCCCTTTTCTTGCGGCACGCCTTCGGTGTGGAGCGCCCTGAAGCGGGCCGGCCCCGCCCGGCCTCGGGAGCGTTTGCCGCCGGGCTTGTCCCCCACGGCCCCACCCCACAGCACGATTGATGTTTTTTAACTTCTCGAAGGACGTTGCCATCGACCTCGGCACGGCCAACACCCTCGTCTACATTCGCGGCGAGGGCATTGTCCTCAATGAGCCCAGCATTGTCGTGGTTGACTCCGATACCAACGAGGTGCGTGAAATTGGGTACGAAGCACTGCAGATGCACGAGCGCACCCATCAGGACATTGAAACCATCTGGCCCCTCCGCGACGGGGTAATCGCCGATTTTCGTGTGGCGGAGGAGATGATTCAAGGCCTCCTCCGCAAGGTGCGCAACAGCTGGCTGAGTTCCATCCGGAGCATGGTGGTGTGCGTGCCCAGCGGCATCACGGAGGTCGAAAAGCGCGCTGTGCGCGACTCCGCCGAGCACGCCGGGGCGCGCAAGGTGAACCTGGTGTCTGAGCCGATGGCCGCCGCCATCGGCATTGGCCTCGACATTCAAGAGCCGGTGGGCAACATGGTGGTCGACATCGGGGGCGGAACGACGGAAATCGCCGTCATCGCCCTCTCTGGGATTGTGCTCGACGAGTCGCTGCGCGTCGGGGGGGCGGAGTTGGACAAGGCCATCGTCCAGTACTTCAAGCGAAACCACAACCTGCTCATCGGCTCCCGCACCGCGGAGCGCATCAAGTGCGAGGTGGGCAGTGCCGTAGAGCTGGACACCGAGATGGAGCTCTCCGTGAAGGGGCGCGACTTGGTCAGCGGCGTGCCCAAGGTGCGCACCATCTCGTCCGTCAACGTGCGCGAAGCGCTCGACGACAACCTGGAGCAAATCAGTGCCGCGGTGCTGCGCACCCTGGAGCGCACCCCGCCGGAGCTGGGCGCGGATGTCCTGGAACGGGGCATCATGATGACGGGCGGGGGCGCTCTTCTACAGGGCATTGATCAGATGCTTCGCAACCGGGTAGAGCTGCCGGTGTACGTGGCCGAGGACCCGCTCAAGGCCGTGGTCCGGGGCACCGGTGAGGTGCTCGAGAATCTGGAAGAGTACAAGCGGGTGCTCACCTGACCGCTCCGGCACCGCCCTCTCTGCCGTCCCCGGCGCCCCCAACTGCCTCTCGCCCTGTCTCATGGCGTCTCCCAATCGCCCCAGCGACTGGCTCGTCCTCAGTGCGCTTTTGGTGATTGCCGTTGCCGTCATGGTCACCCAAAACCACCCCCTCCTGCGTTCCGTACGGGCCCACACCCTGGGGTGGACCGCACAGGTAGAACGTGGGTTTGCCTGGGTGGGGCGCTACTTGCACGCACTTGAGCGCAACGAGGAGCTGCGGCGCGAGAACATCCGCCTCTCCAGCCAGGTGGCCCGCACACGGTCCGTCCGCCGCCGCAACGAGGAGCTCCGTCGCTTGCTGCGGCTGACGGACACCGCCTCTGCCCCCGTGCAGCCGGCCCGCATTGTCTCCAAGGATTTGTTCCGGAGCGACAATGTTCTGACCCTGGATGTGGGACGGGCCGACGGCCTTCGCGAAGGAATGCCGGTCGTCCACGAAGGGGGCATCGTGGGCACGGTGGTCCTGGTGGCCGACCAGTACGCGCAGGTGATGCCTTTTCTGAATACCGACTTCCGGGTGCCCGGCACGGTGATCGAGCCCCGTGCCGAAGGCATCGTGCGCTGGGACGGGGAGCGTCTCAACCGGCTCCGCCTCGATCACATTGTCCAGACCGAACCCATCGCGCCCGGGCAGCGGGTCGTCACCAGCGGGCACAGCGACGTCTTCCCCCCTGGCCGCCGCATCGGCACTGTCGACTCTGTAGCGGCCCCGCCAGGGCGCAATGAACTGCGCATCTTCCTCCGTCCCGCCGTCCAACTTTACGAAATCAGCCACGCTGCAGTGCTCCTGCGCACCCCACGCCCGTCCCTCACCGACAGCGCCTCCACCGCTGCGCCGTAGCTCCAGCACCAACGCGCAGCACCAGCGCGCAGCACCAGCGCGCAGCACCAACAAGGGCTGGATCGACAAGGTTTGGCGAAAACCCGATCGTGCTGCTCGCTCCGCCCGCTGGCACGAACCGTGCGGACATCGACGCCGTACGCTCCTGGAGGTTGCCCTGGGCCTTTCTTTGCCCACGGCCGCGCCGCTTGCTTCTTTCGCGCCGCCCCCTTGTCTCTATGACCGGCTCCCCCGACACCCTCCACGCCACCACCGTTCTCGGCGTCCGCCACAACGGCCACATCGCTCTCGGTTCCGACGGCCAGGCGACCATGAACGACACGGTGGTCAAGCACAAGGCCGAAAAGGTGCGCTCGCTCTACGACCACGACATTCTGGCGGGCTTTGCCGGATCCACGGCCGACGCGTTTACGCTGTTTGAGCGCTTCGAAGAAAAGCTACAGGAATACGGTGGCAATGTGGCCCGCTCGGCGGTAGAGCTGGCCAAGGACTGGCGCACCGACAAGTACCTGCGTCGCCTCGAAGCCCTTTTGGCTGTCGCCTCCCCCCGCGAGTTGCTCCTCATCAGCGGGGCTGGTGATGTGATTGAACCCGATGACGACATTGTTGCGATCGGCTCCGGTGGCTCGTTCGCCCTCGCGGCCAGCCGCGCACTGCTCCAGAATGGCACGGACCTCTCCGCCCGGGAGGTGGTGGAAAGTGGCCTTTCCATTGCGGCAGACATTTGCATCTATACGAATCATAACCGCACCATTCTTGACCTTGCCGCGGACACGGAGTAGCCCCTCCCCGCACCGGTGAGAGATGAGTCCTGCGGAGGTCCGCCTCTCAGGCACTGCCTCGCACCACAGGACACGACAAAACATTTCCCGGTTTCAGACTCCCGTTTTCGCGGCAAAACTCCCTGCCTGGCACGTCATGCCGCCCCCCGATCCAGCCTCTTTTTGCGTACAGCAGTGCCATGTTCTACAAAGATCCCGGATCAGGCCCGGGATGAGGACAGGAGCGGGGATGTTTGCCGCAGGATGTGAAGGCGCGCGCGATTTTTGTTTTCTTCACGTACCACGGCCTCGCACTGTGCCAGCCCTCTGCTGGAAATCCACGCCCTCAGAACACAGGCGCTGAAAGCTCCAGCCGTACAGAAAAGTGCCCCGCTCCCTTCACGATTCCCTGAGATTTTGACACTCAGGGCACTCTTTTTACTCCATGATTGATTTCTGCACCAATGCCTCACGCCTCCCCCACCCGCCCTCGAACGGCGGCCATGTTCGTTGACTTCGACAACCTGGCATCAATCCTCCACGCCCAAAGCGATCACGACCAGGCGGCGCCCGAATACGCCGCTGAAATTTTTGAGGAGGTAGAACGATACCTCAAAGAAGGCGACGATACTCCCACCATCTACGGGCGTGCCTTCGGCGCTTTCGATGACGCATCGTCCCCTCACAGTGGGGACGCCCTCACCGCCCTGTACCGGCGCAGCCTCCAGCCTGTACACGTGCCCACCGACCTGCAGGACAACACGGCCGAGGTTCGGCTTACGATCGCCGTGACTCAGTTCCTTGCCACGCGGCCCGATGTGGAAACGATCGTCCTGGTCACGGGCAACCGCCCCTACTTGCCCCTCGTCCGTTGGATTCAGGAACAGGGCCGTCGCCCCCTGGTGGCCGCCGTGAACCCGCCGCAAACCGCCGACAGTCCCCCCCTCGCGGAGGATAGCAAGTACCTCGACGCACGCAACCTCTTGAGCAAGCCGTCGCGCGAGGACCTCTTGTCGAACGCCCCGGCCCGCGGCGCTGCCTACACCCAGGCCCAGAGCCCCTCCACCCCACCGCCGCAGAAATTTCGGGCGCTGGAGACGTCCGCGGCCCGTCGGGCCGTTGAGATTGCCGAGAAGCACTTTGGCCAGTACGACGAGATCTACCTCACCCCGCTGCTGCGAAAGTTGTCGGACCTGATGGGGGCTGAGGAAGACCCCAAGTCGCTCGTGAGCGACCTGGAAGCCGCAGGGGCGGCGCGCCTGGAGAAACGCAACGGCTACCCATACAACTACACCGTCCTCATCGTCAACGACGCCCACCCCGACGTGCAATCGGTCCACGAGGAACTGGATGCAGATGCGCCGGATGCGGAGGCGCCGGATGCGGAGGCGACAGGCGATGCCGCGTCTTCGTCGGAGGCCGCGGAGGCCCCGCCCGGGGAGTCGGACGAGTCGTCGCGCGCCCACGACGCCCACGAGATGGATGCCGCACTGGACGCCCCAGCGTCCGCCCCCTCCCCCAACGGCGACGCCTCCGAAGCCCCCTCCGAGACCGAACGCGACGCGTAGCCCCTGCCCTCTCCCTCCTGTCCTGCTCACTATAGCCCCTCTGTTCCATGCCTGATGTCAGCCAGCACGTCGAAGACCTCACGCCCCGCCAAATTGTGGAAGAGTTGGACAAGTACATCATTGGCCAGACCAAGGCGAAGAAGAACGTCGCCATTGCCCTCCGCAACCGGTGGCGCCGCCAAAACGCTCCCGAAGAGATGCGGGACGAAATCATGCCGAACAACATCATCATGATCGGCCCCACCGGTGTCGGCAAGACCGAAATCGCCCGGCGGCTGGCCCGCCTCGCCCGTGCCCCCTTCATTAAGGTCGAGGCCTCCAAGTTTACCGAGGTGGGCTACGTGGGGCGCGACGTAGACAGCATGATCCGCGACCTCACGGACATTGCGGTCAACATGGTGGAGGCCGAGCACAAGGAGGAGGTCCAGGAGCGGGCCCGGGAGCGGGCCGAGGAGCGCATCCTCGACATCCTCATTCCGCCCGAGGAGGACGGACAATCGCGCGGCGGCGACGGTGCCCAGGACAATTCTGGATTTGTGGTTCGCTCTCCCGACGAGAGCAAGGGGGAGCCCGACTCCAGCACGCTGCGCCAGCGCACCCGCCAGAAGTTTCGCGACAAGCTGGAGCGCGGCGACCTGGACGACCGCGAGATCGAGATTGAGGTGCAGACCGACTCGCAGTCCATGATGCAGATGTTCGGCCCCATGGGCATGGAGGAGATGGGCGTAAACCTGGAAGAGCTGTTTGGCAACCTCGGCGGCGGGCAGCGCAAGAAGCGCCGCGTGACTGTGGAGGAGGCGCGCGAACTGCTGACGCAGGAGGAGGCGGAAAAGCTGATCGACCAGGACCAAGTCAAAGACGATGCGCTGGACCGTGTGCAGCAGGCCGGCATTGTGTTTGTCGACGAGATCGACAAGGTGGCCACCGGCACGCGTCGGCGCGACGAGGGCTCGGGGCAGGGCGTCTCTCGGCAGGGCGTGCAGCGCGACCTCTTGCCCATCGTCGAGGGGTCGACCGTAACCACCAAGCACGGCATGGTGGAGACCGACCACATCCTGTTCATTGCAAGCGGAGCTTTTCATGCCGCCAAGCCCAGCGATCTCATCCCGGAGCTGCAAGGGCGCTTCCCCATCCGAGTAGAGTTGAACAACCTGGACGAGGATGATTTCTACGAGATCCTGACCAAGCCGAAAAATGCCCTGGTCAAGCAGTACCGGGCGCTGTTTGCGTCGGAGGACGTCGAGATTGAGTTTGAGCGGGACGGCGTGAGCGAGCTGGCGCGCATTGCCGCGGACGTGAACGCCGACGTGGAGAACATTGGGGCACGCCGGCTGCACACGGTGCTCACCACCCTTCTCGAAGACCTTCTCTTTGATGTGCCCGAGGAGATTTCGCCGGGCACCCACGTCACCATCGATGCCGAGATGGTGCGGGATCGCCTCAGCTCCATCGCCTCCAGCCGCGACCTGAGCCAGTACATCCTGTAGCCAAATGGCGGTTGGGCCTGCACGTTGCTCTCGCCTTTCACTGCCCCCATGCTCATGTCGGCCACGGACGGCTCCCGTTCACGCACGGTCCTACACCCTGCCAGCGGCGCTCTCATTCTGGGGCTCGACTGGCTCCTGTTTGCGGACACGGTCGTGACCCTTGGCCTTGCCACCCTGCCGGCCATCCTGGTGGGGTTTGTAGGAGCCGGCGTTGGGACGGGGCTGCTTCAGCGCCGCTACGGCGGGGACAGCTGGGGAGCTGCGGTGGGCAAGGGCCTGTTGGCCGGGGGCGTTGTCGGGGTGCCGCTTCCCGTCGTTGGGACGGTCGTGGGCGGCGGCATCATTGCCCTCAGCGGACTGGACGGCTGGCCCCCTTGGGGGCGCCGCACACTGCCCGACGCCCCCGAGCCCTCGTCCTCCACAGACGCGGAGCCTCAGTCCCGCGACGCTTGAGGAGCAGGCCTCTGCACCGTCTCGATCAGATCCTTGTAGGCCGCCTGCACCCTGGGCTCGTCGTGAAGGCCGTTGTGGGCACCGCCCTCCACCAGCACCAGCGCCTTGTCCTCCGAGGCCGCCTGAGCATGCAGGCGCCGCGCCATCTCGGGATCCGTCACCGGGTCGTCCGTCCCCCCCACCACCAGCAACGGCACCTCCAGCGCACGAACGCGCTCCAGGTTGTTGTCCTCTTTCAGGGCTGGGTCGATGTCCACCCCCAAAAACAGGCGGACGTACCACGGAAAGAGGTGACTGGACCAGTCCTCGACATTCGTGGCGGGATTTTCGAGGACCATCCCGGCGACGGTGCGCTCCGTCGCCACGTGTGTGGCCAGGAAGGTGCCCATGGAATGGCCCCACACCACCACCTCTTCGGGATCCACGGCGGGATCTGCCACCAGCGAGTCGTATACCGCCACCGCATCGGAACGGACCGCTTCTGTGCTGGGAGCCCCGTCGCTGCGCCCGTAGCCGCGGTAGTCCCACAGCAGGGCATTCACCGACGGGCGCGTGAGGGAGCGGACGTAGCCTGTGGACTGGACAAGGTAGAACCCGTTGCCGCCGAAGAACAGCACCGTGGTCTCCGCCTCCGGCTGGGTCAGGTGCCAGGCATTCACCGCCATGTTGTCGGTCACTGGAATGGAGCGCACGTCCAGGCGGACGCCCTCTACCGAAAAGGTTTGGGGGGTCACCGAGGCCTTGGGTTGAAAGACGGTGTCTTCGTCGATGGTAATCCCCGAGCAGGCGGAGAGGGTAAGGGATGCGACGAGCAGAAGAAAAACGGAGCGCATAGGCAGCAGGGTTGTAGGCAGGGCATCAAAAACATCCGACGGGTGGCGGAAGGGAGAGGTTGGGCGCGACTCGAAACACGCCCGTAACGCTTGCTGCTTCGGAGAAATGGAGGCCTGCCTGGTGTCTTGGCCAGACGGCGCTGCGGATGTGCCCCACAAAGATCTGGCCGTCCTCCTCGTGTGGTTCGGGGTAGCCTGCGCTTGTACCGAGTGGCCCGGCGAGGGCCTCCCCCCTGGACAATCCGGGGGCCAGTGCCGAGAAACAGCGCACTCCCAGAAGCTGGGAGGAACCTTTTCGGGAGCAGGTGAGAAGATGGAGATCGAAGCGCTGGCACATCCTGCCCGAGGCCTCTCCCTCATTCTCAACTCTCCATTGTCGACTCCCCCTTCCAGACCGATGAATTCGACGCGGGTTGTGCAGGCGCTCGGTACGATCGTGGGACTACTGATCCTTGGGTACCTGGCGACACAATGGTCTCACGTTTTGTTTACAGTATTTGCCGGTGTTTTGCTGGCCGTCTTCTTGGCCGGAGGCTCGCGGGTGATCGAGGCGCAGACAGCGCTGCCCCGCCCGTGGGCCCTCCTGATCATGCTGTTGAGCCTTCTTGGCGTCGGGGTCGGCCTGTGGGCCGTGGCCGGCCCCGACATTTCCGAGCAAGCGAGCGGACTGGCCGCCCTGCTTCCGGATGCAGCCGACCGCCTCGAAGCCCGGGTGCGCGCCAGTGCCGAGCGGTACGCCTGGCTGCGCCCCTTCGTGGACCCGAGCCAGTTGTTGCCCCCTGTCTCCAGCGTCCTCGGACGCGTGACGAACGTCTTCCGGGGGACGCTGACAATTGTGGCCGATGTGTTCATCGTTCTCTTCATCGGAATTTACGGAGCGGCGGCACCGACATCCTACCTCAACAGCATGGTGCGACTGGTGCCGCCCGACAGGCGTTCCCGAGCACGAGAGGTGCTCTACGCCCTCGGCCGTGCCCTGCGCTGGTGGTTGGTGGGGCGTCTGTTGATGATGGTCATTGTGGGCGTCCTCACAGGGCTGGGGCTGTACGTCCTGGGCATCCCGTCGCCCGTGGCACTGGGACTGGTGGCGGGGCTCTTTTCGTTTGTGCCCTACCTTGGCCCTGTGCTTTCCGTGGTGCCAGCCCTGCTGGTCGCCTCCGTGGTGGGAGGTACGGAGATGATCTACGTGCTGGGGGTGTACGGCGCTGTGCAGTTGCTGGAGAGCTACCTCATTGCCCCCCTCGTGCAACAACAGGCTGTTCACATCCCCCCCGCGGCCGTGATTACCGCCCAGTTTGTCGGGGGGATTTCCGCCGGTGCCGTGGGCGTGCTCCTCGCCACGCCGCTGACGATTGTCGCCATCGTGCTGGTGCAGATGCTGTACGTGGAGGATGTGCTGGGCGACCAGGTGCCGCTGTTGGGGGAGCATTAGAGCATGTCGGATGGGCGACGAAGCAGTACGTGCCCCAACCACCACCGGGACTCCTTCCGGCTTTTGCGGGGTGTGGATGCCTCCCATGTGCCGGGAGAGCCTCACAGGCCGAAGCAGTGCGAGAAAGGGCCCTGCAGACGGGAACAGCATTTGGGCTTCAACACAGACCGGCCTTGCCGCCGTGTCCCCACTGGGGCAGTGCCGCAAACCATTGCCGGACCTGAACAGTACACGGCATTCCGGGCTGCAAAAACGGACAGTCGTTGGGAATTCGGCATCTTCCCGCACAGCGGTCCACGCGTCCCCACCCCCGTGGGGGTCTTCGAAGCATTTCGTATTGCATGGCCTCCCCCATCGACTCCTCCTCGCCTCCTTCACGCCCCAATGAGCCCTCTCCCACTGCCCCACGGCTCACGTCCGGCGGCTCGGTGCGCACCATCGTTGTCTCCGTGCTGCTAAGCGCGGTTGTGCTCGGGGGCATTGGGCTGCTCACGTTCGACGCGACCACCTTTGGCCGCTTGCTGCAGCACCTGCGGCCGGGGCTGCTCGCTGCCGCGGTGGCGGTGGCGTTTGTGCGGCTGGGCGTGGGCGGGTGGCGGCTGAGCCAGGTCTCGCAGGGACGCCTGGGGGTGTGGAGCGGCACACGCGGACAACTGGCCTGGGACTTCTTCTCCAGCGTTACGCCCTCGGTGGTGGGCGGCGGGCCGGTGGCCGCGTTTTACGTCGCCCGCGATGAAGACCTTGCCGTGGGCGAATCGGCGGCGTTCATGTTTTTTTGTGTCTTGCTGGATCAGCTGTGGTTCGTGGTGGCCATTCCCCTGCTTGTGCTGGCCACCGCTACGGTCGATCTGCTCCCCCAAGGAGCGGGCACGGTGGGCGTCTGGAGCCTGTGGGCCTACTTCGGAGGGCTGCTCGCCTGGTCTGGGATCTACGCCTATGCGACCCTGGTACGGCCACGCCTGCTCGTGGAATTGGTCGACTGGTGCGTCCAGTGGCCCTTCCTTCGCCGCTTCCGAAAGACGGTGATGCCGGAAATGCGCTCGTACTTCCGACGAGCTCGGCACCTGGGTTCACAATCGGTGTCGTTTTACGCCGCCGGGTTTTTGCTCACGGCCCTCACCTGGATTGCACGCTACGCCCTGGTGGTCCTCATTGTGCGCAGCGTCCACGTGGCGGACGGGCTGTTGCTCTTTGCCCGCTCGGCGGCCATGATGCTGGTGGGCCTGCTGATGCCGACCCCCGGCGGCTCTGGCGGGCTCGAAGGGCTGTACGCACTCTTCATCGGCCCCCTCCTGCCGAACGCGCTCATTGCCCCCACACTGCTGACCTGGCGGCTGCTGGGCTACTACCTGTTCATCGCGCTCGGGGCCTATCTGTTTTTGCATCAGTTGCAGGAGCGCTCCCAGCCCCCACTGAACGCCGAGTGACGGGCAGGCCTGTGCTCTCGCCTGTTGCTCATGCATGATGTAGAGCTGACGAGCGGACTCGAACCGCCAACCTGCGCATTACAAGTGCGCTGCTCTACCCGTTGAGCTACGTCAGCGTATCGACGCAAAAAAGCACCTCATCGACGCTCAGGGCCGATTTCAACAACAGAGTTACCTTCAATTGGGAAGAAGGCTTTTCTCCGTTGAGCAGTTGTTGAGCAGTTTTTTCTTCTGCACGGGCTAGAACGTGCCATAGACCCTATACGCTATGGCTAGCCTGATCAAACAGAGCGGACACTATTACCTCCAATTCTATGACTCGAACCGTCGCCCCAAGCGGAAAAAGGTAGCACTTGGAGTGACAACCAAGCACGACGCTGAAAAAGTAGAACGCCGGTTGACCACGGCGTATGCAAACGGAAAGTTCGATCCGTGGACGGACAACCCAAGAACATTCCAACCAGAGAACCGCGAACACCTCTCACTCTCAACAGCCCTTGACCGTTTTCTTGAGGACAAAGCCGAGGAGGGACTCGCAGACAAGACGTTGGATACCTATCAGGGTCGCGTGGGGCGACTTATTGAGACGATTGGCGACAAACAGCTTGAGACTCTTACTCCCTCCTTGCTCAACGATTGGATCCGTGCAGAGGACGTTACGGATACAACGCGACACACGCGATACCGCTACATCAGTGCATTCCTAAACCACTGCGTGAAGCAAGAGTGGTTGGGAGAGAATCCGTTGGAGAACACCAACGCGCCTTCGAAGGAAGAGAACCTCCCGAAAACGATGTATGCGGAGGATCTTGAGCGGGTCTGCCGTGCCGTACGCGAAGACTACGAAGACAAACGGGATCGAGGGCTCTGTGACCTACACGAGGTAATTTGGAGAGGATGGGCATTCCGCTTTGCGTTCTACACAGGACTCCGAGGCGGGGAGCTTGCTCGGTTGCGCTTCAAACACATTGATGGAGATCGGGGGCTCCTCTATGTGATGAAGCAGAAAAACAATAAGCAACAAACAGTCCCTCTCACTTCGAAAGCCAAAGAGGTGTTAGGGGAAGTCCCTGACGGACCTCCGCAGATGCATGTCTTCGGGGGACCCAACTCACGGATGGGCTCTCGCAACTACACCGCATGGCGTAACAACCTCTCACGTGCCTTCAGAAAGTATCGCAAGACAGCAGGAATCGAGCGTCCAATTTCCCTCCACTCTCTGCGTCATGGTTTCTGTACGGCCCTTGCAGAAGCAGGGAAGTCAGCCGCTACCATCAAAGAGTGCGCTCGTCACGCCTCTATCACTACATCCATGATCTACGTGAAGATGTCCAACGAGCATCTCAAGAAAGAAATGGAGGACGTGTTCTAAAGGGGGTAGGGGTATGCCCCCTCTACAAGAAAAACCTGCGGCGTTCCTTACGCCCCTAGCCCAACGAGGGTGCAGTGCCCCCACCATCAAGAAAGCTGCACGGCACAGCGACATTCAGACCTCCCAACGCTATGTGCACCTCACGCTGTCGGATGTGGAGTCGGAAGTGAATCGGGTACTGTGAGGGAGGCCACGTGGGGAAGCTTACCCGCACCACAAGAAAAACAAAGACTTTTGATTGACCTGAGCGCCAACAACTGTACGTTCATCCTTTGAAAAAAATCGTCGAGGTATCAGAAAGATAAAGCAATGATGCAAGGCTCACCTCCAATCTTTTCTTCCATCACAGAAGCGTACATACTTCTACTTCATCTCTACCGAAGCCAGACTCTTCTTCCTCCCCATCAACAATTATCTCAACTTGGACTTGTCCTTGCACAGCCCCAAACCCAGGAGATTCACTTCCCTTTAGACAAACTTCTTTTACCTCTTCTGTGTCGATAGATATACTCTTCTCAAAAACTCCATCTTCGCCACTACTGCCCTTTGTTTCACCATTTTTTTTAGTATAAAATACTAATAATGGGTTTTCGGAATCTACAAGTCTAGCCTTGTATTTTACTTTTCTATTATTATTATCACCGGATAATCCACACCCCGACACAAAAACCATAAAAGATATGGCTACAATGAACTTAAAC
This sequence comes from uncultured Bacteroidota bacterium, assembly GCA_913056185.1. Taxonomy (GTDB): domain Bacteria; phylum Bacteroidota; class Rhodothermia; order Rhodothermales; family Salinibacteraceae; genus Salinibacter. Next base: position 55,236 of record CAJXLV010000024.1, read on the forward strand.
TTTATAGTGTACATATTTTAATAACTATTTTTTTATTTAACTATATCTAGACTACCTATATGTATCTACAGCGATCAAGAATGCTACTCGACACGGCCATCTTAACGTCTTACAGAGGAACGTGTACCTCACGCTGTCGGAAGTGAATTAGGTTCTGTGAGTGAGACACTAAGGAGAGAGGTTTTCCCCACCGAGAAAAGTCTGCCTTGATTTCCAATTACTCTCGGCCTTTGGCCTACCCAAAATCAATTCATGCCTCAAATCCATTCTCGTTCAGGAGTGTCAGCAGATCCTCCCCA
>CAJXLV010000025.1 GCA_913056185.1 uncultured Bacteroidota bacterium
AGCGCCACGGCCTTGTCGGGCTCGACGCCCGAGAGCGGCGCCTGCCCCATCCCCCGCTCCACGAGTCGCTCCACGTACGGGATGCGCGTGCTGCCGCCCACCAGAATCACGCGGTCAATGTCCTCCTTCTCCAGATCAGCCTCAGTGAGGGCCACGTCGATGGCGTCCTCCGTCTTGTCTACCATCGGCGCGATCAGGTCCTCAAACGTTGAGCGCTCGATCTCCACGCTCTCGGTGAGGGTGTAGTCGACGGTCGCTCGCTCGCGGGCACTGAGGGTTTTCTTGGCCGCCTCGCACTTGCCGAGCAATGCATGCCAGGCGCCGGTGCCTTCCTCGATGCCCTCCACGCCGTGCTCGCGGCGGAGTCGGTCGAGCACATGGTCGAGCAGGGCTCGGTCGAAGTCCTTGCCGCCCAGGTGCGGATCGCCCGCCGACGCCTTCACGTCGAGCACCGGCCCCACCTGCTCCACGATGGACACGTCGAAGGTGCCGCCGCCGAGGTCGTAGACCATCACGTGCTCGCCGTCCACGTCCTCGTCGTAGCCGTAGGCGAGGGCCGCCGCCGTGGGTTCGTTGATGATGCGCTCGACGGTCATTCCCGCGATCTCGCCCGCCTGCCGGGTGGCGCGGCGCGCCGGATCGGGAAAGTTGGCCGGAACGGTAATGACGCACTGCTCGACCTCCTCCCCGAGCCGCTCCTCGGCGGACTCCTTCAGGTGCGTGAGAATCATCGACGAGAGCTCCGCCGGGCTGTAGTCCTCGCCACCGAGTTCAATGGTCACGTCGTCGCCCATCTGCCGCTTGATTTCGGAAACACCGTTCTCGGGGTCGTGCTTGACAAAATCACTGACGACATTGCCCACCTTCAGCTTGCGGTCCGCCGGATCGATACCCACCTTTGAGTCGACAATCGTGTTGCCCTGCACGTCGCTCAGGACGCGTGGAGCGCCATCGCGGTAGACGGCGACTTCCGAGGTGGTGGTGCCGAGGTCGATGCCGATGAATGCCATAATGCTGGGGTGTGTGGAAAATACGACTGTTGAGGTGGAGCCAGTCTGCACGAGAGCTGGCAGAGCACTCTGATTTGAGAATTCCGGCCTTGAAGAAAAATCTGTCTCGGACATCGCTGAAGGTGGAGCGTCCGAAATTTATCATGTTTGAGCGAGTATGCGAGCGAGTTTGATAAATTTCAGCGGAGCCGGAAGCGGGATCAGGATTTTTCTTCGCAGCCTTGACCTTTTCGAACATTTTGGGTCAAGCCAAAATGGACGCACTGGAAAGAAGCGTGCACTCCTCTTCTTCAGTAGCTCTGCAACCGGATCGGAGGAGAAAGACGAACCGCAAAAGTGTGGAAATAATCCTCAGGTCATCAGGGACGAGCGAAGTAGAGAGACTACGTCGCCACGATCACGTCGGCCTTGCGCAGCACGTCGCCGCGGAGGAGGTAGCCGGGGCGGACGACCTCGACGATCGTGTCCGTCTCGTCGGGTGCGTTGGTCTCCGCGGTGTCCACGACGTGGTGGTAGAGCGAATCGGGCGGTTCGCCCTTTGCCGGAATGCGCTCCAGCCCGATCTTGCCGACGGTGCTCGCCAGCTTCTCGCGGAGCGATGCCGCGGCGGACTGGAACGCGTCGCTGTCGCTGCGGCGGGCCGTCTCGTCGAGCTGGTCGAACAGGTCCATGATGTCCAGGAACACCCGCTGGTACTGCTCCTCGCGGTCTTCAAGAGCGGCCCGGTCTTCCTTGAGCTCCGTCACGCGGTCGCCGTGCTCGTCGAGGTAGTCGGCCACCTTCTGCGCCGCGTGGTCGGCCGTCTGACGGGTCTTCCACTGCCCCTTTGCCAGGCGCGTGAAGAGGCTCAGGAGCTGATCGGCCTGATCAGTGTCCAGGTCGGCCTCGCCGTCGAGGTCGATGGGCTCAAACGGGCGAAGTCGGTCGTCAATGTCATCCACGAGAATGGAGAGGTCTTTTCGGTTAGAGAATGCTCTTCACGGTCTGCACGTCGGGGTCTGTCAGGTGCTCCTCGTCCCGCAACTGCCGCAGTCCCCGCAGCAGCGCGTCGTCGTCCGCGTCCGTCTTCTCCACGAGGTCCGCGAGGGCCTTCCGCCGACTCCGCTCGAATTTTTCCTGCGTGATCGCTCCCTCGTCCCGGAGGGCTTCGAGGTTCTGGAGCACCTGCCGCAGCCGGTCGATGCTCGGGGGCACGGCGGGGGACGGGTTGCTGTGCGGGCGGGCCGGAGACGGCTCGGCCTGCCCAGGCGTCTCTGGCCGTCGGGTCGACGCAGAGGCGGAGGCAGCAGGGGCGGAGGCAGCAGGGGCAGGCCCATCCGTCCGAGCGGCCCGGGTCGTACCAGAGGCGCCCACCGTGGTCTGGGCCGCGTCTCCAACCACGACCTTCGAGCGCGCCATATAATCATGAATGCAGCGCCGCTCCTCGCCGAAGATGAACAGCGCGTCGAGGAGGGCAAAGAGCCATCCCACGTACGGAATGCTCGCAACCACTCCGGGAAGCACCCCGCGCATGCCGAGGATGCGGCCCGCACCGAGAAGCGACCCGTCGTTGTAGTCCACGATCCGAATGCCGAGTCCCCGTTTCCCAATTGTCTGTCCGTCCTGCACGAGCAGATAGATCTGAATGCCCAGGAAGCCGACGACCCCGACCACGAGCAGAAACAGCGCGCCCCCCATGCCGTCGTTGCCGTAGCTGTTCGCTGCGCTCATGAGGGCCACGCCCCCCGGAACGAGTGAAAGAAGAGCACACACATTATCGATTAGAATCGCCCCGAGCCGCGCCCCGCGACTGGCCAGTTGCTGACGCATGAGCAGTAGCCTCAAGTGCTTTCTGCAATCTAATGATGCCTCCCCAGGCCTCCACGCCTCCGAGGCCTACCCCGCCAGCGCTTCAATCTCCCCCATCAACGCCTCGTACCGCCCTCGCAGCGCCGCGACCCGTTCCTTTTGCGCAGCAAGGGCGTCGCGGGTGTCCTGTTGCTGCGCTTCGGTCTGCCGCAGGTCGTCCTGGATCTGACGAATCAGGCGGCGCTGGTCCTGGATGCTCTGATCCACCGGGTCGAGGATGGCTGCCTGAGCGGACTCCACGAGGCCTGTGCTCACCGGACGGGCCGAGGACTGGAGCCGGTCGATGAAGCCGTCCAGCGCCTTCAGTGCCTGCTGGTTGTCCACAATCTCGTCGGCATCGACGTAGCGGGAGTCGCGCTGGGACCCAGCGCCGCCACTGCTTTCGCTTAACATGGCCGCGGCGCCCGTAGCGGACGCGGGTGGGCACGGCGGTGGTGGGCTCCACGGCCACCGAGAGGATTTCCTCGCCGATCAGCGCGTTGAGCACCGTCGTCTTTCCGGCGCTAAACTCCCCGAAGACGGCCAGACGAATGGGGGCGGCCTCCAGATATTCGACCAGTTCGTCGATGGCAATCGACGCTGGCAATGAATCGATCCGGGCATTCATTTTAGAATTCCGGCGTAGGGGTTGGAAAGCAGAAAGCTTTCGGAAAGGTGCCAAAAGGTATCCCTTGTCTTTTACAACTGCAAACAATTCGAATTAAATGGAGCGGATGGAACGACCTCCATCCTCCTATTTTGGGCGGAGGCACCTCGGGGAGTGGGGGCCGTTTGGAACAACCGTTGTACTCGCGGTCTACGTCCGGTGTCTTTGTCCGCCCATGGCCTCCCCGTCCTCCACGCTGCCCCGCCGCCTCGCAGAGCATCTGGCCACCTCCCTGCCAGGGCACGCAGCGCACCGGTCCATGGCCCCGGAGGTGCCAATCCGGCGAGCAGACCTCTCGGTCCACGGCCGCGACTGCCGCGAGGCCGGGGTGCTCGTGCTTCTGCTGCCCCAGAACGAGCACCTTGCCGTCGTGCTCACGGTTCGCCGCGACCACCTGCCCGACCACGCGGGGCAAATCTCGTTTCCGGGGGGGCAGCGGGAACCCGACGAGTCCCTCGCGACCACGGCACGGCGGGAGGCCGAGGAGGAGGTTGCGCTTCCGCCGTCGCACGTCGACCTGCTGGGCCGCCTCACGCCGCTCTACATTCCTCCGTCCAACTTTTGCGCACACCCGTTCGTGGGACGGGTGGCTTCGGCCCCCACCCTCCAGCCGGCTGACCGGGAAGTGCAGCAGGTGCTGCGCGTGCCGCTTTCTCACCTCCTCGCGCCCGCCACGCGCAAGACCGGAACACGTCGGCTGAACGGGACCGACGTAGCGGTGCCGTACTACGACGTAGACGGACACGCGGTGTGGGGCGCCACCGCCATGATGCTCGCCGAGTTTCTGGCGATAGTCCGCACGGCCGATGGGGCGCCTCCCCAATACCCGTCCCAATGAACGAATCGATGTGCCGTGCATCTGCCCTCCATCCACATCCCTCCCTGGTGAGAGGCCTGTGGCGCTCCGCCCCTCGACCTGAAGTGCCTTCTTTTCTTAACGGGGACTTTCCCGGGCAAAGCGAACGAGGACTGCGCGATGACTTACCAGTCACTACCTGACTCGATGGTCACCCTCTGACGCCTCCGTCACCTCGGCCAATGCCTCCGCCCAATCCGTCCCTCCCCCGCCGCGAACGCGAGCGCCAACGCCGCCGACGTGCCATGCGGCGGGCCGCCCAGTTCGTCTTTGCCGAAAAGGGCTACGAACAGGCTACGCTCGACGAGATCGCCGAGCGTGCCGAGTTTGGAAAGGGCACCCTGTACAACTATTTCGAGAACGGCAAAGAGGGCCTTCTCTTTGCCATCTTCGACGAGGTCTACGACGATCTTCATGACATGATCGGCACCACGATCGGCGACGATGCGACAGCGTCCCGGACGCTCCGCAGGGGCTTTCATGCGCTGGTCGTGCGCTCGTTTGAATACTACGAGGACCGGGAAAGCCTCTTTCTTATCCTCATCAAAGAGGCACATCGGTTGTGCTTCAGTAACGATGTGCAGAAGGCGGCCTACTTCCAAGATCAGCAGCAGCGCCTTCTGGACGCACTTGTGCCGGCGGTGCAATCGGCCATGGCGGCGGACGACATTGTGTCGCTCCCGCCGCAACCTGTGGCGCATATGATGCTGGAGGTGGTGCACGATCTCGTCGTTCGCCGCTGCCTGACGGACCGCAGTGCGGTGGATGGTGCGTCGTGTCGCCCGAGGCCGGATGCGCCCCTGCTGCACGATCCGGAGGCGGCAGCGGACTTTTTGACCTCTCTCCTGTTCGATGGCCTGGGCGCCTCCTCGACGCCTGCAGCCCGCTCGTAATCTTTCGTCTTTGCCCGCACGCAACGCTGCTCTCCTCCATGCGCGGTGTCTCTGGTCTCTTTGCGGCCCTCGTTCTCCTGGCAGGTGCGGCCGTGTCGCTTGCGCCCGTCGGCGCCCACGCCCAATCGGTGGGCCCCGAGCCAGTGCGCGAAGACGGCTCGCCCCCGGCGCGGCCGCCCGGCAATGCCGAGCCCCTCCCCCTCACGATCGCGGACGCCGTCCGGACTGCCCTCGAAAACAACCTGGACCTGCAAGAGGCGCAGCTCGACGTCACCAATGCGGAGGCGCGCGTGCAGGAGGCCTGGGGCAACCTGTGGCCGTCGCTCAACCTCACCGGCACGTACACCCGCAACGTGGTCACCGCCAATCCCTTTGCCGGAAGCGACGCGGCGACGCTGCTGGGGGGCGGGGGCGAGACCGAGTGGCTGGCCTTCAACGAGCGACGGCGCCTGGACGACGACCCGGCCACCGCCCCCATCCCGTATCCCTCGTTCTTGCAGCGCCAGCAGGACAGCCTGGCAGCAGCCGGCATTGCGCTGGGCGGCGGGGGCGGCAACCCGTTTGGGGTGGACAACGAGTTCCGGGGCGGGCTCCAGCTCACCCAGACGCTCTACAGCAAAACCGCCTTTGCGTCCGTAAAGGGCTCGCAGCAGTTCCAGGACGTCAGCCGCTTTGCCCGCGACCGACAGGTGCAGCTGACCACCAACGAGGTGGTCACGGCCTTTTACCAGGCCCTGCTGGCTCAAGAGCGCGCCCGTGTGCTCCGGAAGCGGGTGTCGCGCGCCCGGGAGACGCTCCAGGAGGTCTCCACGCGCGTGGAGCGGGGCGTGGTGCCCAAGGCGCAGCGCCTGGGCGCCAACGTAGAGCTTTCAAATGCCCGCACGCAGCGGATTGAAGCCCGGAACGCCGCCGATCTGGCCCGCGACCAGCTCAAGCGCACGATGGGCCTCTCGCCAGAACGCCCCATCCGCCTTCGGGGCAGCCTCGAAGAACAGCAGGACGACGGGCTGCAGCAGGTCTCGCTCGAGACCATTTCCATGCCGCGGGCCGTGAGCCGGGCCATCGAAAACCGCCCCGACCTCCAGCGGGCACGGCTGAATGTGGAGCTCCGCGAGATCCAAACCGAATCGAGCCGTGCGGCCTTTTACCCGCGGGTGGAAGCCGTGGCCAACTTCAGCTACTCCGGCCGCGTCCCCGACGACCGCTCCCGCCTGCTGACGACCGACCCGCAGGACCCCACGAATCCGTTCTACTTCCGGCAGGAGGACCGGGGCTTCTTCAACGACGACTTTTGGAATCCTTCTTTCAGTGTAGGGCTGCAGCTCAACTGGGACCTGTTCAGCGGCTTTCAGCGCTCGGCGCAGGTGCAGCAGGCCGAGATTGAGCGGCAGCGGGCGGAGCTCCAGGTGGAGCGCCTGCGCCGGGCGGTAACCCTGGAGGTGCGCAGGGCCGTCCGCAACCTCGAAAATGCCCGCGAGCGGATCGACTCGCAGGAGGCGAACGTGCGCCGGGCGGAGCTCAACTACGACCACGTGTCCCAGCGCGTGAGCGAGGGCGTGGCCCGCCCGGTGGAGCTGCGGGAGGCCTCCGACCAGCTCGACCAGAGCCGCCTCAACTACCTCCAGGCCGTGCACGACTACCTGGTGGCGCGCACCGACCTGGAGACTGCGCTGGGGCAGCCCCTGACCCCCACCTCCGAATCGTACCTGATGACGCGTCGATGATCCTTCCGTTCTTCTCTCGCCGCCCCTCTGCCCCCGACACGTCCGCTGTCCCTATGCCTGCTTCGTGGTCCGTTTCGTCCGCTTCCGCTCCCGCCGCGCGCCGCGGGGCCGCCCTGCTGCTGGGAGCCGTCTTGCTGCTGGGAGTGGCCGTGGGCACCGGCGGATGCAGCGAGGAGCCGGTGTCGGACGCCTCCGCGCAAGACGCGGCCCCGCCCGCCACGCGGGTCGAAACGCTGGTGCTGCGCCCCACCTCGTTCACCGACGTGATTGAGCTGACCGGCAGCGTGGAGGCGCTCGACGACGCCACCCTCTCGGCCCAAACGAGCGGCACCGTCACGATGCTGCGCGACCGCGGCGTGCGGGTGGCGGCGGGCGAGCCGGTGGCCACCATCGACGCGGACGAGGCGCGGGCGGCCGTGGAGCAGGCGCAGGCACAGTTTGCGTTGGCGCAGGACCGCTTCGAGCGGCAGCAGCCGCTGTACCGCGACTCGGTGATTAGCGCTCTCGAGTTCGAGCAGGTGCGCTCGGAGCGCAACCAGGCGCGCGCCGCCCTCGCCCAGGCCCGCAAGCGCCTCAACAACACCCGCGTGGAGGCCCCCTTTGCCGGCACCGTGGAGGAGCGCTTTCTCGAACGGGGCGAACAGGCCGCCCCGGGCATGCAGGTGGCCCGCCTCGTCAATACGCGCCGGGTGAAGGTGACGGCGGGCGTGCCGGAGCGCTACGCCAACGACCTCCGGGAAGGGACGCCCGTGCAGCTCGACTTTCGCCGCTACGACGCCGGCGTGCGCACCGCCGAAGCCTCGTTCGTGGGCAGTGCCATCGACCCCGACAGCCGCACCTTTCCCATCGAGGTCACAGTCTCCAACGAGGACGGCCGCCTCAAGCCGTCGATGGGCGTGACCCTGCGGGTGACTCGCGCCGTGCTGGACAGCGCCCTCGTTCTCCCCCGCTCGGCGGTGCTTCGCGATGAGCGCGGCCCGCACGTCTATGTGGCCGACCGCACCGACAGCGTTGTGGTGGCCCGCAACCGTGACCTGGCGCTCGGCCCTGCCACCGGCGGACGCGTGGTGGCCGACTCGGGCCTGGCGGCGGGCGACGAAATCGTTATCGTGGGCCAAAACAACGCCTCCCCGGGCGCGCCCCTCGACATTGCGCAGCGGTACACCCGCACCACGGCGGCCGGCACGCCTTACGCCGACACGCCGTCCCTCTCTGCTCCGCCCACAGAGGAATGAGCCGCGACTCGTGATCCCGGAACTTCCCTCTCTGCGGCGTCGTCCCCGCCCGGTTCTCCGCCCGCGCCCCCCTGCCCTGTACCAACGGACGCTTCTGCGATGACGATTACCGACGTTTCCATCAAGTACCGCACGGCGATCGCCGCCTTTACCCTGATCCTGGCGATTGGCGGGCTGGCCAGCTACCTCACGATTCCGAAGGAGTCGAACCCGTCGATCGAGTTTCCGCAGATCGTGGTCACGTCCATCTACCCCGGCGCCAGCCCGAGCGACGTGGAGGCGACGGTGAGCCAGGTGATCGAGCAGGAAATTAGCTCCATCAACGGCATCGACGAGATGCGCTCTACGTCGTCGGAGGGTGTCTCGACGGTGGTCGTGGAGTTTACGCCGGACGTGGACACGGACAAGGCGTACCAGGAGGTGAACCGGGCGGTGGACCGGGCACAGCCCGACCTGCCCGACGCGGTGGAGGAGCCGCTGGTGGACGAAATCAACACCGACGATTTTCCCATCATGACCATCAACCTCTCGGGCACCTATTCGCTGGCCCGGCTCAAGGAGGTGGGCGAGGACCTGCAGGACGAGCTCGAGGGCATTTCCAGCGTGCTGGAGGCCAACCTGATCGGCGGCCTCACGCGCGAGGTGCAGATCAACGTGGACCTGTCGGCCCTGAAGACGCACGGGGTGTCGTTCAACGACCTGATCAGCACCATTCAGCAGGAAAACACAAACATTCCCGGCGGCTCCATCGACGTGGACCGCCTCAACTACCTGGTGCGCGTGGACGGGCAGTTCGACGACCCGGCCGACCAGATCGAGGAGCTGGTGGTGAAGACGACGTCCAACGGCCGGAACGTGTACGTGCGCGACGTGGCGGACGTCGTGTTCGGCTTCAAGGACCGCGAGTCGTACTCTCGCCTCCGCATCCTGAAGCGCGAAAATGCGGCGGGCGAAACGGTGACGGTGCCCAAACAGGAGCGGCGCACCGCACAGGTCATTTCCCTGAACGTGAAGAAGCGGCCCGGCGCCAACATTCTGGAAACCTCGGACGCCGTGAAAGCGGCGGTCGACGCGTTCGCGTTTCCGAGCGGCACAGAGGTCCTGGTCACCGGCGACCAGAGCGAGAACGTGCAGTCGCTGGTCACGGACCTGGAGAACAACATCATCAGCGGCCTCATCTTCGTGATTGCCGTGCTGCTGTTTTTCCTGGGGGTGCGCAACGCCACGCTCGTGGGCATCGCGATTCCGCTCTCGATGTTTACGAGCTTTCTCGTGTTTCAGGCGCTGGGGCAGACGCTCAACTTCATCATCCTCTTCTCCCTCATCATTGCGCTGGGGATGCTGGTGGACAACGCGGTGGTGGTCATCGAAAACATCTACCGCTTCCGGGAGGAAGGCTACTCGCGCTGGGAGGCCGCGCGGCTGGGCACGGCGGAGGTGGGCGGGCCGGTGGTCGCCGCCACGGCCACCACCGTCTCGGCGTTCGTGCCCATGCTGTTCTGGCCCGGCATCATCGGGGAGTTCATGAGCTACCTGCCGCTTACGCTCATCATTACGCTCGCGAGCTCCCTGTTCGTCGCGCTCGTCATTAACCCCGTCATTACTGGCTTCTTCGTGCAGGTGAAGGGCCGGGAAGACGGGGACGCCGAACCCGGCGAGTGGCCGGCCGTCGTGCGCTACGGCGGAGCCGCACTGATCGTGCTGCTCGGGGTCACGCTCGGCATCGCCAACTGGAAGACGCTGGTGGTCGTGGGCACGGCCCTTCCCGTGCTCTACCTCCTCCACGTCTACGTCATGGCCCCCATCGGCGACCGCTTCGTGGAGCGCGGCCTGCCGAGCCTCATCCAGTGGTACCGCGGCTACCTGGAGCGCATGCTGGAGCGCGACTACTCGGTCCGGTACGCCCTTCTCCGCAACACGGGCGCGCTCGCGGCCCTGACCCTGGGCGCGGTGCTCTCGGCCCTCGGCGGGGCGGTGTGGCTGGCCGCGGGACAACTGGCCGGGATGCTCCTGCTGGCGCCCGGCGGGCTCCTTGCGGCGCTCGGCGCACTGGGCGTCCTCCTGCACACGCTCGAACGCATCTACCTCGGCGGCTGGAGGAGCGTGGCGTTCGGCGGCGCCCTCTTTGCCCTCATGCTCGCCATTCTGGGCCTCAGCTACGCGGCCGGCAATTTGTCGCTGCCCGCCCTGTACAAGCTCATGGCCGCCCCGGCGGGCATCGTGCTCGTGGGCCTGCTCGGCGCCCTCCTCAACACCAGAACGCACCTGCTCTTGACCGACCGCCGCGCGGCGCTGCTCAACGGCTCGCTGGGCGGCCTCGTCCTCATCGTGGGCCTCTTTGTCGTCGCGCCCACGGGCCAGGCCTTCTTCCCCGACACCGACCCCAACCGCGTGCAGATCAACGTGGAGGCGCCGCTCGGCACCAACATCGAAACGTCCAACACCATCGCGCAAACGGCCGAGGAGCGCATTCTGCGCCTGCTCGACCAAAACCCCGACTCGGAGGCCAACATCGAGAACCTGCTGGTGAACGTGGGCGTGGGCGGCGATGCGCAGTTCGGCGGCGGGGCGCAGGCGCCGGAGCGGGCGCGCCTCTCGCTCAACATGGTCGACTATGCCGAGCGGCCCGAGTCGTCGACCCGCACCCTGGAGAAGCTGCGCGCGCAGCTGCAGGGCATCCCCGGCACCGACATCGAGTTTACCAAGCAGGAGCAGGGCCCGCCCACCGGCCCGCCCGTCAACATCGAAATCTCCGGCCCCGAGTTTGAGCGCATTGTCCAGATCTCCACCGAGATCAAAGACCGCCTGTCCGACGCAGCGCGGAGCGGGCAGCTGCCCGGCCTGGTGGACGTGAGCGACAACCTGAACACGGGCCGCCCGGAGGTGCAGGTGGACGTCGACCGCGAACAGGCCGCCAAGTACGGCCTCTCCACCAGTCAGATTGCCCAGACGGTGCGCTCGGCCATCCAGGGCGTGGAGGCCGATACCTACCGGAGTGGCGAGGACGAGTACGACATCACCGTGCGCCTCCAACCCTCGGACCGGGCCACGCTCGAGAGCCTCGCCACGCTGACCGTCACCAACACGCGCGGCCGGCAGATTCCGCTAACCTCGGTGGCCGACATTGAGGAGGGCACCGGCTTCGGCTCCATCACCCGCATCGACCAGACCCGCGTGGTCACCGTCTCCGGCGACGCTGCGCCCGGCTACAACGGGCCCGACGTGCTCACCCGCGTGCAGGACGCGCTCTCGGAGTACCGCCAGGGCCTGCCGCCCGGCTACACGATGGAGTACACCGGCGGCAACGAGGAGCAACAGGAGTCCTTCGGCTTCCTCACCACGGCCCTCGCCATTGGCGCCTCGCTCATCTTCCTCATCCTCATTATCGAGTTCAACTCCATCAGCGCGCCGTTCATCATCATGGCCGCCGTGGGCCTGAGCCTAATCGGCGTCCTGCTGGGCCTCATCCTCACCCGCACGCCGTTCAACCTGTTCACCTTCATCGGCATCATCGCCCTGGCCGGCATCGTGGTGAACAACAACATCGTCCTGGTCGACTACATCATGCAGCTGCGCGGGCGCGGCTCGGAGAAGCGAGACGCCATCGTCGAGGGCGGGGCCACGCGCCTGCGGCCCGTCCTGCTCACGGCCCTGACCACCATTCTCGGGCTCGTGCCCCTCACCTTCGGCATCAACGTCGACTTTGTGGGGCTGCTGGCCGACTTTGCGCCCAACTTCCAGATCGGCAGCGAAAACACGCAGTTCTGGGGGCCCATGGGCACGGCCATCATCTCGGGCCTCACCTTCGCCACCTTCCTCACGCTCGTCATCGTGCCGGTGTTGTACTCCGTCTTCGACTCGGTAAGCCTGCGCGTGACGGAGGCCTTCGGGGGCCGCCCCGAAAACGCCGCCATCGTAAGCGACACCGTCGTCACCGAGAGCCTCCTCGAAGACGGTGTGCCGGGCGACGGCGCCCCCGCCCCGTCCGAAACACCCTCTCCCGCCCCGGAGCGCCCGCCCGAGAGGTGAGCTCCCGCGCCCGCCCGCGCAGAACCACGACCGCGGCAAGCAAGGGGCCCTCCTCGGAACAGGCCGTCTACCCGCTGAGTCTGTTCTTCCTAAAAGAAACCGAACGGGGGCGGCTGCATTTATTGAATGCCCCACAAGGATGTCCGCCTTGCCCTCTCGACCGACGACTGCCCGGCCCCCGCTGGCCCGGCCCGGATTTTTCTCAGCTGCCTGCCACCCCGAATGGGCTTACTCGCGCTCTACGTTGCGCTGGCGATTGGCGTCTCCTTCCTCTGCTCGATGATGGAGGCGGTGCTTCTGAGCGTGACGCCGTCGTACGTCGCGGCGATGGAACGGGAAGGGAGCGCAGTGGGGCAGCGGCTGCACCAGTTTAAGGAAAACATCGACCGCCCGCTGGCGGCCATCCTAAGCCTCAACACCATCGCCCATACCGTCGGTGCAGCCGGGGTGGGCGCGCAAGCGGCCGTCGTCTTCGGGGAGGCCTACACCGGCATTGTGGCAGCCGTACTCACCCTCCTCATCCTCGTCCTCTCAGAAATCATCCCGAAAACCCTCGGGGCCGTCTACTGGAGAACCCTGACGCCCCCCGTGGTCCGGTTTCTCACCGGCACCATCATCGCGATGTGGCCGCTCGTGAAGCTATCGCAGGGCCTCACCTACCTGCTCTCGCAGGAAGACGACGAGGCGGCCTTTAGCCGCGAGGAGTTCACGGCGATGGCCGAACTCGGTGAGGAAGAAGGGGTCTTCGAAGAAAAAGAATCGCGCATCTTGCGCAACCTCTTCCGCTTCAACTCGCTGCGGGTGAAGGATGTCATGACACCGCGCACCGTCATCTTCAACCTGCCGGAGAACACTACCATCGGCGACGTGGTGGAGGAGCACGACGAGTTCCGCTTCTCCCGCATCCCGGTCTACGACGACGACCCCGACGACATCACCGGCTATGTGCTGAAGGACGAGATGCTGCTGCGGGCCGCGCAGGAGGAGTTTGACATCACGCTGGCCGACATGGCCCGCGACATCCTGGTGGTGCACGAGACGCTGCCCCTCCCCGACCTGCTGGAGCGCCTGCTTGACCGCCTGGAGCACATCGCTCTCGTGGTGGACGAGTACGGCGGCGTAGCGGGCGTGGTGACCATGGAGGACGTGGTGGAGACGCTTCTGGGCCTGGAGATTGTGGACGAGGCGGACTCGGTGGAGGACATGCAGGCGCTCGCCCGCAAGCAGTGGTTCCGCCGGGCCCGCGAACTGGGCATGGTCTCGGCCGATGCCCTCGAAACCCCCGACGCCCCGGACGCTGAAGCGCTGAAGGAACAGGTCCTGCAACGGGAGCTCTCGGACGACTCCGCCGTGGCCACCGAGTCTGCCAACAGCACCCGCCGCCCGTCCTCGGACGCCCCTGCAGACGAGTAGTGCAGACGCGAGTAGTGCAGACGCGTAGTCTCTCCGTCGCTCCTGTTGTTGCATGCCCCGCCCCCTCCACACGCTGCCGGACGCCTCTCTGCGTCAGTTTTCGCGGCCCGAGGTGCCGCCGCCCACGGCCCTCCACGACGTGCACCTCATCGGCATCTGCGGCACGGGCATGGGCGCCCTGGCCGGGCTCTTCCAGCAGGCGGGCCTGCAGGTGCGCGGGAGCGACGACAACGTGTACCCGCCCATGAGCACGCATCTCGCCGAGCAGGGCATTCCTGTGCACGAGGGCTACGACCCGGCTCACCTCCGCCCCGCCCCCGACCTCACGGTGGTGGGCAACGCCTGCACGCCCACGCACCCGGAAGCTACCTACGCCCGCGACGAGCGCCTTCCGCAGCAGTCGTTCCCCGAGGCGCTCGCGCACACCTTTCTCACCGAGGCGCGGCGTCCGCTCGTGGTGGCGGGCACGCACGGCAAAACCACAACCACGGGGCTGCTCGTCCACCTCCTCCGGCATGCCGGGCACGACCCCGGGTTCCTCGTCGGGGGGGTGCCGCAAAGCACCGGCCAGAGCTACGCGCTCGGCACCGATGCGCCCTTTGTGCTGGAGGGCGACGAGTACGACAGCGCATACTTCGACAAGCGACCCAAATTCTTGCACTACCGCCCCCACGCGGCCCTCGTCACCTCGGTCGAGTTCGACCACGCGGACATCTTCGTCGACCACGCCGACTACCGAGCCGCGTTCGAGGCGTTTGTCGGTCGGGTGGAGGGCGACGGACTGCTGGCCCTCTGCGGCGACCACGCCGAGGGGCGGGCGCTGGCCGACTGCACGCGGGCGCCCGTTCGCACCTACGGCCTGGGCCCTCACAATGATGTCTGCGCCGAGTCCATCACTCCCTCCCACACCGGCTCCTCGTTTGTTCTTCGGATGGGGGGACGGCAAACGGACGTAACGCTGGCCCTGCCCGGCCGCCACAACGTGCAAAACGCCCTCGGCGCGGCAGTGCTGGCCCGTCACGAGGGCGTATCCCTCTCGGCCATTGCGGCGGGCCTCGCCTCGTTCGAGGGCATGAGGCGCCGCCAGGAGGTGCGCGGACGCCCCAACGACGTGCTGGTGGTCGATGACTTTGCGCACCACCCCACCGCCGTACAGGCCACCGTACAGGCCCTCCGCGCCGCATACCCCGAGCGCCGGCTCGTCGCCATCTTCGAGCCGCGCTCCAACACCAGCCGCCGCGCTCGCTTCCAGTCCGACTACGGCCGGGCCCTCGATGCCGCCGACCGCGTTTTCTTGAAGGCCCCACCGGTGCGCCACAACGACGACGCCGACGCCATGCTCGACCCCGAGGCGGTCGTGCACACCCTCCACGACCGTGGCACGCCCGCCGCCGCCTTCGACGACGTAGACGCCCTGCTCGCACCGCTGGTCGACACACTGCGGCCCGGCGACGTGGCGCTCCTCATGAGCAACGGCAGCTTCGGCGGCCTCCCCGAGCGACTGCCGGACGCAATCGCCGCAGCTGCGTAGCACTTGGGGAGGCGTGGGGCATTTCGGAATCCTGAGCGCGTCTGCCGACGTTCCGTCCCAAAAAGCCTCCTCATGCCTTCCATGGCCACTGCCACCGACGCCCGCGGCTGCCCCCTTTCGCTCAACGCCCCGCCTGCCCGCATCGTCTCCCTGGTGCCCAGCCAGACGGAACTGCTTGCCTACCTTGGGCTGGACGACCAGGTTGTGGGCCTCACGCGCTTCTGCGAACGCCCCGAGCATTGGCGTGCCGAGAAACCCATCGTGGGCGGCACCAAGCAGGTCGATGTCGACATCGTCCGGGAGCTGGATCCAGATCTCATCCTCGCCAACCACGAAGAGAATACGGCCGACGACGTAGCGGCGCTCGACGACATTGCACCTGTGTTCGTGACGGAGGTCAAGACCGTCTCCGGTGCGCTCGACATGATCCGAACCGTAGGCGCTCTTACCAACACGGCGGACCGTACCTCCACCCTGGTCGGCAAAATTATTTCCCGGTTCCACGCGCTCCCGGACTTCCCCAGCCTCCGGGCCGTCTACTTCATCTGGCGCGAGCCGTACATGACTGTGGGCCGGGATACGTTTATTCACGACGTAATGCAGTGGGGCGGGTTTCACAATCCGTACGCCGACCACACGCGCTATCCGGACGTGTCGCTGCAGGCACTTCCCGATCAGGAGCCGGACGTGCTGCTGTGTGCGACGGAGCCGTTCCCCTTCCACGACGCTGACCGGTTCACCGACGACTTGCGGGCCGCTGTGCCGGAGACGCCCGTTGAGATCGTTGACGGACAGCCATTCTCGTGGTACGGCCCACGACTTTTGGAAACACCGTCGTACCTCAAAACCCTCCGGGCACGCCTTTCCACCCCGCGCCCCGCATAGGGCAGCCGTGGCGCCTCCCCCTCGGGGCCTTGCCTCTTGTTTGCCCCACTCGTACGTTTCAGGCATGGCTTGTCTCTTTACGTCCCGCCCCCATGTCGCTCTCCTATCCGCTGGCATCGTCCCTCCTCACTGCTGGGGCTGCTCTGCTCCTTCTTGCACTCCCTCAGCGCGCCGCCTCGGCCCAGTCCACGGAGGCCCTCCACGCACGCGCCACGCGGCTGGCCCAGGAGGCCCTGCTCGTCGACGGCCACATTGACCTCCCCTACCGCCTCCATGACTTCTACGAAAATCCTGCCGACTCCACCATTGGGGGCGATTTTGACTATCCCCGCGCACGAGCCGGCGGCCTCGACGCTCCCTTCATGGCCATCTATATCCCTACGGAGCTCCAGGACACCCCGGAGATCGCCACGAACCGGGCGCATGAGTTGATCGACCTCGTGGAGCAGATCGCCACCGAGCATCCCGACGAGTTTGCCCTCGCCACTTCCCCGACCGAGGTGCACGAGATCGCCCAAACCGACGCCATCGCCCTTCCGATGGGCATGGAAAATGGCGCTGGGCTTGGCGGAGCGCTCCAAAACGTCCAGCACTTTTACGACCGCGGCATCCGCTACATTACCCTCACCCACGGCACACACAACCGCATCGGCGACTCTTCGTACGACGACGCCGCGCCGCGCTGGAAGGGGCTCAGTCCGTTTGGAACGCAGGTGGTCGCGGAGATGAACCGCCTCGGCATGATGGTCGACATTTCGCACGTGACGGACGCGACGGCCAGGGACGTGCTGGCCCAGACGAAGGCGCCAGTCATTGCCTCGCACTCTTCGTGCCGCCACTTCACCCCTGCCTGGGAGCGCAACGTAAGCGACGAAATCCTCCAGGGCATTGCCGAAACGGGCGGGGTCGTCATGATCACCTTCGGCTCTTCGTTCTTGCGCAACGAGTACCGGCGCCACGACGACCCTGTGCGGGACCGAATGCGGGCCCACATCGACTCCATGGGCTGGGAGGCGGGCTCTCGGGCCGCTGTGGTCTACGAAGAGGAGGTGCGGAAAGCGCACCCCATCGGCACGGTTGCGGACGTGGCCGATCACATCGACCACGCGGTGGACTTGGTAGGCGTGGAGCACGTGGGACTCGGCTCCGACTTCGATGGCGTCTTTGCCCTGCCCGAAGGCTTGCAAGATGCATCGGGCTACCCGTCCCTCATAGCCGAGCTGCTCCGGCGCGGGTATTCCGAGGAGCAACTCCGAATGATTCTCGGCGAGAATGTCTTGCGCGTATGGGCCGAGGTGGAAGCGACGGCCAGGCGCCTCCGACAGGACCCATGACGCCGTCAGCGAGGCCGTGGCGGCACCGGTCCAGCCCTCCCAAGAGGGAGCCAGTCCTCTCAGGGCGACCGAGAGTCCCCCAAGCGATTTGCGGTCTGCAGGGGGCGTCACACCAGCAGCGCAAGGCGGCGGGCCGGGCGCGTGACGGCCACGTACAGAAGCGCCGTGCGCTCCTCTCCACGGCACACCCGCACGTCTCGGTGATCCACGAACACCGTGTCGTAGGTAGAGCCCTGGGCCCGGTGAACCGTAGTGGCGTACGCGTAATCGACGCGCGCAAACCGCTCCCGCAGATCAAAGAAGGCTTCCCACGCCCCAGGATCGTCCTCGGCCGCGGTGCGGCGGCGTTTCAGCGACGCCTCGTAGCGCTCCTCCTCGTCCTCGTGCAGCACATGGACGGTGCGCGTGAGGCCCCGGCCCGGCGTGCGGACTTTCAGGCTCCATACCTTCCATTCGCTTTGGTCATCGGCCTCGAAGAGGTCCACCGTTGCATCCTTCACGCGGATCTCCTCGCTGTTTGTGAGGCGCTGCACACCGTCGTGGAACCACGTTTCTGTGCCCACCAGCCACTCCCCCTCTACAAAGCGATCCGCATCGGCCCCGTAGCGCTTCGTGCGAATCTCGCGGTTGTAGCGACGCACGGTTTTGTTGCGGTAGGCGAGCACGCGGGCGTGGGTCGCATCCTCGGCGAAGGCCTCCGTATCGAAGGCGCGGAGGAGGCTCTCCACGAACTCGTCGCGACTGCGCGTGACCGCCACCCCTTTGCCGTCCTCGAATTTGCTCCCGAACCGCCCCCCATCCCCCGTGCGGATCTTGGTGGCAAGCTCGAGGATGGGATTGTCGGCCGCCTGGCGGTGTATGGTTTCGAGAGTAGGGCCGGGCACCTCCAGTGCGGGCGACGGGGCCTCATTCACAGGCGGAAGCTGCGCCGGATCGCCCACCAGCACCCACTGCACCCAGAAGGGCGCATCCTCAATGTGGGACCACTCCTCGCGCCCAACCATCGACGCCTCATCCACAATGACGACGCCCTCAGAAAAGTCGCACTCTTCTTCGGCCACCAGCTCATACTCCCCGTCCCGCGTCGGCTTTAGGCGCAGGCCCAGAAAGGAGTGGAGCGTTTGCATCTGCACCGCCGCGTCGGCCAGCTCATCGCTCAGCACCTGCACTGCCTTGTGTGTTGGCGCGCACACTGTCACCGTGCAGTCTTCGTCCAGCAACTGCTTTACCAACCGACTGATGAGGTACGTCTTGCCGGTGCCTGCGTAGCCGCGCAGGCCGGTGAAGCGCTCCCCGTCGGCGAGGCGTTCATACACTTCATCAAAGGCCTCCCGTTGGTCGTCGGTGAACGGAGCGTGGGTGAGCGGAGGCATAGCGGGACAAGCGGACGCGCAGAAGGACCATGGGGGAGCGAGGGCCGGCGGCTACGAAGAGGAGCGGCCCAGTACAGACGACGTCGCAGCCGACTCGGCCTGGCGATGGGCAAGGTCGGCCAGGTGCTGGCGAAAGCCCCACATCACCCCCAGGTGGACGAGGGCCTGCGTGCTGTTGTACACGTACCAGGGCAGGCGGGGCGAAAAGTCGTGCACCGCCGCAAGGACGGTGTGCCCGTCCAGCACGCGCCGAAACTCGAGGCGCCCGGACTGCTCCCCATCCCCCGCCAGGAGGCCACCAGTCACAAAGAACAACTGTCGGCCTTCTGGGCTGCGGTCCGCGGCAAACCGGAGCGTAAGGAGACGCCCGACGGGCCGGAGCTCAAAGTGGGCCACGCGGTCGTGCTCTACGCGCACCTGGAGGGCCGGCCACCCGAGGCGGGGCAACCAGCGCAAGTACTCATCGGCCACGTCGCGGGCCGTAAAGTGGGGCGGACAGGGCATACGCTGCACCGATCGGGCCACGCTCTGGTCCCGGATTACCGCATCTTCGCGGTCGCGGAGGGCATCTCGCGGGTTGGGGAGGGGGCGGCCGCGAGCATCGACCGCCTCCTTGAGGGCCGTATCGAAGCGTTGCAGGTCCTCACGCAGCCAATCTTGGAGCGCATTGGGGCGCACGCGCGCCTGATAGCGGAGGCTGTCAATGATGGGCGTGACCAGGGCCCACGGAGCGCCCCCAAAGAGCCAGACCCAGAGCTTGGAGAGGCGAGGCGACTCGATGGGCACCGTGGTGGTCCAGCGACGGAGCCCCAGCCCCTCGGCCGTACGCAGGAGCATGTCGCGATAGCTCATCATCTCCGGCCCCCCTACATCGTAGGTTGCACCGTAGGCGTCCTCGTTGCCCAGGACGTGCGCGAGCCCCCGCACCACGTCGCGGCGGGCGATCGGCTGCGTTTCCGCCCGGGTCCAGGACGGGAGCACCATGGCGGGCAGTCGGCGCACCAGATTGAGCAAGAGCCGCAGCCAGGTGCCTCCCCGCCCGACGATGAGGCCCGCGCGCAGGGTGGTAAGCGGGACGGAGGTAGACGCCAGGGCACGCTCCACCTCCAGCCGACGGCGCAGGGGCGCAGGGAGGGCGGGCGACTCCTCCGGCACCAGGGCCCCGAGGTACAGAATTTGCTGCACGCCCTCCGCCTCAGCAGCCCGGGCAAAATTGTCGGCCTGCAGCAGGTCGAGGTCTGCCGCTCGCGCTTGCGTCAGGCGCGCAGTGGGCAGCATGGAGTGGACCAGGTAGATTGCATAATCGGCCCCACGGAGGCCTTCCCGCACCGCGTACGGATCAAACAGGTCGCAGTGACGCCACTCCTCCGGCGCAGACGCGTTTTTCTCTGCGCGCACCGGCGATCGCGTAAGCCCAACAAGCGTGTAGGTGTCTTGGAGGGACGCCCGAACGGCAGTGCCCACAAATCCAGTTGCGCCGGCAATGGCAACGGTGGGACGCCGAGAGGCAGGCGAGGCCATCAGACAGCTTCATCGTGGGGAGCAAGCGCAGGCGGGCAGGCAAGCCCGCCGCCGGAACAGAAAAAAGCCCGTCCCAGTGGGGGGGACCGGCGGATGTGGCGGAGAGGGGGGGATTCGAACCCCCGAAACGGCTCATCACCGTTTACTCCCTTAGCAGGGGAGCGCCTTCGACCGCTCGGCCACCTCTCCGTCTCGATAATCTCTTATGTATACGC
This sequence comes from uncultured Bacteroidota bacterium, assembly GCA_913056185.1. Lineage (GTDB taxonomy): Bacteria > Bacteroidota > Rhodothermia > Rhodothermales > Salinibacteraceae > Salinibacter. The sequence continues at coordinate 20,514 of CAJXLV010000025.1, forward strand.
CCTTCCAGTGTTGCAGCGCGCCTGCTTCCCCTGGATCGTGCCCCTGGGTCGTGCCTCTCGCTCATGATTCTTCCAGCGCCTCGGCACCACTGGTGATATCGAGCAGTTCGCGCGTGATGGCACTCTGGCGAGCACGGTTGTACTCAAGCGTTAGGTCTTCGATTAGTTCCTCCGCGTTGCTGGTCGCATTGTCCATCGCCACCATCCGTGCGCCTTGCTCGGCGGCGTTCGACTCCAGCAGAGCACGCCACAGCTGATAGTACAAGTACCGCGGAACGAGAGTGTCCAAGAGCCCTTGCGCGTCCGGCTCAAAGATGTAGTCCAACGCCTGCCCATTTTCTGGCAGTTCCATCACGTCCGCCTCCTCTTCCATCACCGGAGTCAGAAACTGCTCCTCAGGGATGGGGAGGAGCGGCTCCGTGATCTGGTGCTGGACAATCGTATTTTTGAACTCGTTGTACACAAGTGTCACGTTGGTCCAGATGCCCCGCTCAAACCCCTCCACCGCATCCTGCACCACGCTGCGCGCGACATCGAACGAGAGCCCATCGAAAATGCCCTGGTAGTCGCCGACAAGGCGGTAGTCGCGCTTCTGGAAATGCTTGTGGCCCTTCTCCCCCACGCACAACAGGAAAAGAGGTCCCGTTCGGTCGTCAGCAGACGACGCAATGTGGTCTTCGGCGGCCTGAATGACATCGCTGTTGAAAGACCCACAGAGCCCACGGTCGGCCGTCACCACAATCACCAGTGCACCGGAGGGGTCCTCGGGCTCCTGGAACAGCGGATGCGCCGTCGGGTCGACCTCTCGTTTGAGGTGGTTGGTGAGTTCGCGGATTTTGTAGGCATAGGGGCGGGCCTGAAAGATTTTCTCCTGTGCCCGGCGCAGCTTCGCCGCGGCCACCATCTTCATGGCGCGGGTCACCTGTTTGGTGCTCTCGATCGACTCAATCCGGTTCCGGATGTCACGAAGGTTCGCCATAGATCAGGCAGCAGCGTCTGCGGGGGGAAATGCATGCAAGAGACGAAGGGCAGGAGGCAGCGCTACGCCATGCTGGCCTCTCCCGCATCGCCGGCGAGCACGTCCTCTTGCTCTTCGGCGTCGTCTTCGGCGTATACCTCCGAGAGGTCTTCGGCGACCGTCTCAAACACCTCTTCGGCTGCCTCCGTGAGCTCTTCGGTTTCGCGGATCTCGGCAAGCACGTCGTCGTGCTGCAGGCGAAGGCGCTCGAGGAACTCCTCTTCGAATGCCCCAATGTCGTCGACCGCAATGTCATCGAGGTAGCCATTGATGGCCGCAAAGATGATGGCCACTTGCTCCTCGACCGCCGCCGGCGAGAATTGATCCTGCTTCAGAATCTCAACCAGTCGCTCACCGCGGTTAAGCTGGCGCTGGGTCGAGGGATCGAGGTCCGACCCAAACTTGGCGAACGCCTCCAGTTCCCGATACTGCGAGAGGTCAATGCGCAGCGTGCCCGCCACCTCCTTCATGGCGCTCACCTGTGCCGAGCCCCCGACCCGGGATACCGACGTTCCCACATCGATCGCCGGGCGGATGCCGGCATTGAAGAGATCCGTCTCCAGGTAAATCTGCCCGTCGGTAATGGAGATCACGTTCGTCGGGATATACGCCGATACGTCTCCTGCCTGGGTCTCAATGACCGGTAGCGCCGTAAGCGAGCCGCCGCCTTCCACCTGGTCGTGGAGCTGCTCCGGCAGGTCGTTCATCTGCTGGGCGACCTCCTTGTCGTCAATAATCTTGGCGGCCCGCTCCAGCAGGCGGCTGTGGAGATAGAAAATGTCGCCCGGGTAGGCCTCGCGGCCGGGCGGGCGGCGCAGCAGCAGCGACAGCTCACGGTACGCAACAGCCTGCTTGGAGAGGTCATCATAGGCGACCAGCGAATCACGCCCCGTATCCCGGAAATACTCGCCGATGCAGGCCCCTGCGAAGGGTGCGATGTACTGCAGCGGCGTGGGCATGGACGCCGATGCGTTGATAATTACCGTGTGCTGCATTGCCCCGTTGCGCTCCAGGTCGCGCTGCACCTGGGCAACCGTAGAGTCTTTCTGGCCCACCGCCACGTACACGCAGTACACAGGATCGCCGCTATCGCCCTCTGCCTCGTGCGTCTGCTTCTGGTTGATGATGGTATCCACCAGCACGGCCGTCTTTCCCGTCTGGCGGTCACCAATGACGAGTTCACGCTGGCCGCGGCCAATTGGGATCATGGAGTCGACCGCCTTGATGCCCGTCTGCAGCGGCTCTTCCACCGGCTGGCGATAGATCACACCGGGCGCCTTGCGCTCGAGTGGGAGCACGGTTTTTTCGCCCTCAATCGGGCCCTCGCCGTCGAGCGGGCGGCCGAGCGGGTCAATCACGCGGCCCAGCATGTTTTCGTTGACGCCGACGGACGCAATGCGGCCGGTGCGGCGGGCTTCATCGCCCTCGCTGACCGCATCCACATCGCCGAACAGAATTACCCCGACGCTGTCCTCTTCGAGGTTCAGGACCATTCCTTCTACGTCCTGCTCCGGGAACTCGACGAGCTCGCTGGCCTGGGCATTGCTCATGCCGTACAGCGTGGCAATGCCGTCCCCCGCCTCCAACACGGTTCCCGCCTCGTACGCTTCCGCCTCGGTGTCAAAGTCGCCGAGTTCACGGCGCAGAATGTCTGTAACTTCGTCGGGTCGTATGCTACCGTTAGCCATGAATAGTCACGCGTTGAATCATCAAGTCGTTGAATACGGGGCGTCGGGCGCGCCCAAGATCGTCGTTAGGCAGCCGCCTCCGTCGCTTGCCCCGAGAGCGCCGCGTTGCGGAACCGGTCGTGCAGTGCATTGAGTTGGCTCCGCACACTTCCGTCGAAGACCCGGTCGCCAATCCGGACCACGAGCCCCCCGATCAAGGCCGGGTCGTCCTCCACGTGCAGGCGCACCGTCTGACCAGTCTTCTCCTCGAGGGTCTCGATCAGGGCCTCGCGGTCTTCGGCCGCAAGCGGCCGCGCCACCGTCGCCTCCACATCTACAATGCCGCGGTGCTCATCTCGCAGGGCCTGGTACTCGTCGAGGACGGGCTTGACCAACGCCTCCCGGTCTTTCTCGATAAGCAGGTACAGAAACTGGAGCGTGAGCGGCTCGACACGCGACTCCAAGAGCGATTGGAGGATCGCCTTCTTCTTCTCGCCTGGAATCACCGGGCTCTCAAACACACGGCGGAACTCGCGGGTGTCGGTTAGGCTGGTGCGGAGCAGAAGCACATCCTCGTCAATGGCATCCAACACGTCGGATGCGTCCGCTTCCTGGTAGAGCGCGGAGGCGTATCGTCGGCTGACCGTGCGTTGGCTCATACAGCTGCGGGAAGGAGGAGGGAAAGCAAGCGCGTACAGGGCCGCTCAGGCGTCGGGCGGGGGGCGCGCAGCGTCAGTTCGTCTGGAGATTGTCGATGGCGTCGCGGACGAGCTCTTGGTGGCGGTCCTGGTCGAGGTCATCCTCCACAATCTTGCGGGCGGCGTGGAGGGCCAAGTCCGCCACTTCGTCGCGCAGCTCTTGCAGCGCCGCCTGCTTTTCCCGCTGGATTTCCGCCTGGGCCTGGTCCTTCATCTGCTGAATTTTCCGACGTGCCTTTGCCTCTTCGTCTTCGCGCAACTCCTCGGCGGAGTCGCGCGCCTCACGCAGGATGCGCTGCGCCTTTTGCTCGGCGTTGCGGCGGGCCTCCTTGTTCTCCTGCTGTATCTTTTTGGCCTCAGCAAGAGCATCCTCCGCCCGCTGGATCGAGTGCTCGATCTCCTCTTCGCGGGTTTGGAGAGAGCTTGTGATGGGCCCCCAGCCAAACTTGTACAGCACGTACAAGAAGATGAGAAACGCGACGGTTTTCCAGAAAATGAGCCCGAGGGAGGGCGTAACCAGGCTTTGGGCAAGCAGGGCAGTCATAGGGGCAGGGGGCAAACCAAACGACGAGTGTAGCTATGAAGAGCGCCGGCACAGGACGGCGCGGCACCGGACCGTCGCGCCGCAAAAGATGCGAAACGGTTGCGCAGGGCCACGGCCGTGTGCCGAGTCCGTCGCGGGATCGTTCGTGCTTTGGGCGACAATTCTCTTTTTGGCCCAGCGGAGCGTTCACTGCGCCCACGCGCTCTCGTTCCACATTCGTCTTCTTAGACGAAGAGAACGAGGAGGAGGCAAATGATGAGGGCAAACAGCGCCACCCCCTCAATCAGGCCGGCAGACACAATCATCAAGCCTCGAATGTCTCCGGCGGCTTCGGGCTGACGGGCCGCCCCGTCCATGGAGGAGCTGGCCAACCGACCAATCCCGATTGCGGCGCCGACGGCAGAGATGCCGGCTCCAAGACCGGCAGCGAGGTATGCAAGAGCAGCAGGATCCATAGTGTTCTTCTCGTAGGTGTGAGGTATACGGTATGCGAGTGGTCGTACGGCGGTCGTTCGTGAGAGAGCCTCAGGGGCAATCTCCGTCAGGCGCTCGCGGAGCTATGCCGTCGTCGGCTGTACACGTTGTTCAATCTGGTCTTCCACGGCGTCGAGACGCTCAGCAGGCCGACCGCCGGGAGCGGCGGCCTCCGGCTCTCCCTCCTCTTCGCCGTCGTGGTGATGCTCCTCCACGGCCATCCCGATAAAGAGGGCCGAGAGAATGGTAAATACATACGCCTGAATGAAGGCAACGAGCAGCTTAAGCAGCAAGATGAAGACGGTGAATCCTATGCTAATGACGGTGGTCGACCAGGCCGCCGCCTCGCCCATGATTACATTCATCATGAATACCAGCCCGAGGAGACTGAAAATGATCAGTGACCCTCCCATCATGTTCGCAAACAGACGAATTGCGAGGGCCAGGTGCCGCATCACGAGACCAATGATCTCGATGGGCACCAGGATGATCCGAATAAGCACCGGCGCGTCTGGAGGCCCTGTCAGCAGTTCCTTGTAATAATCGGTCGAGGCGTACAGGATCACAATGCCGAATGTCATGATGGCCATCACCCCCGTGATCGCAATGTTTGACGTAGCAGCCCCCGCGAACGGCACGAGGCCCAAAATATTGGCAACGAGGATGAAGAAAAAGGCCGTCAGCAGGTACGGCAAAAAGGTCGCCCATTTCCCATCTGGGATATTGGGCTTGGCAATCTCATCGCGGACAAAAACAACCAGCACCTCCATCATATTCTGGAAGATGCCTTCTGGGGCCTCCGGGCGGTCGTGCTCTTTTTTGTAGCGCTGCGCAAGGGCGATGAACATTCCCAGCACGATGAGCATCGCCAGCAGCCCGAAGATCAGGTGGCGAGAGATGGAGAAGTCGACGACCACATGCCCACTGGTGCGGGCCACCGAGCCATAGAGGTGTTCTTTGGCGGAAATAGCATCCGAGAGCGCGGCCGGGGCCGTAATCAGCTCCGCCGCCCCGTCTTCCCCGCCCTCAGGGACAAAGCCGTACGGCCCGTCCTTCAAGAGCGATTTTGTACTTCCGTACGCTTCAACAGTGAGGGCCCCGTCCGCCGTACGGACGAGCATGATGCGCGGGAGCTCCACCTGCGCAAACGGCTTGAAGTTGAGGTAGTAGCCGTCCTCGGCGTGACCGATGATGGTGTTATTGACGATGCTCTCAAGGGTGACCTCTCCCTCTGCTGCCGTCGCAGACGGGACGGAGAGAGACGCGCTGAGCCCCAGCAACACAAGAGCAACAAGCTGAAGGGAACGAAGCCGACCGATCATAAGGTCTCTATCTGTGCAGTAGCGATCATGTGCGCGGCGGGCCCCGCCCGTCTTCCTACGTCATGAGGCGATCTTGACGCATCCGCCGAACGATCATCCAAACCTCAATTGCAATGCTCACAAACAGCAGCGCCAGGAGCGTCACAACGTACGCCGGCACGTTCACCGGCACGTACAGCAGGACCAGGATCAGGACCCCGAAGACGAGTCCCATCCGCCCCCCAAGTCCTCCCAGCTCAATCACCAGGAAGGCCTTTCGGCTGGAGGCGTGGAGCGCCGCGTAGTGCGTAAGCATTCGCGCCAGAACGTGAAGCCCGATTGTCGCTGCCCCTCCGCCAACGCCCAGCCACATCCCCGTGGTCATCGTGATGCTGCTTGCGATTCGGGAGGATCAGCGCACGATTGAGGGCAGGCTCCGAACCAGAGCACGGTTCTCCTCCTTACGCCGCCACTGAACCTACGCAACGGGGCGATACAGGACATATGAAGAGCAGTGAATCATGCATGAAAGAATGCGGCAGAGGGGACGCTGAGGGGACAACAGTCCGGGCTGCGAGGCATCGCTGAGCAGGAGAGTGTCAGGCAGGAAAGTCCTGTTGTATGCGCCGGAGCTGCAGCGCTGCCCCAGCAATCCCAATCAGTGCCCCTGTCAACACCCCCCAAGGTGCGGTCTGAAACTGCCCGTCAATGAACGCGCCGATGAGGGGCGGAAACGCCGCAGCTCCTGCGAGGCGCCAGCCCAGATCCAGGTACGGGGCAATGTCCCGCAGCACGTGGGCCAGCGTGGACGTGTTGTCCGGGCCGGCCTCCTGTGCCTGGGAGGCCTCGTGCTCCTTCGTGGAGCCAGTATCGTCCGAGTGCGGGTCGTTGTGCGGGTCGTTCATGGCATGCTGTGCGGTTGGGCGGGGTCCACAGGCGCAAGACGGGCGCAAGACGGAGGAGCCCTCCCCACCCCGAACAGCTACCAAGTGGTTCCAGTCCGGTGCCCCCAAACGCCTCCCCCCAAGCAAAGACGCAAGCAAAGACGGAAGAACAACCCGCGCACAGCCGCCTCTCTCTTGAAAAGACTTGAGCAGATCAGGCCCTCGGCACCTCTTCAGGCACCTCCGCCGTCGGCGTGGCATCGTCCTCCGAAAGCATGCCCGGCCCCCGTTCCCCGTCCAGCTCGTGCATCTCTGCGGTTGGCTCCCCCATCTTGCACTCGCCCGTAAACTCCGCCCCCACCTCTACAACCAGACGCCCTGTCTGAATGAGGCCGTCGATGACGGCCGTACTCTTTAAAACAAGACGCTCCTTGACATGAATTTCGCCCTGGACCTCACCCGCAATTTCGGCGTCGGTCGCCACAAGATCTCCCTCCACCGTGCCTTCTTCGGCAACCAAAACCTTTCCTTTCACCTCCAGCGTACCATGGATTTGGCCGCTCACACGAACGTTGCTCTCCGCGTGGATCGTTCCCTCCAGGATGGTATCTTGCCCAACAAGATTGACCTGGTCTTGAACGTCACTGGACGAAGTCATGAGAGGCGCGGACGATTCATCAGAAGGCATGTTGTTGCCGAACAGACTCATAAAGATCCAAGCAAGGCGCTGCAAAGAAAACGTACATCGGGAGTGGCGGTGGACGCCCGGCAGTAGGCCCCGCCCGCTCACCATCCCGCAATGAGAGCTTTGGGCCCCTGTGCGAGGCCGTTTCGCCAAAGTTCAAAGTGAAGGTGAGGCCCGGTCGAAATTGCGCCGGTGTTGCCACTCACCGCGATGGGCTCCAGCGCCGTCACGCGGTCGCCGCGGCGCTTTAGCAAGCGATTGTTGTGTTTGTAAATGGAAATGTATCCATCGGCGTGTTGAACCGCAATTGTATGTCCCCCGTCCTGGGTCCAATCCGCCCACACCACATATCCCTGCGCCACTGCGCGAATGTACTCGCCCTCCGAGACGGCGATATCGACGCCGTAATGACCGGTCTGTGCATTGTACTCGCGCGTGGGAAACCCGCTCTCCACCGGCGGGGGCAGGGGGAACGAGAGTGTGCCGGCGACGGAGCGACGCGGCGCAGAGGCAGCCACGGGACGACCCGCGGCCGAGAGCGCAGGTTGACGGTGGGGGCTGGGGCTTTCCTGAGAGGCCTCGGCCATGCGGGAGGGCACTTGTGGCGGTGCCTGAGCCCTTGTTCCGGATGAGGGCGGCCCTCCCTCCCAGCTGGAGTCCACCCGCCCCGTGATGAGCCCCCGCAGACGTTTGATGTAGCGGCGCTGCGTCGAGAGCGAATCCTGCAACGACTGCAGGCGAAGCGTATTGAGACGAGCATTGCGCGCGATCTCTTCGGTCCCGTACCCCGGGATGAAGGTGCGCAGCGGCGTGAACACCAGCATCCCTCCCACCAGGGCTGCAATTACCAGCAGACTGCCCCCCCAGGCCAGCGCGATGCGCGATGGGCGCACGAGGTAGCGGTGCGCCTTCCCCACGTGCTCCACGTCCATTACAACGACTGTGTGGTCCGTCCCAAAGTGCTTGGCAAGGTACGCAAGAAAGGACCACATAGAAGAGAAGGCCGGCAATCTTGGGGATGGTGGTAGCAGAGGCGTTGCGGAACCAACGCGCTCGGTAGGGGAGGGTTGTTATTTTGTGATTGACACTCCCACAGCTGCTCGAAGAACACCTCTTCGGGGCAAAGCCGGGAGACTCTTCGCGTTCTACACAGGCTGCCTTGGACCTGTCGGGTTGGACCTGTCGGTCCATGAGCCGAGGCTTTGGTGCGGCTCCTTCTTCAAGGAACCGTAGAAAGAGCGCGGTCGGGAGATTGCCCCCGCATTGCCGCTTGCCCGATCAGGCAATACACACATTCCCAGGAACTGAAAGTGTTCTGGGTGAGAATCCTCATTTTTGACCTCGCAGCCTCGCTGCGAAGGGGTTTCCGACCCGACAGGGCCATGCCTCCCTGAAGGAGGGACCGCTCCGACTCTTTTGCACATCCGTGACGCTGCAACCGAGGGCATGCAGGACGGGTTCGAACAATTTTCCGCCACGGCAGGGAACTACAGAACCCGCCGTACTTGTTAGGGCGGTTGAGATCGCCCTCCGGGGCATCGTCCTCCCATTGCCTCTGATCCCTCTACACATTCCCTCTTTCCCCATGCCACAGAACGAATCCGCAAAGAAGCGAATGCGGCAGAACAAGAAGCGACACCACCGCAACAAGTCGCAGAAGAGCCGTGTCCGCACGAAGATCAAAAAACTCCGCGCCATGGAGGACCCCCACGAAGCCCGTGAGCTCTTAAACGATGTGAAGGGCGACCTCGATCGGCTCGCCGCCAAAGGGATCATCCATAAAAACAAGGCGGCCAACCGGAAGAGCAAGCTTGAGAAGCACGTAGGAGGGCTTGCATAGGGGAGCCCCCAGCCGCACAAGGGCTAACATGTGCTACTGGTGCACAGGAGCCGGGTCCGTGGGCAGTCGGCCTCCCCCCAAGGCGTCCGCCTCCCTCTCTGTTTGAGAAGATGGAACGTTTCCATTTGTGCATTGCCTCCGCAATTGCGTGTCCCCCTCGTGTTTCCTACCTTAAAGCGTTGGTTGGCAAACGCTTTTTTTCCTCGTGGCCTTTGCTCTCTCCAAACACATTCGACTCTTATGACGAACCCAAAACCCCCCACAGGCATGCCTGCACGCAGATCTTTCTGGCTTCCTCTCCTCCTCGTCGTCGGTGGGCTCTTGCTGGCCGGCTGTGGAGCCACCGCCCCCGTCGTCCAGTCGGTCAGCGGTCCCGATACGCTTGAGACCAATGAGTCCGGCACCTTTGAGGCCTCCATCAACCAGGAGGCCGATGCGCCCGTGACCTACACCTGGACGTTTGGAGACGGGTCCACCGGCTCTGGGCTTCTCACGAACCACAGCTACGGCTCCACGGGGCTGTACTCCATCCGGTTTGAGGCCAGCAACGAAGGCGGCTCAGACGCAGACACCATTTCCGTTCGGGTCGTGCCCGAGCCGCAGCCCGCGTCCATCACATCGGTGAACGCTGCTCCCAACCCCGTGGACGAAGGAGAGTCCGTTCGCTTCAGCAGCAACGTACAGGGCGACAGCCCCGTCTCTTACAGCTGGAGCTTTGGTGACGGGTCCAGCGCCATGAGCCAGTCCCCAACCCACACCTACGAGGAGCCTGGCGAGTACACGGCCCGCCTGCGCGCGTCCAACGAGGTCGGTGAGGACACCCGCACAGTGACTGTGCGCGTCAACCGCGCCCTCCCGGAGGTCTGCACCACGATCAGTGAAATGAACTCGGCCTTCTTCGATCGCAACTCCAGTACGCTCACTGAAGAGGCACAGAGCAGCCTGCAGGAAAACGCCGACATTCTGGCAGACTGCACGAACCTGACGGTTCGGGTAGAAGGCTTTGCTGCCCCCGGCGAGCGCAACGAGCAGTCGCTCTCTTCGGACCGCGCGGAAGCCGTGGCGGCGTTTTATCGCAACAACGGTGTGCCTGGCAGCCGCATCATGACCAGCGGCCAGGGTCAGGTGGAGGGGGTGACCACCAAGAAGGGCGGCACACGTCAGTATCGCCGCGCCGACTCTGTCCCGCAGCGGGACGGCGGCATGTGATCTGAGACTCCCCTGGTTCCTGTGCGTCCGCACGGGGCCGGCCTTCCGGCCCTGGTGCGGTCGCCTCTCCCCTCGCGGGCGGATCCTCAACGTATGAGGGTCCGCCCATTTTTTTGTGCCCCTCTGCTTTTGTGCCCCTCTGCGGGCGGACGCTCTCCGGGGCGGGCGGGTCCCGCCTCTCTCCTGCCCAACGCGCAGAAGAGCCAACTGCCTGAATGGCATTGGGGGTGTGCATTGGGGGCGGGCGGATGCCCCTCTTCGGGACAGATCTCAGTCCCCCTCCGGCCGCAGGAGCGGGAAGAGAATGACGTCCCGAATTGACTCCTGCCCCGTCAAAATCATCGTAAGGCGATCGATGCCAATGCCCAATCCGGCAGCGGGGGGCATGCCATATTCCAGCGCACGGAGATAGTCCTCGTCGATCAGCGCCTCGGGGCCCACGTCTTCCTCCTCGGCCCGCTGTCGGGCCTGTGCCTCGAACCGTTGGCGCTGTTCCTGTGGGTCGTTCAGCTCACTAAAGGCGTTGGCAATTTCGCGACCCGCCACCACCAGCTCAAACCGCTCCACGAGCCCTTCTTTCACCCGATGCGCCTTGGCAAGCGGACTCAGCTCCACCGGATAGTCGGTCACAAACGTGGGTTGGATGAGCCCCGGCTCTACCATCTCACTAAACACCTCATCGAGCAGCGCCCCAAGGCCCATGTCCGGCGTCACCTCTTGCAGTTCCATCTCGTTGGCGGCGGCCTCGTAGACGCGCTCCGCGTCTTCCTGGTAGAGGTCGATGCCCGTCTCGTCCTCAATTGCGTCAAAAAACGACACGCGGCGCCAGGCCCCCCCCAGCTCAATCTCGTTTCCTTCAAACTCCACAGTCGGCGTATCGTGGAGCGCCGTGGCCGTCGCATGGAGCAGCGACTCCGTGAAGTCCATCATCCACCGATAGTCCTTGTACGCCACGTAGCACTCCATCATCGTAAACTCCGGGTTGTGGAACCGGCTTAGGCCCTCGTTCCGGAAGTCCTTGCCAATCTCGTAGACGCCCTCCAGCCCGCCCACGAGGAGCCGCTTGAGGTACAGCTCGTTTGCAATGCGGAGGTAAAGCGGCATGTCGAGCGCATTGTGGTGCGTCTTGAACGGCCGCGCCGTAGCCCCGCCGTACACAGGCTGCAGAATCGGCGTATCCACCTCCAGGCACCCCTGCTCGTCTAAGAAGTCGCGCATGGCGGACACAAGCGCGGACCGCTGCCGAAAGACAGTTCGCACCTCAGGGTTTACGGCCAGATCGACGTAGCGCTGCCGGTACCGAAATTCTTTGTCCGTGACCTCGTAGAACGTCTCTTCCTCGGTCTCCTTCACCACAGGCATGGGACGCAGCGACTTAGCCAGGAGTTGAAAATCGTCGGACGCACGGACCGTTACCTCTCCCATGCCTGTGCGAAACGCGTAGCCCTTAACGCCTACGATGTCGCCGATGTCGAAGAGGTCCGTAAACACCTCCTCGTAGTAATCGTCGCCCAGGTCTTGAGCGCGGACGTACACCTGAATGCGCCCGGTTTCGTCGCGCAGGTCGAAGAACGTAGAGCCGCCCATAATGCGGAGATCTGTGATCCGCCCGGCGATCGACACCTCATAGTCGCCCGCCTCCCCATCCTCCGGTTGGTGCTTGTCGTCGTCGAACGTCTCCAGGATGTCTTCCGCGTGGGCGTCAGTGGCCCAGGCGTAGGGATACGGATCGATGCCGCGGTCGTCGAGTGCGGCACGCTCTTCGCGGCGACGCAGCTCTTGTTCTGTGCGATCGGAGGAGGCGTGGGTCATTCGGGGAGAAGTCTATCGATTCAGAAATGCAGTGAGGCGGGGTGTGCGCCCGAGGAAGCGCCGCTGGTGGCACCGCTACTGGTGGTGCCGCTACTGGTGGCACCGCTACAGGGAACCGCAGGAGGCCGCCGGGCGCCTCTCCAACAACAGGCAGGAGCGCGCAGGCGCCTCCTCGCCCAAACACGGAAAGACAGGCGATGGCCCCTCCAGGCGATTCAGGCAGACCAGTCCTCTGCTTCCATCAGCAGCACGTCGTGGTGGCTGCGCAGGAACTGTGCAATAAACCGGCTCAGTTCACGCGCCGGGCTTCCGGACGGCTGGCCGGTGGTCAGGGATCCCATTTGGTCCGTTCCCTCCTCCAGCACTTCCAGGGCAGCAGCCAGGACCGGGCGCCACGAGGGCGAGGCGGCGTCGGCCGCTTCCGCCGTCCCAGAAGACGCGTGCACGTGCATCACCTTGTGCCCTTGCGCGCTCAAGGTATCGCGGAGGAGCGACACGGCCTTGTCCGCCATCTGCACCAGGGATCCGATTTTTTCCTGCTGCCCCAGCGAGAGTGCGGCCTCGGCCACTTGCCGTTCGTGGCGCAGGGCACGCTCCAGGGTCTGAACCGCCGCGACCGCTACGGACTGGTACGGCGTGGAGTCGCGATTGGCGCTGTCAATGAGGCCTTGCAGCGCCTCCAAGTCGGGACGGGGCGGTTCCGGAGTACCGCTCGCGGAATGCGCCGTAAGAAACGACTTGTTGTCGAGCGGTTCCCAGTCAGCATCGGTGTCCATCGGAGAGAAGAGCTTATGCCATAGAATCGTCGCGGAGGTCACAGGGCAACGCAGGTCGCACAGGGGAGAGCGTATTGGGGCCGCGCCGTACAGAGACGGCCGGTATTCAAAAGCAGGCTCTCGTAAAGATGGGCGCAGACAAGGGGTTCCTTTGTTGATTTCCACAGTGTTAATAAAACAGCGTCTCCAACAAGATTCAATCGTAGGAGATGGCGGTGCGGGCAGGGGGCGTGGGGGTTACGTCGAGGGCTCCGGGGCATCGTCCGCGTGGCGAACGGAGGCCGCAAGGCGCTCGCCCTGTGCCTCGGAGAGGGCCCCGCTGCCAACCGCCACACGCACCAGTTCCGCAGACAAGGCCGTGTAGACCGGATACTGGTCCGGACACTCGTCCTGCAACACCTCCAGATGTTTACGGATCGTTCCTTCGTCTCCACGGGCCACCGGACCACTAAGGGCTCCATGCGGGCCGTGGTGCAGCACATTGTGGAGGGTCTGCCGCAGAAGGGGCGCGACCCATTCCCGCGGCGGCGGCGCAGAATCGGTGCGGGGCAGTGGCAGGATCGCCTCCACCGCCGCCATCAAGGCAACGAGGCCGTTGGAGGCGAGGGCGGCGGCCGCATGGTAGCGCGCCTTGTCGGCCGCCGCAAGACGTACCGGACGGGCCCCGAGACGGCGAGCCACAGCCGCGCCTGCCTCGACCGCCGCGGAATCGCCATCGAGGCCCACCACGATGTCCGAAAGGGTAGCCGGGGAGGCCCCCTCGGGAAACGTTTGCAGAGGGTGAAAGCCAAGCAGGGCCGCGCCCTGAGCGTCGAGCGGGGCCAGCGCCTGCGCCGGCACCGCGCCCGAGGTGTGGGCCACCGTCGTGTCCGCCCACGGATGTTGGACCGCCGCAAGGGCTCCGGCTACGCCCGGAATCGCATCGTCGGGCACACACACGAACACCCAACGCACGGTCTTCGGAAGTGCGGCGTATGCCGTATCGGCCACAGGGGCCCCCACCCGATCCGCGAGCGCCTCCGCCGAGGCGGCAGTCCGGCTCAGTACGGCCTCTACCGCATACCCGTTTGCGACCAGGGCGCGGGCGAGCGTCGTTCCCAACGCCCCAGCTCCTATAATGGCAACTGGCCCGGACGCAGCTGGCGCAGACGAAGGTGTAGACATAAGCGCATCAAGCACGTGAGAATACAGCAGCAAAGGGCCGCAAGCACCGGGCCGCAACACAATGGAGCCCCTCTTCCCCCACAGGACACAACAACGGGCAGTCCATACCGTTCGGGGAACGGTCGCCTCAGCCTCCCGCACATGGGTGCCCCGCCTCCCCAGCACCGCGAGTGTGCAAATACGGGGATCGTTTTATAGCTTAGGGATGCCCCGTACTTGTACGGTCGGCAACACTCATCCTCTGCACGATCTTGTCGGGACGCCAACGGTTTCTATGGAGATTCCCTCCTTGCAACAGGGCTTTGAGCGCGAGCATGGCCTCATGACCAAGGAGAAGCCCCTCAAAAAAGACGATGACCACCAGTCGCTGCGCATTGGTGTGCCACGGGAGGTGGGAAACGAGGAGAAACGTGTAGCGCTGGCTCCCAGCGGGACCGGTGCGCTTGTGGCGGCGGGCCATGAGGCGTACGTGGAAGAGGGGGCCGGTCACGAGGCGCATTTTCAGGACCAGGAATACGCGGATGCAGGGGCGGAGCTCGTCAAGGACCCGGAGGACCTGTACGAGCGTAGCGACCTCATTGTGAAGGTGGGCCCGCCGGTGGAAGACGAAATGTCGCTGCTGCAAGAGGGACAGATTCTCCTCTCCGCCCTCAACCTGGGCGGCACCACGCCTGAGTTTCTGCACCACCTGATGCGGCTCAAAATCACAGGCATTGGCTTTGAGTTCATCCGCGACCCGGACGGCACCTTTCCCCTCGTGCGAATGATGCACGAAATCACCGGCTCGATGGCCATTCAGATCGCGGGGCGCTACCTGGAGAGCAACGAGGGCGGCAAAGGAGTGATGCTGGGCGGCATCTCGGGCGTGCCCCCCGCGACCGTTGTCATCCTGGGGGCAGATGTGATTGGCGAGTGGGCGGCCCGCACAGCCCTGGGCTACGGGGCACACGTCGTGGTGCTCGACCGTGAACTGGGGGCGCTCCGCGACCTGGAGCACTATCTCGATCGCAGCATCACGACGGCGGTCGCCAGCGAGCACTACCTCCGGCAGGCGGTCCACTCGGCCGATGTGGTGGTGGGGGCAATGGTGACAGGTGGCGAGCGCTCTCCCCTGCTCGTTACCGAAGACATGGTGCAAGCCATGTCGCCCGGCGGGGTCATCGTGGACGCGGTCATGGATCAGGGGGGCTGCATTGAAACCAGCCGCCCTACCCCCCACTCCGCGCCGGTCTACCGGGAGCACGACATCATTCACTACTGTGTGCCCAACATGCCGTCCAATGCCGCCCGCACAGCCTCGTACGCCCTCACGCATGTGCTCGTCCCCTATCTCCTCCGCATCGGCGAGGCAGGCTCCATCAACGATGCCCTCTGGCAGGAGGAGGGGCTGCGCAATGGCACGTACGTCTACCGGCAACACCTCACCAAGCAGAGCCTCGCATCAATGTTTGGGATGAGCCACCGCGACATTGAGCTGCTCATCGCGTCGGGCATCTAAGCGTGAGATGGGAACGCGTGGAGGGGAGACGAGCCATGCCCCGCAGCCCGTGCGCCTCCCTGCCCGGAGGCCGCCGCGACCTGCTTAACGCATGGCCTGCTCTGTATTTGGTAATGTTTAGCATTGATAGCTCTGCACCGATCGCTGTTGCAGCATGGGCCTCCCGATCTGTATAGAAAAGGTGGACGCGGCGCAAGAGCGTCTGCTTTACGCATTTGGCTCGCCGGAAGATGTCGTGGGATACGTCCGGCTCAACACTGCAACCGGAGACATCGAGCTGGTCTCTCTTTCGGAACCGGCCGACGGCCCGGACCAGCGCTACTATCTTGCACAGGTGGTTCCCCGCCTTCAAGCCTTTCACGACGAGACGAGGTATCCGGACACCGCGCAATGGACCGCTTGAATAGACCGCCTGAGACGCGTTCGCCCACGGCTCCTCCCCTTAGGGCGGCGGGGCTTCCCCGGCATGCGGACCGTCTTGAATAATTCTTCGCCCGAGGGGCCTCTCAGGGCAGAGGCCGTCGTTGCGATCACCCGGGGCACCCATTATTTTCGCGGTAGCTTCGGACACAGCCAATCCGCACCCCGCGGCCCCTTGGTGGCAGTCCCTTTGCCCTGCGCGCTGCATCCTGCCCGTTCTTCTAACGAACCGACCGTACCACCATGGCTACCACAACTGCGGAGCGTGAACAGTGGGGCTCCCAGCTCGGCTTTGTCCTGGCGGCGGCCGGGTCGGCCATTGGGCTCGGGAACATTTGGCGATTTCCGTACCTGGCGGGGGAGGGCGGCGGCGGAGCCTTCGTGCTCATCTACCTCCTCTGCGTTGGCCTCATTGGCATGCCGTACCTGTACGCCGAGCTCTCCCTCGGCCGCAACAGTCAGCGCAACCCGGTGGGGGCCATCAAGTCCGTCACCGGCAGTGGATCGCTCTGGGTGTTGGTCGGGGGCTTCTGTGTGCTGGCTGGGTTCATCATTCTCAGCTACTACAGCGTGGTGGCCGGCTGGGCGGTGGGCTACGCGGTGAAAGATGTGATCGCCCCCTCCATGGGCTTCGAGGCCTTCGCGGCGTCGCCCTGGATGGTGATCGGACTGCTCGGCGTTTTTCTGCTGCTGACCTTCCTGGTGGTGGCCGGCGGTGTGGAGGAGGGCATTGAGCGCTGGGCCAAAATTCTTCTGCCCATCTTGTTCGTGCTGATCCTGCTCATCATCTTCCGCGCCGTAACGCTGGAAGGTGCGATGGAGGGCCTCGCGTTCTACCTCGTGCCCGATTTTGACGCGATCACGTTCGACCTGGTCATCGCAGCGCTCGGGCAGGCCTTCTTCACCTTGAGCCTGGGAATGGGCGCCATGATTACGTACGGCTCCTACCTTCCCAAGCAAGAAGACATCGCCCTCTCCGGGACGTACGTCGTCCTTTTCAATACGGTAATTGCCCTCATGGCCGGCCTGATGATCTTCCCGGCCATCTTTGCCACTGGAGCCGACCCCGCTACGGGTCCCGCCCTCGTGTTTGTGGTGCTTCCGGAGGTGTTCGCGCAGATGCCCCTGGGCGGCCTCGTTAGCGTCCTGTTCTTTCTGCTTCTGTCCATCGCCGCCCTCACCTCCAGCATCTCGCTCCTCGAGGTGGTGGTCTCCTACTTTGTCGACGAAAAGCAGTGGTCTCGCCAAAAAGCGGTGTGGCTCATCGGCGCCGCTGTGTTTCTGATGGCCATTCCTTCTGCCCTGTCCCAGGGAGCCGCCGGTACGTTTAGCGACATGAGTTATCTCTTCGGCGACGGGGGACTCTTTGGGCAAAACAACTTTCTGGGCATCCTCGATTACCTGATCGGTAGTGCCGGCCTCGCTGTCGGGGCCTTCTTCCTCAGCGTCTTTATCAGCTGGGTCTGGGGGGCGGACCGGGCCGCCGACGAGATGGAAATGGGCGGCTCGATCTTGAGCCCAGGCCTCCTGACGGCCTGGACCTTCATGATGCGATACGTCATCCCGGTCGTTGTCTTCGGTATCGTCATGGGCTACGCCTTCGGCATCCTTTGACTTCTCCCCCATGTGTTCGTTCTGTTCCCCCCATCGGGCACTGTGCGTGCAGCTCGTAGGATGGGGCGCCGCCTTGTTGATGCTGAGCGGGTGCGGGGCTTCCGCACACCCAGGGACCTTGCCCCCCTTTCTTGAGACAGGCTGCGCCGCGGTGCACCCGCTGCCCCGCACCGCGGCCGGACTGCACCTTGCCTTCCAACTCCCTCCCTGCCGTCGCATGACGCCCCCGCCCCGTGCCACGCCCGCGGCCCCCGATCGATGGTGGGGCCGAGACAAAGCCCAACACCTCGTCGTGAGTGGACTCTGGACCCTCTCGGCTCAGTACGTGCTCGTGGACAAGGCGGGCTGGGCAGAGGCCGACGCGCTTCCCCTCGCCGCCGGATCGGCGGCGGCAGCTGGGCTCGCGAAGGAACTGTACGACACCACCCACCCCGACGGCACAGCCAGCGAGAAAGACCTGGTGGCCAATGCGGTGGGCATCGGGCTGGCTGTGGGAATCATCGTCCTTTAATTGGGATCATGAACGGGGATCATCGCAGGGCACTTGTGGTTTCTGTATGCGACACGTGCCTGGCCCTCCGCCGTGCAACGTGTCGCAGTCTGCCCGCCTCCTTTTCCGTCTCACGCGCCCTCGGCCTGTTCGCCCCCCTCCTATGAGCGACGCCGTGCAAGAACACTGCGGGATCTTCGGCATCTTCAACCACCCCGACGCTGCCCGCCACACCTACTACGGGCTTCACGCGCTGCAGCACCGCGGGCAGGAGGCAGCCGGCATTGTCACCTCCACCTACGACGAGCAGCGCGGCCAGCCCGTCATGCCCGCCCACAAGGATTTCGGGCTCGTGCTGGATGTGTTCGACGATCCGGATCTCTTCAACACGCAGCTGCTGGGCGACGCCAGCATTGGGCACAACCGCTATTCCACGAGCGGGGCCTCCTCGAACCGGGCCAACATCCAGCCCCTCGTGGTGCACCACCGCAAGGGGAACCTCGCCCTCTCGCACAACGGCAACCTGTCCAACGCCAAGGAGCTGCGCAACAGCTTTCGGGAGCGGGGCACCCTCTTCCAGAGCACCAGCGACAGCGAGCTCATCCTTCACCTCACGGCCCAGAGCCGCCGCCAAAACCACATCGACCAGATCATCGACGCGCTCATGCAGGTGGAGGGCGCCTACTCGCTGCTCCTGATGACGGACGAGCACATGATTGCCGTCCGCGATCCCAACGGCTTTCGCCCGCTGGCCCTGGGCCGCCTGGAGACGCCCAACCGCCACGAGGGCCCCGCCTACTGTGTGGCCAGCGAAACCTGCGCCTTCGACATGATCGACGCGGAGTACGTGCGCGACATTGAGCCCGGCGAGATCCTGGTCATCGATCGCGAGGGCTGCGTGAACGACGGCAACTTCGAGAGCCACGAGATCCCCACGAAGTTTGGCGTCAGCCAGTGCGTGTTCGAGTACGTCTACTTCTCGCGGCCCGACTCGCAGATTTTCGGCGAGATGGTGGACAAGGTGCGCCGCCAGCTCGGGGTGCAGCTCGCCCACGAGGCCCCCATCCCCAAGGCGGCCAACGACGACGAAAAAACGCCCATCGTGGTGCCGGTGCCCGACTCCGCCAACACCTCTACGCTCGGCTTTGCCGAAGAATGCCAGGAGGAAATGGGCCGTCGGTGCCGGTTCGACCTCGGCCTTATCCGCAATCACTACGTGGGGCGTACCTTTATCGCCCCCGGTCAGGACCGCCGCGAAATGAAGGTGCGCTGCAAGTTTAACACGGTGCAGGGCCTGCTGGAAGACCGGACCGTCGTGGTGGTCGACGACTCCATCGTCCGGGGCACGACGGCGCGCTACCTCGTCAAGATGCTGCGCGACTCGGGGGCCAAAAGCGTGCACTTCCGCGTCTCCTCCCCCCCTGTCATTAGTCCCTGCTTCTACGGGATGGACTTCCCCAACGCCGACGAGCTTTTGGCCAATAAGTTCGACAGCATCGAGGAAATGCGCGACTACCTGGGCGTCGACTCGCTCGCGTACCTGTCGGTGGAGGGGCTCATGAAGGCCGTCCGGCGCGCCAACCACGGCGACCTGGGCTACTGCAACGCCTGCTTCACGGGCAACTACCCGGTGCCGGTGGACGAAGACATGAGCAAGGAGCAGTTCGACTGGGAGGCTCCGGCGCCGCGCACGCAATGACGAACGCTGCCTCTTCGCCCCGCCCCTGGGCCCTGCTGACTGTGGCGGGCCTGGTGCTCGCGTCCACCCTGGCTGCCTTCCCGGCCGCTGCGCAGCGCACTGCAACCTGGCGCGCACATCCTGGCGATGCCCACGGCTTCGATGCATTTGCTCTCGCCGAGGCCGTGGATCGGGCCGCCTCCCTCGCGCCGCTTACCAGCCTGCTCGTGGCGCGCGGCGACACAACGGTGGCCGAGGTCTACTTCAACGGCAGGACGGCCGATCGGGGTGCGAACCTCAAGTCCGCCAGCAAGAGCATCCTCAGTGCCCTCACCGGCATCGCCCTGGCGGACGGCACGCTCGACGACGTCACCCAGCCCATCGGGCCGTTCTTCCCGACCCTCCTGGCCGACGCCCCACAAAAGCAGCGTATTACCCTCCACGATCTGCTTACGCAGCAGACGGGCCTCGAATCCACGAGCTTCGGCAACTACGGCGCCTGGGTGTCGAGCGACAACTGGGTGGCCAATGCCCTGCGGCGCCCGATGGCGGACCGCCCCGGTGGCGAGATGATCTACAGCACCGGCACTACGCACGTGCTCGGCGCCGTTCTTTCCAGGGCGACCGGCCAGTCGCTGCGCACCTTTGCCCAGGAGCGTCTGTTCGATCCACTCGGCGTGCGCATCCGGAGCTGGCAGCGGTCGCCCGCGGGGCGCTACTTCGGCGGCAACAACATGGCCCTCACGCCCCGCGCCCTGCTCCGCTTCGGCCAGCTGTACCTAAACCGCGGCACCTTCCGGGGCCGTCGCATTCTCCCCGCGGCGTGGATCGATCGCTCGTGGCGCACCTATGTCCGCTCCACCTACAACAACCATCAGTACGGCTACCTCTGGTTCACCCACCTTTTTGGCGGGGAGCAGGTGGCCTTTGCCTGGGGCTACGGCGGGCAGTACGTCTTCGTGGTCCCGCGTCTCCATCTCGTCGTGGCGGTTACCTCTTCGCTCCGCACTCGCCCTCGCGGCAGCGACGACCACAACGAGCGCATCCTGCGCCTGCTGGCCGAGCACCTGATTCCGGCCGCCCGCGGCGACTCGCCGGTTGCGAACGCGTGGGCTGAGCGGTACGCGCTCGGGCTCTGGGGGGCCAGCCCCCCGTAGACGGCTCTCGTGCGCACTCCATCCTCTCGTCCGTGCTTCTCACCTTCCTGTGTCTCTGCGTCTCACCCTCCGCCGGCGAAGAAGTCACGGAGCGCGTCCAGGCCCGCCTCTTTCGCCAGCGACCGGATTCGGCACCGGACGGCGTCCTGGTTGAGCACCATGGCGGTGGGGCCCGCATGGTGCCCCCAAGCCGCACGATCACCGGCGCGGTCGCGTCGGCAGAGGGACCGCCGGCACGCCGTTCCACCAGGGTCCTGAGGGGGCCGCCGTCCCCACCCCGCCGCGCCACGCGGTTCGACTGCTGCAGTGCCGAGACCGGAAGCGCCATCGTCACCTGCAGGTCCATGCGCCCCTCCACGGCGTAAGCAGGCAGCTCAACGCCGCCGTACAGGCCTTCGGCGACGGACTCGGGCGATTGTCCGTTGAGGCTCGCGCCGGAAAGGCGCGCCGCAAAGAGACCCGAGTAGTGGACCGCCCCAGTGTCGGGCTCCGGATAGAGCGCCCCGAGGTCGAGCCGGTCGGCCGCGAGCGAGAATGTGGACGAGAGGGCAGAATCGGGCATCGCAAGGCCCCTCGACACTGGGAAGATTCTGCACAGATGCTCGAACGGAGGCGGTCTGCGTGCCGGAGCGGATCGTGAAGCGATTCGTCGCAAGGCCGGTACCGGCGGGCGATGGCTATCACGACTCCGGCACGAACTACATCCTGGCGGGCCTCCTCATCGAGCAGGCGACGGGCCGCGACTACTACGACGTTCTCCGACACCGCATCCTCGATCTTCCGGGCCTGGTGCCCGGCCACAACCAGGGCGAGGCGATGCCCGGCGACTATCGCGACACGTTGCGCGATCGGACCGCCGAACCAGAGGAGGTCTCATCATTTGCCTCCCAATGCGATCCCCGTCCCCTGCCCCTGCGATTCGAATACGCCCCCTCCTCATGCCCCCCGACACGCCCGACTGGTTCCACGAAATTGATCACACCGGCGACATCGGAATTCAGGTAACGGCCCCCACTCTGCCGCAGCTCTTCGAGCGGGCCGCCCTGGGCATGTTCAGGCTGCTCACCGATCTCGATTCTGTGCACACATCGGAGTCTACACAAATCGCGGTCGACGGGCGCGACCTGGAGGCGCTCATGGTGCGCTGGCTCTCTGAGCTTAACTACCGCCACACCGTCGACAATGTCCTCTACGGCACCTTCGAGGTCGATTCTATTCACGAGACCGAGGACGAACGTGTCCTCTCGGCCACGGTCCGCGGCGAGGCGATTGATCCAGACCGCCACACCGTCTACACCGAGATCAAAGCCATCACTTTCCACGGCCTCGACGTGCACGAGACCGACGGCGGCTGGGCCGTGCAGGTGATTTTTGACATGTAACCCGAGGACGCTTCCGTGCAACCTCGCCCCGGATCCGCGCATTTCACCACATCCTGCTGATTCACTTCTCATCTGCACGGAGTGCCATGCCCTCGACTACATCCCTGGAGCCGACGGCCCTGCTCTCCGCGCGCCAACGCCCCCTCACGGTGAAGGAATACCATCGGATGGCGGAGGTCGGCATTCTCACGGAAGACGATCGCGTCGAACTGCTCGACGGCCGCCTCATCGCTATGTCCCCAATTGGCCCCGACCATCTTCACTGCGTCAACCGTCTGAATCAGCTGTTCTCGCGCCGTGTCTACACACATGAGTCCCCAGCCGCGTGGATCAGCGTGCAGAACCCGATCCGGATCGACGACGCGAGCGAACCGGAGCCGGACCTCACCCTCCTCCGCCCGGATGTGCCCCAGGACGATACTCCTCGCCCCGAGGACGTGCTTCTCGTGGTTGAGGTCGCCGACTCGACCGCCGACTACGACCGGACCGTGAAGCAGCCGCGATACGCCCGGGCCGGCATTCCCGTATACTGGCTCGTGGACCTGGGGGCCGAAGTGGTCGACGTGACCTCGGATCCGAAGGGCAATGCCTACGCCGAGCGCCGTCGGTACGGCCGCGGGGGCGCGCTGCCACTGCCTCCACCGCTCGACGATCTCAGTCCGATTCCCGTGGCCGACGTGCTGGGAATGAGCGACGAGTAGTGCGACCATCGCTCCGCGGTGCGCGCGGCTGCCAGGAGCCCTGCATCTGGACGCTCCCTCTCCTTTTCTGTGCCGCCCCTTTCCGTGCCCACTCGTTTTCTGCCATGCCCGACTACGACCTCGAAAAGCTCGACGACTACCGCTGGCAAATTCCCAAAACGGGCGGCATGCGCGTCCCGGCCCGCCTCTACGCCACCGAGGCGATGCTGGAGGACATCCTCTCGGACGACGCCCCCCAGCAGGCCGCCAACGTGGCCCACATGCCCGGCATCGTGGCCGCCTCCCTGGCGATGCCCGACATCCACTGGGGCTACGGCTTTCCCATTGGCGGCGTCGCCGCGTTCGACCCGGACGACGGTGTGATCTCGCCTGGAGGGGTGGGCTACGATATCAACTGCGGCGTGCGGCTCATGTCTTCGACGCTCACGAAGGAGGCCCTCGACCGCCGCGACACGGAGCGCCTCGTCGACGCCCTCTTCCGCCGCGTTCCTACGGGCGTGGGCGCCTCCGGCGCCCTCCGCGTCGACCCCTCCACGCTGCCGCAAGTGCTCCGCAACGGCGCCGAGTGGGCCGTGGGCAAGGGCTATGGCTCCGACGCCGACCTCGACGTGATCGAGGAGGGCGGGCAGGTGGACGGGGCCGACCCCGACGCCGTGTCCGCCCGGGCGAAGGAGCGCGGCCTCGACCAGATTGGCACCCTCGGCTCTGGCAACCACTTCTTGGAGGTCGGCTACGTGTCGGAGATCTACGACGACGAGGCCGCCCGCGTGATGGGGCTCCACGAGGGGCACGTCACGGCCATCATCCACTCCGGCTCGCGCGGGTTTGGGTACCAGGTGTGCGACGACGCGCTGTCGGACATGGACAAGGCGATGAACAAGTACAACATCGAGCTTCCGGACCGCCAGCTCGCCTGTACGCCCATCGACTCGCCGGAGGGACAGAAGTACATCCGGGGCATGCGTTGCGCCATCAACTACGCCTTCGCCAACCGGCAGGTGATGGCCCACAACACGCGCCTGGCGTTCGAGGAGGCCCTGGACGTCCCCCCGCGCGAGCACGGCCTCCAGACGGTCTACGAGGTGGCCCACAACATCGCCAAGTTTGAAACGCACCGGGTGAACGGGCACGAGCAGGAGGTCTGCGTGCACCGGAAGGGCGCGACCCGCGCACTCCCCGCCGGTCATCCACTCGTGCCGGGACGCTACCAGCACGTGGGGCAGCCCGTCCTCATCCCCGGCGACATGGGGCGCTACTCGTACGTCCTGGTGGGCACAGAGACTGCCCTGGACGAGACGTTCGGCAGTACGTGTCACGGCGCCGGACGCAAAATGAGCCGCCGCCGAGCCCGCAAGACGGCCGGGAACCGCAACGTTACCGCCGAGCTGGCCAACGAGGGAATTATTGTCCGGGGGGAGAGCCGCCGCACCGTCACGGAGGAGATCTCGGAGGCCTACAAGGACGTGGCCGACGTGGTGGAGGCCGTGGAGGGGGCCGGGCTTTCGAAGAAGGTAGCGCAGCTCCGTCCCCTCGGCGTCATCAAAGGATGACGGGAAGGGCCCCGCCGGCCGTTCCGAGAAGCGAAGACAGCACGTCGAGCAGTCCGTTCTGCATGGCGACGGACGCGGGTCGACCAAAAAGAGAGGCGACCGGACCTCGAAACGTGCACGTGGGCGCCGAGCGGTCTGCGAGACGAACCGTCCCCGTCCGGGCTACTCCACCAGCTGCGTCGCCTCGTCGAACTCCACCCCCACGAGCTTCGAGACCCCCTGCTCCTCCATCGTCACGCCGTACATGCGATCCGAGAGGTCCATCGTGCGCTGGTTGTGGGTCACAAGCACGAACTGGGTATCGTCCTCAAAACGGCGGACGAGGTTCATAAATCGCTCCACATTGGCGTCGTCGAGGGGGGCGTCCACCTCGTCGAGCACGCAAAACGGACTCGGCTTCACCAGGTAGATGGAAAAGAGAAGCGCCGTGGCCGTGAGGGCCTTTTCGCCGCTGGACAACTGGTCGAGCGTGACCGGCCGCTTTCCGCGGGGCTTGGCGATAATCTCAATGGCCGAGTCGATCGGATCGTCGGGATCTTCGAGCTGCAGTTCCGCCGTGGCCCCCTCGCCGAAGAGCTCCGTAAAGAGGTCGCCGAAGCTTTCTCTGATCTCGTCAAAGGTCTCCATGAACTGCTCGGAGGCCTTTGTGTTAATCTCCTGAATCGTATCGAGGAGCGTGTCTTCCGCGTCCTCCAGGTCCTCTTTCTGTTCCCGAAGAAAATCGAGGCGCTCCTTCTCTTCGTCGTACTCTTGAAGCGCAAGAGGGTTGACGTCCCCGAGGGCATTTAGGGTGCCCCGCAAGCTCCGCACCTTCGACTGCGCCTCGGACTCGTCGAAGTCTTCGGGCACAGACACCGGAGTCTCGGCAAGGTCGCGCTCAAAGTCCGCCTCGATGCTTTCGAGCAGGTCCTGAGTGCGGGTCTCTACCTCGGCGAGGGCGACGGACGCCTCGTTTTTCTGCTCGACGGCGTCTTCTCGCTCGCGGCGGAGGGACCGGAGGCGGGACTCCACATCGTCGATTTCGCTCTTCGTTTTTTGGAGGGCCTGCTCGGCCGCCTCCACGGCCTGATCGCGCGCCTCCCGCTCTTCTCGGAGGCCGTCGATCTGCGCGTCCAGTTCGCTCTGCGTGTCCAGCGCCGCCTCGATGTCGTCGTTCAGGTCCTCAATCGTCGCGGCCCGCTCGCCCGTGCGGCGATCAATCTCGTCGATCTGTTCGCGGGCACGCTCCAGGTCCTGCTCCAGGTTCTCCACGCGGTTTCTCGCCTCCACGGCCGCCACCTGCGCATCGCTGAAGGCGTCCACGGCGGCGCGCTCTCGCTTCTCGGCGGCGGAGAGGGCCTCCTCGGCCTCGGCTCGTTGCGTGCGGCGCTCCTCCATCATTTCCTTTGCGTCCGCGGCCGCCTCCCGAAGCGCCTCGACCTCCCCCGCATGCTCCGCGAGCTCTTCTTCGATCTCGGCGCGGCGCTCCTGCAGCTCGGCGCGGCGCTCCTGCACCGATGTGCGCTCGTACCGGAGGCGCTCCAGCCGCTGCTCGGCCTCGGACAGCGCGGTTTCGGCCTCGTCCACGGCCGCCTCCCGGGCCGACAGGTCGATCTCGCGAAGCGACGCCCGGGCTGCCTCCACGGCCTCCTCCTGTGCCGCACAGGCCTCCGCCAGCTCGGTCCGCTGCTCGCGTGCCTGCGCCAGTTGCTCGCGGCGGCCCAGGCGGCTGGCCGCGGGCGACACGTCGCTCTGCTCACTGCCCCCCTTGAGAACCCCGCGCGCATCCACCCATTCGCCGGTGCGGGCGAAAAGGCGCACGGAGCGGCCGGATTCCCCAACGGCATCCGCCAGCGTCTCAGCCTTTTGAAGGGTCTCGACGAGGTAGCAGTCGCGCAACAGCACGTCCGCCAGCGGGGCGTGGTCGGGGTCGGCGGTGCGGACGCAGTCGCGGAGGGGCGTGGCCCCATCGAGGGCGGGAGCGTCCGGGACCGTGTCGGGGAGGCGGTCGAGGAGCAAGAACGACGTTTGCCCTTTCTCCGCCTCGCGCAGGCGGCCGATGGCGGCGCGGGCATCTGGGGCGGAGGGCACCACGACACACGACGCGAGGTCGCCCAGGGCCGCGTCGAGCGCCACGCGCACGTCGTCGTCGCAGCCCAGCACGTCGGCCACCGTGCGGAGCTCATCGAAAGGCCCATCCGTCGCCAAAAACTGCACAGCGTCCGAAAACTCGTCGTAGCTCGACACCAGGCCGTCCAGGAGGTCCACCTCCGCCTCGGCCGCGTCGCGCTGCCGCTCCAGCTCCCGCAGCTCTTCTTCGGCCGCCTCGAGGATTCGCTTCCGATCGTCGCGCTCCGTTTCCGCTGTCTCCAGGGCCGTCCGTGCTTCTTTCAGGGTTTGCTGAGCCGTGTCCCGGTCTGCCTCTGCATTGCTGATGCGCTCCTCAAACCGCTGCGCCTTCTCGGCCAGGTCATCGAGCTGGCGTTGCGCACGGGCCTGCTCGTCTTCCAGCAGCTCCTGCCGGTTCATCCGCCGATCGAGGCGACGCCCCCGCTCGGCGTGCTCGGCCTCGGCGGCCTCGGCCGTTTCGCGGAGGGACTGCACCGTTTCGCGGAGGGACGCCGCGTCTGCCTTGGCCGCATCACGCTCCTCGCGGGCCTCGTCGAGGGCTGCCTCCGCCTCGTCGAGGGCGGGGCGGGCCTGCTCCAGGGCACTTTCCAGGCGGTCCACCTCGTCGGTTAGCGCTGCCCGACGCTCACGGGCCTCCTCCTGTGCCTGCATCGCCTCGTCCCGGTCCTCCCGCGCCCGTGTGAGGCGCTCGCGCTGCAAGCGCTGCTCCGCCTCCAGCTCGCGGACCTGTGCCCGCTGCTCCTGCAAGGCCTCGCGCCGCTCCTGAAGGGTGGCTTCCTGCTCCTCAAGAGTTTCTCGGAGCGCTTCCAACCGGCGCTCGGTGCCCCGCTCCTCCGCGGCCAGCGCATCGGCCCGGTCCCCCGCCGCCGTTTCCTCCGCCTGCAGGTCGTCCTGCCGCTCCACCAGGCGATTGTACTCCACCTGCGCGAGCAGCACCTCCAGCCGGTGCAGCTCCTCTTCCGCCTCCCGGTAGCGCTGCGCCTTCTCCGCCTGTGTCCCCAGCCGCTCCACCTGCGTGCTCACCTCGTCGGTCAGGTCGCGGATGCGCTCCAGGTCCGACTGTGTGCTGTCGAGCTTGCGGAGGGCCTGCCGCCGGCGCATCTTGTAGCGCGTGATGCCGGCCGCCTCCTCAAACATGCGCCGCCGATCCTCGGTGGAGCCGGACACCAGCTCATCGACCATCTTCAGCTCGATGACCGAGTAGGCGTCGGCCGCCATGCCCGTGTCCATGAACAGGTTGGTAATGTCCTTCAGGCGGCAGGTGGTGCCGTTCATCAGGTACTCCGAGGTGCCATCCCGAAACAGCCGCCGCCCGATGATGACCTCGGAATACTCTGTGGGCAGCACGCCGTCGGTGTTCTCGATCGTGAGGGCAACCTCGGCCAGGCCAACGGGGCGACGGTTGGCGGTGCCGTTGAAGATGAGGTTTTCCATCTTTTCCGACCGGAGCACGGTGGGTCGCTGCTCGCCGATGACCCAGCGGATGGCATCGACGATGTTCGACTTGCCGCACCCGTTGGGCCCCACAATGGTGGTCACGCCGGGGTCGAACGTGAGCGTGGTGGCGTCCGCAAAGCTCTTGAAGCCTTGCAGTTCGAGCTTGCTGAGGTACATACGTGCGACAGGTCAGGAGCAAAGCGGCTGCCGGAAAAGTGGACAGCGTGCGGACGATGGGGGTCCCCGGACACCAACGAGGCCTCCGGGATCGGTGGGGACGGGGGATGACCCCCGATACTGGTAAAGAAACGGATCCCCCCGCGTTTTGCAAATGCACAGTTTGCGCCCCGCCGACGGGAGGACGGCTCAAAGGCCTACGCGAAGCATCAACACCCAGGCGCGAATCTCGGCCTCGTCGGGAAACGGCGCCTCTGCAAACGGCTGGGTCCCAACTGTCTGTGCGACGTCCGGCACGCCCCACTCTCGGCGCAGCGTAAGGTTGAGCCTCTGCTGGGCAACCGTAACGGTGGCACCACCGCCCACCATCATGCCCGTGTCCACGCGACGAAAGAACGAGGGGCCCGCGTCGAACGACGCGTTCACGTCTCCGCCCGGCGTCTGGCGCTCGAAGATCTTGAGGGCGGCGTACCCGCCGGCCTCTGCGTGCACCGCCACCGAGCCTCCCACCGGCGCCTCCACATACGCCAGGAGCGGAAGCTGCAGGTATCCGGCGCCGTACTGAATGGAGCCGCCGTCTGGGCCCGAAATTTCAACACCGCGCTGCGCGAGTGACAGCTCGGCCTGTGCCGAAAGCGGCCCAAGCAGCTGTCGGCGCAGCAGGGCACCGCCCTGAAACGAGAGGTAGCCCCCGGAGCGGGCCTGCGGAGAGGCGGTGTTCACCCAGGTGCCCCCAATTGTGAGACCGAACTGGTAGTTGCTCTGGCCGAGCGCGCCGTGGGGACTTGCCCCCACGAGGCCCACAAGCAACACAATGGCGATGCGTGTACGCGTGACTCTACGCATAGATCGGGACACCTGGGTTCGCAGCCGAAGCAGTCGGCACAACGAAGAGCCGGGCCGGGAGATCCTGCAGGACGGATGTGTGTGCCCGGCAGCACGAATTGCGCCCCCCTCCATTCACGCCCCACCCGTCTCCGGCACTGCCCCATCCGCAGCCTGCAGCCCTCTGCAGGCGATCCCTACAGGACAATCAGCCAGAGGACAAGAGCCACAAACGCCACCAGAAGTGCGTAATCGTCAAAATTAGATGCGTCTTTTTTGAGCTTTGCCTGTGTGGTCTGCATACGTGGGTGCACATCTATGTCCAGAAAGGAGCGAAAGCAAGCCAGGAGCCCTCCTCCCTCCTGTCTTGCGGGGACTTGGACCTGTACACACGCCTTTCGATTCCGGCCGGTCGACGAGTCGGCCCCTCCGCACGATGAATCACCACGCTCTTTTTGCACCGGCCTCCAGGCTGGCGGCACTTGGGCCGGGCAGGAACACATGCCCTATGCACGGTTGAGTGACTGCGCATACGTTTTTCGGAAGGGTCCTTGCACGGCGGACGCCTCCACTGCGGGGCATCCCTGCTCCTGACACCGACCCTCTCGACGAGCAGCGCCCTTCCTTCAGATTTTCTTGTCTGTACCGTCTCGCTTTGTTTGATGATGCCTCCATCCCTCATGCCCCGCACTCTGTCCGTGCAGGCTCTTCTTTCTGCCCTACTCCTCCTTCTCCTTGCTCTCGGACCGGCGCGCACTCACGCCCAGTCCTCCGCATCGACCCCTGCGCCGGACACCTCTCAGTTCGAGTACGAGCTGTCGGGGCGGTTCTCGGGCACGCAAAACGCCTACCGCAACTGGCAGGAAGGCGGGCTGAATACCCTGTCTTTTAGCACCACGCTGGACGGAGCCGCCCGCAACCAGGCGGGGCGCTGGCAACAACAACATGCCCTCCGGCTATCGTTTGGCCTCTTGACGAGCGAAGCTGACAACGGCGACGAGCCCATTCGCAAAACCGACGACCTGATTCGCCTGGAGTCGAACCTTCGATACACCGGCTCTGGGTTCTTCCGCCGCTTCAAGCCGTCCATCTCTGCTCGCGTGCGCACCCAGTTCGCCAAGGGCTTTGACTACTCCAGCAACCCTTTTCCGGCGGGGCACCCACGGGCCGATCGGGAAGCGCCTGTGCAAACGTCTGCGTTCCTTGCCCCAGCTACCTTTGTGGAAACGCTCGGCCTGACGTACGCCCCCAAAGACTGGTACACCGTTAGCCTGAGTGCGGCTGCGAAGCAGACCGTGGTGCGCATCCAAGGCCTCCGGGTGCTCTACGACGTGGATCGTGACCACCTCGCCCGGCTGGAGGGCGGTGCAGAACTTGGGGCCACCGTCGACCGCGAAATTGCCGAGGACATCCGCTACCAGTCCAACGCAACGGTCTTCTTTTCCGCGGGACAGATCGAGGACCCGCCCGATGCGCTCTGGGAAAACTTTGTGACGATGCGGGTAAACAGCTGGCTCACCACCAATCTTGAGTTCGTCGCCCTCTTCGACCAAAATACCAGCGATGCAATTCAACTGAAGGAGGTCTTGTCGGTGGGCGTGACGGTTGACTTTATTTAGCGCGCTGCGATGTGGCTCGCTGCGGAGCCCTCCACCGGGGCCCCTCCGGCCGACTACCGGAATTCCATCCAAAAGAGGATGGTGACGATCAAAATTGTGAGGCTGATGAAAATATTGGTGGCTGTGACCCAGGCTTCCTGCATGCGATCGAGCTTGTACAGACAAAGGTCGTAGGCCCGATCGTAGGTGCGCCGCATGGTTGCGAGAAGCAGTTCGGGACTGTCCACCCCGTTGTACCGGGGGCGGGCCCGGGCAAACACGTACGACAGCTGCTCGACGTCTCGCTCGTACGCCCGGATGGACGTGCGCGCCTCATGGAGACGCCGGAGGAGGTCTCGAAGACGCCGACGGCCGTGAAGACTTTGACTTCTCCCCCGGCTGCTCGAAGAGGACCCCTCCGGGGCAAGGCGCGGGAGATTCTCCTGCGGGCTTCTCTGCCCTCGTCCCACGGGTCTGCATTCCTGCCTCTTGGAAGAGGTCTTACGCGAACTCGCCGGGTTACACCGTTGCGGTTTACACC
>CAJXLV010000026.1 GCA_913056185.1 uncultured Bacteroidota bacterium
GGGGCGCACCACCTCGTCGGTGGTGCCGGGGTAGGTGGTGCTTTTCAGCACAATAAGCTGGCCCGGGCGCAGGTGCTCGGCAATGGACTGAACCGCAGCCTCGATGTATGACGTGTCCGGCTCTTTGTGAACGGTGAGCGGGGTGGGCACACAGACGAAGAACACGTCTACCGCTCCAGCCTGCCCCACGTCCGTCTCGGCCGTCAGGGTTTCTTCCGCCACCACGCGGCGCACCGTCTCGTCCTCAAGGTCCTCGTTCCAATTCTCTCCCGCATTGAGGCGCGCCACACGGTCCGCATCCACGTCCACCCCCACCGTCGTGAGGCCCCGATCCGCATACTCCACCGCAAGGGGCAGGCCCACGTACCCAAGCCCTACCACACCAATGCGCGCCTCGCCGCGGCGCAACCGTTCCGCCAACCGCTGCGCCGCGGCGGCTCCGTTTCGCGAGAGAGGTTCTGCCGTCGTATCAGTGTGCATGCCAGATGTCGTCGTGAACGAGTATGCCATTCAGAAGTCGATGCGTGGGACAAGCCCTGTGGGCCAGATACAGCTCCGCCACGTCAGTCACAGCCCGTAACAGCGCGCCATGATCTGCGAGTCGTCTCCCATGCCTGCTCTGCGTGCCCGCCCGCAGATGCTCACACGTCTCTCTCCCTCCCGCGGCCCTAATCGAAGCGCCCGACCTCAAACACCGTCAGCAGCGTCACCGCCAGCGAGGTGACCGACGTCGTCACCTGCAGCACATCGCGCCAATTCAGTCGCTCTCGTGTTTCGATGCGCACTACGTCCCCATCGCGGAGGGCAGGATAGGCGGCACGACTGGCAAAGTCGTCAATTTCCTCTTCCAAAATCTTTGTGCGGGTGCCCTGCTGTCGGCGAAACAAGAGCACCTTGATCCGCGAGCGCTCATCGCCGCCGCCACTTCCCGAGAGCGCCAGGAGCTGCCCCAGGTTGATGTTCTCCCCCACCTGATAGATGCCAGCCTGCCCGCCCAGCACGAGCACCTCAATGGTGTTCTGGCCCGGGCGCGCAAAGGTGTAGTAGGCCGTCCCCCCCGCTTGTCGATCGCCTGTGGTCTGTGCACGGGCCGAGGCTGCACCCAGGAGGCCCATGCCCAGCAGGCTCATAATCGCTGCTGTAGCAAAAACGAAGCGTACGTCACCCATGGCAATCGCAAAGGAGAAGGAGAGAGACAAGCCGAGAGACACCGGGCCGGGGCGCTACCCCTCCGTGGCGGACGGATCCGGCAGCGCGCGGTACTGGTCGTAGGGCCCGTACGCGCCGTACTGTCGATAGCGGGAGGTATAGCCGTAGGCCATAGAACTGTCAAATCCGTTCAGCACCACGCCGGCCACCTCCGCGCTTACGCTGTGGAGGACATCGAGGCTTTCCTCCAGCTCGGCGTCGGTGGTGACGCCTGCCCGGGCCACACAGAGCGTCGTGTCGCAGAGGTCGG
The DNA here is from genome assembly GCA_913056185.1 of uncultured Bacteroidota bacterium. Taxonomy (GTDB): domain Bacteria; phylum Bacteroidota; class Rhodothermia; order Rhodothermales; family Salinibacteraceae; genus Salinibacter. The sequence continues at coordinate 1,460 of CAJXLV010000026.1, forward strand.
ACAGCAGCGGGCCATCCGCCGTGGCCAGCACAGGCGAGGAGTCCACAATGACGTGGTCGAAGTGCTCACGGGCCTGAGTCAAAAACGCGCGGAAAGAGGCTGCACGTAACACTTCGGTGGGCGTCTCCACCTCCTGCCCGGCCGGGAGCACGAAGAGGGTCTCGAGAAGCGGCGTTTGCAGGGAGGCCTCCGAAAGGTCGTCGTGCAACGCCTCCGTGATGCCCGGTTGCCGGGGCACATCGAACAGCCGGTGGAGGCGGGCGCGTCGTAGGTCCGCGTCCACCAGGAGCGTAGAGCGGCCCTCCTGCGCCGCCACAATGGCGAGATTGGACGCCGTGGTCGATTTTCCGGCCCCGCCGCCGGCACTGGTCACCAGCAGGGCTGTGCCCTCTCCGCCGGCCGGGCCCAGCCGCAGCTGCGCCCACACCTTGCGGTACGCCTCTGCGGCGGGGGCGTGAGGCCGCAGTATGCCCACCAGGCTGGAGGCGAGCGTGTGGCCCTCCCACTCCACGACCTCTTGTCCGTCCAGCTCGTCGTCGATCAACGGATCCAGGTTGGGAATGAGGCCCACCTGCCGGGCACCAAGGGCGCGGATTTGATCGGGCTTGTAGATACGATTGTCCATCTGATCACGCACCAGGGCCAGCCCGCCCCCGCCCAGCAGCCCCACCACCAGCCCCAGCAAAAGGTTGCGGCCGGGCTGGGGCCGGACCGGGGCCTGCGGCGTCGTCGCCTCCGCCACACGCGTCGCGTAGCCGAGCTCCGATTTTTCCTGCACGCGCACCTGCTGCAGCTGCTCTGTCACAAACCCGTACATGCGCTCCGCGTACCGCTGGTCGCGCCGCAACTGGGCCAGCTCCATCGCCTTCTCCGGAATCTGATCCAGGTCCTGCTCGTACTCGTCGAGGCGTGTTGTGAGCACCTTAATGCGAGACGCCAGGCCCGATATGGCAATCTGCTTTTCCGCAATGCGGCGCTTGAGCCCGTCGACCCGCTGCGCCTCCTGCTCCGGGCTCAGCCCCCCCGCCATCACCTGCCTCACGTACTTGTCGGAAAGGGTCGCAATCCGGCGCCGCAGCTGCGCGATGCGACGGTCAATTTGGCCCGCCTGCACGCTGTCCGTACGGGTCATGGTGGGAGACTGCAGTTGAATCTGCTGCTTCGATAGCTCCAGGTCCGCAATCTTGGTCTGCAGGGCTTCAATTTCTTGCTTCACCGTGGAGGCCACTCGCTCCGACAGCTGATCCGGCTGGATGGCCTCCAGCTCGCTCCGAAGCGACTGCAGCGACGACCGCTCCATCTTCATCTCAATGCGCGCCTGCTCCAGCTGCGTCTCCGTATCGGCGATTTGTCCGGCCAGGGCGCTCTCTCTTTGGTCGAGGCTAATGGCGTCTTCGCGGCGCTGATAGGCCTGGATGCGGCCCTCGATCTGCTCAAGCTCCTGCTCCAGCTCGCGAGAGCGCTTCTGCAAGAACTGCCGGGAGGCCCGCACGCGCGAGCGGCTCGATTCCTGCGTGAGCTGGATGTAGGCCTCCGTGTACACGTCCGACAGAAGGCGGGCCATCTCTGGGCGTTCGTCCAGGGCTGTAACCCGGATCACGTTGGTGTTTGGGCCCACCCGGGCAAACGCCACTCGATCTCCAAGCTCTGCGGCGAGGGCAGCGGGAGACGGCGCGGCGCGTCCTGTATCGGGGGGCAGATCGGAGGCCGGGCCTGGGGCGGCCGTCGCACGGCCGGTACGCCCCATCTGCTGGGCGACGACGGTGGTCATCTGCTGCCACACGCGCCCCACCGGAGAGGGGCCCTGCGCCCTCAGGATGCGCTGTGCCTCCCCCTGCGCCAAGAGCTGCTGCGCCACGCGGTTTTTGAGAGACTGGGAGTTGCGCAAAAACACGAGCTCGTTCTCCAGCGAGTGCCCGGCACTCGGCCATGGGCTGCTGGCCTGCCCCCCAGGCATTCCCACGGCTTGGGGACTCTCCCCCACCAGCACGAGGCTCTCCGCACTGTACACCGGCACCTGGCTGTACGTGTACAGCGCCGCGCCTCCCAGCACCACCAGACACGTCCACAAAATCAGCCATTTCCGGCGCCGCAGCAGGTCCAGCACCTCCTCCGTCTGCTTCTGAAAGCTCTGTCGACCGCCGTGCGGGGCACCTCCGGGAAAGCCGTCGGTCTCTGCGTCCCAAGACCGCACAATGTCGCCGGAGTTTGCTGCATCGTGCCGTTGCAGGTCCGCCATCGTTGGCCGTTGTGCTATTGTGACGAGAAAACAGAGCGGGTGTCCAGCGCCCTTCCGACATCAAAGCGCCCTTCCGACATCAAGCCGCGACATCCTCGGGGGGCGTTCGTCGCCGTGGCCCGGCAGTTGGAACGCTGCTCCCCCCATGCCTCCGTCGTGCAGACGCCCGGTGCCGCGCTGTCCCCGTAGGCACCCTCGCGTTCCATAGTGGGAATCCTCGTGCGCTTGCGTGTCATCCGCTGGAAGATTGGCCATGCGTCTTTGGCGCAACGTGTGGCCGGTCCGGGCGTCAATGGAGCCCCCCCGAAGAGGCCTCCGCCCGTCCTCCGCGCCGGACCCACTGCACCGCATGCCGCACCAGTGCCGCCAGGGTGTCGTGCCCCAGCTTCTTCTTTGCCCGGCGCCGGTGCGTCTCAATGGTTTTGCGGTGCACCCCCAGCTGGCGAGCGATCTGGCGCACGCTGTGCCCCTCGCCAATTTTGCGGAAGACCGTCACCTCCCGGTCCGTCAGGGCAGCAACGGCCGAGGGGGGGCCGCCGTCGTCTCGCACCAGCCGGCTCAGGAGCCGGGCAGCCATGGGGCGGCTCAGCGCCACCTCCCCGCGCCCCACTCGCACAATCGCCCGCACGACGGTCCCGAGCGCCTCCGTCTTCATGAGGTACCCAGTGGCGCCGGCCTGCAGGGCGCGTTCGGCGTACAGGCGCTCGGCGTACCGGGAAAAGATGAGGATCTGTACGGACGCGGCCCGAGCCTGAAGGTGCTGAATGAGCGCAAGCCCGTCGATCCCGCCGAGTGAAAGGGCAAGAACCGCCACGTCGGGCGTCTTCTTCACAATGGCTGCGCGGGCCTCCTCAGAGGCCGTGCCCGCCCCTTGCATCCGGAGCGTGGGGTGTCGCCGGATGCGGGGGCGAAGCGCCTCGTGAATGGCCGGGTGGCGGTCTGCCACATAGACCTGCGTCGCGGGGCGGGGGGCATCGGGACTCATGGCGCCGGGCGCGTCTGCGAAGGGGCCCGCCGGGGCTTACTGCTTCCCGGCTGGGCCTGCGGGACTCGTACAACCTGCCTCGTAGATACCGGCTCACGCCCGAAGCTCCCCTCCGGCTTCGGCGCAACCGCCACGGCAGAAGTGGCGCGGCGTGGCGGCGTCCTGCGGCGCACCGCCCCCAGCTGCGCGCCCTCCTCCACGCCCTCCTCTACGCCCTGTGCCGCCCCGTCTGCACTCGAGGCCGCTGCACTCAAGGCCGAGCGCTACGCCTGCGGCGTGGCCTCCCCATCGCTCGCCACGGGTGCATGAACGCCCTGTTGGCCCGACCCCGGCGCCGAAGCCCACTGCACGGCAAACTGCAAGAGCTTGGAAACCGACTCGAAGCCGAGCTTCTCTTTCGCCCGCCGCCGATAGGTTTCCACGGTCTTGCGGGCCAGGTTCAATCGGTCTTGGATTTCTTCAATGCTGCAGCCCTCGCCCAGCATCTGAAAGACGGCCAGCTCCCGATCGGTAAAGTCCTCGATCGGAAACTTCGGCTCCGCAGACTCCCCTCGTGCCACCTTCTTCAGAATCTGCGACGCCATGCGCTGGCTCAGGTACACCTCCCCCTCGTCCACCGTCCGAATCGCGTCAACCAGGTGGTCCGTCGGCTGGTCTTTCATCAGGTAGCCGGAGGCACCGGCCTGTATGGATCGCTCAGCGTATACCATCTCGTCGTACATCGAGTACACTACGATCTGGATCTCCGGGCACTGCGACTGCAGGTTCTGAACGAGGTCCAGCCCGTGGGCGTCGTCCAGGGAAATGTCCACCACGGCCGTGTCAGGGGATCGCTCTTCAATTTCGCGGAACGCCTGGGCCGAAGAAGTTGCTACCCCGACAATGTCGATGTCGAGCGTATCGTCGATGCGGGTGCGGATCGCCTCCAGAATCGCGGGGTGATCGTCAACGAGGAAGGTACGGATGTGGCTTGTAGAAGAAGAGGCCATAGCAAACGGGAGCGAAATGGAGTGAGAGAATTCGGGACACACGGCGGGACACCGGCGGGCGGTTCTCCCGCCTCGGAGCGATTGGGCGAGGCGTGCAAGCCTCTGCGGTCGGACGCGCCCCCGCTTCTCAGGAGGCGACGGAGGCTGCCGGCAACACCAGAGCAAAGGTGCTGCCTTCGCCCACCGACGTTTCGACATCGACTTGTCCGTCGTGCCGACGGGCAACCTCGCGCACCAGGTAGAGCCCCAGGCCCGACGATACCTCCCCGTCGGTGGGCTGCGACGATAGGCGTTGGTACGGCACAAAGAGGCGCGACAGCTCGTCGTCGTGCAGGCCTGGCCCTTGGTCCGTGACCGAGAATCGAATGCGGTCGTCGCTATGCTCTACCCGAACGTCCACCGTGGCTCCGCGAGGCGAGTACTTCAGGGCATTGCTGACGAGGTTACTCATGGCGTCCCGCAGGTGCCGTTCGTCGCCCTGCACGGGTGCCGCCTCCGCCAGGCCCGCGGCCTGCAGGGTCTGGTCTTTGTACTCGGCAAGTGGCCGAAACCGCTCCACCACGCGCTCGGATAGCGCCGCGAGGTCCACGCGGGTCCGGGCCAGGTCCTCGGCGAGCTGAGGCGGAGGGGCCGCGCCGTCCACCTCTGTAAGATAGCCCACCGCCTCTTCGGCCGACCGGTGAATGAGCTCCACCTTGTGTTGGACCTCAGCCGGAAGGCGCTCCTCCTCAAGCAGAAGGTCCGCCAATCGCTCAATCGCAATGACCGGGTTCTTAAGGTCGTGTAGGAGAGCGGGGAGCCATCTGGAATTGGAATCCATGGTGCGCCGTTGGCTTGCGAAAAACCCTGACGAGATCTGAAGGGGGACGGGGGCAGGGGCCTGTACGGGCGCTCGCGTCGGCCTCCAGCTCTGCGGCCGGAGCGGCCTCTGTCCCGCGGCGATGCCCACGAGCTTCGAAGAAGTGTAAATGCCCCCCTCCGAATGGAGAGCCCAATCTGTGCTTTTCTTCAGGGTATTGCCTTGGCTTTTTGCCCTCACTCCCCAAGTCTCCGGATCTACCTTCCGGTGCTTTCTGTCGCCTGAGGTCCTCACTTTTTGGAGCCCCCCTCGTAAATTTCTGGAGAGACGAACCTTCGGGACTCTCCATTTTTCAGCGAAGGGGGCCGCGGGCGGGCCATGCGGGCGCCGAGGGAGAGAGGTGCCCGATGCAGCCCGCATCGGAGGCGCTCGGCACCTGGGGAAGACGTCAGTGGTGGGAGGCCACGGCCCAGTACAGATCCACGCTCTTCTGCCGCAAATCCTCGAGCGATCCATCGTTCTCGATGACGTAGTCGGCCCGCGTGCGGAGGGCGTCTTGGGGAAGCTGGTGTTGCATGCGGGCCTGCACCTGCTCGGGGGTTGCGTCGTCCCGGGCGGTGACCCACGCGATGCGGTCCGCCTCCGGGGCAACCACGGCGGCCGTCACGTCGACGTGCTCGTCCCCGCCCGTCTCAAAGAGAAGCGCAGCCTCGTGGACAAGCAGAGATAGGTCGTCGTCTTCGGCGCGCCCGGCTGCCGCCTCAAATGCCTCAAAGACGTGCGGATGAACAATGCGGTTTAGGCGCTCCAGTTGTTCGGCATCGTGAAACACGCGACCGGCCAGATACGCTCGGTCGAGCACGCCGTCTTCGTCGTAAGCGTCTTCGCCGAACGCATCGATAATTGCGGCCCGCACATCGGGATTCTCCTGCATGAGCCGCTTTGCCTCAATATCGGCATAGAAGACACGTGCCCCCTGCTCTTCCAGAAAGCCGCAGACGGTCGTTTTGCCACTTCCGATGCCTCCGGTGACGCCAAGAGTAACCACAATGGCAGAATGGAAAAATGCGAGTGCCGCGTCTTGACGTGGGGAGCCGGTCGCGCGTCTCGGTCACAATTCAGCGCTCGGATTCATCGACGCTCGGATCGACAGCCGAGCCCCGCCCCTCGTCGGCCCTGATCATCCCGGAGGCCAGCTCATGCGGCGCCCGCCGAGGAGATGGAGGTGGAGGTGCCAGACCGACTGCCCCCCGTCGTCCCCGCAGTTGATGACCGTACGGTAGCCGTCGCGCAGGCCCTCTTCCTGCGCCAGCTCGCGCGCCACCAAAAACAGGTGCCCCACAAGGTCCGCGTCTTCTGGATCCAGGTCGTCGAGCGACGGAATGGGCTTGCGCGGCACCACGAGAATGTGGGTCGGCGCCTCGGGGTTGATGTCGTGGAAGGCCACGCAGCGCTCATCCTCGTGCAGAATGTCGGCGTCGGCCTCCCCGTCCATAATTTTCTGGAAGATGGTTTTTTCGGACATGGGGTGCGTCGGGGGGTCCGTGAAAGGAATGGACGCAAGGGCCTTGCGGCCAGAATTGGATTTCAATATACCAGACACGACGGACGAATGACAACCGAGGGAGACAACATTTGCGGCAGACCGGCGCGCCGCCCACCGTCCCGCGGCCCTGCGCCCTGAGAGGCACAACATTCCCGATACATGTCGGAATGCCTTGATACCTCTTCGCGGCTGCCGCCGCGCCGAACAACATCGCGTCCGCTCGCCGGTAGAGACACATGTTCAGACACTCCTGTCGATTTTATCGCTCGTCACATGTCCACCGTCTACATCACACGGAAGGTTCACTTCAACGCGGCCCATCGGCTGCACAACCCCGATAAGTCGGACGCCTGGAACGAGGAGACCTACGGCAAAGACAACAACCCAAACTGGCACGGCCACAACTATGAACTGGAAGTGACCGTGGCCGGCGAGCCCGACCCCGACACCGGGTACGTGGTGGACCTTGGCGATTTGAAGCAGATTCTACACGATCGCGTCCTCGAGAAGGTGGACCACAAGAACCTGAACCTGGAGGTCGACTTTATGGATGGGGTTCTCCCGTCGAGTGAACACTTTGCCATTGCCATTTGGAACGAGCTGGAGGGCGCGCTCCCCGCCGGCGAGCTTCACTGTGTGCGGCTGTACGAGACGCCCCGCAACTTCGTTGAGTACCGGGGCGAGTAGTCTTGCGTCCCTCTTCATGCCCTGTCTCACCGTTTTCTTCCTGAAATGGCCGAAAAAAAGATTCAATCCAGTGGGCTGCGCACCAACGGCGCGGCCGACGGGGTGCCGCCCAAGCTGTACGAGCGGCGCGACATCTACGATGAGGAGACGTCTGACGCCCTCCGCGGGCACATCGAGTCGATGCTCGAGATTTTGGGCGAAGACCCCGAGCGTGAAGGGCTGGCCGACACCCCGGAGCGCGTGGCTCGTGCGTACCAGTTCTTGATGCACGGGTACGCCCTCGATCCCAAAAGCATTCTGGAGCAGGCCGTCTTCGAGGAGGCCTACGACGAGATGATTCTCGTGAAGGACATCGAGGTCTACTCGCTGTGCGAGCACCACATGCTGCCGTTTTACGGCAAGGCGCACGTGGCCTACATCCCGGACGATAAGATTGTGGGCCTCAGCAAAATTCCACGTACGGTGGAGGTCTTTGCCCGGCGCCTGCAGGTGCAAGAGCGGCTCACGCTGCAGATCCGCAATGCCATCGACGAGGTCCTGGACCCCATGGGCACGGCCGTCGTCATTGAGGCCAAGCACCTCTGCATGATGATGCGTGGGGCGGAGAAGCAAAACTCCGCCACCACCACCAGCTCCGTCAGCGGGGCATTTGACGAACACGCCACCCGGGCAGAGTTCATGCGCCTCATCGGCGCTACGGAGTAGCCCTCGGGGCGCGGGTCGGTGCGCCCCCTCCGCACGTCTGCCGTCTGTTTCCTCTCCCCAACGATTTCCCCTCATGACTGTCGTTGTTACGGGCGCCAGCCAGGGCATTGGACGCGCCATTGCAGAGGCGTTTGCTGCACGAGACAACGCGCACCTCGCCCTTGTGGCCCGCACCGATGCGAAACTGGAGGCCGTGGCGGCGGCGTGCCGGGAGCGCGGCGGTACGCCCCTCGTGGTGCCCACCGACGTGACCGACGACGCGGCGGTGGCCGCAATGGCCGACACTGTGCACGACGCGTGGGGCCCGCCGGATGTGCTCGTCAACAACGCCGGCGCCTTCACGTACGCGCCGCTCGGCGAACTGACGCTGGAGGGATTCCGCGACCAGATCGACGTCAACCTAACCGGTGCGTTCGCCGTGACGACGGCCTTTCTGCCCGCGATGCGCGAGCGAGGGACGGGCCACTTGTTCTTTATGGGCTCGGTGGCCTCCCTCATGGCATATCCGGGCAACGCCGGCTACTGCGCGGCCAAGCACGGCCTGCGCGGCCTGGCGCGGGTGGTGCGGGCGGAGACAAAGGACGAGGGCCTGCGTGTGACGACGGTGCTGCCGGGCGCCACCGACACGCCCACCTGGGCGGGCGCCGACCTCCCGAGCGAGCGGCTTATGGCGCCGGAGGACGTGGCGCAGGCGGTGGTCGATGCCGCCCACCTCTCCGACCGCACGGTGCTCGAAGAGCTGCTCCTCCGGCCGCAGGAAGGAGACGTGTGACCCTCCCCCCCAACCTGCCGAGAGGCGGCTGGGGACCGGAGCCGCAGGCCGTGCCCGCACCGGCGACGGACGGTGGGCAGAGGGCGGCTCTTCACGAATCCCCGGAGAGCCGTTCTTCCGGCAGCCACGCCCACGTGAGCGTGCCGCTCACCAGGGGGGCGTCGCCGGCGGGCTCGGTGAGGCGGACGCCCACCTGAGTCTGCCCAATCGGGCGCGCCCGAATCCGTGCGCCCTCCTCTTCAGCCAGCGTGGCGTCGGCCTGGACGGCGTCGCGGGCAAATTCGTCAAACGAAATGTCCATCGACCGCAGCAGCGGGGAGGAGCCGTCCGGCACATTGAGCGCCACGACGAGGCCAGTGGCGGTCTCGGCCAAGAGGGCGAGGGCCGCTGCGTGCAGCCCGCCCAGGTGATTGCGCAAGCGCGTCTCGTTGTCGAGGCGCACGGCCACGCGGCGCGGCGTATACGCCTCAATGAAGCCCCCGGCGGTGCCGACGAACGGAATCACCTCCCCCACGGCGTTCGTCACGAGCGGACGGCGCAGGGACGCGGGCAGGTCGGCGTACCGCTCCGCGATGCGGCGGAAGGGATTGGAGGGGGGCATGGGACAGCGTTGGAGGAGGAATGAACGGATCGCGAAACAGAAGACGGAAACCAGAAGAGCCGTAAGCATCGAGGGACGGGACAGCGAACACGAGCGGCGGGGCCGGCGTGCCTCCTTCCCGAAAGAGCCCTGCGCGCCAGGACCAGCCCTACGCGCCAGGACCAGATGGATTACGAAAGTCGGAAGAGTCTGTGCAGAACGTATCCCCCCATGGCTCGTAAGGGAGATCCATCCTTCATAGTTTCGCCCCTCAGATTGTCGTCACGCAGGTGACTTGCGCCATGCCCAGTCCCTCGCTCAAGGACGCCGCTCTCGATGAGCTGGAGCGTCTTATCACGGAGAAGATGCCGATCACGGAGCACCTGGAGTTCGAACTTGCTGCGGATGACCAGGGGCGCCTGCGCGCCTCCGCCCCTCTCCAGCCCAACACCAACCATATGGGGAGCGCGTTCGGCGGGAGCCTGAGCATGCTCGCCACGGTCACCGGATGGGCCATGATGCACCAGCTGGTGCAAGAAACGATGCAGGACGCCATGGAGGACATGCGGCACCGCGTGGAGGTGATGATTCAGGAGAGCGACATCGAGTACACGCGGCCCGTGTGCGAAAACATCTCGGTGGTGTGTGAGCCGCCGGATGAGGATGCGCAGGAGCGGTTTCAGGAAATGCTGGACCGCTGGGGCCGGGCACGGCTGGAGCTGGAATGCAAGATCAACGAGGCTGGCGAGCGGGCCGTCACCTTCATCGGGCAGTACGTCGCGATGGCACGGGGCGAGGAGCGCGGGGACGGGGTTGCGGGGACGAGCTTCCACATGGAAAGTTGCGATCCTTCGGACGTGTGAGGTTGAGCGCCCCCACAAGGGAGGGGAAAGCGTTGTCATTGCCCCCGGTGTTGCCGCACCGGCCCGCCGCGGGCCCTCCACAGCACGGGCGCCTACAGCATCTCTTCGTACATCCGGTACGGCGGCTCGGCCATGCCCAGCTCTTCGTACGCCGCCTGCGCCGCCGCATTGTCCCGCTCCACATAGAGCCGGAGCCCACACACAGTGTCCGCGGTCCGGGCGCGCCGCCGCACTGCCCGATGAAGTGCCGAATACACGCCTGCGCGCCGGTGCTCGGGGTGCACATAGACGCTCTGAATCCACCAGAAGTCCGCGTTGCGCCAGTCGCTCCACTCGGTCGTAATCATCAGCGAGCCGACGACCGCACCGTCTCGCTCGGCGACGAGATAAAACGCCTGATCCGGCTTGTCGAACACGGCCCGCACGCCGGCCCGCACCGTGTCGGGGTCGAGGGGTTTGTCCTCGGTCTCCTCCGCCATCGCTTGGTTGAACCGGGCGAGGGAGTCGACATCATCGAGGGTGGCGGACCGAACGGAAATCTCTGTCACCGTGCCGCATGCACTGTTTTTGAAGAACGCTCTGATGGGTGGATGCCCGGCGCGAACGCCGCCGCGCCTACGCCCGGCTCCGCAGGTGGGCCTGGCGGGTCGGCTCCGGGAGCTTGTAGGTTGGGCTGCAGTCGAGCATCAGGTCGGCGGCGGCATCGAGCGTGCAGCGGTGCCCCACACTTACGTAGACCGGGTTCACGTCCGTTCGGGTGCGGAGCACTGTGCCAATCGTCTCCCCCTCGTCGATCAGCGGCACACGGCTCCCCTTTTCGGGGCCGAGATCGCCCTGCGGCTCGCCCACGAGAATGGACTTCGCGACGCCGATGGTGGGACGATCGAGCAGCACGCCCAGGTGACAGGCCAACCCGAACCGGCGCGGGTGAGCACGGCCGTGGCTGTCGGTCACGAGCACGTCCGGCTCGGTGCCCAGCTCCCGGAGCGCCGGGAGCACCGCCGGGACCTCGCGGAAGCTGAGCAGGCCCGGCACGTACGGAAACGGGACGGCACAGCGGTGAATGGCGTCCTCGACCCTCTCCAGGCCCGGCACCCGCAGGACCGCCACGGCGGCCTGGGCCGTGTCGTCGCGAATGCTCACGTCCACCCCTGCGATGGTCTCAATGGCATCCGGCAGGGGCGTCTCGCGCACCTCCGACGCCAGCCGCCGCTGGATGCTCTTCGCCGCCGTCGGGGAAACGTCCCAGTCGTGGGAATGGTGCATCTCGACACGCATACGAGCGCAGTGGATGACGACAAGCACAGTGATGATGCGGTACAGCAGCCAGGCCCTCGCTCCACCGCCGCCCGTCTCCCGACGGCATCTCCCGACGGCAGTCGGCCACTTGGGCCCAATCGCGACCATGAGTCCTGAACAGGAGCCCCGAAAGATACTCAGCAACGCCGGCAAAGGAAACCAGCCCTGGGCCCAAACGCCTTCAGGGGGGCCTGTCCCTCCTTCGCCCAGACCGCACCCAAAGTTTCGGTGAATCGGTGCGGCGTGGAACTTTGCCCAAAGCGCAGGCATTTGTGCACAGTCCCAAACGGAGCCATTCGGCTCCGCACCCAGGGTCCATAGCTCAGTTGGTTAGAGCGCTACGTTGACATCGTAGAGGTCAGTGGTTCGAGTCCACTTGGACCCACTGCTGCCGCTCTCTGTACCGACAGCTGTCGGTATGAGGCGGCTTTTTTGTTGCGGGCCCACCGGCTCCGCCCCGCGCTGACGAACGAGAGCTTTCCTGCCCCATGGCTGAACTCGACGACCAACAGATCACCATCACCCTCCCCGACGGCTCCGAGCGCTCGTACGGCGCCGGCACGACCGGGCGCGACATTGCCGAGAGCATCGGCGCGGGCCTGGCGCGCGACGCACTCGCGATCAAGGTAAACGGCGAGGTGCGCGACCTGGACCGCCCCATCACCGAGGACGCCGAGATCGCGATCCTGACGTGGGACGACGAGGAGGGCAAGGAGACGTTCTGGCATTCCTCGGCCCACCTCATGGCCGAGGCGCTGCAGGAACTGTATCCCGACGTCAAGTTCACCATCGGCCCCCCTATCGACCAGGGCTTCTACTACGACGTCGACCTCGGGGACCAGACCTTGTCGGCCGACGAATTGGAGGCGATTGAGGAGAAGATGAAGGAGCTCGCCCGCCGCGATGTCGAATACGAGCGGCACGAGGTCTCGAAGGACGACGCCCTCCAGTTCTACGAGGGGCGGGGCAACGAGTACAAGCTGGAACTGATTGAGGACCTGGAGGAGGGGGAGATCTCGTTTTACGAGCAGGGCGGCTTTACCGACCTGTGCCGTGGCCCGCACATTCCCTCCACGGGCCGCATCAAGGCGCCGAAGTTGCTGTCGGTGGCCGGGGCGTACTGGCGCGGCGATGAGACCAACCCGCAGCTCACCCGCATCTACGGCATCACATTCCCGAAGCAGAAGCTGCTGACGAACTTCCTGGAGCGGCGGCGCAAGGCCAAAGAGCGCGACCACCGCAAGCTGGGCCGGGAGCTGGACCTGTTCACGTTCGACCCCGAACAGGTAGGGCCGGGCCTGCCCATGTGGCTGCCGAAGGGCACCACGCTCCGGAAAACCCTCCGCACGACGCTGCAGGAGGAACAGATGAAGCAGGGCTATAAGCCGGTCTGCACTCCGCACATCGGGCGGCTCGACCTCTACCGCACCAGCGGGCACTACCCGTACTACAAGGAGGATCAGTTTCCGCCGATGATTTTCGACGAGGGGGAGGAGGGGGAGGACGAGGACGGCTACCTCCTCAAGCCGATGAATTGCCCGCACCACGTCAAGATCTACCAGAACGACCATCACTCCTACCGCGACCTCCCGGTGCGGCTGGCTGAGTTTGGGACTGTGTACCGCCACGAGCAGACCGGTGAGCTGGGCGGCCTGACCCGGGTGCGCGGCTTCACGCAGGACGATGCGCACATCTTCTGCACCCCCGAGCAGGTCAAAGACGAGTTCATCAGCGTCATCGACCTGACGCTGAAAGTGCTGCACGCGCTCGACTTCGAGGACTTTGAGGCGCAGATTTCGCTCCGCGACCCCACCGACACCGAGAAGTACGTGGGCCGCAACGAGCTCTGGGACAAGGCCGAACAGGCCATCCGCGAGGCTGTGGCCGAAACGGACCTCGACGCCTACGAGGAGCCGGGCGAAGCGGCCTTCTATGGCCCAAAGCTCGACTTTATGGTGGAGGACGCGCTGGGCCGCGCCTGGCAGCTCGGCACCATTCAGGTGGACTACAACCTCCCGGAGCGCTTTGAGCTGACCTACGTCGACGAGCACGACGCGCGCAAGCGCCCCGTCATGATTCACCGCGCCCCGTTTGGCTCGCTGGAGCGCTTTATCGGCGTGCTCATCGAGCACTGCGGCGGCAACTTCCCGACCTGGCTGGCTCCCACGCAGGTACAGATCATTCCGGTGGGCGCCGACTTTGTCGACTACGCCGAGGACGTGGCGGCGCGGCTCCGCCAGGACGACATTCGCGTTGAGATCGATACGTCCGACGAAACCGTCGGCTACAAAATCCGAGAGGCGGAGACTCAAAAAATTCCGTACATGCTCGTGGTCGGCGGGGACGAAGAAGAAGACGGCACCGTGTCGGTCCGCTCCCACACCGACGGCCCGCAGGGCACGGTTGGGATCGAGACGTTTCTGGATGAGGCTGGGGCAGAGTTCGCCCCCACCCTGGAGACGTGATCATCGAGCCCCGCCCCTTCACCGAAACCTCATAGGGCGGGCCGCGTGTACAATGGTCCATTGGGGGGCTCGGCAAGCAGCTTTGTGCCGGAGCCTTTCATCCCCCGCACCCCGTTCACACTTTTCTCCCAAAAGACCGCATACACAGCTATCGCTGACGTTGACAAACTTCGCGTAAACGAGGAAATTCGTGCCAACGAGGTCCGCGTCGTCGAGCCCGACGGTGACCACGAGGTCGTCCCCGTGGAGGACGCGCTCGGCCGCGCCCGGGAACACGACCTGGATCTCGTAGAAGTGGCCCCCGACGCGTCGCCTCCGGTCTGCAAGGTCCTCGATTACGGCAAGTACCGCTACGAGAAGCAGAAGGAAGAACAGCGGCGCCGGAAGAAGTCGAAGTCCATGGAGATGAAGGAGCTTCGCTTCCGGCCCCGCACCGACGACCACGACTTCAACTTTAAGGTCGACCACGCCCGTGACTTCTTGGAGGACGGCAACAAGGTAAAGGCGTACGTTCAGTTCAAGGGGCGGGACATTGTCTACAAGGACCAGGGCATGGACCTGTTGCGCCGCATGATCGAGGAGCTGCAGGATGTGGCCCGCATCGACCAGCAGCCGCAGATGGAAAATCGGCGCATGGTGACCATCCTCGCCCCGCACAAAAACAAGTAGCTCCACGCGCTCCTGAGCCCGGGCAATGTGCGCCGGAACGCCCCTCGTGCGCACCCATACAGGAGCGTCCGTATGCTTTTCACTTCCAGCCCTTCCAGAGGTGATTCCCGTATGCCTAAGATGAAAACGCATAGCGGTGCCAAGAAGCGCTTTAAAGAAACCGGCACGGGCAAGATTGTCCGCAAGAAAGCCGGAAAAGGGCACCTACTGACCAAAAAGAACACCAAGCGCAAGCGTCATCTGCGCCAGAGCACGGTTGTCGACGACACGGCGAACCGGAAGCGCATCAAGCGCATGCTCTCGACTTGACACTCCCCCCATCAAGGGGTCCGCGTTTCCCCGCACTGAAGTGTCCGGGGCGCAGAAGGAGGGCCTTGGTCGGTCCTCCATCTGTTGTTTGTGGAGTCTTTGCCGAGCGGGCTTGGGATCGTCCCGCCGCTTGCATAGACTATACGTTCGTTCTTCTGACCGGATCAATTTTGCCGCCTGTCATGCCGCGCGCAACCAACAAGCCGGCGACGCGTCGCCGCCGCAAGAAAATTCTGAACCAGGCCAAGGGCTACTGGGGCCGCCGAAGCAAGGTGTATAAGGTGGCGAAGCATGCCGTCGAGAAGGGGCTGCAGTACGCCTACCGCGACCGTCGCCAGAAAAAGCGCCGGTTCCGGCAGCTGTGGATCACCCGCATCAATGCGGCTACCCGCCAGCATGACGTCAGCTACTCTCAGTTCATGGGCCAGTACCGAAAGTCGGACCTGGACATGAACCGAAAGGTCCTCGCTGACCTTGCGGTTCACGACCCGGATGCTTTTGAGGAAATTGTGGATCATGTGATGGCGTAGCACTCGTCCCTCCTCGGCCACCACGTGCCCCGCCTGACGTTCCAGGCCCCCGTCCCGCCTCTTCCCTCCCGCCTCCCTGATTTCCAGGGCTGGCGGGATTTTTCATGTGGGCGGGACTCCACAAATCCCCGTCCTCCACGATTGTGTGGCACATTCGCCGCGGGCGGGCGCTGTGCGTACGGTCCGGCGCGAGGGTCGAAATACTGCCTGATTCATTTGGGAACTGCACCGGGGCATCAGTCAGCGTGTCTCTGAGTACGAAACGCCGCCGCCCTCCGACCCGCATAGGGCCGAACGACGGCGGCGCAGAATGCCACACGTCAAATTCCGAGCGCCACACTCGGGTTAGGTCTCGATCGTCGCGGCCCCATCCCCGCCCGTCTCCGCAGCGTCGGCGGCCGACTCAGTGCCCGTGGGGGTCCCCGTCCCGAACGTCAGGCCGCCCTCCCCCTTGGCCCGCTCAATGCGGACGGTGTCGCCGTCCTCGATCGTGCCGTTGAGCAGCGCCTGCGAGAGGCCGTTCGCCACCTGCCGCTTCATCACGCGCTTCAGCGGGCGGGCGCCGAAGGCCGGGTCGTAGCCCCGGTCGGCGAGCCAGTCCTTGGCGTCGTTGGTGAGCGTGAGCGTCAGGTCGTGGTTCTTGGCGGCGAGCCGCTGCACGCGGCCGAACTGAATCTCGACGATCTCGCGGATGTGCGTGCGGCTGAGCGAGCGGAACATCACGATGTCGTCGATGCGGTTCAGGAACTCCGGCTTCACCTGCCGCCGCAGCATCTTCAGGACCTCTTCCTCCAGCTCCTGCTGCTGGGTCTCGGACAGGTGCCCGTCGACCTCGTCCATCCGCTCCGAGATCACGTCCGAGCCCATGTTCGAGGTCATGATGATGATCGTGTTCGTGAAGTCGACCGTGCGGCCCTGGTTGTCGGTGAGCCGCCCGTCGTCGAGCACCTGCAGGAGGACGTTGAAGATCTCGGGGTGCGCCTTCTCGATCTCGTCGAGCAGCACCACGGAGTAGGGGGTGCGGCGCACCGCCTCGGTGAGCTGCCCGCCTTCCTCGTAGCCGACGTACCCCGGAGCGGCGCCGATCAGACGGCTGGCCGTGTGGCGCTCCTGGTACTCGCTCATGTCGATGCGCACCATCGCGTTCTCGTCGTCGAACAGAAACTCGGCGAGCGTCTTCGCGAGCTCCGTCTTGCCGACGCCCGTGGTGCCCAGGAAGATGAACGAGCCGATCGGCTGGTCGCCCTCTTGCATGCCGGTGCGGCCGCGGCGGACGGCGTTCGAGACCACCTCGATGGCCGCGTCCTGCCCCACCACGCGCTCCGAGAGCTCCTCTTCCATGCGGAGGAGCTTCTGCCGCTCGCTCTCCAGCATCTTCGAAACCGGAATGCCGGTCCAGTTGGAGACGATCTCGGCGATGTCTTCGCTGCCGACCTCTTCTTTCAGCAGCGCGCCGTCTTCCTGAATTTCTTCGAGCTTCTCGTTGGCCTCCTGAGCCTCGGTCTCCAAGTCGGGAATCTCGCCGTAGCGGATCTCGGCGACCGCGTCGTACTTGCCCTCGCGCTCCAGATTCTCGGCCGTCACGCGGAGCTCGTCGATGCGCTCCTTCGCCGAGCGGACGGTCTGGATGAGGTCCTTCTCCTCCGTCCAGCGCGCCTGAAGCGCGTCGCGCTCGTCTTCGAGGTCGGCAATCTTCCGGTCAATCTCGTCGAGCTTGTCGGCCTGCTCGCCCTCATCGCGGGTCACCGCCTCGCGCTCAATTTCGAGCTGACGGATCTCGCGGTCCAGCTGGTCGAGGTCGGCGGGCTTCGAGTCGATCTCCATGCGCAGCCGGGCGGCCGACTCGTCGATCAGGTCGATGGCCTTGTCCGGCAGCTGGCGGTCGGTGATGTAGCGCTCGCTCAGGTCGGCGGCGCTAATGAGGGCGCTGTCGTTGATGCGCACGCCGTGGTGCACCTCGTAGCGCTCCTTGAGGCCGCGCAGGATCGAGATCGTGTCCTCCACGCTCGGCTCCTCGATCACCACCTTTTGGAAGCGGCGCTCCAGGGCGCGGTCGTCCTCGATGTGCTTGCGAAATTCGTCGAGCGTCGTGGCGCCAATCGCGCGCAGCTCGCCGCGGGCAAGGGCGGGCTTCAGAATGTTGGCCGCGTCCATGGCGCCTTCCGACGCCCCGGCGCCCACGAGCGTGTGCAGCTCGTCGATGAAGAGGACAATCTCCCCGTCGGACTCGGACACCTCGTTCACGACGGCCTTGAGGCGGTCCTCAAACTCCCCGCGGTACTTGGACCCGGCCAGGAGCGCGCCCATGTCGAGCGCCACGATGCGCTTCGACTGCATGCTCTCCGGCACGTCGCCCTGCACGATGCGCGTGGCGATGCCCTCGGCGATGGCCGTCTTTCCGACGCCGGCCTCGCCCACGAGCACCGGGTTGTTCTTCGTACGTCGGCTCAGGATCTGGAGCACGCGCCGGATCTCCTGCTCGCGCCCGATGACCGGGTCGATCTTGCCCTCGCGGGCCATCGCGTTCAGGTCCTGGGCGAAGCGGTCGAGCGCCTCGTAGCGGCTCTCGGCGTGCGGATCGTCGGCGCCCTGCCCACCGCGCACGTCGTCGAGCGCCTCCATCACGCGCTCCTTCGACGCCCCCTGGTCGCGCAGCGCCTGCCCGATCTCGTTCTGGCCCTCGACGAGCCCGATCAGCAGGTGCTCGGTCGAGACGTACGCGTCGTCCATCACGTCGGCCTCGGCGCGGGCGCGGTCGAATACCTTCTTGAGGTCCTCCCCCACGTACTGGTCCCCGGCGCTCGCGCCCGTCACCGCGGGCAGCGCCTCCAGGGCCTCCTCGGCCTGTGCGCGCAGACGGTCCACATTCGCCCCCACGCGCCGCAGGATCGATACGGCCACGCTGTCCGGGGCGCTCAGGAAGGCCTCCAGCAGGTGCGGCGGCTCAATGCCCTGATGGGTCTTAGAGGCCGCCAGCTCCATCGCTTTCTGGACGGCCTCCTGGGCCTTGACCGTAAATTTTTGCAGGTTCATGTCGTGCAGTTGGGGTTGGTGCAACGGATGGGAAGCGGCGAGGCGACGCTCTCAACACCGTCATCTCCGCCTCGCTCACTCGTTCTCCTGTCGAAAACTGTACCAGGACGTAACGGGCTGACAAGATGGCAGAGAAGCGCGCAATTCGTGATGACGTGATGCGCGATGAAGGGCGACGCTCACGAATCACGTGTCACGCATCACTCATCAGTATTTGTAACACACTGCGTCATTTTCCGGAACTTATGACGCGCTGCGTTATTTACATCCTCGCATCGTGGCAACGGCTGTACGTGCACGATGCATTCGCAGGCTCATCCCCCTATTCTCTGGAGGACTGCCATGACAGCCACAAACGATGACCGCACAAACGGAAGCCGCACAAACGGAAGCCGCACAAACAGTGCCCTAAAGGCCCTGCCCGACGAGGTAACGGGCCGAGCCCGTGAGATCTGGCTTGCCGGCCTCGGGGCCCTGCAGCGCCTGGAAGATGAGGGCGACAAGGTATTTGAGACGCTGGTGGAGCGTGGCAAGCGCTACGAGGACACGCGCCGCGACCAGATTGAAGATGCCACCGAACACCTGCGTGATCGGCAGCAAGCCCTGACGCAGAACGTCGCCCAGCGCCTCGATACCGCCACGAGGTCGGTGGAGAAGGCCGTGTCGGACACACTGAGCGGCACTCTCGAGCAGATTGGCGTGCCCACGCGCACGGAGGTGCGAGACCTGTCGCGCCGCGTGGGCGAATTGTCCGAGAAGCTGGAGGCGCTCTCCGAGATGCTGGAGGCGCAGCCTCCGGCGGTGGAGGCACGGGTGTTCCACGTCGTGCCCGGCGACGAGGGCTGGATGGTGACGGTGGAAGGGGAACCGGACCCCGTGAGCACACACGGCACGAAGAAGGATGCCGTAAGCGCCGCCCGCGAGACCGCCAAGGCACAGGCCCCCAGCACGCTCGTCCTTCACAAACAGGACCGCTCGGTGCAGGAGAGCTTCTCGTACGACGAAGACGCGGAGTAGGCGACCGAGGGCCCCGGCATCGACCCTGGAGCGGCCCATTCCTCATCCGGGATGGGCCGCTCTTTTTGTGCTGCCCTGCCGGCCCGGGATGCATCATTCCGCGCGGTACGGGTCGGCCGCAAAGGTGCCCGCCTCCACGTCAACCCGGTAGGCCGCGTCGAGGGGCCGCTCATCGAGCCTGTACGTGTCTTTGTCCGTGAGCCGCACGACCTGTAGATCCGTGAAGGTAAGCGGCGTGCCGGGCACCAGTGTCTCGGGCGGGTGGTCGGCGTGTACGAGATAGGCCGCGTCGCCGTACACGGTGGCGGTTTGGTCCGGCCCCACCACAGCGGCCGTCGCCTCGTTGAGGCCCAGCCCGTAGAAGGCCTCAGCCCCGCGCTCGTCGATCTGCCGGGCCACAAACGCGATCAGCCGCCCCATCCGGTCGCGTTCGGCGAAGTGGCTGTCGGAAACGACGCGGCGCAGCGACGGCCACCCAAACATCCCGTCGGCAACGCGAATCCGGTCGTCGTAGGGGTTGGCGAGGGCCTCCTCGGAGCGGACGCTGCCGGTGCACCCGTCGTACACCGCTTCGCCCTGGATGGCAAGCCCGGCACTCCCGCCCCCAACGCCCCCGCCCCGCTCGTACACGTCGATCACCGCTGCGTGGACCGCCTGCCCGGCCCAGCCGACGTACTCGCACTGGTTGCCGCCCGCAAAGTAGACGCTCTCGGCGCGCCGCACCATAGCCGCCACCGTATCGGCATCCGCCGTGCGCGAGTCGGGGAGCGTGATGGTGGTGCACGAATGCACGCGGGCCTGCCTGATCAGGCGATCGCACTCCGGCGTCTTGCTTCCCGCGGACGGAAACGAGGCGGCGAGCACGACCACGTCGACGGGCTGGGACGAGAGGTGCCGGAGATGCGCCTGAAAGGCTGTGTCGAGGGGCGCGCCGTCGCCCTGCAGCAGAAGCGAGGGGCCGCTCAGGACGGGCCCCACATCTGTCGCGGGTCCGAGGCGCGTAATCTCTCCTCGAAACGAGCGCTCAGGAGGGGGCGACGGCGCATCGCTCGGAGACGCGTCGCAGCCGAGCAGCAGGGCCGCCCCGAGAAGAAGAGCCACTACGGAACGACCGTGGGGATACGTCACCAGATCTCTTGCCAGGCAATGGAAAGGGCATGCTTCCGAACGCTACGAGGCGGCGCGCATACGCCCCGCGGACATTTACAACGCTTCTCACCCTGTCTCCGCTCCTTGGTTTCGCTCAGCGCCATGATCCACCAGGACGTCCTCATGCGGCAGATCCGCCAGTTCGCGCAGGCAATCGCGTCGCTCCTCCACCAGGCGCCCCGCGAGCAGCCCGACGAGGTGCTCCGCGCGATTGACGAGGCGTGCCAGGCCCACCTCGACGGGCGGGCGGACGACCTGCGCACCCTCCCGCCCGATGCGCTCTTGGAGCTGTGCCGCGACGGGGAGCACGTCGTGGCCGACGCGGCGCAGTCGATGGCGCAGGCCCTGCAGCAGATGGGCGACGCGCACGCGGCACAGGACGCGCCCGAGAAGGCCGGCGCCTGCTTCGGGCGTGCGCTGCTGTTGTACCGCCACCTCCTGCAGGATCCCGACGCGCCGGTGTCGTGGCAGTTCGGCACCACCGTCGCGGCACTGGGGGAGCGGGTGGAGGCGCTGCCGGTCGACGACGCCACGACGGAGGCGCTGGAGGCGCTGCGGAACGGGTCCGCACAGTAGTGCCCTCACCGAGGACGTGGACGGCACTGAGAGGACCGCGACACCAGAGGGATGCTGTCGGTCGGCACCTACCGCTCTTTCGTATGACGGACTCGGCGGCATTTGCCTATCGGCCTCTGCCGGACCAGCTCCGCCTCCAGGTCTCCCAACAACCGGTCAACACCGGCCCACCCCGAAGCGTCCGGCACCTGTGCAACGGCCGTGTACTCCCCAACATTCAGGATCACCACCGGGTTCTCGTCTGCCTCCAGCCCAAGCATGACCTCTGCGCGCACGAACTCGGGGGTCACTCCGAATTTTTCCTCCACGGCCGTACAGATCCATTCGTAGTAGTCTGGGTTCATGGGATGTCGCTGTTCCGAGTGAGGATTGTTCAGGAGGACACCTGTCTTCGCCCCCGGTTTTTTGCACAACGGGCGGTTCCTGCACACCGCTACCGCGTTGTCTCGGTCGAGCGTACCGTCCACTGCCGCGCCAAGACCGCCGTCCCTCAATGCCGTCGCTTGAGCTCGATGCCCTCTTCCTTCTTGAGCTCCAGTGCCCAAAGCTCCGCCCCCCGCTCAATCCGTCCCCACACGGGAGCCCTCCCGTTACAGACAAAACAAAAATTTTGCCCCTTCAGGGTACTCCACTTCTCGAAGACCGCAATGCTTTCGAGAGGGATCGTCTCGCGTACACGCCCCCACCAGGTCCAGCCGGAAATCACAACGGTGTCTTCGTAGAGCTCAACTGTGCCGAACCAGAGGGTTCGGTCTTCAAGGTTGAGGGGGGAGGACAGCCTGGGCGTTGCCATGCAGCGTCGAGCAAAAGGGTGGGGGTGGACAATCCGGGAGCCGTTTCGCCTGCCGCAGGGGCACGCCCGGCCGGGTCGTAGCACTGGGAGACTGAAGAGTGAGCGCCCCCCATCGGCGGCCTGGTGGGAGCGTTGGGAGCGCCGTCCGACGGTGTTCGGAACCGGGCTGTTCGTGAGCCAGGGAGGGGTGCAGAGCCGACGAGACCGTTCTCGATCGGTGGCCCCGGCGGAAACCGTGGTGGGGAGGGCGGTTTCCGCGTCGGGCCTGTCTTACTCAGCTTCGGCGTCGTTCTGCTCAGCTTCAGCGGCGTCCTGCTCAGGCAGGTCCATGGCAATTTCCGTCACCTTTTCCACGTTTCCCTCCGGACCAAAGACCGGGTAGAAGGTGGCCTGGAGCCACACATCCGTTCCTTGCCGCGAGATCCGCCGAAACTGACCGGTATGGGACCCTCCCTCCCGCAGCGTTTCCCAAAAGACGCGGTACGCCTCCGACCACGCGTATTCCTCCTCCACGAAGATCCGATGGTGCTCGCCCACAATCTCGTCGCGGCTGTAGCCCATCGTATCGAGAAAGCCAGCGTTTGCGCCCAGGATGTGCCCGCCGGGCGTATACTCGGCGATGCTCCGTGTCTGGTGGATCGACTTGACTGGGAGCGCCCCGGCCCTGGCCCCGGCCCTCCTGCGCGCTGGACGTCGACGGGACGCGTCACTACTGAGCACACCGAGGACCTGCAGCTGTGTCTGAGGAGACGAGTCGAGAGGGAACAGCGAGTCGAATAACGCCTGGGCTGTGTTAAACATGGCGAGCGAAGAGGCTGAGCGGTTGAAAACTGGCGAAGTTGATTCGGTCTCATCAGGGGCACATCAGGCAGGGGCACACCAAGACGGCCGAGCCCCTGGGAAGCATGTGGTGCCGTCCCTGTGGTGCTCCGGGGTGGAGACTCGTGCTGCAGACAGCATGCCCTGCGGCCTTCACCTCGTCCCCAGAGCTGCGGCGGCGTGGATCTCGCGCATCCACAACGGCTGTCGGGATATTCGGCTGAGCGTCAATCCGCAAAACCGCTTCCGAGGCGATTGGCGGGGGTGGGGGTTGACCAAATCGCTTCCCAAGGGAGAAAACGGAGCGCAGAGATGCTTGTCATCTCCGTTCAAATCCTTTGCAGAAGCGTTCAGCCCACTCTACCATACAGCTTCGTTACGTTTCGCTGGCAGATCGGCGGCTGCGAGTCCGCGGCGAACAACGTGGAGGGCTTGGGGCGAGGCTGGCTTGGCTGCCGGAGCGTTTTCGCTTGTAGGGACGTGCTCGGGGGAACCGACGCATCGCAGGGCAGCCCCCCCCGGACGTGGGCCTCAGACGCCGCCCCCGAACGAGGCAGAGGGCCGAATGCACACGACAGGGCACCCACCAACGTGGGTCCTACAGACCGTGATTTCGCGGCGCCTCATCCGCGAGAGCTACTCCGACGCGACAGAGCTGGGAGACTGGCCGGCATGACGATGGAAGGCGCGGCTAAAGCTGGAGAGCCGCTCGTACCCGACGGCGTACGCGACCTGCGTGACCGGTTCGCCCCGCTCGAGAAGCCGCCAGGCCTGTTGCATGCGGACGTCTGTGATCAGGGCGGAGGGAGAGAGGTCCGCCGTCTCTTGGAGCCGACGATAGAGCGTTGAGCGGCTGGCCCCCACTGCGTTGGCCAGGTCATGCGCCCCAAAGTCCGGATCGCTCAGGTGCTTCCGGACTGCGGCCCGCGCCTCCTGCTCTACCTCGGAGCGCCCGGCAGGCGCGGCCGACGAAGGCGCATCGGTCGTCGCATCGGCCTCCAGTTCTGCACGGACCCGGCGGCGCAGGCGCTGCTGAAAGGCCACAACGCCCTCAACCCGCTGCCGGAGCACCGCCGCATCAAAGGGCTTGGTGATGTAGTCGTCTGCCCCCTCCCGAAGCCCCGCCACCTCATCCTGCGTGGTGGCCTGGGCAGTTACCATAACGATAGGAATGGCCCTCGTCTCGGGGATGTCTCGGAGGCGGCGCGTCAGTTCACGTCCGTCGACCAAGGGCATCCTCACGTCTGCCAGGATGACGTCCGGCAGGTACTGACGGGCGGCTTCAAGCCCCGTGGCCCCCTCCTCTGCCCCAATCACCTCGAACCCAGGCGTCAGGATGGACTCCACAAACCGGCGCACATCGGCATTGTCGTCCACCACAAGAACACGCTTGTCGCCCGTCGTCGCGTCGAGGGTGTCTGCACGTGCAGGGGCAGGGGCCTCGGGGGCAGGGTCCTCGGGGGGCGGGTCCTCAAGAGCCTGCTCCTCCGCCGATGGCGACGCGGAGCGAGGAGACGCCTCAGAAACGTCCTCCGCCCTCTGCTCCTCCGAAAGATGCGCTGTGCCCCGCGGGAACGAAGTAATGAACGTTGTGCCCTCCCCGACGGCACTCTCTACCGAAATTGCTCCCCCGTGTAGCTCGACGAGATCCTGCACAAGCGCCAGGCCAATGCCGACGCCCTCCTGGCCGTGGGGGGGCGGCTCGGACCACTGCCGAGACTGCACAAACCGGTCGAAAATCGCGTCCTGGTCGGCCTCGGGGATGCCGACGCCCGTGTCGCGCACGACGACCGTCACCGCATCGGCGTGCGTCCGGACCGCGACCGACACGCGTCCTCCCTCGGGGGTAAACTTGAGGGCATTCGAAAGCAAATTGCTCAGGATTTGCTCGAAGGCCTCGGGGTCGACATGGACCCTATCCGCGTCGGCGGAGCGGTCGTCCGCGGCAGACTCCGCCTCGACTGCGAGGGCCAGCCCCTGCCGCTCGGCCCTTGGCCCAAACGACTGCACAACGCGCCGGGCCTCCGCTGCAAGGTCGACCGGGCGGGCCGCCAGGGCGTGGCGGTCGGCCTCCAGGTCGGCAAGGCCCAGGAGCCGGTCCACCAGTCGCCGGAGCCGCGACGCGTTGCGCTCGATGAATTCGACCTGTTGAGCCGCGTCCCCCGCAAGGCGCTGGCCCACGAGCTCCCCCAGGCGCTGGACAGGGCCCTGGATGAGCGTGAGGGGGGTACGGAGCTCGTGGCTGATGTTGGCAAAAAAGCGGCTTTTTGCGTCGTCCAGCTCCTTGAGCTGCGCCGCCTGCTCCTCCAGCCGATCGCGCTGCACACGCACCTTGTGGGTTCGCTGGTCGACGGCCCGCTTCAGCACCTTTTGGTGTTGGCGCAGGCGCCAGGTACGCCACCGGTACGCGGCGCCCCCGAGGGCGAGCAGTCCCAGGGCGCAGAGCCCGTAAAACCATCTCGTCTCCCACCAGTGCGGCGGGACGCTCACCGTCAGGCGAGCAGGTGTGGGGCTCCACGGGCCGAGGTGAGTGCGCGCCTGCACCTCAAAGGTGTAGCGCCCCGGCGGCACCTTTGTGAAGAAGGCCCGGTGGCGCTCGTGCGTGTGCACCCACTCGCGCTGCAGGCCGGCAAGGCGATAGCGGTAGGTAACCTCCGTGGGGTCGTCCAGGCGCAGGTTATCGTACGTCACCTCAAAGGTGCGCTGCGCGGCCCCCAGCGTGACGCTCTCGGTGGTGTCTGCGGAGACGACGCGACCGTTGCTCACCACCGCTTCGACGTGAATCGGCGGGGGGGGCGGATTCGTGGGAATGTCGGCCGGATCCACGCTCACAGCCCCGCCCTGTGTGGGGACCCAGAGGCGCCCGTCCTGAGCAACAATGCCGGCCGGCTGCACGCCCCCGTTCGCTTCGCGGCTGCGCAGCCCGTCGCGGGTCGTGTACGTGACTGCGTGCACCCGACGGGCCTCCCCCCGCGCCAGCGCCTCCAACTCGTGCTTCCATACCCAGAAGAGGCCACGGTTGCTGCTCATCCAGAGGCGCCCCTGGCCGTCCTGAAGAATTTGACCGAGGGCGTTGTCATAAAGCCCCTCCTCTTCCCCGTAAGCGGTGGTGGAGGCCACGAGGGCCGTGTCGGAGGGGCTCAGCTCCACCCGGTTGAGGCCCGCATTCGACAATGCCACCCAGAGCACCTCCGCCCCAGTGGAGTCTTGGTAGATATCGCTGACAAAGTTGGACGAGAGCCCATCCGAGACCGTCACGGCCTCGAATGCGCCGTCGGCATAGCGGGCAATTCCGCCTCCGCGGGTCCCCACCCAGATCGTGCCCGCGGGCGTTTCGTGAATCGTCCTGACGTCGCTGTGGGGAAGGCCGCTGTTCGTAGGGGTAAACCGGACCCAGTCGCTATCCGGGGCCATGCACGCACGGTCGCACCGGTACAGGCCCTTGTCCTCCGAGCCGGCCCACAGGCGGCCCTGGCGGTCTTCGTAGAGGGCCCGGACACGTGCCCGGATCGGGCTCTCGGTCGCAGGGCGGGCACAGCCGCCCGCTTCAAACTGGCACAATCGCCCCGCCGCTCCACTCATCAAGAGCCGCCCAGAGCGGTCCTCATGCAACGCCCAAACGTTGACGAGCGGGTGTCCATTCTTCACCGGGCGATAATTCGTGATCTCTCCAGAGCCCTCAAGCCGAGACACGCCCCCGCCGAGCGTCCCCAGCCAGATGCTCCCCTTCTTACGCTGCTCGATGGGATAGACGTTGCTGCTGGCCAGCCCCTCCGGCGCTCCGTAGACCGCAAACGGAGACGGACGAAGGCGAAAGAGCCCGTGCCGAGCCGTCCCGACCCAGACAGTCCCCCGCTGCCCGAAGAAAAGGCTTTGCACGGTCGATTCTGCGTCGAACACGGGCGCACGCCCCCGATACACCGTCGTGCCCGCGACGAGCCACACCTGCCCGTTCGGGCCGCGGTCGATTAGGGTGCGAGCGCGCGTGGGGGCCGTTACCGACCGTCGGGTCACTGGCACAAGGCGCCCCTCGTTACACTGAAAAATGCCGTCTCGGGCGACGGCCAGGCACGAGCCTGCGCCCGTTTCCCCTGCAGAGGGGGTCGGCTCTACGTCGAACACTGAGAGGGCGCTGTCCCTCTCTCGTGGAACGTCTACCAGACGCCCCCCGCTCCACCGCTGAAGCCCTCCCGGCATCCCGATCCAAATCTGGTTGCCCCGGCCTTCCGCAAGCGCCCAGACGTGCCGCCCAGCGAGCCCCTCCTCGGTCGTCAGGTGCCGGACTCCCCCATTCGGGCTTCGGGCATACAGTCCTTCGCCCTTTGTGCCAACCCACAGCGTCCCGTCCGCCGCCACCAGCAGCGTCCGCACAGGTGCTGAGAGGGCCCTGGGAGACACCCGCCGGAGCGCGCCCTCTCGGTAGGTGGACACGCCGGCTTGCGTTCCGAGCCAAAGGTGCCCGTCGTGCCCCTCCCGGAGCACATTGACCCCTTCGGCAACAGTGGTAAACCTGCCGTCCTGGACCCGGACGAGGTGGCGCGACTCGGTCTGCACCCAGAGCCCATCCGCCCGCGCGTGGAGGGACAACACACGATTATTCGGGAGTCCCTCGTGCTGTGCAGATCGAAAAACCGTCACCTCCGTGCCGTCGAACCGGACGAGGCCGTCGTAGGTGGCGAGCCAGAGGTAGCCGTCCTCCGTCTGTGCAATGTCGTTGATGGAGTTGACTGGAAGTCCGTCCTCGGTCGTCCACTGTGTCTGTACGTACCGCCGAGGCGTGTCCCCAAGGGTCGCCTCGGCGGTATCCGTCTCCGCAGGCCTCTGTCCGCAGGTATCTGCAAGTCCCCCGATCGCACCGAGCCACATCCCCACCACGGCCCCGAGCATGCCTGCAAGGTTCACGCGTGCAGCGCGTCTGAGGAAACGGCCGAACAACTCTACAGGCCGGATCATGACAAAAGGAGGAAGCTGAGATTGACACTCCCCCGACAAATGCGAAGCATTCACGTCCGCAAAAGACCGGGGGAGTCGACCATTCATCGACCGGGGCCGACGACCGCAACCGCGTCGGTCTTCTCCAGGTGCGTTTCCCAACTGGAGCTTCAGGTGGAGGCTCGGGCATGTCCCGCCCTACCGACAAAAGATCTACCGATAAAAGAGACAGCCGCCTGGGCATGGCTGACTGCACGACGAACACTCTTCCGGGCTGATGCGGGTCCGAGAACGGAGGCGCGAGACGGGCCTCGAACCGACAGGGTCATCCGCCCGCCCGTTCATGCCCCCGCACTAAAGCACGGAGCTCTACAAGCCCTTCTCGCGCTCTACCCACCCTCGTAGAGACAACCATCATGTATCCCCCGCTGTTCATGCGGTTAATGTCGCTGGACGCCGATACATTTTTTCGTTCGTTACTTTGCCAACGAAGACGAAATCATCCGTGAAAGGGATGATGCCCTTTGAGCAGCAAAAAGTGATCGTGCTTGATTTCTAAAGTACGTGGGCGCGCCAGCATATCAAAACAACCCCTCACGGAACGCACCGATCTATGACGCCCTCTTCACTTTTTGAGTATCTTTAACCGCCAGATGTGTGGAGCAGGCCACAGACCGACACGTCGTCTCGGCCGAAATCGTAGTGATTTCTGCCCCATTGTTCCTCTGAGTTCCCCTTTCTACTTCCTGGACCCGTCTCGTGCATCTTCGTTGAAGACGCCGCTGCCTACCGTCTTTTCGAAGGCACCGCCGTACATTGAAAACGTTGCATCTTTGAGATACAAATTGTATAGATGCCAAAAGCGTTTCTGCGGCTTCTGCAACGGGGGTGGTGCCGCCGACACGCGGGTCGACATCTGCCGCGCAATCTTCCTCGGACGCTTCAGGGACACCGACAATGTTCGTTCTGTAAAGAGGGCGTCCCACTGCCCCCTTGACGCATGGCCCACGGCATGTTCGGAGGAGAGGTCGCATCGCCGCTTTTCTGATCAGACGATGTCGGCATCCTCGTGAGAGTGGGGTTGCCTCAACACGCCCCACGAAAAAGAAGCTCATGCATCCTCAATACTGTAAAATGCTCCGAAACATCTGAGGAATGAGTGTACAGACGGGATCTTGTCCCAATTTCCACCCCGTTCCCACCCCTCAATTCGTTTCAAACAATCCTTTACTATCCCAACGCCTCCCTTTACCTCCCGTGCATTCAACGACAGCCGACGCCCCGCCCGTCACCACACTTAGCGACAATACCCTGTTCAAGGGAACATACCAGTCGGAAGAAAGCCTTCGCGTCTGCGGCCGTACCGTCGGAAAACTGGCGACGCAGAACCACCTTGCGATTGCCCAGGCCGCAGTGGTGCAGGGCACTGTGCGTGCCCAGGAAGCTGTTGTCGCCGGCACCTTTTATGGAGACCTGCACGTGGAGGACCTCCTTGTGCTTACCCATACCGCACGGATGAGCGGACAAATTAAGACGGGACGCTTGCGGATGGATGAGGGGGCCCTCATCCTCGGCGCCTGCGAAATCCGCGTCGGAACGGTCCCCTCCGTCACAGCCCGCAGCGCCGACCCCGTTCAGGAATTGACTCCGTCGTTCTCGGTCGGTTGACGGTCCCCCCCGGCTAAAGCAATCATACACCGCTTCTTCCCTGCGGTCAGGGCGCCGGGAGATTCTTCGCGTTCTACACAGGCTGCCCTGGACTGGTCGGCCCGTTGGTCCTCGGTCCGCTCCGCAAGCCACACGCGAGAGGAGGGTGCCCCCTCCCCCCGAGGGGGAAAACCCTCGCCCAGGTAGACGGAAAGCAGACCCTGCCGGTTCGTCGTCGTTTCCGACCTCCTTCCTTAACGACGCCCCGATGCCCATCAAAACCACACTCCCTGCACATGTAGTTCCGACCACCACGACGTTCCGGCTGTGTTTGTGCGGAAGATCCGTGATCTTGTTGTCGATGGGCTGGAGTTGCTCTCTTTTCGACTCGGCGAGCTTCGTCCAGCGGTTCGAGCCCGCCGACAGCGGCCCCGCGGCGGCTGCAGAGCGAGCCCGCCCTCGCAGTGCCGCACATCGCTCACCACCACATGCCCCACCTCTTGTCATGAGTGCCTCTTGGTCCCAGCACTGCCCGTTCCATGCCGACGACTCCCCCCGGGAGCGCGCGGCCTTCCGGAAGGGATGGCACTACCGCCGCCGGCACGGCCCTGGCGCACCGCGGATGGGGGAAGTGAAAGACACAGAGATCGCCGACGAGGCGCTGTTGTCTGCATGGATGAAGGGCTTTTTGGCCGCCGATGCGCACTTTCGGGACCGGACGGGCGGCGCGTCTGTCTCGGTGGGCCCGCTGTAGCTGTTGGCGAACGGCCCTTCTCACTCCGCCGGCACCCCCGGCTCCCGAAACTGATACGACGCCAGCCGGCGGTACAGCCCCTCCTCCTGCATCAGCTCCGCGTGGGTGCCGCGCTGCACAATGCGGCCCTCATCCAGCACAAAGAGGCGGTCGGCGTTCTGTACGGTCGAGAGCCGGTGCGCAATGATGAACGTGGTGCGGCCCTCCATAAGTCGCTCCAGTGCCTCCTGCACCAGCGCCTCGGAGGCCGAGTCGAGCGACGAAGTTGCCTCGTCGAGCAGCAGCAGGCGTGCGTCCCGCAGCAGGGCGCGGGCGATGGCCACGCGCTGGCGCTGCCCCCCACTCAGCTTCACGCCCCGCTCGCCCACCGCCGTGTCGTAGCCCGCCGGCAGATCGGCGATAAACCCGTGCGCATTGGCGGCGCGGGCCGCCTCTTTTACCGCCGCGTCCGAGGCATCGAGCCGCCCGTATCGGATGTTGTCGCCGATGGTGGTGTTGAACAGCTGCACCTCCTGCGACACCAGCGCAATCTGCGCACGGAGCGACCGCCGCGTCACCGTCGCCAGGTTGTGCCCGTCCACAAACACGCGGCCCGACTGCGGCGCATAGAAGCGCGGCAGGAGGCTCATGAGGGTCGACTTGCCTGCACCGCTCGGCCCCACCAGCGCCACTGCCTCTCCCGGGGCCACGTCCATCGACAGGTCGTGCAGCACCGGCCGCCCCTCTTCGTACGCAAACGTCACGTTCTGCAGGCGCACGCGGCCCTCCAGCGGGGGCAGGGCCGTTGCGTCCGGCGCGTCCTGGAGGGCCGGGGACGCATCGAGCAGGGCAAACAGCCGCTCCGTGGCGCCCGCCGCGCTGTTGAACGTGGAATAGAGCTGCGACATGCTCCCCACGCTCCGCGCAATGTTGAAGGCGTAAAACACAAACGCCACCAGGTCGCCCTCCGTGAGGCGTCCTGCCAACACCTCAATGCCGCCGTACCAGAAGATGGCCGTGAGGGCCGCAAAAAAGAGCAGCCCCACGCCCGATTCAAACAGGGCCGAGACGAGCACGCGGTAGCGTGCCGTTCCAAAGAGCTCCTCCACCGCATTGTTGTAGCGGGTCACTTCATAGTCGGACCGCGCAAACGCCTTCACGACACGGATGGCCGCGAGGGCCTCCTCCGCCACCGCCGTCGTGTCGGCCAGGCGGTCCTGGATGTCGCGCGCGAGCGCCCGGATTTTGCGTCCAAAATAGACAGCGAGCCCAGTTACGGCGGGCACGATGAGGAAGATAATGAGGCTCAGGCGCCAGTTGAGCACCACCATGAGGGCCACCGAGCCCACCAGCGAGAGCGATTGCGTAAGCAAATTGGGGAGGGCATCGGTCACCGCGCTCCGCACCGAGCCTACATCGTTGGTGAGGCGGGAGGTGAGGTCGCCCGTGCGGCGGTCCTCAAAAAAGCGGAGGCCCTGTCGGTGGAGGTGGCGGTACACCTCCTGGCGCAGGTCCGCCACCACTCGCTCGCCGGTCCACCCCAGCAGGTACTTGCCGCCGAACGCCGCGGCCGAGCGGGCCAGAAAGAGCCCCACGAGCGCCAGGGCCAGCGTATCGAGCAGGGCGCGGTTTTCGTCCTGAAAGACCGCGTCCACCAGCTCGCGCAGGCCCAGCGGCACCACGAGCGCCACCGCCGCGCCCAGCACCGTCAGGGCCACGGCCGCCCCCAGCCGCCCCCGGTAGGGCCACGCGCGGCGGAAGATGCGCCGGAGGGACGCCCACAGTCGCTCGGGGCGGAGCCGGGAATCTTCGGACGAGGAAGTGGCCTCCGACATAGAGTGGAGCGTGTATGAAAGACAAGAGTAGCGACGCAATGCCGTGTTGCTACCTTTTCCTTGTCGAACAGGGTTCCCCCTCCTCATTACGCACTTGAAACCCTCTTCCCTCTCTGCCTGTGCCCGTCCGCAACAACACGAAGCTTCCGCTGTGGAAAAGAAACGATTTCCGCTCTTCCTACTCCCGCCCCGCATCATGAAACGCTCCGCGCTGCTACTTGTCGCGACCGTCGCCCTGGCGGCCTGCTCCACCACCGGCGGGTCGCTCTCTTCCCTGTTTGGCAACGAGCGCGCGTCGTACGTCGAAGAGAACGGACTGACCGGCAAAGACAGTGTGCACGTGGTACAGGGGCGCATCTATCGCGGGATGCCGATCAATCACGCCGTGGCGGCGCTGGGTTCCCCCCGGCGGCGGGACACCGTCGAGACGTCCAGTGGGGCTCTCCGGGTGGAGTATCTGTACACGGCCCGCGCCAACGCCTTCGACCCCGGAAACCTGCCCCGGGCGTACGTCTACGCCCAGGACCGGACGGTCGCCGACTGGAAACACCTCGACCGCATCCCCCGATTCGATGCGTACTACGAGGGCGGGATGTGAGCGCTTACGCCCCCGCCTCCGGGCCCATCCGTAGCATCTCCTGGGCCGCGCCCTGGATGTGTGCCGCCAGGGCCGGGGAGTGCAGCACTTTCACGTCCGCCCCCCACGACCGCACGAACGCGGCCATGTTCTCGGGGCTCATCACCGTGAGCGTGACCAACAGCTCCCCCGTCCTCACGGGGCTCCATCGCCGGGGAAAGATCGCCGGGGAAAGATCGCCGGGGACGGATCGCCGGGGACGGATGGTACCGCTTGCGCCGGAAGCAGAGCGCCTTCGCCGTCGGCACCTCCAGCGCCACTGTCCGTAGCGCCTCCCCTTGTAAGCGCCTCCCCCTGTAGCGCGTGAAACCGGCCCTGAGAATGCGCCTCGGGGTCGAACTCCGTCGGGCGGGCAAAATACGTACCGGTCGCCTCCGCCCCCCGAAGGCCCGGCCGTGCAAAGTCAAACACGCGCGGCTGCTCGTGGCAGTGGGGGGGATGAGCCACGAACCGTCCTGCTCCACAATGAGCAACGGATCGCCCCGTCGACCCGACGAAAATGGTCGGACGAGGCAGAGTCGTAGTCGATGCGGAGGGCCTTACAGGCATTGGGGGTCCGCACTACCGTCCAAAAAATGCCCGCGGCCACAGTCAGGGCCAGCACCTCCCACTCCTGCAGGGCAGTGTCCTGCACCGAAATGGCACGATCTGGGGCAGCCAGTGAAAGCGGCGTCCGCCCATCGCCCCCCGCTCCTCCATGTCCACCCAGCCCCGCCCAGAGGCCTCGTCGGACATTCTCCGTCCGGCAGCTCCCACACGCACCCGTACCTTTGGTGCGTACTGCATGTTCGCAGTGATCGCCTGGTTGACTTCTCCCATTCATCGACCGGAACCGACGACCACCGGCGCCTTGGGGGTACCCAGATCTCCAGGTGCGTTTGAAGCAATTGCTTCAGTTCGGGTCTGATGGGCCCCACTGAGGTTCTTCGCTGCGTTAATGTCTCTGTCGTGATGAGCAGAGCACTCGCTGCACGTCCAGTCTCGCACGTCCAAGGGCTTTTTGCCGTCGACGTGCCCGCACTCCGAACACCGCTGGCTGGACGGGAACCACTTGTCGGCAATCACGAGCGTTCGCCTATGCCACTCGCACTTGTCTCTCAGGCGACGGACCACCCGGCTAAAGCCGGGAGCCCTACAGGCCCTTCTCAAACTCTACCCAACACTATAGAGCCGATGGATGCTGCCCAGTCGCCGGAGGCCCCGCGCCCGCACCGCCGCTCCGTGCAAGGGGGGTGGGAAACGCTCGTCGCATGCGCTTCGCTCGCCATCCTCCCCGGCTGTGCCGCTCCGGCCCACCGCCAATGCTGGGGTCTGGGGGCCGCGGCCCTGGGCCTCCTCCTCGGGGCGGCCGCACTGCTAACAGAGACAATGCAGCACGACGCGTCGGTCCAGCTTCGCCGCTCGACGGCCTACGTCTCGGCACCGCGGGAGAGGGGCGCTACGGACTTTGCCCGCCGCGTCGCAAGGCAGGTTCTCAGCGTATCCGTACGGCACCCGCACATCGATTCGGTCGTCGTCCGCTACACCGCCTCCTGCCCCGATCGGAGCGAACGGGCACGCGACCGGTGGAGGGGGACGAGCACCTTCGATGCCGCCGCGGCGCGAGCACACGCAACGGTGGCGGCGTACCGCCGCTCTTTGCCCTTCCGGGCCCCGTTCGTCACGGGGTACGCTCCCTGTCCTTGAGCCCCCTTGCCCAGCGAATCTGTCGGGGGACGCCCTGCAAATGCGCGCCGTCAAGGAGGAGGCCCCCTCACAGAAACCGCACCACGCTCACCCCTACGCTCAGCCCGGGGGCATCGAGGCGCTTGGTGAGGTCGAAGCGGAGGGTATCGTAGAGAAGGCCGTTGACGGACAGGCCCAGTTCGTGGTGCATTGTGTCCGCCGTGCGCAGCGGCACGCCCCGGCGCCGCAGCCGTAGCGCCGTGTCATCGTCGATCCAGGTGCGGCCGTGCCCGCCGTGCAGGAGGAGCTCAATGTCCTGCTCGACCGGCGCCTGCCACCCGAGCAGCTCGAACGGCACGGTGCGGAAGTTGTGCTCCCAGAAAAAGGCGACGTGGTGCTCACCCTGGTAGGGGCGGTCGTCGAGCGTACGCAGCGCCCCGTACGGCGTGTAGGGCAGGGGGCTGGCCTCAATGACCCCGAAGCGCTGCAGCGGCAGCGTGCCGAAGGACGTGCCGGCATCGAGCCGGAGGCTGAGCGTGTTGGGCCGGAAGCGGCGCAGGAAGAAGGTCTCGACGTGCGCATTGGCCACGGCCTCCACGCGCGTAAACTCAAAATCGCTCGCCGGTAGGCTGGGGCCACTGTGCTCGACGGACGCCTGCAGGCGGTTGATGGGGAGAACGCCGAGCAGCCCGCCGTCGCCCAGCGTGGCCGTAAGCGCGACCGACCGCATCCATCCGTCCTGCACCGGCGGATTCGGCGGCTGTGTCACGGACCGTCCGAGGACGTTGTAGCTCGTGGTCTTGGCCACGGAGAAGTGCCGCTCGTTGCGCAGCTGAAGCGCAAGGTCCAGCGCTGCTCCCTCAACGGACTGCCGCAGCGCCAGCCGCATGCGCTCGTTGCCGAGGTAGTCAAAGTACTCCGGCTCGCCCGAAAGGGCCCACAGGCTGTTGGAAAGGCGCGCCCAGACCGGGGCGATGCGCGACCGCGCCCGGTAGCGCGGCTCGATGCCGTAGTGGTACTCGGCGGACAGGGCCGTATTGCTCCCCAGCGGCAGGGTGGCTTCGCCCCCGTACGACCACTGCGTGGATCCCGACGGGCCGGTGTTGTAACCGCCCCGCCCCGTGACGGCGAGCGGCCCGACGCCGAGGTCGAGCCGCAGGCCAACGTGTCCCCCCTCCACGCGGTTGAAGCGAAAAACTGGAAGCCCGCCCTCCACGTGGACGAACGAGGCCGTTGCTTCGTCGCCGTCGCCCTCCGTCGTATCGGGCGCGGCCGCCTCGTCCGCGTCGTCTCCCAAACTGAGCCCCCCCTCCTCGACGAGACCGCGGTCCTGGAGCCATCCGTAGAGTCCGCCCGGATCGAACGCATCTTGTACCGTGTCGGTGCTGTCGATGCGCCGGTAGGCCGCACGTTCCGTCTCCGTGTAGGGAACAAAGGGTCCCTCCTCGCCGAGCGAGTCCAACCGCCCTCCCGCAGACGACCGGGCGAACGCGAGGCTGTCGGGCGCCCTCACGACCTGATCGGTCGTGTCACGGTAGAGCGAGTCCGGGACCGCCACGTTGATCTGATAATCGCTCAGGCGGCTGACCTGGCGAATACGGATGTCGGAGAGCGAAATGAGCGCGGACAGTTGCACGTTTAGGTCGCGCTGGGCCCGGAAGTCGACAGGCAGCCAGTACGGCCCGCCAAAGTTGGAGAATTGCTGCTCGAAGGCAACATCGACCTCCTTCAGCACCCGCGACGTGCTCAGTGAGGTTGTGGGGCGGAGATGGGCTTCGAGCAGGGCATAGGTGCTGTCAAGCACCGTCACAGTGCCCCGGAACGTGGACGAGAGGCGATTGGCCGGCTCCACCTCGATGCGGAAGGCCTGCCGCCCATTGATGGCGCGCGTGGTGTCGAGCGTAAAGTCGTAGTAGTCGGGCGCGTCCGGATGCGTGACCCCTACCATGCGGGTGCCCAAGACCTCCACGTTGTCGCGGTACAGGTTGAGGACAGACGTGGCGGCGGGCAGCGACGCGTCAGTGACGCCCTGGAGGTTGGCCGTGCCCCGCTGGGAGCGCACGACTTCGCGGGATCCTCGCTTCGCGTCCCAGAAGGCAATGGTCTGGCTCTCGGCGATGGCGGCAATGGTGGTGTCGCTGGCCAGCGCAAACCGGTTGTACGCCTTCACCGAGTAGCTCTTCAGCGCGGGCCACCACTCCTGCTTTCGCTCGATGACGCGGCGCATGAGGGTCTCGCCGGGAGTTTCGCGGCCCGTTACCACCATCTCCTCCATCTGCACCGTCGACGGCGCGAGGCGGAAGGTCTGCTGCGGGTCGGTCGCGGTCGTGATGCGGCGCCGGGCCGAGGCGTACCCCACGTAGCGCACCACCACGGTCACGGGCAGGCTGTCGAGCCGCAGGGAATAGCGCCCGTCCACGTTCGTGATGGTGCCCTCGTACGCCCCCGCAATGCGGAGATTGGCCTGGGGCAGGGGCCTGCCCGTCTCCGCGTCCACCACGCGGCCGCGCAGGGTTTTGACGGCGGCATCCTGGGCGTGCACCGTCGCCGCCCCCACGAGCAACAGACCGACCCATCCGAGGAGAAACGCAAGTGGAGAGTATCGACACATGGCAGAACTGGCATTGATCTGAGAAGTCCCCTCGCTGTCCCCGCCCGGCCACGACGTGCAGAACGAGCCCAGGGGGGCTGGGCCGCCCCCGCTCCGTCTCGCCGCCGCTCCGTCTCGTCTCGGCTCCGTCTCGTCTCGGCTCCGTCCCGTCTCGGCTCCGTCTCGCCGCCGGTTGGCCACGCCCCCACACTCACGTCCCAATCGAGATGTTCTCGCCCGCCAGGGCGGGCGCCGCCACCGTCTCATCCCGCTCCAGCTTCCCGTCGCGGAGGTGGATGACGCGGCGGGCGTGGTGGGCAATCGGCTCCTCGTGGGTGACCAGCAAAATGGTGTTGCCCTGGCGGTGCAGG
This sequence comes from uncultured Bacteroidota bacterium, assembly GCA_913056185.1. Classification (GTDB taxonomy): domain Bacteria; phylum Bacteroidota; class Rhodothermia; order Rhodothermales; family Salinibacteraceae; genus Salinibacter. The sequence goes on from CAJXLV010000026.1 coordinate 38,694, forward strand.
CCCTCCAGGAGGGCCATAATCTCGTCGCCGGTTTCGGTGTCGAGGTTGCCGGTGGGCTCGTCGGCCAGGAGGAGCGAGGGCCGGTTCACGAGGGCACGGGCCGTGGCCACGCGCTGGCGCTGCCCCCCAGAGAGCTCGTTGGGGCGGTGGTCCAGCCGGTCGCCCAGCCCCACACTGCGAAGCGCCTCGGCCGCCCGCTCGCGCCGCTCGGCCTTCGACATTCCGGCGTAGATGAGCGGCAGCTCGGCGTTGCGCAGGCAGTTGACGCGCGGCAGCAGGTTGAAGGTTTGAAAAACGAACCCAATCTCGTGGTTGCGGAGCTCCGCAAGCTCATCCTCCGAGAAGGCACTCACGTCCTCGCCGCGCAGGTAGTAGGTACCGCTGGTGGGCGTATCGAGGCAGCCGAGCATGTTCATGAAGGTCGACTTGCCGGAGCCGGAAGGGCCCATCACAGCCACGTACTCGCCTTCTTCGATGGAGAGACTGATGCCATCGAGCGCCCACACCTCTTCGCTGCCCATCATGTAGCGCTTTTTGAGGGCGTGCACGTCGATGAGGGCCCGCTCGGAGTCGGCGGGAGCAGAGCCGGTGCTGGGGGAGCTGGTGTTGGGGGAAGACACTGCGTCCATGGAGAAAGGCGGGCGGATGTACGGAAAAGATGTGCGAGGAAGACGGAACGGGGGCGTGCGGGCGCGGGCCTACTCCGCCGTGGCGACGGCCGCCCTGCGCCCGCCGCGCTGCTGCGTGCGAATGGTGGCGCCGGGCTCCAGCTCGCGGCTCACCGCACTGTAGGGGCCGGTAATCACCGTCTCGCCAGCCTCCAGCCCCGAGCGGATGTGCATGTACGTATCGTCGGCGATGCCGGTGGTCACCTCCACCATGCGCGCCGAATCGCCCTCCGCCACGAACACCACCCGGCGCAGGTCCTCCTCGGGGGCCTCGGGGGCGCGGGCACTGTCGGCCTGCGGGCCTACCTCATTGAAGTCGCGCACAGTGACGGCCTGGATGGGCACCGCCACGGCCTTTTGCACCGTCTCCGTGTAAATGTCGACGGAGCCGCTCATGCCGGGGCGAATCACCGGGCCGTTGACGGAGGCGGTGGGGCGCTCCGGGCGGGCCAGGCCGCCTTCTTCGCGGGTGACAGCGGGGCCAGTGTTGGGGGTGCCCAGGATGCGGATGGTGACGGGAAAGTTGGTCACCTCGTTCTGGCTGCCCTCGTTCTGGATGCGGGCCGAGTTCGCAATTTCTGTGACGGTGCCCCGAAAGGAGCGATCCGCGTACGCATCGAACTCCACGGAGGCCGAATCGTCCCCGGCCACGTTCACCACGTCGTTCTCGTTGACGTCCACCTCCAGCTCCATCTGGTCGAGCTGGGCAATGTTCATCATCTCGGTGCCCGCGCGCTCGCGGGTGCCCACCACGCGCTCCCCCACCTCCACCGTGAGCTTGCTCACCGTCCCATCCATGGGGGCGAAGAGGCGCGTTTTTTGGAGCTGCTCGCGGGCGTCGCGGAGGCTGGCCTGGGCGCTCTTCACGCGGTAGCGCGCCGCCTCCAGCTGCGCCACGGACTGCTGGTAGGTGGAGCGGGCGTTTTCGAGCTCACTTTCGGGGATGACCTCTTTTTCGTAGAGCTGCTGCTTGCGCTCGAAGGCCTGGCGGGCCTGCACGGAGTCGGCCCGGCGGCGGGCCCGGTTGGCCTTTTGCTGCGCCACCTGCGCCTGCCGCTCCTCCAGCTGCGCGCGGTAATCGTCCGGCTTGAGGCGGGCCAGCAGGTCGCCCCGCTCCACCGCGTCGCCCTCCTGCACGGGCAGCGCCACAATCTCGCCCGACACATCGGGGCTGATGGTGACCTCCACCTCCGGCTGGGCGCGGCCGAACGCGGTAACCACCTCGGTGATGGTGCGCGTCTGTGCGGTCTCGGTCTCGACGGACACGCCGGTGGGCCCGCCCCCAAACCAACCGAGGCCCCAGCCGAGGCCGCCGACAAGGAGGAGCACGGCCAGCAGGCCGCCGCCCGCGTACAGCAGGCGATGGGAGGTGCCACTGGAGGATGCCATGACGAACAAAGAGGGGTTGTGCGAAAGAAGGCGGAAGAGAAGCGGAGTTTACCGGGCCGTCGGGGCGTCGGCAAGGGGGGCGTTGGGGTCCAGCGTGCCGACGCGGTAGTCAATGCGCTTGCGCTGAAACAGCACCTGGTACTGGGCCTGCACCTGGTCGCTGGCGGCGCTCACAAAGTCGCGCCGGGCATTCTGCAGCTCTACAATGGAGGCTGAGCCCAGGTTGTACCGCTCCAGCGTGGCATCGCGGCTCTGCCGGGCGGCGCGCAGGCGCTTGGTGGCCGCGTCCAGCTGCTTCACGGCGTTGCGGTAGTCGAGGTACGCCTGCCGCACCTGCAGGGCCACCTGCTGCCGCTGGTCCTGCAGCGCGTAGCGGGCGCTCTGGGCCTGTACCTGCGCCTGCTCCACCTGCGCGGAGCGGTTCAGGTTGTTGAAGATCGGAATGTTGAGCGAGAACGACACCGAGCCGCCCCGGTTAATGTCCAGCTGATTTCCAAAACTGTTGTCGGTTGTCTCGCCCGGCAGTCCCCGGCTCGACCAGTCGCTCCCGTAATTGCCACTAATCGAGAGGCTGGGGTAGTAGGAGGAGCGCGCGGCCCGGATGCCCGTCTCGGCGGCGCGCTGCTCGGCCCGGGCCACCTCCAGGTCGAGGCGCTGCTGAAAGGCCTGGTCGATAAGCGCCGAGAGGTCGTACGTCTCCACGCGTGCACTGTCGGTCTGCAGGCCGGGCTGCTGAAAGGCGTAGGCCTTGCGCGGGCTCAGTTGAAGGGTCTGGATGAGGCGCGTCTTGCTCACCTCGCGCTCGCGCTCGGCCTGCAGCAGCTGCTGCTCCGCATCGGCCACGTCGGCCTGCTGCGTGTACAAGTCCGACACCGGCCGCGACCCCGCCTCCACAAAGGCCCGGATTTGCTCCAGCTGCTGGCGGCGAGTGTCCAGCTCCTCGCGGCGCACGCGCACCAGCTCGCGGCTTTCGGCCAGGGCGATAAACTGGTCCACCACCGTGAACACCACCTCTCGGCGCGACTGCTTCAGGCTCATGCGGTCGGCGTCGGCCTGGGTCTGTGCCTGGGTCAGCGAGGCAGTGTTCTCGAAGCCGTTAAAAATTGTGAGGCTGGAATTGCCGCCGAGATTGAAGAAGTCGGTCGAGCGCGTGGTAAAGTCGCCCGTGACCTGGCTAAAGTTGCGGCCGTAGCGGCGAGAGACGCTGGAGCGGATGCTGGCGTCGGGCAAGAAGTCCATCCACTCGGACTGCACCTGCAGGTTGGACTGCCGCGCCGTGGCCTGCGCGCGCTTGATGTCCGTGTTTTGGTCGAGGGCAATGCGCACCGCCTCCCCAAACGCGATGCGGGTGGTGTCCTGCGGCCCCGGCTGCGCGCGGCTCGTCTGCCCGGCGGCCCCGAGCACGAGCACCGCGACCAGCACGGCGGGGCGGACCAGGGGAGAAAGAGCGGACAGGTGAATGTGGAGGGACGAAGGCATGGTGTGGTGCAGTCAGTCGAAAAAAGCGAAACACAGAGGGCGCTACTCGTAGCGCAGCGATTCGATGGGATCGAGGCGGGCAGCCTTGTAGGCGGGGTATCCGCCAAAGACGACCGCGAGCAGGGTGACGCCGCCGACGGCAAGGGCTGCCCACCCCCACGGAAAGGAGGGCGCAATGTCCCAGTACAGCGCCGCCACATTGCCGCCCAGTCCCCCGAGGACGATGCCAATCAGCCCCCCAATCTGACAGAGGATAATGGCCTCCAGCAAAAACTGCCAGAGGATGTCGCGCCACTTGGCCCCCACCGCCTTGCGGACGCCGATCTCGCGAGTGCGCTCGGTCACGGAAACGAGCATGATGTTCATGATGCCCACGCCGGCGGCCAGCAGCGAGATGAGCCCGACGAGCGCGCCCCCCGTGGTGAGGATGCGGGTAAACTGCGCAAAGGTGCTGCGCAAAAAGTCGCTCGCCTCGATGTTGAAGGTGCTGGGGGCGCCGGGCTCCACTTGTCGGAGAACGCGCAGGGTGCTGCGCACTGCGTCGATGGCGGCGGGCAGTTGTGCGGCCGACGCGGCCCGGATGCGCACGTCGTCCATGTTGCGGCCACCGCCCCCGTACGTTGCCAGAAGATGCGGCATGGGGGCGTACACCCGCGTGTTGGGGTCGCGGAAGAGGCCCGCCTTTTCATCCAGCACGCCCACCACCTGCAGCCGCACGCGCCCCACCCGTACGTCCTTGCCCAGCGGGCTGGAGGCGGGAAAGAGCGTCTCTGCCACCGCGGACCCCAGCAGGGCCACCGGCCGCCCGTTCTCGACATCCTGCGCGACAAACGGGCGCCCCGCGCGCATCTCGTAGCCAAAGGTGCCGAGGAAGGCCGTGTCGGTGCCGTAGAGCGTAATGTTGGGGTTGGTCTCTGCCCGGGCCGATTGCGCCTTTACGCCCCCATCAAAGCGCTCGCTGGCACTGATGGTGACGGGCACGTCCACCCGCTCCTTGAGCTGCTCCACCTGGGCGTGCGTAAGGGGCGGATGGTAGCGCTCCGGCCCGCCGCCGCGGACGTAGTCGTAGCGCTCCACCGAAACGGTGGAGGCGCCGAGGCCCTGGATGGAGCTTTTGAAGTAGAGGTCGATCACGTCCACCGCCGTCACGGCGGCAATGACGGCAAACACGCCGATCACGATGCCCAACAGGGTGAGGGCGGAGCGCAACGTGTTGGCCCGCAGCGCCTGGAGCGCTTCGCGCACCGTCTCAAATCCGCGCATGACGGGAGGCTGTTGGTTCGAAGAGCACGCAGGGCGCCCCGGGCGTCGGGGCCGACGGAGGCTATTCGTAGCGGAGGGCATCGATGGGATCGGCCGTGGCGGCCTGCCAGGCCGGGGCGATGCCGAACAAAATGCCCACGCCCACACAGATGCCAAAGGCGAGCGCCACCGTCTGCCCCGGCAGGGTGGCCGCAAAGCCGAGGGCCCGCACGCCCATCGCCCCCAGGGCCGACACCCCAAGCCCCATCCCCCCGCCAATCAAGCACACAATTACGGCCTCCACCAAAAACTGGAACAGGATGGTCCGCCGCTTGGCCCCCACGGCCTTCCGAATGCCAATTTCTTTCGTGCGCTCGCGCACCGAGACGAACATGATGTTCATGACCCCAATGCCGCCCACCACCAGTGCCAGGCCCGTCAGAAACAGCCCCACGCCGTAAATGGCAATCCGCGTGCTGGCAAAGCTGGCGCGCACCTGCTGCTGGTCGTTGATCGCAAAGTTGTTGCGCTCGCCTGGCGAGACGTCGCGGGCGGTGCGCAAAATGCCCGTAAGTTCCTCTTCCGCACGGTCCATCGACACCCCGGGGCGGACTTTTATCATCACCTCCACCCCCCCTCGGCGATTCACGCCAATAATCTTGTCGTAGGTGCGAAACGGCATCAGCACGCGCTCATCCGGAGAGCCGGGGCCGCCCAGCATGCTGTCGCCCTGCTTCTGCTGCACGCCCACCACGGTGCAGGGCACGGCCCCCAGCTTGAGCTCCTTGCCCAGGGGACTCACCGCCGGGAACAGCTCCGTGGCCACGGTGGCACCGATGACGCATACGTTGCGCCCGCTCCGCTCCTCGGACTGTGTGTAGAAGCGCCCTGCGGACAGCTGCACGCTGCGAATGCGGCCGTACTGCGGCGGCGAGCCAATCACTTCTGCCCGCAGCGAGCGCCCGCGGCGCTGCACCGTGCGGTCGTCGTCGGCCATGGGCGCCACGGCATCGGCGGAGCGCGCCCGCTCGCGGATCGTCTGGGCCAGGGCGGGCTGAATGGCCGGGCGGTTGCGCAGGCGCCACCACTCCCGGTCGGTGTTCTGCCCCCACGGAAACTGGTCCACGTACAGCACGTCGGTCCCGAGCTGCGAAAGCGCCTTGTCGAACTCCTGGTTGAGGCCGTTGATGATGGTGGCCATTAGCGTCACGGCCGCAATGCCGATGATGACGCCCAGCGTGGTGAGCGTTGAGCGCATCTTGTTGGCCCAGATGGCCTGGGCAGCAATGCGGACGCCCTCTACAACTTCGAAAAGGAAACGGCGCATGGAGGCTCAGACACGTTCATAGACAATACGACGCCGACGGGTGCCCCGCTGCTACCGCCCCCGCCGTCCATCTTCGGCCCTCCCCGGCGCAACATTCCCCGCCTCTGCGCGCAGGGCGCGCGCCAGCGGACGCCGACCCACGGCCCTTAACGCCCCCAGGCCGTGCGTGGTGCCGCCCGATCGACGAATTGTGACATCAGCCCGACGAGTCGACGCGTTCGGCCCACGAGCCGCACGCGCGTCTTCGTCCCCTCGTATCCACTCCCGCAGGCGGGCCCGTGTCGCTGTGCCCCGCGCCTGCACCACCGGGCCCTCCCGCTCTACCGTCACGTCGCGCAGAACGGCGCTCTGGCCCGATGCGTCGCCCGACAGACGCACGGCCGCCAGAGCGCCCTTGGCCAGATCGGTGACGCGTGCCGCGCTGGCCTCATCGCGCATGGTGAGGTACACCCGGCCCTCCACCGCCGCATCGGTGAGCGTAACGGCCAGTGCCTGTTCCTGCACGGCCCCGACCAGGCGGTCCATCTTGCCCCCTGCGGCTCCCACCACCTGCCCCGCCGCTCCGTCTTCGGGCAGGCCCAACATCCGGTCGGCCCAGGCGCCGAGCAGCTGCTGCACCCCTGCCTCGCGGGATGGGGCCTTGGCAGCAGCGCGCCCCGAGTCGCGCAGGGCTGCCTGCAGCCCCCCTCGCCCCACGCCCCAGGCCGTACTTTCGTGCGCCACACGCTCCACCAGCGCCATGTAGGCGTCATTGTCCTGCAGGCGGCCCCCATCGTCCACGGAGCGATCGATCATGGCCCGCACGTGCGCCGCCTCGGGGGCAACCGCAAGGAGGCCGTCCCGCACCACCCCAACCGACAACGTATCTGTGGCCCCGAACAGGGACCCCAGGGCGAGGTGGTAGACGGGCACGCCGCGGTAGGTCGCCGCCCGGCCGGCAGACGCGGGCGCTCGTGCCAGGTAGCGATCGAGCTGAGCGGGGGCGAGGTCGGCAAAGAGGACCGCACTCACGGCGGTCTCGTTCCCCGCCGTCTCGTTCCCCGCCGTCTCGTTCCCCGCCGCGCCGTAGACCGCCGTCAGGTCCGCCTGTGGGTCCATGCCGGTGGCGCGCAGAAAGCGCTGCAGGCGTTCGGCCCCGGCGGAGAGACGCTCGGGCATTCCGGGCGCCCCCTCCAGAAACAGAGCAGCCTCAGTCATCACCGTCTCCAGGTCCACCATGCCGACGTAGCGGGGCGTCTCCGGCAGGAGCCCTGTGGCCGTGCGGGCCTGCGCGGGGATGCGGTCGGTCATGCTCATGTAGGGCTCGCACCCGCTGCCCATCAGCCCAATGACCAGAAGCGCAGCGGCCCAACGGATTGATCGACGAAGAATCATGGGAGCAGCAGTTGGTGGCACGAGCGCGAACAGGATGAGGGGCGGCGCGCTCGTACTGCGGCCCTGGGCTGGAGATGCCGACCCTGCGACGAGTCGGCGGTGCGGGACGATGAGTCGTCGATGCGCGTGTGGGGTGGGACGAGGCCTACGGCATCATCACGTGCTCGCGAAGGCGCTCGTCGGACAGGGAGAGGGACCCCGTGTCCGAGGCCTTGGCGTAGAGGGTTTCGGAGCAGACCGCCGTGCTCATCTCTTCGCACCAGCACGCAAACTCGTAGCCCACGGCCTTGTGGTCGTCCCCAAAGGCCTCGAACTTGGCCATGCGGAGGCTCTCCTCGGGCGACTGCCCCACGCCCCACACGATGCCGGTGGTGCTGTCGAAGGTGACCCAGTGCTTGGGGGTGGCGACGTGGGCAAAGGTGTCGAGGGAGGCGCCGATTGCGGCGTCCTCGGGGTCCACGGATCGGTACGCGTCCTCGCCGGCGTCGTGGACGAGGTCGTTGGGGGCCACGCGACCGTCAGTTTTTGCGACGTAGCCGGTGGGAAGGGCGGGGGCAGAGGAAGAGGCGTCCATGGAACAACGGAGCAGAGGTGAAAGGGGACGGTGCCGGGGAGGGCGTCGTGCGGGCGCAACGGGACGAAGCGCTGTCTGATACGCCCTTGTGGTACCGCACCGCCCACCTTCGCGGATGATTCACGAGCGGGCACGCCGGCGGGCGGCAACGACGGCTTTGCACGACTTCGTTACGCCTCGCGGCGGCTCAGCCTCCCTCGCGCCACTGGCGCTCCAGCGTCCGCAGCGCATCGAGGACCGTCGTGCGATCGCTGGGCGCCTCCAGGTCGAGCCCGCGCAGGTGGGTGGGGGCGGTCTGCACGTCCATCGCGGTGCCGTTGGGGGCGGTGGAGACAAGGCCGAGGCGGAGGGGCGACGTGGTGGGCATCTGGGCCTGCCGCACCCGCATCTCGCGGAGCGCGTCGGCGAGGGCCCGAAAGAACCGCCGCGCCGCGGCACCGTGCACCGACGACGGGAGGGCCGTATCGGCAAGGTCGAGGGGGCGGCCGCCTGCCCCCTGCACAGGGTGGGAGGACCGTTCGCCGATCACGGCCAGGTGAAGAGGCATGGAGGGAGGGGGCGGAAATGAGAAGGAGACGAAGCGCAACGCGACGAAGCGCGCAGCATCCACCGACGAAGCGCCTACCCGTCGGCATTGAGCAGGGCGTCCACGTTGTCGCTGTAGCCGCGGCTGGTCTTAAGCGGGGTGCCGCTGGCCATGCGCAGCTGGTACGTGCCGTGGTCGAGGGGGCGGAGCTCCTCGATGTAGTCGGCATTGACGATGTAGGAGCGGTGCACGCGCAAGAAGCGGTCGGGGTCGAGTTCCTGCTCGAGCTGCTTCATGGTTTTGCGGACGAGGTGGGCCTCCTCCCCGTCGTGCAGCGCCACATAGTCGCCCTCCGACTCGATCCACTGCACGTCTTCGGTGTCGACGAAGTAGATGCGGTTGCGGCTCCGGATGGTGAAGCGCTCGATCCCAGCGTCGTCCTCGTCCTCCGCGGCGTACTCCCGCAGCACCCCCCGAAGCTGCTCCCGGAGCGCCTCGGCCTCCGTGCGCTCCAGCTGCTGGCGCACCCGCTGGAGGGCCTCCGCAAACCGCTCTTCTTCAATCGGCTTCAGGAGGTAGTCGAGCGCATGGGCCTCAAAGGCCTCCAGGGCGTACTGGTCGTAGGCCGTCACAAAGATGGTGAGCGGCATGTTGTCCACGCCCACCTCGCGCACCACCTCCAGCCCGTCCATCTCCGGCATCTGCACGTCGAGGAAGACCAGATCCGGCGCCTTGTCTTCGATGTGGCGGACCGCCTCGGGCCCGTCGGCGGCCTCGCCCACGACCGTCACGTCGTCGAGGGGCTCCACCAGTTGGTGCACGCCCGTGCGAGCGAGCGGCTCATCGTCGACAATGAGGACACGAATGGGCATGGGCGAAACGGCTCGGGGGACGAGAGAGAAGGCACGAAGGAGAGACACACAGCGGGGGAGCGCACGGGGCCCCTCAGGCCGGGGCCTCCGGGGCGGACACCGTCGCCGCGTCGGGGGACGGTACGGGAACGTCCTCGGGGCGGGCTGGCACCTCGAGGGTGATCCGTGCGCCGCCCTCCGCCGCAGTGCCAAGCGCAAACGTGTAGGCGTCGCCGTACAGGGTATCGAGGCGCTGCTTTGTGTTGGAGAGCCCCACGCCGTCGTCGTTCGCCAGCGCCGCCGTTCCGTCCCCGGCAAAGCCCGGCCCGCTGTCCGCCACCGTCAGGGCGAGGCCTTTGTAGCCGTGCACCGTGGTAGGCCGCGCCGTTACGCGCACCGTCCCAGCCTCAGCGTGCGGGGCCACGCCGTGGCGCACCGCATTTTCCACGAGCGGCTGCAGCAGCAGATACGGCACCGGCACCTCGCTGGTGTCCGGGTCCACGTCGATCTCCACCCGCAGGCGGTCGCCAAAGCGGATTTCTTCAATTTCCAGGTAGCGCTCCACAAGATCAATCTCTTCGCGGAGCGGCACCATTTGCACATCTGCGCCCCGGAAGGTGGCCCGCAGCAGGTCGCTCAGCAGCCGGAGCGTGCGGCCCGCCCGGGCCGTTTTGCCGCCCCGCACGAGGACGGCAATGGCGTTGAGGGTGTTGAACAGAAAGTGCGGGTTCACCTGCATGCGCAGCGCCTGCAGCTGGGCCTTGGCGAGCTCGGACTGGAGCGCCTGGGCCTGCGCCTCTTGTTTCTGCGAGCGCAGGAAGTGCTCGTAGGCAACACAGAGGGCCGCCACGATGAAGTACGTAAAGTAGTCGGCAATGAAGCGCCGCACCAGAAAGACCGCCAGGCGCCCCCCCTCAAGGCCGTAGGGATCTACGGTCTGAAAGTCGAAGGACGTGGTGAAGCTGGGGTAGATGCCCTGCCGCGTGAGCGGGGCGAGCGCAAAGAGGCCGCGCTCCACCGCCACGTGCAGGGCGGCCACGGGCACCCCCAGCAGGAGCCCCCACGCCACGCCGCGCTTGAGGCCGGCCCGCACATCGGCCCAGCGAAACAGGCGCAGCACCACGGGCAACAGCAGCGCCCAGAGGTGCAGGCGCGCCCACAGCCCCCCCGCAAAGACGACAAACGCAAACAGCAGGCGCCCCGCCAGTAGATCCCCCGGCGCCGCCCGAAACCACTCCACCAGCCACGGCCCGCCTCCCTCAATTGCGAACAGCGCCACGACCAGCCCTGCCGTGCCGTACTGCAGGTAGCGCCGCACGAACCGGCGAAGGGCGAACAGCTCCGAGGCGGCCATGACGGACCCCGACGAGTGAACAGGCATCCCGGGCGCTGCGGCTCGGGCCGGCGCGGCCCTGGGGCCGCGGCGCCCAGAACGCATCGAGCGTAGACGGCGGAGGGGGAGGGATTCGAACCCCCGGGGCCTCGCGGCCCGCCGGTTTTCAAGACCGGTGCATTCGACCAGGCTCTGCCACCCCTCCGGGGATGAATATGCGAGGTCCTTTCACACAGGCTTCGTGGGACGGGTTTCGATGCGGGCTTGAATTGGGCGTGGAGGGACCGCTGACGGCACCCAACGGCGTTCGCGGCGATCCTGGTATCCACCCTCCGTCTACGACCGCGGCCATCGACAGTCCGTGGCACACGGACTGTTCTCTGGTCGAGGTCGGCTGTACGATCACTGCCGCTCCAGCTCGTCGAGCGTCCGCCCGTCTCCATCGACCCAGTCGCGCCAGCCGTTGCTTGACCGGCCAAGAACCACCCCGGCGGCCCCACTGGGCGAGTTGAATGCGTGGTCCTGCTGAAAGACCAGGGCCCCGTTCTCCTCCTGCAGCCCCCCCTCCTCCTGCAAGTTTTCACGTCGGCGCTGGACGGATTCAGTGATCGACGGCACCGCATCAAGCCGGGCCTTCGATTCGGAGTAGACGACGAGGCCGTCCTCCGTGTACTCGCCAGTGGCGTCGGCCCCTTTTCCTTGACAGTGCAGCAGGGGACGGTCGTCCTCTTGGTCGTCACCAGCCGCAACAAGGGGGTCGAGGATCGGGAAGCCGAGCATCGAGAGAAGCGTCTGGATCGTCCCGAAGTTGTCCCGCAGTTCGGCAAGCATCGGTCTCCTCGCCGGGCTCGGCCTTCAGATGTTCAGTCATCTCGGCCTGCAAGATCTGGTTCAGGATTGGCTCCAGGAGGACCGCCATTCCCCGATCCCCTCGAAGCAACTGGTGGATCTTCTCCTCGTCGATCTCGACCTCAATAGTAGCCATCGTGGTTCTGTCTGGGTTGGTTAGCTAGATCACTAACAACCTGGCAGAACGCGGTGGCATTTTCTATCCAGCCAGCTCAGTTACACAACTTATTGGACACAACCCTGAGCCCAGAAGTACTTCTCGCAAACCAGCTTACTTACCGGCCGACTTTTCCCAGTACCACAAGCGCCGCGACCGGCACCGGGACGTGCCCCTCCACCACCCAGGTCTCGCTGAAGGAGCCTCCACTTTTCCGCTCCCACTCCTCTCCGTCGAAGGTCCAGGTGTCCGAAAACGAGCCGCCGGACTTTGGCTCAAGCTCCCGCCCGTCC
>CAJXLV010000027.1 GCA_913056185.1 uncultured Bacteroidota bacterium
TCCACCTCAATTTTTTCTGGTGCGGCGATGGTCTCATCACTCAGATATGAATCCATCTCGACCCCCGCCTTCTGCGCTAGCTCCTTCACTTCCGAGTGTTTGCGGAGGGCATTCTCCTCGGTTGACTTCCGTTTCCCCTGGAAATCGGCCACTGCTTCGCAGAATGCGTATTGATCGGCGGTGAGTAGATACTCATGTGTATCCGAGTGGAGGATCGATCCGGTTCTTTCGAGGGGAAGACGCTCACCATCTGGGTGAACAAAGAACCCAACCTCGTACCGAAAGGTGTCCTGATCTAAGGTCCCATTTGCGTCAAGACGAATGTCGAATGGGTATACGTCGGGAAGTCGAAGTAATTGTTGATCTGATCGACTGAGCTTGACCACTTCCTCGTGGAGTATGCGAACCTCGTGATCATCTCTTTCGGCTTGTCCATTGTCAAGCAGTTCGCGAATTAGCCACCAACGTGGTCCGTGCTCCGTCTCCTCCAGCTGACTCCACTTATCCACGGGCAGAGTGCCATCCTCCTGGGCGAAGGATAGGTGCAGAGCCAGAGAGCTGTATGTTGTTGTATACTCCATGCTGCTCTTATGCCTCTATCCCTAATTTACGTCGCATCCACCAATCGAGCCGTCGCTCCCAATCGTGTTTATGGAGGAAACGCCCTTGATCTTTTACGTCCCTATATTCCCGACCAGAATACCGCATCAGCAATGGAAACTCAGTTCCAATTCGAAGCTCCCGAATGTGGCCGTAGCGCTTGTCGAACGAGGGACAATCCGGGGCCCCCTTCCGATGGATATAGCATGCTCCGCCCACCTTCCCGAATTCGACAATAATACGGTCTTTAATTTGCATTAGTAGAGCGCTCTTCCCCCCGCTTATTTTTCCGAATCGCTGGCCTATATACTTTCGAATCCGATCGTCCTGCCGAAGCTTGTACTTCGTATTTCCATCGCCATAAACCTTGAAGCGCGTGACGTGAGGAGCGTACCGTAACCAGAATGATCGACGATCCTCGTCCATCGCGACCTTATTGAAGAAGGCCGTGATGAAGCGCTGGGCGATCCAATTGTTAAGCGTCTCGCGGGCGTCCTCAAGGTTATCTGCCTCGCGGTCTGTGGCTCCGGACCAGGGTTGCCATTCGGGGGCGTGTGCAGGGTCCCCCACTTTCCGAAACGCAATCTGGAGGACATTTTCTCGCTCATCGACAGGCTCGTCTTGGTCCAGGCGTAGAATAATCGTGCTGAGACACCGCTTGTAGGTTGCCTGACGATCATGCGCGTCCAGGAATCGTAAAATTGGGCGGATGTGTTTGTAGGGAGAGGGGGCGCGCATTGCGTTGGTTGTATAGGCGCTCACAAGCGCAGCGGCATAAAAGTACCCCTGGGTGTGTTCGGGCAGCTGGAGCATGTCCCAGGCCTCAGTGATGGGACGGTCCGACTGGATCAACGAGGTGGCCAGTTGGGTAGGGCCCTCGGATTGAAAGAAGGCTGCCCGATGCTCTTTCAGGTTGCGGAGTCGCGGACGGCTTCCTTCATACTCGTGGAGTTTACCGGACAAAAATTCCTGGAGGATACGTCGGGTCCTGTCATCATCCCACGTCCTAAGAAGTGCGTCGAAGACCCCGAAGAAACTACGCCAGCGCCACTGATTCTCGATGGTATCCAGTGCCATGCGTAAGTGTGATTGGCTTCGGGCAATGGTCACCCCTTCTGACTGTCCATGGTAGCAAAGGGCCCAAGCAAGTCGGCGAGCTTTGCGAGAGGTATCGAATGCCGCTCGAACTGCCTTCCATCCCTCCGGGTAGTGCTTCAGAAAAAGACGATACGCTTCACTGACTTGTCCCCGGTCCCGTCGTCGGTAAGTGCTGTGGCTTTGAGTGAGCTCTTTCAGTGACTTTTGGGCCTGCGTGAGTTTACGCTCAGTATAGTCTTTCAATAGCCGCTCTCCGCCTTCACGGAGGTCGCGAGCTCGGATGCGAATGCCAAGAATCTCCTGCGCACTTGCCATAGATGAGAACGAATGCTAAGACGTTACTGGTCGCGGATTTGGCTACGCAGGCCTTCTCGGTCTTGAACGAGTTGATCTAAAATCTTCTCAAGCTGACTTTCGGCATTGGTTCGAACTCGAAACTCTACCCGCCGAGAGGCCTCCCGGTCTTCCCTGCCTGCCTCGGTGTAGATGAGGTCACTTGACGAGAGGCCGTTTGCGGTAATTAGATTTCGCGTCCAATCCTGCGTGCGTTCCCTGCCGAGCGTTCCCAGGACATACCGAAGCACGGTTCGGGTCCGGTTTTGTGAGAGGCGCATGTTGTTGAAGTATGCTTCTTCCTCGGTTGCACCAGGAGCCCATTCAGAGGAGGTGTGGCCCTCGATACGGATTTCGCGGATCGATGATCGATACTGAGGACGACGGAGAATCCGGATGTAGCGTGGGAAGAAGTTGTTGAGAATCTGCTCGAAACGCGGGCGAACTGTGGCTTCGCCTTTTTCGAACAAGACTTCCGGTTCTCGGAAACGAATTGAGAGCGTCTTCCGCTCGATAACTGCGGACCATCGTGGCAGGTCGTCCTCGAATTCTCTGCGCAGGTCTTGGTAGAGGCTGTCCTGGAGCGCTTCGTTCTCCGATATCAATTCGACAGTGCGTTCTTCATTTTCTTTCACCAGCAGAAGCGTAGCCCCAACCAAAAGAATGAATACGAGCAGCAGTGCCGCCATCAAATCCCCGATGGAAAGTGCGAAGGGGTTGTTGGACTCACCAGAAGTCATTAGCTAATTTGACGTATAGATTCGTTAGCAGAACCTCCCACTACCCGTCGGACGATTACTGTCGGCCATTAGTGGAGCCGTTCATCTTGTCGACGAGGTCATGAAGCTCTTCGAAGCTTTCTTCGAGCGCCACGACCGACCCGTTGAGCGCACTGGTCGCTTTGTCGAGGTTCTCGGCAAGATCGGAAAGGTAGTTGTTGATCGACTCGCGGGTCGTATTCTGGTAGTCACTGAGTCCTTGCTCGACCTCCCCAAAAATGTCTTGCAGTCCGCCTTTAATGTCGTCGAACTGGCGGACGTATTCTGAGGAAAGATCCTGCATCTCTCCCAGCGCAGATTCGAGTTCGTCAAGCGTTTCCTTTTCTGCCGACAACCACTCCTGCTGGTGTTCACGGAGCTGACTGGTCGTGTCCTGTAGCGCACTGCCCGATTCGCGGGTCCGGTCTGCTGCCTGTTCGAGCGTTTTCGAAAGTTGCCGAAGCCGACTGAGCGTGTCCTGAAGGGAGGAGGCCGTTTCCTTGAGACGATCAGCGACGTTTCCGCCATCCTCAAGGAGGGACTGCACGACCTGCGCACTCGCCTGCTGGCGTTCGAGTAGGTCCGCCGACGTGTCCTGGAGGGATTCGAGCTCTTCTCCGACACTCTCAGTGGCCCGTTCCAACTCGGACCGGAATGAGCGAGCTGCCCCTTCTGACTGCTCGCGCATCGACTCGGCCGCGGCACTGGCCTCCTCTCGCATCTTTTGAGTTGCAGCTTCTGCCTCCGCTCGCATCGAAGATGTTGCCTGTTGGGCCTCCTCGCCCGTTTTCTCGGCCATCGTTTCGAGAGACTTCTTCAGGTCGTCCGACATGGATGCGAAGTCGGACTGGAATGAGTCGAGGAGTTCTCCCATTTCCCCGACGGTCTCTGCGGTCTGTTCGAGCTGGTCGAGGGCTCCACCCGTCAGTGATTCCTGAAATTGGTCGCTAACGTCGTCAAGCGTGTTGCTAAGCTGGTCAACAACGTTCTCGACCATCTCCTCATTTGACTCCATCTTTTCGTTCCGGAGCTCTCCCACGGCGTCTTGAACCTCCTGCATGGCGGGAGTCAGCTTATGCTCCATTGCTTTCTTGAACGCATCCCCAACGTGGCCCCCAAGCTGTTCGATCGTCATCGTCGACATTTTGATGCCGTCGGCCAAGTCCGTAGAGAACGACTTTAGAGTTTTGGTTTGCTCACGGGCCTCCCCTCGAAGATCACGGAGGATATGTGCCGGAAGAATGTCCTCCCCCTCATCTTCGTAGCCGAACACGTCGGTAAGGACTTCTCGCTGCTTTTTCTTTTCGAGCTGGCGGCGGTCGTCCTCCTTCATGAGATACTGAGCATCCATTTCTCCACATAGCCGACGACGCTCCTGTTCAAGCGTCCCGAGCCCCCACTTCTCAAAAATGTTGAATACGATCGAGAGGGCCATTCCGGCTATCGAGGACACGAAAGCAGTTGCCAATCCGGAGAGCAGAGTTTCGATACTGGCCCGGACCGCCTCCGCCGATTCTGTCTCAAAGTTGGAGATACCCATGGTAAGTCCAACGAAGGTCCCCAGGATCCCGATGCCGACGAGCAGATTCGGTACCGCCTTCCAATAGCGCAAATTCAAGGTCCCCCCAATCACCGTCTCCGTGGTGAAGTACGAGGCCGCTTCCTCCTCAGTCTTCGCCCTTGATTCGACGAACGACTGCCGGTATCGCGTCCAAGCACGCTGAAGGCTGTCCCCGACCTTCTCTTTCTCGACGGAGCCGGATTGGTCGACAAGATTCCGAATATCCCTCAAGAGGCTTTGTCCCTGCCAAAGCAGCCAAGCCAAATTCGAGACGAAGTATAGGAAGAGTATTCCGAGGAAGACGAGAAGGATCGTATCAGATAGAAGATCCTGAAAAGTCATGCCTGACGCTCGGAAAATGTGTTAGAGAAGTCGAGTACAATATAATTACATGTATGGGTAACCAGCCGCAGGCGGAAAGGGGGGTAGCGGCTGGAAGGGATTAAAGATCCGCCACCGCGTCCCCGAACTTCGGATAGTTGTTCTGCACCCCGTCGTCGAGGTCGATCTCGATCTGCTGGTCGGCCACGTCCTTGAGGATGGCGTCGTACTCGCGGCAGTCCGCGGCGGCCTCGCGGAGGCGGTCCAGGCGCTTGGCGTCGTCGCCGGACAAGGTTTCTTCGCCCTCGGCCTCCAGCGACTCGATCTCGCGGCGGAGCCACTCCTGGTAGCGCTGGAGGTAGTCCTGCCGCACGCGCTGCGGGGTGTACTTGTCCATCCGGTGCATGTAGACGAGCACCTGGAAGTGGCCCTCGGGGCTCTGGAAGAGCCAGTAGATCGGCTTCTTGCCGTAGTAGGGGACGCTGTACAGGCTCTTGTGCCAGTCCCAGAAGTCGCCCACGAGCCACTCCTCCATCGTCTTCTCGTAGTCGCGCTTGAGCCCGCGGCTGCGGCCCACCGACAGCGCGTGGTTGATGAAGTTGAGGTTCTCGGTGAGCGTCTCTTCGCCCCAGATGAGCCGCACGATGTCGCGCATGCGGTGGACGGCGTCGTCGCTGAACGGGCTGTCCCGGCCCATAAGGGGCACGATGGCGTCGTCGTCGATCTCGAAGTGCTCTGTGTCGCTGGACTCGGCCCCGGACAGGGGCACGGGGACCTCGTACGGGGCCAGCTCGCCGCTCGACGGGTTGGGGTGGGCGATGTGGAGCCCGTCGTGCCCGAGGCGGTAGCGGCCCAGCATGACGCCGATGCCGTAGCTCAGGAACTGGCGGATGGGGACCTCGATCTTGAAGGGGAGCCGGTCGCGAAGCTCGTCCTCGCTCAACTCGTCCCGCTTGTCGTCCAGCTCGTCGAGCGCGCCCCGGTCCAGCTCGTCTTCAAGAATCGTGATGTCGTCGAGGGCGACGCGGGGGCTGAGATCGTCCTCCAAGCCGTAGAGGTCGATGAACAGCTCGTTCAGCTCTTCTTCGTTGGCGTGGAGCTGGAAGAAGTGCTCGGTGGCCTGTTCGGTCCAGGCGGTGTAGGCGCTTTCGAGGGACGAGGCGTTCTGTTGGACGAGCGGGTGTTGGGTGAAGTCCCAGGAGGTTTCACGTGAGTCATAGTCAACTTTTCCGACTCTGATAGACGCCTGAGACAGCTCATCCACACAAGAACGATAATCCTCAGTAGTTCTCTTAACAGGGAGGTCTGCAAGATTACCTACCTGAAAGTTCATAGTAGGATTGAGTACTCTCAGGCAATACAGGGCAACTTTAGAGTTTAAAAACCCTGCAATATACCCTATCTCACCCTCATCCGGGAATAGACTGGAACCTCCTACATCGAAAATAGCTCCCTCAGGTGTATACCTAACCCCAAAGTCCCCAGACGACACGAAAGACCAAGTGATACCTTCTTCAAAGTAGTACTCTTCGTTCGATATTTTCCAGCTCAAGCTACTTAGGTTTGGGTAGTTCTCCCTTGTGTTCTCTTTTATCTCACGCCCATTATCCTTCCAGTTAACTACGAACAGTCTATTACCATACCATTTTCTGTATCCTCCTCCTTTGTTGTAGGGAAACCACTTATTTTCTGTCTCTACAGCCTCCTCAGCACTGGGACACGTTACTCCAATCTTTTCCCAAGACACCTCACTCCACTCACGCAGAAACCTTTTGTTATCACCCGTTCTCATACCAATTCGGGGCTTCGCCACCTCTTCCATGCAGGGGCTTTCTTCAAACGCCGTGATTAACTCGTCTGGTACCCAGTACGCAATCGGCGCTCCGGGAATCTTCTCGAAGTCCTGCTGATCGACGCCCGGGTAAAACAGGTTCTGCCCATCTGGATCAGACTCTTCCGGGATCGATCCATCTTTCTCATACTTAGAGAAGTCGTAGCGGAACTCAGGGTTCTCCATCACCCGGCGAAAAAGCTCATGCAGGTGTCGTGCATGAAATTCCTGAAAGGTACGCTCGATGAGGCGAAAATACGTGCCAGCACGTCCACAATGCTTTGCTTTCTGTACCGTCGTGGTCACCGAGCCAAAGTCGGCCCCAAATATTCCTCGACTCAATTGGAGCAGACTCTCGAAAAAATAATCATCAATGTAATGCCTCCGCAGATCCTCAAATGAACTTAAGAACATCCAATTAGGGGGTGTGATAAATGCGAAGCGCCCACGCTGCCACGTGTGATTGGGAAACACCTCCATGAATGTTGCGAAGAGATCCTTCTTCGCATCGGGATAGTGCTCTTTTAGGTAGCTTTTGAGCGGCTTGTTGATGTTGCCACTGCTGGCATACGGCGGATTTGCTGCCACTGCCGGATAGCTGCCTGTGAGCAGCAGGAGCGGCTTCAAATAGCCTCTCAATTCCTGATGTAGCGCCTGCTCATCGAGCTGGGCCGTGCCGTTCCGCGTCTGCTCGTCCCAATGCGCCACCCGCTCCGCCCCGGCCTCACGTGCGTCGTCGGACAGCTCCAGCTTGAGCGCCGAGCCCACATTCTGCCCGTGCTCAGCAATTAAGTCGAGGGCCTCCTTAATCTCCGCCCCATGCGCGTCGAACCCATGGTCCCCCAGGTACGACCGTAAATCACTGGTGGAGAAGTCTCGCGGCTCCGGCATCGCGTACACCTCGGGACGCAAGTCATCGCGGTCCAGGGCGCGACGGTCGTACTGCGCGGCCTTCATGAGCAGCGCAAAGCGGGCCAGCTGCGCCGCCCGGCGGTCAATTTCCAGCCCCTTCAGGTTCTCCGTCAGGATCTGTTCCACCGCCTCCCGGTCCGTGTAGCCGCGCTCGCGGTACATCTCCATCAGCAGGTCGAAGCCCACCACCAGGATGTGCCCGCTCCCCGCCGCCGGATCGAACAGCTCCAGCTCCGAAAGATCGTCAAAGATCGGCGCCGTTGGGTCCCCGTCGTCGTCCTCGTCAAACATGTCCCCCTGCTCGCCTGCTTCCACCGCCCCGTCGGAGCCTCCGTGCTCACCCTCTTCCCCCTTCCCTCTTCCCTCTTCCCCCGAAACCAGATATTCCATCTCGTCCCGGAGCGGGCTGTCCGGGTACTTCTCCAGCCACTGGGTGCCAATCGTATTCTCCACCATGTAGCGCACGATCCAGCGCGGCGTGAAGATTTGCGTGGCCGCCGGAATGTCCTCCGGCTGGAACTTGCCGCTCTGGTCGTAGACCGCATCCTTCTTCTCCGAAATATAGAACTGGTAGAGCCAGCCGATCAGCTCCACCTGCTCGTAGTCCTCCTCCGAGATGGCATCGGTGGTGACGAGGGTGTCGATCACGCCCTCCGGCTGGAGCAGGCCGGTGGGGAGGAGGAGTTCGGTAAAGTCGTTGATGCGCCCGAACACGTCGTTCAGCAGGTCGCTATCGTGGCACACGCCAATCAATAGCTGCCGGAAGGCCCGGTCGTCGTCGCTCTCCAGGAGGGCCTCCCGCACGTCCGTTTCGTTCTCGCCATCCAACACGTCGATGACCCCCTGCCGCGCCCGATACAGAATCGCGGGCTGCGTGGTGTCCTCCGCGTAGCCGAGCGTCCGGGACCGGCGTCCGTTTTTCTCCAGGATGCGGATGGCCACCAGGCGGTTGAACCAGGTGTAGGCGGCTTCCTCGGCCACGTGCTCCACATCGTGCCGATTGACGGCATTCTTGAGCGCGCGCCACTTTTTCGGCACGCCCGGGTCGTTGTGGACCTCTCCCCGGAAGATGTACCCGCCCTCGATCTCTTCCGGCGCCTCGTCCACGGAGCCGTCCGCCTCAACCCCCCAGTAGCGGAGGCGCTGCTGGACGCCATTTAGGAGCTGCGTGCGGAGGGTTTGGGCGAAGGATTCGAGTCCGGAGGTGTCCATCTTTGAAGCTGGAATGGAAGTTCAGAAGTCTGAGGTGTGCTCCGACAGAGGAGTCCTTTTCTATAGATGACCGTTCATTTTTGCCTGGATGCAAAAACGAACCAAAAAAATCACGGCTGTGAAGAACAACGCTGACGAACCCGTTGGCTCCACTGAAATTCTCCAAACTCGCTCACAGGCTCGCTCAGACACGGAGAATTTCGGTCGTTTCGCCTCCGTGTTCGTCCGAGACGCGTTCTTCTTCAAGGCCGCCAACGCCGTTCTTTCGGTCGTCGGAGTGGAAACCACTCAGTTCGTTCAAAACACTCAGTTCTAAAGCTTCCGCCAGACGGCGGCGGGGCCTCGGCCTTCGGCTTCGATTTTTCCCTGCTCCTTGAGGTCATCGAAGACCTTGCGGATGAGCGACCGGCTCACGCTGGGGCAGAGGTCCTCCACGTCGCGGGTCTTGAATCCGTCGGGCAACTCCTCCACGGCGTCGAGAATCCGCTGCGTCTTTGCGCCCCGCTGGGTGCGAAGCTCGCCCACACGGTCTTCGAAGCTCTCGTACGCGGCCAGGAGCGTGCCCAAAAAGTACTCCGTCCAGGGATGGAGGTCGTGCTGAGCTTCGTGCCAGCCCTGCGACGACTGGTAGAGCGCGTCGTAGTAGCTCTCGCGGCTGTCCTCCACGAGTCGTTCGAGGCTGATGTACTGACCTACTCCGTAATCGGCCTTGTAGAGGAGCAACAGGGTGAGCAGGCGGGCCATCCGCCCATTGCCGTCCCGAAACGGGTGGATGCACAGGAAGTCCAGCACGTACGCCGCGATCAGAAGCAGTTTGTCTACGTCTTCGCTCGTCCACGCCCGGTCGAAGCCCTCGTGGAGCGTCTTCATATACTCGGGCGTCCGGTGTGGTGGTACGGTTTCAAACCGGACGACCTCCGTGCCGTCCGGATGCTCCTCGATAATGTCGTTCCCGGTCGATTTCCAGTCTCCGCCGCGACGGCTGGTGTACTTGAACAGATCGCGGTGAAACTGGCGCACGACGCCCGTTGAAAGTTCAATGTCCTCGTGCCGGGTGTGGATCGTGTTCAGCACATCCCGATACCCCGCAATCGCCTGCTCGGAGCGCGTCTCCGGGGCCGTAGATTCCTCCATCAGCTTCTTGATGCGCTCCGGGGCCGCCTCCACGCCCTCGATTCGGTTTGAGGACTCGGCGCTCCGAATGACGGCGACTTCCGTAAGGGTATCGAGCGCCTGCCGAGCCTGCTGCGCGTAGAGCTGCTCGCGCCCGCGGTATTCGTGGAGCTTGCCCACCGACCGCATGAGATCATGCGTGAGCGGAAGGCCGGGAAGGCTCTTCTCGTCAAAGGACTTCATGGGCGGGAAACGGGCGCTCGAAGGCGTCCACCTGGTGTTATTGTCACTACTATTGTCACTACGTGGTGACAACAATTGTCACTACCCCCAGTGGTTTCTTTCGGGAGAGGGCAGGGCGCCCCCAAGAGGTCTACTTGATGATCACGATCTTGTCGTTGCGGACGCGGGCCAGCAGCTTCTCGCGAAGGTCACCGACGAAGGCCTCCACGTCGTCTTCGGTCTCCAGCTCGTGGCTGGACAGCTCGTCGTCGAGTTCAACGATTTCGGCCTCCCGGCGCTCGCCGTCCGCGTCCTGGCGTTGGGCCGCCTCTCGGATGTCGGCGAGATAGTCCGCCCGGTAGTCATTGACCCGTGAAAGCTCGCCATTCAGCCGCCCGAGGTCCTTCGTGCGCTGAATCTGGTCGATCTTCGCGGCGGGATCTGGAACGACTCCGTCGACGCCCAACTCGTCTTCCTTCCGTTGGAGATCCTCGAGCACGTCCCTGTATTCGGCGGCCGCCTCGTCCTGCAGCTCGTCGATCTGCGCCTGCACATCCTCCCGGAGTGCCTCGAAGTATTCAAGGGCGGAGCGGTACCGCGTGTGCGGCTGATCTTCGCTGTGGACGAAGGCAGAGAGCTTGTCGAGCCGGGTCTGGGCCTGCTGGCTCAGGGCGTGCTTTCGGGTTCGGTACTGATCGACAAAGTCGACCATGTTCTGGTATTGCTCCCCATTCCGGTCCCAGAAGTTGCTCACCTCTCGGACCCGATCGACCTTCTGCTGGAGGTCGTCGGCCCGGTCGATGATGGCGGCAAAGAGCTGCTCGGCTCCCCGGACCTTTTCCACCTCGTTCAGCGCCTGCGCGAGGCCCTCGAAATGCCGGGCAAACGGGCGCCCCTGGTGTGCCGAGGCGTCCCGGGTGGTCTCTTCCCGCTTCCGCCGCAGGAGCTTGCGGATGTGCTCGTCCAGCTCCTTCGGATCGGTCGTCTGCGGAACCTCCTCGTCTTCGGAGGCAGCGTTGAAGATCGTCTGGTTCACCGCCTTCGCCGCGTTGTACATCAGTGCGCGGTCCACGTCCTCCTGCTCGTGGATCGTGAAGGAGGTCTGCTGCCCGCGCCTAATGGCCCGCTCGGCAAAGGTCTCTCGACCCACGTCCTCGCTGTTCCACTGAAAAGCCCACTCGTTGCGCGCCTCCAGGCGCAGCAAGACGTGCAAGATCTCCGTGTCCTGCCATCCGTAGGGCTCGTCCTGGAAGTGGGCCATCACGTCGGCCACGGTGGGGCGCTGGGTCATCGAGAGGTAGCTGTTCACCTCCGTCTCGGCGGCGGTGAGGCTTCCGTCGATTTCCTTCTGTCCCGCCGCTGCCTTTTGCCGGAGGGTGCGGCGGTCGCCCGCGTATCGGGTCGCCTGGTCGCGTTTGTCGTAGAGGCGCCCGAGGTGCTCGTGAACAATCGATTCGTAAAGAGCCTCCGGCGACGATCCGTTGTGGTCGGCGCCATCGAGGACCTGCTGGGCCGAAATGTATCGGGTCTCCGAAAGCGCCCCGCGAAACCAGCGGCGCAGCTCGTTGAGAATCCGCGTGCCCCGTTCCTGGAAGGTCTTCATCGCCTTCAGGCGCTCGCCCGACGCCCTGTCGAGGTGGTCCTGGACGTAGGAATCGATCTGCACGGCCTCGTAGAGGCGGCGGCTCTGCTCCTCGTCGAACTGCTCGTGCAGGCAAACCACAAGCTCGGCCTTGCCGCGGCCAATGGCCATTTTTTCGGGGTCCTCGTGGCCCTCCACGGCAAACTGGACCACCACGTCCCCGCTGGTGTCCACCTTGTGCCCGTCCACCCTCCGCTGGAGCTTGATGGTCGTCCCCTCCAGATCGGCGTTCCGGCCCCAATCCACCTCCGGGCCAATCACGGTTTCGGCGAGGGTCTCCCGGCGGTCGTGCCGGTTAATAGGATGGTTATCAATCTCCTTTTTGACCCGGATCTCTTCCTGCTGCAAGAACCGGTACTTGCCCTCCGCCTCGCTGACAACATTCTGCTCGACAAGGTAGTCGAGCACCTTCTGCGTCCGGCGCTTTCCCTCCGCCCAGTTCGGATCCGCCTCGTCGATGAGGGTAAACGCGATGTGCTCGGCGGTCGCCGGGAAGTTGGCGCTCTGGTCTTCGCGCAGGTTCGAGACCAGGAAGAGCGCCTTCACGACGCGCTCCGCGAAGCTCCCGGGGGTCACCTGGTCGAGTTGAAGCGCGTTGTTGATGATGCTCCGCGCCCGGTTGGTCAGGTGGTCGGCAATCTGGGCGTTGTAGAAGAGGTCGAAGGGGACGAAGTATCCGACCGACTCGTCCATGCACGCCTGGGCCACCTCGTGGGTGTTGCCGATGAGGGAGCGCTCCGTGCTGCTCACGCCCGAGACGAAGAAGTCCGCGTCCTCGAAGGCTCGGATGACCTCCTGGATGAGCTTAAACTGGTAGGGGACGAACGGGTAGTTCGCGACAAACTCTTCTCGGCCCGTGAACCCGGCGTACAGCTCGCTTTCGACTCGTGCGAACTGGTTGCGGATCGACGCTTCGTTTTCACCGAAGTACTCACGGAGCTGCTCGCCGCCTTCCGGGCTTTTGTCGAGGACCCGCTTCCGGGCGATGAAGTCGGCGCTTTGGCTCTCCAGGGGGAGGTAGGTCTCGAAGCGGCCCATAATCTTGCCGAACGAGTATTCGGCCTGCTGCATTGCCTCAACGCCCTCGACGAGCCGCTTGAGCGACTGCTGCGCGGTGCACACGACCCACACCCGGTCGCCCAGCCGGTCCCCAATCTGCTCGACAATCGTCTGGAGATCGAGCAGCAGGTTCGGGCGTCCCTCCGTGAACTGGCTCACCTCGTCGACGAGGTAGACGAGCCGGTAGTTGTCGGGCTTGTCCCGGAGAAAGGCCTCCAGCTCATCGATCAGCTCCTCCGTCGAGACCGACGGGTTCGTTTCCAGCGTGGCCCGGGCCGAACTTCTGTCAATGTCGGCCACCTCCTCGGCGGCATCCAGTACCTTGTCGAGATTGAAGGCCACCGACTGGTTGGCCTTTTCGGCCCACCGGTCGCCCGTTTGCTGCGTGAAGGCGTCCTTAAACGCGCCCAATTTGCCCTGCTCGTCGAGCATCTTCTCGAACCGGGCGATCTGGAGGTTCGACTTGTTGTAGCCCCGGAACGCATTGAGGCGGTTGTAGAAGACGCGCGTCACGCTCCGCTCGTCGGTGTTGTCGTCGGCGACGGTCTTGATGTTAAACATGATCGGGTCGACCGTCATCCCGCCGAGCGCGCTCTGGAGATTCTGCACATCGCTCTCCGTCACGCCTTCACTGCCCAACTGGTCGAGGGGGTCGCCCTCGTACTGGCTTACGCTCTCCTTGAAGTGCTCCAGCGCCTCCTCGCCGTAGTCCTCCGAGAGGCAGTAATAGATGTATTTGAGAAAGTGGGATTTTCCCGATCCGTAGTAGCCGTTGATCCAGACGCCGGTCCGTCCCTCGGTGCCCTCCGTCAGCTTCTGGAGAAACGTAGAGAGATGGTCGTAGAGCGTGTCGGTAAAGAAATACTCGTCGATCTCCTTCTGGACGTACTCGTCGCCCAACTCGCTGACCGTGGCGACGGGGTCGATGCGCCGGTCAATGGGGCGCTTGTAAAGGTCGCGCAGCTTCATCAGCAATGTAGGGAATTCGTGTGCGATGTGTCGGGAGGAGGTGGGGGCCGGGCCTATGGACTATGCGTCAAGCATTTCGTTGAGATAACTGGCCCGGTAGACACGGTTGGAGGGGAGCTGTCCGAAGAGACGAAACTGCCCGTTTTGGTACGTGCCCGGATAAAAGAGAATCAGTTTGTAGTCGCCCAGCCGTCCCTCCATGTGGTCGAGGAACTGGCTCGACCGAAGAAAGGGATGGATGGAGCCCCAGCCGTGCACGAGAATGTAGGAGCGGTCCAGGGTGCTCTCTCCGGAGACGTGATCGTGAAACGCATCCGCCAGGCGTTGAATGAACCCGCCCGATTTTGCTTGCTGCCTCACCTGGCGGCGCACCTTCTCTGGGGCGTCTTCTTCCTGCTCCAGGATGTGTGTCAGGAGCGGGCGTCCGCCGAGTGTTTCCTCTTCGAGAAAGGACAGTAGTTCTTCGTAGACGTTCACGAGAAGCGGGTCCTGTCCCACGTTTGGGCGCCGGAGCCGCTCGGGAAGCGTCGCGACGGCCTCCCGGAATTCGTATTCGCGCTCCGGCGGATAGGTGTAGACGTACGCCGGAAAGCTCATCAGCCCAGCGCCCAGGGACTGAAATTCCGGGTCGGCGAGTCGGCGAAAAACGTCGTCGAGCATAGCGGCGGGAAGGGAAGAGAGGGGGGGCGTGCAGCCCAGCCGCTGCAGGACTCAACGACAGGCGAAACGGCCTGCGACTATCGAAGGGACTGGACCGTATCCCGGCGTTGGGACTTGTTTAGGAAGGCCGCCTCAAGATACCAAAGATCTCCAACTTTCACAAAGCGATCCCAGAAAGAGGGAGGACGGCTGACGCGGCGGAGGGTGTCTTGGTGGAGAAACCCAGCCTCCCGGAGCATTTGGAGCATGACCTGCCGCACTTTCGTCCAGGTGCTTTCGCGCCAGTCGTCGATCTCTGGATGCGTTTCTGCCTGCCGTTCAAGAAACCGATTCGCGTCGTGCGTCTCAAACGACCGGTCCGCGGAGCGCCAGGTCGGGAGCACTGCCTCCATGTGAAAGTCGAAGAGGAGGGGATAGGTTTTGAGGCAGCAGTAGTAGAGCACGAGCGCCCGCTCCGGCGTTGGTCGTTCGGGCAGGTCCTTCCAGACGGACGCGTCCGCGTTTTCCAGGCGGCGTTTGATTTCGGCGACCTTCCGTCGCTGTCCCGGCCACGAGTTAATGTCGACAATCGACGGATCAATCTCGTTCGGCGACGTGCCCCGGTTGATCTCCTCCACGATCCGGGCGGACCGTTTTGGCATCAAGGGACCGGCGGTGAAGGCGGTGGTATATTCCATCGCGGAAACGGATCAGCGGGGCCGTACTTGCGGGCGACCTTCAGTGGAAGATTTGTTAAGCAACATAACAGGATTTTGGACAGGGAACAACGCCGCGCCGCAAAATTCTTCCCCATCAGATCTTGCCCTCCCCCGGCACTCAGCGTCCTACTCCCACACAAACGTCCCGCCCTCCTGGATCACCTCGCCGTCGAATTCGATGCGACCGGCGCTCGTGTCCAGAATCATGTCGACATGCACGGCGCTGTCGTTGCCCGTTTGCCCCTCTCCCACGTTGGCGTCGTAGGCGCGGCCGAGGGCCAGGTGCACGGTCTCGCCCATCTTCTCATCGAAGAGCATGTTCTTCGTGAACCGGTCGATCTCGCGGTTCGTCCCGATGCCGAGCTCCCCAAGGCGCCGCGCGCCGTCGTCGGTCGCGAGCAAGTCGTCGAGGGCCTCTTCGTTGCGTTCGGCGGACGACTCGACGACCGCTCCCTCCTCAAACCGCAGCTGCACGCCCTCCATCTCGCGCCCCTGATGGATGAGCGGCTTGTCGAAGAGCACCGTGCCCTCCACGCTGTCGGGGACGGGCGCGGTGAAGACCTCCCCGCTCGGCATGTTGTGGCGCCCCGACGAGTTGATGGCGTGCATGCCGTCCACGCTCATGCGGATGTCGGTCTCCCCAGCCACGACCCGCACCGTGCTCGCTGCCTCGAGCCGCTGCTGCAGCTCCGCCTGGTCGTCTTCAACGGCTTTCCAGTCGCGCAAGATGGCGCCGTAGACGAAGTCGCGGTACGCCGCCAGCGGCAGGTCGGCCTTCTGAGCGTGGGCGTTCGTGGGGTGCTGCGTGAGGCACCACCGCTTCGAGAGGCGCTCCACGGTAATTGGCTTGTAGACGCGGGAGCGCTCCGCGAGGCGCTCGCCCGGGACGTCGTTGAGGGCCGCCAGGTTGGGGTCCGAGCGCACGTGGATGGCCGCGTCGCACGCCTCGTACAGCGCAAGCGTGTGCTCCGGCAGGGTAAAGTCGTCGTCGTGGGCGCGGAGGTGCGCCCGGGACGCTTCGCCCGACGAGTACAATGTGGTCGGGGTGGCCCCGCGCTCCCCCAGTTCTCGGTGCAGGGCCACCACCAGCTCGTGGGCGTCGGGCCCCGCCGCAATCACGACGTTGTCCCCACGCTGAACATTGGTGGACCAGTCGACGAGAATGCGGGCGTGTTCTTCGATGCGTGCGTCCATAACGCGTGTACGGTGCGGGTTGATACGAAGAAAGACGTGGAGCGCCAGCCCCCGGGACTGCCGCCCCGAACGGTTCACGGTCGGGCCTGCGTCGTGTTCGGGACTGGCTCCCTCCAGGGGACGGACGGGGCTGCCTCCACCACAAACTCGTTTCTTCGTCAATCCTCCACGATTTACTCAACTTTTCTAAACAAAATTCCTTGACACCCCGGGGGGTGATTTTGCTATCATGGTTGGTGAAGTGTTGATCAGAAAAGTCAGCCTGCCCCGCACGGGCGGGCTTTTTTTGTTCGCCCGCAGTCCCTGTCCACCGGTCCAGTTACTGCTCCGGAGCCGGGCTCTCGGTTGCGAAAGGCCCTCGCAGACGGGTCCGGCGCACAGGTCCTTTCCCTTCGACCGCAGCTCTCCCCGTGCACAACCTCGCCTACCGCCTCGCGCTCCTGGCCGGCGTCGGCGGCCTCGTGCTGCTCACCATCGCGGGGCCGGGCGATGATCTGCGAACGCCGCTTGGGGTAGCAGTGCTGGGGGCTGCTGTGCTCCTGTTTGTGCTGGGCAAGGCAGTCGATCTGCTGGGATACGTGCAGGAGGGCGCGACGGACACAGAAGAGCATCCGTAGCCCCGCCCCACCTCTCAGCGACTACTCCTCCCCATCGTCCGTCCCGTCGGGCACTGTGAGCGCCTGCGCCCGAATGGCCCGCTCCCACAGCAGTTCGCCGTCGGTGTCGAAGGTGCGGAGCGTGAGCACGCGGTCTTCGCGCGGGCCGCGTACGGTGAGGGTGCCGAAGTTGCGCTGCTCCACGAGCGTGCCGTCTACCCGGTTGGGATTGGGACGGCCGGAGGCCGCGCCGGCTGTGAGGGGCGAGTTCGTGAACTCGTAGATCGGATAGAAATCTTCCGGCGTCCGGCGAAGCAACTCGCTAATGTGACGGTCGCCCGACAAGAAGACGACGCCTTCGATCTGCCGCTCCTGGAGGGCCTCCAGCAACAACGACTGTTCGTGCGGGAAGCGGGCGCTGGTCTCGTACTGCGCCTTGGGCGTGGTGACCTGTCCCCCGTTCACCACCAGCTTGAAGGGCGCCTCGCTGGAGGTGAGGGCGTCGATGAGCCACTGCCGCTGCGCCTCGCCCCACATCGTTTTGTCCTCGGTGCGCGGGGCTGGGGTCGGCGAGCGGTGGTAGCGGTCGTCGAGGAGGAAGACGTCGACGTCCCCCCACTGAAATTTGCCGAAGACGCCCGGCACGTCGGGCTGGCCGTAGTTCGGATTCGCCCAGTACTGCTTAAAGATGCGGAGGCTGGCCTCTTTCTGACGGTAGGAGCGGTCGCTGTTGTTGGGGCCGTAGTCGTGGTCGTCCCACGTGGCGTAGTGGTGCGTGTGGCCGAGGAGGGGCTGCATCGCCGGGGTGCGGCGCGTGTGGGCGTAGCGGGCCTCCATCATCTCTGGGGTGGCCCAGTCCACCTCGCGGTAGTACACGTTGTCCCCCATCCACAGCATGAGGTCCGGATTCTTCGCAGCGATGGACCGAAAGATGCGATACTCGCCGCCGTACGGGTCGCCGGGGCGGTCGTACGTCGGGTCGTTGATGTAGGCGCACGAGCCGAGGGCCATCGTGATGGTCGGCGGGTCGGTGCGCCACTGCCAGAGGGGCTGCGTCTGGAAGCGAAGCGGATAGGGCCGGTCCACGCGCCGGCCGTTGAGGTAGAGGCGATACCGGTACGTATTGCCGGGCTCCAGGGCACTGATCGTGAAGCGTGCGATGTGGTCGTCGGCGTCCGTGGTGCGCTGAACAGGCGTAAGGGCGGTGTCGGGGTCGGGGATGACGGCCGCGGAGGCGGTGTCGCCCTGAGCCGTGGTACGGCTCCAGTAACGGATCTGGACGTCGGCGGGGCGGGTGGTCTGCACCCAGAGCTGCACCTCGCGGTGCGTGCCGTAGCCCACCATCGGGCCGGCCTGCAAGAGGGCGTCGGCCTGGGGGGCGGCGCCGGCGCGGGACGACGGTGCCTGCTGGGCCTGCGCCGGAGTGAGGCTCGCAGCGACGACGAAACAGGCGAGAGCAAAGACGAGACGCAGGCGGTGCGGCATGGGCGGTGGGGACTGGAAAACGAGAGGGGCCGAATGGTGATAATCTACCCACGGCACGCGGAGGCGTAAAGCGTTCCACGGGGAATCGGCAGTGAACCGCCCGTCCCCTGCTCACGCCGACGCCAGAAGCACGGCCCGGCGAAGCTCCGTCCAGCGCCCTTCCGTCTCCTCGGGGTGGTGCGGATTCTTCTCGCGCAGCCACATCTCCACGGTCGTCAGGTGCACGTCCTCATCCACGCGCCGGGCCACCTCGCGGTACACCTCGGCGGTCGTGTCCACCTCCGGCTCGCCCATCACTGTCCAGGCCAGCGTGGCGTAATGCTTCGTGGTGGGGGGCACCTCCAGGTCCGCCTCCACCGCCGCGGGACCGAGCGCCCGGCGCCGCAGCGCGTGGGTCACCACCTGCCGCCGCACCTGCAGCGCGTTGTACTGAAGCGCGTCCTGCACGTGCTGGGCCTGCGCCTCGGCCGTCATCGGCCCCTTTGTCTCGATGGGGCCGGGGGTGGGGAGCCGCGCCTCCAGGCGTTCCATCTCCTCCTCAATCGTGGCGCGGAGGGCACGCAGGTCCGCGAGGCCCATGCCGTCAACCTGGGCACCGGCGCGGTCGCGGGCCGCCTGCAAACGGTCGCGCCATTCCGCGCGAAGCTGGTGCAGAGACGTTGGGGGAGCGTCATTCATGGGAACGATCTGCAACGAACAGGGACGGCGCGAGTGTGGAAGAGACCGACCGGGACGGAGAAGCACTCCCACGGACGGACCGAGCGGAACGGGAGCAGGGTCTACAGTCCGGATCGTCTGCCTCGGGTTTTCGTTTCGCCTTCCTCTTTTCCCGACGACCGAACTCCACGAGCCCATGTCGATCGTCCGCGAACTGGAAGCTCATCGCGACCTCGTCCTCGATGCTCTTCGCGTCTACCTGGGCGCAGGATTGTTCTTTCGGGGCCTCGCCCTGCTCACCACGGAAGACGGTCTGCGGCTGCTGCTGGGGACCACCGAGCCTGGGCTGGGACTAACAGGCCTCACGGTGTACGTCACGGCTGCGCACGTGATTGGGGGCGCGCTTCTCGCCGTGGGGCTCTACACGCGCCTCGCCGCCCTCATCCAGCTCCCCATCCTCGTCGGCGCGGTCTTTTTGGTGCACTGGAACGCGGGGCTCCTCTCGGCCGATCAGTCGCTGGAATTCTCGGCGCTGGTGCTGTTTCTGCTGGTCCTGGTGGGTGCGTTTGGAAGCGGGCGGTGGTCGCTGGACGCGAAGTGGCGCCGCTCCACAACTCCAGCGGTCTCGGAGCCGTCCCGGAATGCACCGGCGCAGAAGTGATTCCCCCGAAAGCGCTGCGCCGAGACCTTGGCGCAGAGCGGTGCAGGCAGAGCGGTACAGGCAACCGTCAGGCGGAAAGAGCGACGCGGAGAACAGAAGGAGCAGAGGGAATCAAGCCCCAAAATACAAAAAGCGCCCTGGTGGCAAGGGCGCAATTTCTACCGATGTGTCCACCTACAGTATAACAAAATCGCCCCCCGGTCGCGCGTACACTTAGCACAACGATCCTGTAACGCCACCAGAGAAACGCCGCCACAGGGAGCGGTGCGCGATCCGGGCGTGGCCTCTTTTCCCCGATTCGTTCATTTACAGCCCGCCGACCGTTTGCCCTTAACCCGTTCGCCCGGTAGGTTCACGGCGCATTGTATTCGCCTCGACCACAGCCCCCATGTCCGACTCATCGCTCTCGCCCGGCCAGGCGCTCGGCCGATGGATGCTCGACGTGCTGATTTTCATCTTGGCCGGCGGCAGCGCGGCGGGCCTCTCGGCGCTCGCCTACCAGGCCATCGCGCAGACCAAAACCCCGCTGGGCATCTACGCCGTCATCTTTGCGGCGAGCGGGGTCATCGCCTACCGGCAGACGGAACGGGTGCTTGGGAGCGATGCGTGAGGGGTGAAACGTGAGGCGTGAGAGGGCGCGGACAACGCTGTCGGTAAAGCCCCGCACGCATCACGCTTTCCGCGTCACGCAGATTCCTCCTCCCGCTTGGCCTCGGCGTAGAGTTCAGTCACGATGGAGGCGAGCACCTCCGGCTGCTCTTCCGCAAGCTCTTTCACGAGGGGGATGAAGTCATCCACGCCCTGCTCGATGCCGTTGGCGGCAGCCTCCGCTTCAGCGTGGCGCTCCTCCAAGAGCTCGCGAGCCACGCTGTGCGGATCCGCGGGCAGCTCGGCTTTTTCGAGATCGATGTCGTACGTGCTGGCCATCCGCTTCAGCTCGTACTCGTCCTCATGGGTAGAGAGGACGATGGTGGTGCCTTCCTCCCCCGCCCGCGCCGTGCGGCCGGAGCGGTGGATGATGTACTCGTGGTCCTGCGGCACGTCGTAAATAAAGACGTGGCTGAGCTCAGACACATCGATGCCGCGGGCCGCGACATCCGTGGCCACGAGCAGGCGCGTCTCCCCCTCTCGCAGGCGGTCGAGGGCCTTTTCGCGCTTGCGCTGCGACAGATCGCCGGACATTTCGTCCACGTCGTAGCCCTTGTTTGCAAGGAACTTGTGGAGGTAGCTGACCTCCCGCTTTGTGTTGGCGAAGATGATGGCGGTCTCCGGCGTCTCCAGCTCCAGCAGTTTCGCCAGGAGCCGGTCCTTGTCCATCGGGTTTACCAGGTAGTACCGGTACTCGTTCGCCTCTACGCTCACGTTGTCGGTACTGAGCGAGAGGAAGCCCGGGTCGTCGAGAAACTCACGGGCCACGGAGCGCACCTTGGGCGGCATGGTGGCGCTGTACATGTACGAGACGCGACCGGGAGGCACGTGCTCCACAATGTCCTTCATGTCCGGATAGAAGCCCATCGAGAGCATCTCGTCGGCCTCGTCGAGCACCAGCATGCGGAGGGTACTGGCGTCGAAGTTGTCTTTCTTGATGTGGTCGAGGATGCGGCCGGGGGTACCGATCACCACCTGCGCGCCGTTTTTCAGGCCGTCGATCTGGGGCTGGTAGCCGACGCCGCCGTAGATGAGCACCGCCTCCATGCGGTTGGTGTGCGGCGTGGCGATTTTCATCTGCTCAAACTCCTTGTGGATTTGGCGCGCCAGCTCCCGCGTGGGCGTGAGAATGAGCACCTGCTGCTCCTGCACGTCGGGGTCCACAAAGTCGAAGAGCGGCAGCAGGAACGCCCCCGTCTTCCCCGATCCGGTCTGCGACTGCACAATGAGGTCGCGTCCGTCAAGGGCGTACGGAATGGCCTTGCGCTGCACGTCCATCAGCTCGCGCCAGCCGGCCGCATAGACCGCCTGCTCCATGTCCCCCGACAGGTCGGCAACGGTCATTTCGTCGAGGGGGGGATCGGGCTCATGAAGGTCGCCAATCTTGTCGCGGCGCCGCTCTTTCTGCGCCTCGGAGGTAAGGTCGATGACGTTCGTATACGCACTGTTTGGGATGTCAGCAGCCATTCGAAATCAACTCAGTTCCGGGAGAGGTCAAAAAGACAGGGGACTGCGATTGGGCGGGTCTGATCACAAAGGGGAGCGCGGGCATCTTTGGCGGTGGGGCCCGACGGAGGCGGCGGGGACCTTGCTACAGACCGCCGAAAAGTGATACGTCATCTTCGCCCGAACGATCCCCCGTCCTTCAGGCCGTCTCTGTGCCGTCTGTGGGAATGCCGTCTGTGGGAATGCCGTCTGTGGGAATGCCGTCTGTGGGAGGGGCCGGGCGAGAGCAGGAGCGGACGCGGCATCGCTACATGGCATCGCTACATGGCCACGCCGCTACATGGCCACGCCGCTACATGGCCATGCCGCCGTTTACGTGTAGCACGTGCCCGGTGATGTAGGTAGCGGCGGGGGAGGCCAGAAACAGAACCGCCTCCGCGATGTCACGGGGCTCGGCGAGGCGATCGAGCGGAACCGTCTCGAGGATGGACGCCTGCGTCTCTTCCTCCAGCTCGTCGGTCATGTCGGTGTGCACGTAGCCGGGCGCCACCACGTTCACCGTTACGTTGCGGCTGCCCAGCTCCTGGGCGAGGCTTTTGGAGAAGCCCACGATGCCTGCTTTGGAGGCCGCGTAGTTGGTCTGTCCGGCGTTGCCGGTGGTGCCCACCACGGACGAGATATTGACGATTGCCCCGCTCTGCTGCCGCATCATGGGCATGTAGGCGGCCTTGCAGAAGTTGAACACGCCCTTCAGGTTGGTGTCGACCACATCGTCCCAGTCGTCCTCCGACATGCGAAGCAGGAGCCCGTCTCGGGTGATGCCGGCGTTGTTCACGAGCACGTCGAGCCCCCCGAAGCGGTCCGTTACGGCCTCAACGTGATCCTGGGCGGCGGCGAGATCCGCCACGTCGCCCTGGAGCGACAGCGCCTCGGTGCCCTGCTCCTCGAGCCGGTCGACGAGGGCCGCGGCGGCGTCGGTGGAGGAGCGGTACGTGAACGCAACGTTGGCGCCTGCCTCCGCGAACGCCTCAACGAGGGCGCGCCCGATGCCGCGGGTGCCGCCGGTGATGAGGACAGTGGACGCGTCAAGGTCGACCTGCATGGTGTACCAAGCGACTATGGGGAAGAGGAGCGGACTGCTCTCGGAAGATTGGGAAGCCGGGCCGGAAAGGCAAGGCGCGGCGCCGGCGCGGTTCAGGGCTGCCCCTCCCAGCGCCACGTAAACTGTTCGCGCGAGGCGGCCCCCGTCCGGCGCACCCGCAGCTGCATGCCCGTGGCGTCGCGCAGCACATCCGCCTCGTCTACAGTGCGGGGGAAGTGCAGCGTATTGCGGCGGTAGAGCACCGTTTCGCCCCCCGCCACAAACGCCTCCCGCAGCGCCCCGTAGTCCGTGCGCACCGGCCGCAGCGTGTGCCCGCCCACCTGCAGCTCGGTGCGTGCGCCCGGCCCCGCAATGATGCCGTCCTCCCCTCGCCCCAGGAACCAGAACACGTCGATTTGGATCGTGTCGTGGTATTCCGCGCGGCGCTCCGCCACGAGGTCGCGCGCCTTCTCTTTCTGGAGCGAAAGCAAGCCCGTCTCCGGCTGCAGGGACACGAGCGACAGCTCGAGGCTCCAAAAGGTGGCGTACGTGCGCGAGCGGGACGGCGGGCCCGCCCCGATGTTCTGGAAGCGGCACGACCACTTTTGGGTGAGGGCCTGGAAGTCGGCCCCCAGCTCGAACTGCAGCGTCTCGTCGTCCTCCGCGATGGTGAGGGCGCGCACCGAGTCGGGGTGATGGTCGACGGTGCGCACGGTGGGCAGGAAGCGCTGGGCGATCTGCCCCGTTTCGGTGGCGTACTCACTGCCGCCCCCGCAGCCGGTCCCCAGGACCAGCAGAAGGACGAGGCTCGCCCCGGCAGGGACGGCGCGGCACAGGCGGGCGGCGCTGCGTGTCAAAACAACCATGGGACGGGCGGAACAGTCGGGGAGAGTGCCGACAGGCGGGCGTGAGAGGGGGATCCTCACACTCGCGCACCGGGGCTGCCGTTCCCCCCCTCGGGGCCGGGCTCGTCTTAGGCCTCCACCGCCGCCTCAATCTCTTCCGGGGTGCCGGCGCCGCGGATCGTCTCCACATCGTCCAGCGTGCGGCGCACGAGGCCCTGCAGCACGTCGCCCGCGCCCACCTCCAGGAAGCGCTGCGCCCCATCGGCCTTCATGCGGCGGAGCGCCTGGGCCCACCGCACGGGGGCGCCCAGCTGCTCCATCAGGCGCCGCCGGATCTCTTGGGGGTCGGTGGTGGGCTCGGCCGTCACGTTTAGGTACACCGGGCAGCGGGGCGCCGCAACGGTCACGTCGTCCAGCACCTCGGCCAGCCCGTCGTGGGCATAGTCCATGAGGGGAGAGTGAAAGGCCCCACTTACGGGCAGCGGGAGGGCGCGGCCGCTGATGGCCTCGGTGGCGCGCGCCACCGCTGCCTTGTCGCCCGAAATGACAATTTGCCCCGGCGCGTTGTAATTGGCGGGCTGCACCACCCCCTCCCCGGCCGCAGATGCCTCGTCGCAGGCCGCCTCCACGGCCGCGTCCTTGGCGCCCAGGATCGCCGCCATCGCCCCCGGGCGTCGCTCGCCCGCTTCGGCCATGAGCTCCCCCCGACGGCGCACCACCCGAAGCCCGTCTTCGAACGAGAGCGCCCCCGCCGCCGCCAGGGCGCTGTATTCCCCGAGGCTGTGGCCCGCCACCATGTCGGGGCGCAGGCCCCTCTGCTCCAGCACAACCAGCGCGGCCAGGCTGTGGGCGTACAGCGCCGGCTGGGTGTACTCGGTCTGCTTCAGGCGCTCCTCCGCCTCCCCCTCGTCCCCGGCCCCAAACATAAGAGCCAGCAGGTCGACGTCGAGCGCGGCATCCACGGCCTCCAGGCGCGCACGGGCGGCGGGAAATTGCTCGTACAAGGCATGTCCCATGCCAACCGACTGCGAGCCTTGGCCGGGAAAGAGAAAGGCAGTACTCATGGGCGAAGAAACTCCGGACGTGGTGGACAAGACGTGGTGGACAAATAGTGCACAGGGGGCAACGCGGACGCCGGCCCAGAAGGTGCCGAATCAGTCGTAGGCCCACGTGAGGTGGGCCGCGCCCCAGGTAAACCCGCCCCCGAAGGCCGTCAGAATCAAGTCGTCGCCCCGCTGCAGCTCCTCCTCCCAGTCGAAGAGGCAGAGCGGGATGGTCGCGGCCGTAGTGTTGCCATAGCGGTCGATGTTGACCATCACCTGGTCGGACGCGAGGCCCATGCGGGCCGCCGTGGCGTCGATGATGCGCTGGTTGGCCTGGTGCGGGACGAGGTAGTCCACGTCGTCCGCGGAAAGATCATTGCGCTCCAGCACCTCTTCGCACACGTCCGCCATGCGCGTCACAGCAAACTTAAAGACCTGGCGCCCGGCCTGGTCCAGGTAGTGCATGTGCGCATCGACCGTGGCGTGGGTGGGGGGATGGAGGCTGCCGCCGCCCTCCATGCGAAGCAGGTCTCCATGCTCTCCGTCCACGTGGTGCACCGCGTCGTGCAGGCCCGCCTCCGCGTCCGCCTCCAGCAGCACCGCCCCCGCCCCGTCCCCAAACAAAATGCACGTGGTGCGGTCCGTATAGTCGACGATGGAGCTCATCGTATCGGCACCAATCACGAGCACCGTCTCCGCGCGGCCCGACTCGATG
Source organism: uncultured Bacteroidota bacterium (assembly GCA_913056185.1). Lineage (GTDB taxonomy): Bacteria > Bacteroidota > Rhodothermia > Rhodothermales > Salinibacteraceae > Salinibacter. Next base: position 25,361 of record CAJXLV010000027.1, read on the forward strand.
AACTGCGCCCCGGTGGTGAGCGCATAGATGAAGCCGCTGCAGGCCGCCGACAGGTCGAACCCCCAGGCGTTGGAGGCGTCCAGATTGTCTTGGACCCGGCACGCCGTGGCGGGAAACAGCATGTCCGGCGTCACCGTCGCGACCACGATCACGTCCACCGCGTCCGGCGCGAGGCCGCGCTTGTCCAGCGCCTCCTGGGCCGCCTCCGTAGCCATGTAGGACGTGGCCTTGTCGTCGTCTGTCAGGATGCGGCGCTCCTCAATGCCGGTGCGCGTGCGGATCCACTCATCGCTCGTCTCCACCATCTCCTCCAGGTCGCCGTTCGTCAGCCGCGTCTCGGGCAAAAAGTGCCCGACGGACGTGATGGCGGCGTGGCGGGCGGTGGGGGCAGCGGACATGGGGGAGCGAGGGGAACAGTTCAGAAGACGGTGGGAAGCCCGAGGGCCGCCGCACAGGGGCTACGACGACGAGCGGAACGCAGCCTCCAGGGCGTCCGGCACGTTGCGGGACGCGAGCCGACGGGCGGAGTGAATCAGCTGAGCGATGGCGTCCGGCGACGAGCGGCCGTGCCCCACCAGCACATTCCCATTCACCCCAATGAGCGGCGCCCCGCCCTCCGCCTCCGGATCGAACCCTTTGCGCACCTCCCCAAACACCCCCGACACGAGCGCCCGCTCCTCCGCACCGAGCGACTGGCGCTCCATTTCCTGGTGGCACATGTCCGTGAGGACGGTCGTCATGCTCTCGCCGAACTTCAGGAGGGCGTTGCCCACAAAGCCGTCGCAGATAATGATGTCCGCAGCATAAAAGAGCAAATCACTCCCCTCCACGTTGCCCGCAAAGTTGAGGGCCTCGGCCGCGTCGAGCAGGTCGTAGGCAGCCTTCACCTGCTCGTTGCCCTTGCCAGGTTCTTCTCCAATGTTAAGGAGGCCGATGGAGGGATCTTCGTTGTCGAGCACCTCACGGGCGTAGACGGTGCCCATGCGGGCAAACTGGAGCAGGTGGGCCGGCTTACAGTCGACATTGCTGCCAATGTCGAGCACGACCGAGGCGCCGCGAAGCGTGGGGAAGAAGCCCGCGATGGACGGGCGCTCCACCCCGGGCACACGCTGTAGAATAAACATCGACGCGCCCATGATGGCCCCCGTATTTCCGGCGCTCACAAACGCATCGGCGTGGCCGTCGTGATGGGCCGCAAGGCCGCGATGGATCGACGAGTTCGGCTTCTGCTTGACGGCGGTGGACGGCGCCTCTCCCATCCCGATCACCTCGGGCGCATCCACAATGTCGAGGGCCTCCGTGGGGGCGTTGGGGTGATCCGCAATCAGATCGGTGAGGAGGGCCTCCGGGCCGCTCAGCAGCACTGCCAGGGTGCCTGCCTCCGCTTGCTGGAGGGCCTGCACTGCGCCCCCCACCACAGCCTCCGGCGCCTGGTCGCCGCCCATTGCGTCCACTGCGATGCGCGATGCTGCCATACGAACTGTGGGTGTATCTGCCAGATCGTGAGCATGGGGAAAGGACTGGAAGAAGCCCCGGGGCGCCTCGTCGCCCTGTGCGGAAACGGCACGAACGGCAACATAGCCGTGCGCCCGGACAATCGCCGAGCCTGCACGCCCCCGCCGCACGAAGACCTGACAAAAAAATGCCCCCGGTCCTCACCGGCGCGAGACGAGCGAGGGACGCGGGGGAACAGCAGGCAGAAGCGGCAGACGGAAGCGGTCCCGGTGGCGCCCGGGACACGACGGGGCCCTCTCGACGACGCCAACGAGGCCGACCTACGCGAGGAGCTCCTCCGTCGGCTCCATCACCTTGCGACCGCGGTAGTGGCCGCAGCGCTTGCACACGCGGTGCATCACCTTCGGGTTGCCGCAGTTGTTGCACTCCATCAGCTGTGGCGGCTCCAGGTCGTTGTAGTAGGTGGAGCGACGCTTGCGCGTGCGGGACTTGGAATGTCGACGCTTGGGAACAGCCATGGCGGGGCCTCTCGGAAAGAAATACAGTCGATGTGCAATGCCGGAATGCTTCTCCGGAACATCGCTCCTCTGATGGAGACGGCGCGGTGGTGTTCGGCTTCCGCGATCATTTCGCCCAGAATTTACAGCACACGCCCCCATGAGACGCCCCCATGAGGCTGTGCCCCGGGCACGCCCCTCCCCCAGGCCGTCGGGGCAGGGGAAGCAACAACGTCACTCTTCGTCCTTCAGCTCCTTGAGCGCCTCCCAGCGCGGATCCACAGGGCCGTCCTCCGCGTCGTCGTCCGCCTCCGTCGCCCCAAACTCCCGGTCGATGGGCGCCTCTTCGGCCCCCGGCGCAACAGTACGCTGCGGAATGGCGAGGAGCAGCGTATCCCGCACCACCTCCGTAAGGTCAATCTCACGGTCGGCGGGGTCCAGGGGGCGCACCTCTTCAAACTCGTCCCCCGACTGCCCCACCATCGACGGCGGCCCAAAGAGCACGTTGTAAGCCCCCTCCAGGGCCTCCTCGTACGGCTCCAGGGTGCGGTCGCACGTCAGCGTGGCCTGCGCCGTGGCATGCAGCTGCACCAGGATGCGGTCGCGGTGGTACTGCAGCACCGCCTCCACCGAAATGTCGCGGAAGGTGGACGGATCCAGGTTCACCTGGCCGGGCGAAGGGGCGAGCTCCACGTGGTGAATCCCCGGCGAGAGGGACGCAATGTCGACGGTCAACATGGCACCGAAGGACCTGTCTGCGGAAAGGCGGAGTACACTGAAATGAATGCTGCGCAGGCCCCGTTCCCCCACAGCCTCCCACAGCGCTTCCCCCTCGCCCCCTTGCGGACCGTCAAGATTACAGGAATCCACCAGGCTGCCAAAACTACGGCTTTTCTCATCCGTGCCACAGTGATTGAAATAAATCTCCAGCCGCGAGTGTAGTGGCGCGGCCCGATCACTGCGTGGTCCGGCCGTGCCCTCCGGCCGCAGACTGCTGCCCCTCGCGCTTCTCCGGATCCGTGCCAAGCGACGGCCTTCCCCATGGACACCCAAAGCTTTAAGACCTACAACGCCACGCCCGACACTGTGGACCGCGACTGGTACGTCGTGGACGCCGACGGCCAGGTTGTGGGCCGCCTCGCCTCCCGAATTGCCCGCATCCTGCGCGGCAAGCATAAGCCCACGTACACGCCGCACGTAGACACGGGCGATTTTGTGATCGTGATCAATGCCGACAAGGCGCGCTTCACCGGGCGGAAAGAACAGCAGAAGACCTACCACGCGTACAGCGGCTACCCCGGCGGGGCCCGGCACGAGAGCCCGGAAGAGGTGCGTGCCAACAAGCCGGAGTCCATCATGGAGAAGGCCGTGAAGGGCATGCTTCCGACCGGCCCCCTGGGCCGGAAGATGTTCAAGAAGCTGAAGGTGTACGCCGGGCCGGAGCACCCGCACGAGGCCCAGCAGCCCGCCCCCCTCGAAACTGCGTAGTGTCCGCCCCGAACGCCTTCCGGGCTGCGACAGTCGCCGACGATCGACCTCCTTTTTCCTGATCCCCCGACGCTTTCATGCCCAAGATGACGCAGTACCAGGCCATTGGGCGCCGCAAGACGTCCACCGCCCGCGTATACCTCCGCCCCGGCGACGGCTCCAGCTTTGTCGTCAACGGAGAAGACGCCGAAGACTACTTCCCGGTGGCATGGCGCCGTCGCACGCTGGACCAGCCGTTCGACGCGACCGACCTGATTGGCCAGTTCAACGTGAAGGTGAACGCCTCCGGCGGTGGCCTTACCGGGCAGGCCGAAGCCATTCGGCTCGGCGTCGCCCGCGCGCTCGTAGAGTACGACGAGGAGCTGCGCGGCCCCCTCCGCGATGCGGGCTACCTTACGCGCGACGACCGCATGGTCGAGCGCAAAAAGTATGGCCAGCCTGGCGCCCGCAAGAAAGGACAGTACAGCAAGCGGTAGCCCGACACGAAGCGCGTCCTGCGAGAGCCCCCGAGTACGGCTCTGGCCCTCAGCGCTCACCGTCCGGCCCCGCCCCTTTATCAACCATACGGCCCGATGCGACAGTGGGTTGACCACGTCCTGGGTTGTGAGCGCAGGGAAATGGGGGGAGCGCAAACACGCCAATGCCCTCCCCTCCCACGCCCCCACGCCTCCCAGCCCGAACCGTGGTTTCGCTGCGCAGACGACGGTCGTAGTCGCACAAACCCAATCTCCCACGCACCTACCCCCAATCGATGGCTGACGAGACCACAACGGATACGTCCGACGCTCAGGACGAAAGCTCCCCCGAGGCGTCCGACAACGCCTCTTCTTCCCACGCTGAAGAGACTGCCCCCTCGCCCGAAGAAGCGCCCACTGCAGAGGCGTCCACTGAAGACGCTGCCGCCGCGGAAGACGCCCCCGCGGAAGACGCAGACGAGGCACAGGACTCGCAAGAATCGTCGCACCGCGTGACGGTGGAGGCGCTTCTGAAGGCCGGGGCCCACTTTGGGCACCTCACGAGCCGGTGGAATCCGCGCATGGAGGACTTCATCTTCATGGAGCGGAACAACATCCACATCATCGACCTGATGCAGACGCAAGTGCTGCTCGATCAGGCCGCCGAAGCGGCCAAGCGCTTTGCGCGGCGCGGCAAGAAGATCCTCTTTGCCGGCACCAAGACGCAGGCGCAAGAAATTGTCCGCGAGCACGCCGAGGCCTGCGACATGCCCCACATGGTCGATCGCTGGCTGGGCGGCACCATGACCAACTTCCAGACCATCCGGAAGTCCATCCGGCGCATGGAGGAGATCGAGCGCATGGAACGCGACGGCACGCTCGACAAGCTCAAGAAGAAGGAGAAGCTGATGCGGCTCCGCGAGCACGAAAAGCTCGAAACCACCCTCGGCGGCATCCGCAACATGGCCAGCCTGCCCGGCGCCATCTACATCGTCGATGTGCAGCGCGAGGACATTGCCGTGAGCGAGGCCAACAACCTCGGCATCCCCATCATCGCCATGGTGGACACCAACGGGAACCCGAAGAATGTTGACTTCCCGATTCCCGTGAACGACGACGCGCTCAGCTCGATCGAGCTCGTCACCTCCACCCTCACCGACGCCGTGCAAGAGGGCCTGGAGGAGCGCAAGATGGAGAAAAAGGCGAAGGCCTCGGCATAGCCCCCGAGCGCCTTCCGGACCGCCCCAACGCCCCTTTGCTGACCGACCTTCCCCCTCCCCATGAGTGTTTCTGTCCAACAGGTAAAAGAGCTGCGCGATGCCACCGGCGTCGGCATGATGGATTGCAAAGAAGCCCTGCAAGAAACCGACGGCGACTTCGACGAGGCTGTCAGCTTGCTCCGCAAGAAGGGCCAGGAGGTTGCCTCCGACCGCGCCGCGGCCGAGGCCGACGAGGGCCTGGTGGTGACCGCCGTGGCGGACGATGGCCACGCCGGCGCCATCGTGGAAATCAACTGCGAAACCGACTTTGTGGCCCGCAACGACGACTTCCAGTCCTTCGCCAACACGGTCGCGGAGCGCGTGCTTGCCGAATCGCCGGCCGACCTGGAAGCCCTGCAGGCGCTCCCGTACGCCGACGACGTGACCATCGAAGAGGAGCTGGTGGCGCTCACGGGCCGCATCGGCGAGAAGCTGACCGTCCGCCGCTTCGAAGTGCTGGAAAGCCCGGACGGGCAAATCGTCTCTTACGTGCACCCGGGCTCGCGCCTGGGCGTGCTCGTAGAGGTGCACGGCAACACCGACGCGACCGACGCCGCGCGCGACGTGGCGATGCAGGTCGCTGCCCTGGAGCCCGTCGCCGTTACCCGCGAGGAGGTGCCCGAGGCGGTCAAGGACGAGGAGCGTGAGGTGGCCCGCGAAGCTGCCATCAACGAAGGCAAGCCCGAGCACGTCATCGAAAACATCGTGGAGGGCAAGCTGGAGCGCTACTTCGAGGACCACGTGCTGCTGGAGCAGGCCTTCGTGAAGGACTCTTCGGTGTCGGTGCAAGAGATGTTGGACGACGCCGAGCTGTCCGTGGAGCGCTTCACGCGGTACGCCCTCGGCGATTAGCGCCCGGAGCCCCGCCCCACGCGCCCCTGCGAGCGTCGCCCCTTCGCTCCCGCCCCTCGCCCCACAGACCGGCCCGCCTACATGACCGCCTCGTCGCCCTCGGCCTCTTCCCTCACGTACTCCCGCGTGCTGCTGAAGCTGAGTGGCGAGGCCCTACTGGGCGGCGACCGGGCCTTTGGGATTGACGAGACGGTGCTGCGCAACTACGCCCGCGAGGTAGCCGCTGCGGTGAATGCTGGCGCGGACGTGGCCGTCGTCATCGGCGGCGGCAACATCTTCCGGGGCGTCGAGAATGCAATGCAGGGCATGACCCGCGCCCATGCGGACTACATGGGCATGCTGGCAACCATGATTAACGCCATGGCCCTTCAGGATGCCTTTGAACAGGTCGACCTCGTCACGCGCCTGCAGTCCAGCATCAAGATGGAGGAGATCGCCGAGCCGTTCATCCGCCGCCGGGCCATCCGCCACCTGGAGAAGGGACGCGTCGTGATTTTTGGCGCCGGCACGGGCAACCCCTACTTCACCACCGACACCGCCGCGGCCTTGCGTGGCCTCGAGATTGACGCCGACGTGATCCTGAAGGGCACGCGCGTGGACGGCGTCTTTACGGCAGACCCCGAACAAGACCCCTCCGCGGAGCGCTTTAAGCAGATCCACGGCCGGGAGGTCATTGAGCGAGACCTGCGCGTGATGGACAAAACCGCGCTCACCCTCTGCCAAGAGTCGAGAATGCCCATCATTGTGTTCAACATGGCCACCACGGGCAACCTGCACCGCGTCCTGAAGGGGGAAACTGTGGGGACCCGTGTGCATTGGGACGAAACCCGGAGCGCCGCCGAGCGCGTTCCCGCATAGCGCCGCCCCCGCCTCTCCACCCTCCTGCTCACCCATTCCCCCTCGCGCCAATGCCCAACGACCCCGTTCAAACCGTTCTGGACGACGCTGAGGACGAAATGGACGAGTCGGTCTCGTACCTGCGGTCTCAGCTCCGTACCATCCGGGCTGGGCGCGCCTCCCCGGCAATGCTGGAAAACGTAACGGTCGACTACTACGGCTCGCAAACGCCCCTGGAGCAGGTGGCCAGCGTAAGTGCTCCGCAGCCGGACCTGATCCTGGTGCAGCCGTTCGACCGCAACGCCATGGAGGACATTGAGCGCGGCATCATGACGGCGGACCTGGGGCTGAATCCCAACAACGACGGCGAAAAGATTCGCATCCCCATCCCGCCCCTTTCTGAGGAACGACGGAAGGAGCTGGTAGAGACGAGCCGCGAGCGCGCCGAAGAGGCCAAAATCTCCATCCGCAACGTGCGGCGCGACGCCAAAAACCGCATTGAAGAGGTCGTGGAGGCCGAAAATTTTTCCGAGGACGTCTACTACGGCGCCGAGGAGGACCTCCAGGCCATCACCGACGCCCACACCGAAGAAGTCGATTCTTTGCTGGAGCAGAAGAAGGAACAAATCCTGGATGTATAGCGCCTTGTAAGGAGGGGCGGCTGGGCCGTGGGCCGCAAGCCCCGCCCGCTCCCGTCCATGCCCCGTTCGGAGGGGTGACCGAGTGGTCGAAGGTGCTCGCCTGGAAAGCGAGTGTGCCGTTTTCGCGGTACCGAGGGTTCGAATCCCTCCCCCTCCGCCGTTTCCCGCCATTGGATGCTGCGCACAGAAGGCCGAGTCCCCCCGACTCGGCTTTTCTGATTTGCGCCCCCCTTCGCGCCTCCAAACGGAGGCTCCCTTCCTCTCCCCTCCCCGCCCCCAACGCCGCTCCAATTATGATTTGCAGCATGACGGGCTTCGGGCGCGGCCACGCCAGCACCGAAGAGGCCACCGCCACCGTCGAGATCCAGTCTACCAACAAGCGCCACCTCAACATCTTCGTCCACCTCCCCGATCCCCTGCCCGAGGGGGACTCGAAGATTCGACAGCGCCTGCAGGCGGCCTTTGAGCGCGGCCAGTTCGACGTCAACGTGTCCGCCGAGCTGACGAACGGAGCTCCCCTGCCGGCCGACATCAACACCAGGCTGGTGCGGCATCACAAGGAGCGCCTGGAGCAGCTCGCCGCCGCGGCCGAGATCGATGCCCCCATCCGCCTCCGCCACCTGCTCGCCTTCGAGGACCTGTTCGGGGGCGAGGAGGAGCGCGAGGCCGCCACCATCCAGCGGGCCTGGCCCGCCGTCATGACGGCCCTCAATGCCGCCATCGACGACCTCCAGGCAATGCGCGAGCAGGAAGGGGCCGCCCTGCGCGACGAACTGGAGCAGCGCACCCGCGCCATCGACGCCCACCTGTCCGCCATCGAAGACCGTGCCCCCACCCGCGTGCAGGAGCAGCAGGCCCGCCTGCGTGCCCGCCTGGACGGCCTTATGGACGAGGACGCCCTCGACCGCGACCGCATCGAAACAGAGATTGCCCTCCTGGCCGACAAGCTCGACGTCACGGAAGAGTGCGTGCGCCTCCACTCCCACCTTCAGATGTTTCGGGAGGCGCTCGATACCGACGCCCCCGCCGGCCGCAAGCTCAAGTTCGTCACCCAGGAAATTCACCGCGAGGCCAACACCATCGGCGCCAAGGCCAACGACGAAACCATCTCGCGGCATGCGGTGGAGATGAAGGAGGAAATCGAAAAAATCAAAGAGCAAATCCGCAACGTCGAATAACATCTCAGTTCACGGCTGAGTGCTCGGCGGTTGACAGTGCGGCCTGCATCGGTCGCCCCTCGCCAGCATTCCCCCCGTCCCTGTTCCCCTTTTGTCGCCCCCCCATGCCCGATCGCCCCATCGTCGTCCTCACCGCCCCCAGCGGCGCCGGGAAGACCACCATCGCACGTCGCGTGCTGGCCGCCCTCCCCCAGCTGCGCTTCTCCGTCTCCGCGACCACACGCGCGCCCCGCCCCACCGAAACAGACGGCGAAGACTACCATTTTCTGACCCCCGAGGAATTTCAAGCCCGCATCGACGCCGGCGACCTTCTGGAGTACGAAGAGGTCTACCCCGACCGGTACTACGGCACCCTCCGCTCGGAGGTGGAGGCCCAGGCCGAACACCATCCCGTACTGCTCGACATTGACGTAAAGGGCGCCCTCAACGTCAAACGCCTCTACGGCGATGCCGCCCTGGTCCTGTTCATCGCCCCGCCCTCCCTCGACGAGCTGCGGCGCCGCCTGGAGAGCCGCGGCACGGAGGACCCCGCCGCCCTGCGCGACCGCCTCAATCGCGCGGAGCAGGAACTCGCCAAGGCCGACGCCTGCGATGCGGTCGTTGTGAATGATGATCTGGACGTTGCCGTCGAGGAAACCCTGACCCGAATTCGTCAGTTTCTGGAGTTGTGACGCACCAGCATCCCACGGCTGGAGACCCGGAACGGGGAGCCGATCGAGAGCCTCCTCTTCCGCCTCTCGTTGCGCTTCGCCTCCAGCCCCATCCCGACAGCCGTCGGGACCGCTCTCCCCGCCGCCTGCCCTCTTGTTCTCTCTCGTAGCAGCCGCCTCTCCCCATGCCCATCGAAACGCTGGACCTTGACGAGTTGGCCGACCGCACCGGCAACCTCTACGAAACCGTCGCCATTCTCGCCAAACGCTCCCGACAGGTCGCCTCCGACACCCGCTCGGAGCTCGACGACAAGCTCTCCTACTTCGAAGGCTTCGGCCCCGAGATGGAAGACGCCCGCATGCAGGAAGAGCAGGCCAAGGTGTCGCTGGAGTACGAGAAAGAGCCGGAGCCGACGATCACGGCCATCGACGAGTTTCTCGACGATAAGATCTACTACCGTACGCCCGACGAATAGCGCGCTGCGGGCGCCCCCCTGCCGCTCTGCCTCTCCGGTCTTCGCAAAGGGCCGCCTCCACTCCGGCCGGCGACTCGCCCCACCGCCCTGTCCCCCTTTCGAGAAAAGGCGGCCTCGCCGACCGCGTTTTTTGTTCCGCGCTTGATGCCCGCCCGCACGGCCCGCCCCTCATTCCCATGAGTGCCTCCCCCCTCTCCGACCGGCATCTGATCCTGGGCGTCACGGGAAGCATCGCGGCGTACAAGGCCGCCCTGCTCGTCCGCCGCTTCAAAACCGCCGGCGCAGAGGTGCAGGTGCTCATGACCTCCGCCGCTGAGCGCTTCGTCCCTGCCCTCACGCTCGGCACCCTCTCGGAGCGCGAGGTGCTGACCGACATTTTTCCGGAGAACGAGGACGGATCGTGGACCCAGCACGTGACCCTGGGCGAGTGGGCCGATGCGTTCGTCGTAGCGCCGGCCACGGCCCAAACGATCGCCAAGCTGGCCCACGGCTTTTGCGACTCGATGCTGACGGCCACGGCCCTCTCGGCGCGGGCCCCCGTGCTGGTGTGCCCGGCGATGGACCGCGAGATGTACCGCCACGCCGCCACCCAGCGCAACCTCGAGCGCCTCCGCGACAACGGGTACAAGGTCATGCCCGCAGCCCACGGCGAACTCGCAAGCGGACTCGAGGGGCAGGGCCGCATGCCTGCGCCCAAAGACATTGCCGCACGCGTCGGTGCCCTGATCGAGACGTCCGCAGACGACGACGCCCCGTCCCCGCAGCTGTCGGGACCGCTCGCCGGCGCCCACGTGCTCGTCACCGCCGGGCCAACCCGCGAGCCAATTGACCCCGTCCGCATGCTCACCAACCCCTCCACGGGCACCATGGGCTACGCCCTCGCCCGCGAGGCGGCGCGGCGCGGGGCCTCCGTCACGCTCGTCAGCGGCCCCACAGCCCTCTCCCCCCCCGAGGCGGTGGACGTGGTCCGGGTCGACACCGCTCGCGAGATGAACGATGCCGTGCAGGCCCGCCGCGAGGACGCCGACTATGTGTTTATGGCGGCCGCCGTGGCCGACTACACCCCCGCCCACCCATCGGACTCCAAGCACAAAAAAACCGAAGAGGACGCCCCCCTCACCGTACAGCTTCGTCGCACGCCCGACATCCTGCGTACGCTCGGCGCCCACAAGCAGCCCGGCCAGGTGCTCGTCGGCTTTGCCCTCGAAACCGACGCCCCCCGCCGCCACGCCCGTCGCAAGCTGGAGCAGAAAAACCTCGACTGGATTGTGGTCAACAACCCCGCTGAAGACGGCGCCGGCTTCGGCCCAACCAACCGCGTTACCCTCCTCCGCCGGGACGGACCGCCAGAGTCCCTCCCCCTTCTGCCCAAGGCCGAGGTCGCCGAGGCCCTGCTCGACCGCGTCCTGGCCGCCGCTCCGCATCGCTCCCAGTAACGAGCCCGCCCCGCCCCATGAAGGAGCTGCTTCGCGACCTGCGCACCCACATTGAGTACCAGCGCGCCCTCACCGGCGAGGCCCTGCCCCTCCCTCCCTCCGCCTCTTCTTCTGACGAGCCCTCCGCCTCTATGCCCAACCGCGACCTCTTCGGCAATCAGATGGACCCTACCGAGGACCCCTCGCTGGCCCCCTGGGAGCGCATCCATGCCCTCATCCCCGACGATGCGCCCTACAAGGACGCCGAGACCCTCGCAGAGGTGGAGGAGTATCTCGCCGATACCGTGCTCGTGCCCATCGACGAAGACCGCGAAAACCCTGTCTTCGGCGTGGGCGACCCGCACGCCGACCTCGTCATTGTGGGCGAGGCCCCCGGCCGCAACGAAGACAAAGAGGGGGAGCCCTTCGTGGGCCGGGCCGGGCAGCTGCTCGACAAAATCCTCGACGCCATCCACTTCACCCGGGAGGATGTCTACATCACCAACATCCTCAAAAGCCGCCCGCCCCGAAACCGCAACCCCCACGCGGAGGAGGTGGAGGCCCACCTGCCCCTCCTCTACAAACAACTCGCCCTTCTCCGCCCCAAGATCCTCCTCGCCGTGGGCAAGGTGGCCGGCAATACGCTCCTGGACCGCAGCTCCTCCCTCTCCACCCTGCGCGACACCGAGCACGACTTCTACGGCATCCCCCTGATGGTGACCTACCACCCGGCCGCCCTCCTCCGCAACTCGCAATGGAAGCGGCCCACCTGGGAGGACATGAAGCTGCTGCGCACCCGCTACGATGAGCTCACGACTGCGGAATAGCCCCCCCTAATAGCCCCCCCTTCCGGAGTCGATCTCTTCTCAGAGTCGATCTCCTCCCGGGCTTCGCCGCTTCCCAGGCCTCCATCCTCGCCCTCTCCCGAACGCGTTCGGGACGCCCCGCCCATGGCCAACAGCAACGACCCCGACCCCAACCTGAGCATCGACGACAGCTCCTCGCCCTCCTACCCCCTCGACAAAATGCGAGGCCGCAAGCGCGAGCAACGCCGCCAAGAGGCGCAGGAGGTGCACGAGCAATCGGGCCGCATGCCCCCCCAGGCCGTCGACGTCGAAAAATCGGTCCTCGGGGCCATGCTCATCGAACGGGAGGCCATCCCACAGGTCGTCGAAATCCTGCCCCCTGATGCCTTCTACGACGCCAAGCACCAGCACATCTACGAGGCCATCCAGGACCTCTTCGAACGGGGCAACCCGGTGGACCTCGTTACCCTCACCGAGGAGCTGCGCCGGCACGACCAGCTGGACGATATTGGCGGCGCGTACTACCTGACGGAGCTCACCACCGAGGTCGCCTCCGCGGCCAACGTGGAGTACCACGCCCGCATCATCGCGGAGAAGTCGCTGCTCCGCAAAATGATTGAGACCATGACCTCCGTGGTGCGCCAGGCGTATGACCCCAGCGCCGATGCCTTTGAGCTGCTCGACGAAGCAGAAAGCAAAATCTTTCAGATCTCGGACAATCAGCTCCGCCGCGCCGCCGCCCCCATGAACAAGGTGGTGAAGGACACCTTCGAGCACCTGGAGGCCATCCACGGGCAGGACAGCGGCATCACGGGCGTGCCCAGTGGCTTTCCCCGCCTCGACGACCTCACGAGCGGCTGGCAGGAGTCCGACCTGATCATTATCGCGGCGAGGCCCTCCATGGGGAAGACGGCGTTTTCGCTGGCCGCTGCCCAAAACGCCGCCACGCACCCGGACGAGGCAACGGGCGTGGCGGTCTTTTCGCTGGAGATGGGCGCGCAGCAGCTCGCCCAGCGCATGCTCACCTCGCAGGCCCGCGTGGACGCCCACAAGGCGCGCACCGGCCGCATGGCGGATGACGACTGGCAACGCCTGGCCCGCGCCGCCGGGCAGCTCAGCGACGCGGACATCTACATCGACGATACCCCGGGCCTCAGCGTGCTGGAGCTCCGCGCCAAGTGCCGCCGCCTCAAGGCGGAGCACGACATCGGCCTGGTGGTGGTCGACTACCTGCAGCTCATGCAGGCCTCCGGCGCCAACCTGCGCAGCGGCGCGAACCGCGAACAGGAAATCGCCCACATCTCGCGTTCGCTCAAGGGCCTGGCCAAGGAGCTCAACCTGCCTGTCATCGCCCTCTCGCAGCTCAACCGCGCCGTCGAAAACCGCGGCGGCGACAAGCGCCCGCAGCTCTCGGATCTCAGAGAAAGCGGCAGCATCGAGCAGGACGCCGACGTCGTCGCCTTCATCTACCGCGCCGAGCGCTACGGCATTACCGTCGACGAGCAGGGAAACTCCACCGAGGGCATCGCCGAAATCATTATCGGCAAGCAGCGAAACGGCCCCATCGGCAGCGTGGAGCTTGCCTTCGTGAAGCAGTACGCCCGCTTCGAGCCGCTTACGCAGTACGACGCCCCCGGCGGCCCCGCCTCGGGCGATGGCTCCCTCCCCGGCGGCCCTCCGCCGGGCGACGATGGAGGCGACGGCGCCTTCACGGACGATGCCCCCTTCTGACGATGCTCACTTCTGACGATGCATCGTTCTGAGGCAACCGGTGCACGGGACGAGCGGACGGGTCCGTGGAGGGCATACGTTAACGTTCTTGTGCCTCCCTCCCCCCACCTTGCACAGCAAAAAATCCTGTGGTATCATCAAAACGCCCTCATGCAGCACATGCAGCATAGGGCCTGAGGCCTCCTCGAAGAGGTCCCCAAGTCGTCCGCCATCCGCCAACGGGCAAGCGCACCGCCCTGCACGCGCGCTCCGCGACGTTGTAGCATCCGGTGGAGACGCCGCCTGCGTCGGAGACGCTTTGCCCATTGACGTTCCGTCTCTGATCGCACCCCCGCACAGGTGCGCCTGCCTCCCATGACGTCTCACATTTCCGCATCCCGCGTTGCCTCCCTCCCGTCGGTGTTCTCCTGGCCCTGGTGCCGACTGGTCGTGTGGCTGGGCGGTGTGCTGGCGGCCCTCGCCTGGAGCCCGGCCGCCGCACAGCCCCGCCCGAGCGCCCCGGATTATGTGGAGCATCGATGGACGGTAATGGAGGGCCTGCCCGCCAACGCGGTTCGCGAGGTGCACCAACCCCCAGGCGGCATGCTGTGGGTGGGGGCGGAGCGCGGCGTGCGCCGGTTCAACGGCACCACCTTCCGGCGCTTTCCCACCACCGAAATGACGGACACCCTCATGGCTGGGGGGCGCGTGGAACACCTGGAACCGTGGCAGGACGGCATGCTGGTAGAGTATCGCGGCGGGGCGCTCGCCTACGTCACCCGCCGCCACGCCACGCTCCTGGTGACACAGAGCACCGCGTACGATGCAGGCGACGAGGCGGTCTGGGTTGGCACCAACGACGCCCTCCTCCGCGTGGACGCGCAGGGCCGCACCACCCCGGCGGCGCCTGCCCTCTCGGGCCGGACGGCACGCGGCCTGCTCCGCACCCGGGACGGTACGCTCTGGATTGCCACGGACCGCCACGGTCTGTTTCGCCGCACTCCGGACGGCACGCTGCGCCCGGTGCCCAATACCAACGCCCTCACGGCCGAAACGGTCGTTCTTGCCGAAGGCCCCGACGGCGCCGTCTACATCGGCTCCAACGCCGGGCTGCACCGCTGGGCCAATGGGCGCCTCCGCTCCCTGCCTGCTGCCCCGTCCGTGCCCACGCCCGAGCGCGTGACGGACATCGCCCCCCAGGTGCAGGGAAGCTGCTGGGCCCGCACGCCGCAGGGCATCTACCGCTGCCGCGAGGACCAGCTCGTGCCCTACGGCCCTGCTGCCCCGCCCACACGGACGCCCCAGTCCGTCTTCCCCTCCAGCGACTTTGTCTTCACCGGTGCCGACGATGCCCTCTTCGTCCACACTGGTACGCGGCTGTACCGCAACGGCACGCAAATCTTTGCGGCCGAGCAGTTCATTCGTAGTGTCATTGAGGACCGCGAGGGCACCCTGTGGGTGGGCACCGACAGCGAAGGCCTGGTGCGCCTGCGCCCCAGCCGCATTCGCGTCTTCGGGGAGGCGGAAGGCCTACCGGAAAACTCCATTCTCACCATCCTCGAGCGCCGCAACGGCAGCGTATGGATGGGCGACGCGCGCGGCAACCTCGTGCAGATGCACGACGACGGCCCCATCGCCTACCGCCTTCGCAAGGACGGTGCCCCCCTCAACCACATCTGGACCCTGCACGAAGACCGCACCGGGCAGATGTGGGCGGGCGGCACCCACGTGTGTCGCGTGGTAAACGGACAGTGTGCGGAGCCGGATGCCCCCGGCCCCCTTTCGTCTGCCCTCATCACCTCCATCGAAGACGATGCCCAGGGCCGCCTCTGGGTCGGCACCCTGCGCAGCGGCCTCTACCGCCGCGAGGCCGCGCCCCCCGGCGCCGACGCGTCGTGGACCCACCTGACGCCCGCAAACAGCCCCCTCCCCGGCCGCCGCGTGCGCTGGATCCACCGCGCCCCCAGCGGTGCCCTCTGGCTCTCGGTGCCGCAGCGCGGCCTCGTCCGGTGGACCGGCGACGGCGTGGACGTCCTCGGCACGGACCTCCTGGACGCCCGCCAGCCCGGCTTCATCTACCAGGACCGCCCCGGTGTGCTGTGGGTCGCGACCTCTGCCTCGGGCCTGCGCCGCGTGGACCTGCGGGACACGGAGAGGCTGGCCGACGCGCACATCACCGACTACCACATTGACGACGGCCTGCCACGCGAGTCGATCTATCAAATCCTGAGCGATGACCAGGGCCGCTTCTGGATGAACACGCCCCGTGGGCTGTTCTGGGTGCGGCGCGCTGCGCTCAACGCGGTCGCCAACGGCACCGCCCAGCGCGTACGGGCGGTGACGTACTCCACCCGCGACGGCCTGCGCAATGTGGAGGGCAACGGCTTTGGCACGCCCGGCGCGGCCCGCACCCCCGACGGGCGCCTCTGGTTTCCCACCATCTCGGGCGCGGCCACCCTCACGCCCGCTGATGTCCCCCTCGCCCCGTCCCCGCCGCCCCTCCACATCGAGGGCGTCTCCGTGGACGATACGCCCGTCTCCCGTCCCGACACCAAGACGGTCCGCCTGGACAACACGCAGCGCACCTTCCAGGTCCGGTACGCCGGCCTTCGCCTCCAAGACCCCTCAGACGTTACCTACCGCTACCGCCTCGCGGGGCTGCAGGACGCGTGGACCTACGCCCAAAACCGCCGCAGTGCTTTTTTCACGCAGGTGCCGCCGGGGCGCTACACCTTTGAGGTGCAGGCACGCACCCACCTCGGCCCCTGGAGCCCGGAGACGGCCCATCTTTCCCTTACCGTCGCCCCCTTCTGGTGGGAAACGTGGGGGTTCTATCTCCTCTCGGCCCTAAGCCTCGGGGGCCTGGTGCTGGGCATGTATCAGTGGCGCACCCGCCGCCTGCGCCGGCGTCGCAATGAACTGGAAGAGGAAGTGCGCGTGCGCACTCGCGAGGTGCACGACCAGAAGGACCAACTGGCCGAGCAGGCCGACCGCCTCCGCGAGCTCGACGCGGCCAAAAGCCGGTTCTTTGCCAACATTACCCACGAATTCCAAACCCCCCTCACCCTCATCCAGGGCCCCGTCCAACAGGTGCGCGAGCACCTCCAAAACGGCACACTTGTCCCCAGCGACTCCGCCGCGGCCAAGGACGACGCGCACCTCGCCATCGTGCAGCGCAATACGCAGCGCCTCCAGCTGCTGGTGGAGCAGCTGCTGGGCCTCGCTCGCCTGGAGGCTGGCACGTACACCCTACGGGCCCGCCCCATCCCCGCGGCCCCCACGCTCGAGCGCATCACCCGCGACTTCTCGGTGCTGGCCGATCGCGAGTCGATCGCGTTTCATGTCTCTCTGCCTTCGCGCCGCGCCCCCGACGCGCCCTCGCTCTACGCCGATCCTGACGCGCTGGAACACATCGTCAGTAATCTCCTCTCCAACGCGTTCAAGTATACCCCGGCCGAGGGACGGGTGGCCCTCGAGGCCCGAGGCACCAACACGGGCCTCGAGGTGTCCGTCCACGACACCGGCCCCGGCATCCCCGCCGAAGAGCAACGCACCGTCCTGGAACGGTTCGAACGGGGCCGCGGTGCCGGCGGCTCCGACGGCATGGGCATCGGGCTCGCTTTTGTGCACGACCTCGTGGAGCTGCACCACGGCTCTCTCTCCCTCGAGAGTGCCGTGGGAGAGGGCACGACGGTTACGGTGCACCTGCCCTGGGGCGCCGACCATTTCACCCCGGACCAGCTGGCGGATGACCCCTCGTCCCCGGATCTCTCCTCCCCTTCCGTGACCGCCGCGCCGGAGCGCGATGCCGTCTCCGGCGATTCCCTCCCCGACCCCGCCGCCTCCTCCAGGGCGGCCTCGCTCCCGGCCTCGCTCCCGGCCGACGCAGAGGAGGCCCCCGATCCCGAGCGCATCCTGCTGGTCGACGATAACCCGGATCTCCGCCGCTTCGTCTCGGCCATCCTCACCCCCACGTATGAGGTCCTCGGTGCGGAAGACGCCCACCGCGGCCTCGACCGCGCCCAGTCCGCCCTGCCCGATCTCATCCTGACGGACGTGATGATGCCCGGCATGGACGGCCACGAGCTGACGCGCCGCCTCCGCCAACATCCCGAGACGCGCTCCATTCCCATCCTTATGCTCACGGCCCGCTCCACCCCACAGGACGAGGTGGAGGGCCTGCAGTACGGAGCCGACGACTACATCCAGAAGCCGTTCGAGGCGGATGTGCTGCGCCAGCGCATCGCGTCCGTCTTTGCCGCCCAGCGGCGCCTGCGCCAGGCCGTGCGCGAGGGCACTGCGCCCGCTGCCTCTCCCCCCGATACGAACGACCGCTCGCCGTTCGAAGAAAAGGTGCGGGCTGTCGTGCGCGACCACCTGGGCAATCCCGAACTTGACGTGGCGACGCTCATGGACGAGCTGGCCGTCAGCCGCTCTACGCTGTATCGTCGCTTCCGCAACCACACTGATACCACCCCCGGCGGCCTCATCCTGGCTGTGCGCATGGAAGAAGCCTGCCACCTCCTGCGCCAGGAATCGGGCACGGTCACGGAAATTGCCTACGCTGTCGGGTACCAGCGGCTCTCCTCCTTCAGCCGCGACTTCCACGAGCACACCGGCGTCACTCCCAGCGACATGATGCCGGGATCTTCTGCGTCCTCGTAGCCCTCTGCAGGCCCTCGGGCTCGTCCCCTTGCGCCCCGTCTCTCCCTGTGGAGGCGGGGCGTTTTTTTGTGGGGGCGGACGGGACCAAAGCGGGCGGGACCGAAGCGGATGACCCCAGGCGAGGAGAGGACACGTCGTCGCCTCCTCTCCCCGCTACGTCCCCAAAACGCTTAACGTGGGACCCGCGTGGGGCCATACGACAAGGGTTTGGGACGCTGTGGAAAACATTTGGGACACGATGACAAGCATTGGGCTTTGCTGATTCGTATCAAATCCAGTGCCAATCCGTCAACGTTCCCAATGTCCGGCGCATGAAATGCCGCGACGTCCTGAGAGCCGCCTCGGGTTGGTGCCTCTTTCTTGGCCCTCCCGTTTCACAGCGCGCTCCCCTCCGTATGCCATTCTCTCCGTTCCCCCGCCCCCACTCCCCTGCGACACTCCGGGGCTCCCGTCCGCACCGACATGCCCCCGACCGCAGCGCCGTGCAACACGGATGGATCCTTGCGCTCGTGCTCGCGGGGCTTCTCATTGCAACGCCCGCCGCCGCCCAGCAGTCCGGCGCCTTCTACCTAAAAGCCGGCGTCGGCCTTTCCGACTATGCCGGCGACGGCGGGAGCGGCGCGAGCAGCGGCAACGTGACCGGACTGGGCGACGTGATCGTGGACGGCGCAAAGTTCACCGATACGGACGTCGTGCCCTACGCCCTCTCCGCGGAGATTGGCTACATCGTCTCCCCCCGCTTCCGCGTCGGGGGGGCGTACCAGGGCGGGCAGTATGCCTTTGCCGACGATGGAAAGTACGACGCGGATGCCCCCAATCTCGGCACCGTGCGCCACATCGTTCAGCTGCTCGGCCGGTACACGATTGCGCCCGGCCGATGGGCCCTGACGCCTTATCTGGACGGAGGGGTCGGAACGGTCTTCGGCGGGCAGACCGCAGGCCTCGGATTTGTCGTTGGGGCTGGAGCAGAAGTGCCCCTGGGAACGCACACCCTCTTTTTTGTCGAGATGCGTAGTACCATTGTGCCCGATGATGCCGCCGTCGACGGAATATCGGGAAGCACCCCGGTGGATATTCTCAGTCAGGCCCCGTCCGTGGGACTGCAGTACACCCTCGGCAACTAATCGGCCCACCCCGCATCGCCCCGAGACGCGGGAGCACCCACACGCGCCCCTGTCCGAAAGGCTTCGGCGACGAGGGCTCTCTTCGGATACAGCGGAAATGATGTCGGAAATGATGTCGGGTACAGAGCCGCTCCCCCTCTTTTTCGTTGACTTCTCCCCCGGAGAAATGGAGGGGCAGCTCTCTCGCGCTCCCTCAAGCCCCTTCCTCACGTTGTGACCTGCCCGGAAGACGGTCCTTCTGAACTTGATTCGGAATCTCTATGAGCCAATCTGCCGGCCCAAAGGTGATTTGCTCCTGGAGCCCTCGGTCGCTTCTCTCCCAGCGCTGCATCGGGGGGCGGAATGACACACAACGTGGGGCACCATCACCTTTTGCCGTATAGTGCGGCATGCCACACACAAATCCCTCCCACAAATGCTCCCCAGGAGAGCGCAGGGCGCCTGAGCGCGCCCCTGGCCCGGCCGCTAAGCCGGGCCATCTCCCCACCACGAGTCTTTCTGCCTCGGCCGCTGTGCCGAGCGCACTGACATGCCCCCAGCCCTCTGCAGTTCCCTTCTGCATGTCGGCAGGACTCGCCCCCGCCCGCCCAACGGGATCGTACAGGGCTGGATGAAGTCCTGAAGGGCCGCGCCCCGTCTCCCCTCGTGGAGGCGGGGCGCTTTTGTATCTGCCTGGCCCGGGTGCGTGTCTGTACCGCACCCCCCTCTTTTCTAAAAATATTTTCTCTTGGAACTATCGCTCTTTTTTATACCAAAATGACAGTACTATGTCTTTTCCAAGGGAGACACGAAACGTTTTTTATTACCCACACGATTGGGACATGTGTGGGACAATATGACAAGTATTTGGGACACACTGACAAAGACTTGGGACGCAACGTCAAATAAAGGTGTGGATGGTGTTGTATCTACAAGACCCGAAGCACTGGAGGACGGACGGTCCCCACCAGACCGCCACTTCCAGATCGTGTCTGTTGCATCCTCCCCACCTGTGTTTTTGATGCTCTCTCCTTCGTTTTCCGTTTCCCTCCTCCCTCTCTCGTTCCGCTCCGTCTCGGTGCCCGCCGCCCCCACGGCCCGCCAGCTCACCATCCTCGTTCTCGGCGCTGCCCTCAGCCTCGCCGCTGCCCTCCCCGCCACCGCCCAGGACAAACGCGTGGGGGATACCTACTACGTACGGATGGGAACTGGCATCACGGACTATGCGGGCGACAGTGACGGCGCACCCGGCGGCGATCGCGTTACTGGCATCCGCGACTTCCTCTTTGACGGCCAGAAGTTTACGGCAGCGGACATCTTTCCCGCCGGCTTCTCGGCCGAGGTCGGGTACCGCGTCTCGTCCCTCGTCGACCTTGGGGTGTCCTACCACATTGGGCAGTACGCCTTCGTGGACGGCCCCTCCTCTGTGTCGACGCCCGGCGCGGCCTCCTCTGCCCCGGACTATGGCACGAGACGACACACGGTGCAGCTCCTCAGTCGATACACTTTTTACGGCGACGCCTGGACCCTTGCCCCGTACGTGGACGGCGGACTGAGCGCCACCTTCGGCGGCAATACGGCCGGCATCGGGCCCGCGTTTGGGCTGGGCGTGGACGTGCTCCTCGGCAGCCGCACCTCGCTCTTCGTCGAAGCCCGCAGCAGTATCATTGCAAACGATGATGCGGCCATAGACGGACTGGACACGGGCACGCCGGTCGATGTGCTGAGCCAGGCCCCGGCGTTCGGGCTGCGATATACCGTCCGCCCCGGCCGCTTCCGACGCCCCTGATGCAAGGGCTGGCCCAAACATCACTTTTTGCATAAGCAAAATGGGGCCCGTGTGGAACCATATGACAGAAATTTGGGACGCTGTGGAAAATATTTGGGACGCTGTGACAAATTTCTTTGGACGCGGGGCCGTATATAGCAAGGTGTGTTTCCCTAAAACCAAATTCATTGGGTTAATCAAAAACGTTTCGTAGAGGTGCGGAGTCCGGAGCCGTAGGTCTCCTCCCCACCTCTGCGTTTCGCACTCTGCCCGCAGCCCCGCGCTGCTCTTGCCTCAACAAGTCCTCGCACACCACGATGCGTTTCGACATCGCTCTTCCCTTCACCGACATGCACCCCTCCCCCAACGCTCCACGCCCCGCGCCCCTCAGCACCCCCGCCGGCTGGCTCCGCCTCTGCGCTCTGCTTTGTGCCTTCGTCCTCGCCAGTGCCACCGCCCCGGCGGCCTGGGGGCAAATTTACGTAGACCACGCCGCTACGGGGGCCAACGATGGTTCCTCGTGGACCGACGCCTACACACACCTGCAGGACGCACTGGACAACGCCACCGGCAGCGACCAAATCTGGATCGCTCAGGGCACCTACTACCCGGATGAAGGACAGACCGTCACCGACGGCAACCGCTCCGAGAGCTTCATCATTACCGGGGACGAGAACGGACTGAAGATCTACGGCGGGTTTGCCGGGGACGAAAACAACCTGTCGGAGCGTGACCTCTCAGCAGGCCACGAAACCATTCTCTCCGGGGACATCGGCACACCCGACGACGCGTCCGACAACAGCTACCACGTCGTCGTGATGGATGGGGGAGATGCAGATGGAATTGGCACACAAGTCGACGCCAATATAACCACTGAGACCGAGCTCAACGGCGTGACCATCACGGGGGGGAATGCCAACGGCGCCGGCGAAAACGCCAACGGCGGCGGGGTGTACTGCGATGGGAATAGCTCCGGCAACAATTGTAGTCCGACCTTCACAAATGCTGTGTTTTTTAAAAACGATGCAGGCACTTCAGGCGGCGCAATGTACAACAACGGATCCTCCGGGGAAAGTAGTCCCCGCATTACGAATGCCGTATTCTCCGACAACTCAGCGGGAAGCTTCGGCGGGGGGATCTCCAATGATGCCGAAGCTGGTACGAGCAGCACGGCGATCATAAATTCCACCTTCTCCGGAAACTCGTCGGGCAGCTTTGGTGGGGCGATCGATAACAATGCTGGTAGAGGTGATAACATCACTCCGGAAATTCGGAACTCCGTGCTCTACGGAAATGTGCTCGACGATAACACGCCCAGTCAAATTGCCAACAACAACGCCACCCCTACCGTCACGAATTCTCTGGTCGAGGGCGGTTTTTCGGGAACCGGCAACATCGACGCCGACCCGCAATTCGCGGATGCGAACGATCCGGACGGCGCGGACAACACCTTTGCCACCGCCGACGATGGGCTTCGCCTCACCTCCGGCAGTCCTGCGATCAACGCGGGGAACGACGGCGCCATCTCCGAAACCACCGACCTCATCGGGGCCGACCGCACGCTGGACGGGACGGTAGACATGGGGGCCTACGAGTTTGCGCCGCCGCCCGCTTCCCCCACCGGGCTGCGTGCCCTCGGCCAGTCCAGCGAAACTGGGGAAGTGAACTTGACATGGGACTCCAACTCAGAGTCCAACATTGACGCCTACAACATCACGCGTGCCACCAGCAAAAACGGCACGTACAGCGCCGTTGCCACCGTAAGCCACACCGGTGGCGGAGAGAGCTACACCGACACCGGGGTCACCAACGGCCAGCTCTACTTCTACAAGCTGAGCGCGGTCAACACCAGCGGGAGCGAGTCGTCCACCGTTCTGGGCGCGGCCGAGCCGGCAGAAAACAAATTCAGCGTCACGATCAAGCTCGAGAGCGGGAGCGTCAGCAACACCGACGACCACGGCACGCTCCCCACCGATGTGGACGGCAGCTACACGACTAATAGTGAAGGCAACATTCGCACCTTCTGTTGCGATGAGACCGACGGCAGCGGCGACGCGGAGGGCGTGGAGACAAGCGATGTTTCGACCGCGGACATCACCATCACCCCCAGTGGGCTGAAGGCCAACCAAACCTGGTACTTTTACTACGACGACGATACCGTTGGTGGGTATCCGGTGCGCAACAACACCGGCGGCGCGGGAACGGGGACGAAGCTGGTGACGGGCACCGGCAACACCCCCGTAACGCTCCAGGACGCTGGGCAGGACGGATCTTACACGGACTATCTCTTCTATGCGGACCCGGAGCCGGGCCCGAACAGTGCCCCAACCGTCTCGGACCTCACGGGCACCACCTACGTCCTGGGCGGAAGCGTCATCTCGCTCGACGGCGACGTGACGCTGTCGGACCCCGACATGACGGCGCTCAACGCCGGGGTGGGCAACTACAACGGCGCCTCCCTCACTGTCCAGCGCAGCGGCGGGGCCAACGCGGACGACGTGATCACCGTCTCCGACCCCGGCGCGGACTACAGCCTCTCCGGCTCCACCATCAACCGAGGCGGGGAGGAGGTCGCCACGTTTACCAGTTCGAACGGCAGCCTCACGGTCAACTTCTCCGGCGCGGAGATCATCCCGACCGACGACATCGTCAACGACATCGCCCGGAGCATCACCTACGAAACCTCCGACGCCGGGGCCCAGGCCACGCTCGACTGGACCTTTAGCGACGGCACCGCAAGCGTCACCGAATCCCAAACGGTCACCTTCGACGGTGCCTCCGTCACCCTTACCGGCACCGACGGCACGGGACAGGACGACGGCTGGCGCATGTTTAGCTTCCCCGAAGCGATCACCCTTGCCGACATCGAGGCAAACTTCAGCTTCAACTTCCAAGACGTGAACGGCGCGGTCGTCTACCGGTGGGACCCCGCGGCGCAGGACTGGGTCGCCGTCGAAAATGACACCGACGCCATCGCCGCCGCCGAGGGCGTGGCCGTCTACTTCTTCGACGACAGCGACGACCCGATCGAGTCCGGCGGCTTCACGCTGGCGGTTCCCGGCACCGACACCCCCGGCAGCAACAGTACCCAGAGCGACCTCAACCAGACCGGGCGCTTTGTGCTGATGGGCAATCCGTACCTCTCGGCCTTCGACCTCAGCGCGCTGAACATGACGGCGGCAAACGGCTTCCAGCAGGTCGCGCAGGTGTGGGACCCCGACGCCGGTAGCTTCACGCAGATTACCCGCGGCACGGAATCGGACAATGTTGCCGCGATGCAGGGCTTCTTCGTCGAGCGGAGCACGCCGGGCGAGGGCGCCCCGAGCCTCACGTTCAACAGCAGTGGCGTGCAGGGCGGCCCGGGATCGTTCATCGGCACCAAAAGCCAGGCCCCGGCCCTCGCCTCCGCCGGCGTAAAGCTGCGCCTGGTCGTAGAG
>CAJXLV010000028.1 GCA_913056185.1 uncultured Bacteroidota bacterium
GCCGTGGTCCTCCAGTCGCTCCTGCAGGCGCTCGCATTTCTCCATCACCGGCCCCTCCTGGTCGTCATCGAAGAAAAGGGGCACAATCACCACCTGATCCGGCGCCAGCTTGGGCGGCAGGACAAGCCCCTGGTCGTCGGAGTGCGTCATGATGAGGCCGCCAATCAGGCGCGTGGACACGCCCCACGAGGTGGCCCACACGTACTCCTCCTCGTTGTCTTCGTTGGTGAAGGTGCAGTCGAACGCCTTGGCGAAGTTCTGGCCCAGGAAGTGGCTCGTGCCGGCCTGTAGCGCCTTGCCGTCCTGCATCATGGCCTCGATGCAGTAGGTGTCCACCGCGCCCGGAAAGCGCTCGCTCTCGGACTTGCGCCCCTGCAGCACCGGCATCGCCATGTACTCCTCGGCGAACGTGGCGTAGACGTCCAGCATGCGCTCGGCCTCCTCCACCGCCTCTTCGCGCGTGGCGTGGGCGGTGTGCCCCTCCTGCCACAAAAACTCGGCGGTGCGCAGAAAGAGGCGCGGCCGCATCTCCCAACGGACGACATTGGCCCACTGGTTGTAGAGCAGCGGCAGGTCGCGGTACGACTGGATCCACTTCGAGTACGTGTCCCAGATGATGGTCTCGGAGGTGGGGCGTACGATGTAGTTCTCGCCCAGCTCCGACTCCGGGTCCGGAATGAGATTGCCCTCCTCGTCCTGCGTGAGGCGCGAGTGGGTCACCACGGCGCACTCCTTCGCGAAGCCCTCCACGTGCTCGGCCTCCCGCTCCATGTAGCGCTCCGGGATAAACAGCGGAAAGTAGTAGTTTTCGTGGCCCGTGTCCTTGAACATCTGGTCGAGCTCATCGCGCATGTTCTCCCATAGCGCCATGCCGTTGGGCTTGATGATCATGCACCCGCGGGCGGGGGAGTTTTCGGCCAGCTGGCCGTTGCGGACCACGTCCTGGTACCACTGCGAGTAGTCCTCGTCGCGGGGGGTAACTGCGTCTGCCATGTCGTCGGGAAGGGAAAAGCCGAGAAATCAAGGAGGGGGCGAGGCGGGGTGGGTTCTCCGGAAGGGGGAATGCCTGCGCCATGTAATATGGGTGCCCTGGTAATATAGGTGCCCTGTTCCGCAGATTTCAACGGACCGGGACAGTGTTCGTCGTTTCTGCAGATCCGGGGTGTCCGGCAGAGGGGTTCCGCCCGGCCAGATTGCCCTGAGTCGCCCCCCAGACGACACGCACTCCAAACGATACGGACGCCCCCGGAGGGTTGCACGCATCTGTTACCTCTGCGCGATGGACGGCGGCTACACCTTCCCGCTTCCGGGCCTCAGCAACAATGGAGGGGATTCGGACGTTTCGGAAAAGGACATTCACCCGCCCGTTTCTTTTCGAAGGTGGCTTGCCATGCGTATCGTGGACCCTCTTGCAACGCTGTTCCGCCGAGCTGGGCTGCTGCTGCTTCTCGGCGTCTTGTCCATCGGCCTTGCGGGCTGCTACACGCAGCTCCAGGTGGCAGACGCGCCGGAGAAGGAGCGTCGCGTGGAGCAAAAGAAGGAATACGCCGACGAATACCGGCGCGAGAATCGTCGGGATGCCCGGCGGGCGAAGAAGCAGCGCACACGGGCCCTCGACCGGTACGACTACCGCATCTACGATTACAGATGGGCCTACGGCGGATGGCACTACGATCCGTTTTTCTACGACCCGTGGGACCATGATCCGTGGTACGGGTCGCGCTTTTCGGTCTCGTTCTACTTCGGCGGTCCGTACCCGCGGTTTTCGCGGCCCTTCTACCGATACGGAGGCTTCGTCCGGCCGTACTACAGCACTGTCTACTACGGCAACCAGTACTACTACTTCGGGGACGCGTCGGGCGTGGATGGGGGGCGCAGCTACGGCCCGCGCGGCGCTACGGTGGGAGGCGGCGCCACTGCTGGGGATCGGCGAACGACCGGCCGACGCTCGAACGCCGATCGGAGCGTTTCCCGCTCCCCCCGAACAGCCGACCGAGCAGACGCCCTGCGAACGGGCCGCATCGGGCGCTCGGCCCGGGCGGATCGAACACGCTCGTCGGCGCGGCGCGGGCGTTCGGGGCGTGCAGACCGGCCTCGCTCGTCGGCCCGCATTGGGCGCTCGTCTCGGGAGGCGGATGCCCGGCGCACGCGCCCCCGGCGGCCCGAAGCGCGGGACCGATCGTCCCGCCCGCGAGCCGAGCGCGGCGACAGGGAGCGCGGCAGCAGGGAGCGCGGCAACAGGGAGCGCGGCAGCAGGGAGCGCAGCTCAGACGCGAACCGTCGCGAATCGTCGCGGGACCGTGGGGACGATCGGCAGCGACTGCGGGTCGACTCCCGCCGCTCTCCGGACGACGGGGGACGCATCGGCCGGTCCGGCCGCGGGCTCTTCCGCAATGCCCTGCCGGACCGCATTCAGGTGCCCGACTACGCCGAGCGGCGAGCCCGCCTTGAGCGGCGGCCATCCGACCGCCGGTCGTTCACCTTCGAGCGACAACGCATGAACCGATCGGACCTGTTCTCGCGGCCGGACCGAAACGCCCGCAGGGCCCGGTCCCGATCGCCCCAGCGCCAGCGCTCCCAGCGGACACAACCCAACCGCTCTCAGCGCGCCCGCTCCAGCCGCTCGTCCGCGTCCGACCAGCGCGCTCGCTCCAGTCGACAGCGCTCCGCCCGCGACGACGGCAACAGCGGATCGCGCCGCGGCAGCCGCGACGATGACGACCGGTAGCCTTCCCCCTCTGCCCGCCTTGCAGCGATGCGCGTGAAAGGCCCGTGCCTCCCCACGGGCCTTTCGTATGGCTCGCTCTTCTGCCCTACCCGCCCGTTATCCCCATGCCTCGCCCGTCTCGGATCGCCCCCATCGCGTCTCTGCTCCTCGGGGTCCTGTGGGCTGGACTGCCCGCCCCTACACACGGCCAGACGGCCGACGACGCCTACCGGTTCTCCACCCGCTTCCCGGCGGTGGGCACGCGGGCGACGGGCATGAGCGGCGCCGGTGGCGTGGCCGGATGGGCCGACCCGAGCGCTCTCTACACCAACCCGGCGGGCCTCGGGTACTACCAGGCGTCGGAGATCAGCGGGAGCCTGAGCGCCCTGCTCAGCCAGGACGAGTCCACCTACCAGATCTTTGTGGACGGCCCTTCTTCCCGACGCACGAGCGACAACGCCACCGCGCGCCTCGGGCATCTTACGGGCGTCTACAACGTGGACACCGAACAGGGCTCGCTCGTGTTTGCGCTCGGCTTCAACCGCACATCGGCGTTTGACCGTGAGCTCACGTACACGGGCGAAAACTCCGCCAGCTCCATCACCGACACGTTCCTGCCCTTCAGCAACGAATACAGCGCATCGGAGGACAACGGCACGCTTAACATCGACGTGTTTCCGACCGTCCCCTTTGTCGCGTTTCAGGCGGGCGCCATCGAATTTTTCGACGCACGGTTCCAGGACGGCGCGTACCCTTTTCTGCAGGCCGTCGCCCCGGGGCGCGACATTCAACAAGAGGGAACGGTGAGCCGAGGCGGCTCGATGAATGAGGTGAGCGTTGCCGGGGCGGTGGAAGTGGCCCCGGACGTGATGATCGGGGCCGCCGCCAATTTCTCCTACGGCTCCTACGTGTTCGAGAGCGAACTGACGGAGACCGACCTCGGCGGCGACGACGACTACTCGGTCATCGTCGGCGATGGGCTGCTGGAGGACTTCCAGAGCTTCTTCTTCCGCGAACGGTTCACCTCCGATCTCACGGGCCTCAATCTTCGCGTCGGGTTTTCAGGCGCCGCGACCGACAACGTTCGGGTCGGGTTTGCGGTCGAGACGCCCACCTGGTACTCCATCGACGAGGCGTTCACAAACGCGTTCATGCGGACGGAATTTCAGAACGGGTCGCTGACCTACGGCGACGATTCCCGGGAGGACGCTGCACGTGGCGAGTTTGAGTACGAACTGCAAACCCCGTGGCGTCTCAGCACTGGGGTCACCTACACCGGGGGGCCGCTCCTTCTGTCCGCCGACGTCGAGTTCGTCGACTGGTCGCAGGCGCACCTCGACGCGGACACGGAGGAGCCTGTGATCGACCAAGCGAACCAGACCCTCGACGAGTACAGCTACGTCTTCAACTGGCGGGGCGGGGCGGAGTATCGGTCCGACAGTGGGTTTGCTCTCCGGGCGGGCGTTGCCTATCGGCCCGGGGCCCGCGGGTTCGACTTTACATTGGCCGATGGCGAGGATGCCGACCGGTCGCGTCTTTTCTTTTCGGCGGGCGCAGGCGTTCCGTTGACCGACCGCCTGTCTCTGAACGCCGCCTGGATGCAGGAGCGCTCGAAGGACCAATTCGTTCCGTATGCGAGCGTTACGCCTCCCACCGCCCCCGCGGACGCGGACCCGATCGCCGTTCCGTTCATCGACGAGGAGGTGGTCCGGAACCAGGTGCGCGTGGGGCTTCGGTACTCGTTCTGACCGCGCCTCTGCCCTGCCGGCAGCACGGGGCTACTCCGGCGAGCGTTCGTCCGCACGCCGCTGGTCGAGCAGCCGCTGGTACTTCTGGGCGGCGCGGTTGTGCTCCCGCAGCGTGCGGCTGAAGGTGTGCCCGCCGGTGCCGTCGGCCGCAAAGTAGAAGTAGTCGTGCTGCTCTGGGGAGGCGGCGGCGCGAAGGCTGGCGGGCGACGGGTTGGCGATGGGCCCCGGCGGCAGGCCCTGGATTTGGTACGTGTTGTAGGGGTGGTCGATCTCGAGATGCTTGTAGAGCACGCGAGTCACCCGCTCTCCGCCCCGGTCCACGAGCGCGTACTGCACCGTGGGGTCGGCCTGGAGGGGCCATCCGCGCCGCAGCCGATTGAGGTACACGCCCGCGATCCGCGGCTTTTCGGCGTCGAAGAGCGCCTCCTGCTCCACGATGGAGGCGAGGGTCACCACCTCCCGCTTCGTAAATCCGTGGCGCTCGGCCCCGGCGGCCAATTCGCGTTCGTAGAAACGGTCGAACGCCGTTTTGGCGCGGCGCACCACCCGCTCCGGCGGCGCCTCCCAGTAGAACTCGTAGGTTTCGGGCAGGAGGTAGCCAAAGAGGCGGGACGGAGCAGTGCCCAGCGCAGCGGCGAGGGCCGTGTCGCGGAGGGCCGTGCGGAAGGCATGGGCATCGTGCCGAAGCCCTGCCCCCATCGTACGGGCCAGCGCTCCGGCGCGACGGCCGGCCGGAAGGCGCAGCCGCACGGGGTCCTGCAGCCCGCGCCGCAGCTTGTCGAGCAGGCGGTAGGTGGAGCTGCGAGGCCGGATGCGGTAGTGGCCCGACTTCAGCTGCGCCCCCCATCCGGTGGCCCGGGCTGCGAGGCGAAACGTTTCCGGCGACGCCAGCACGCCCGCTCGGGTCAGCGAATCGAGGGCCGCATCGAGCGACGGATCCGGCGGCAGGTAGACGCTGCGCGGCGCGTCGTGGGCGGGCGTATTGGGCCCAAAGAGCACCGCCCCCCCGACTCCTACGGCAAGCCCGCCCCCAAAAAGGAGGACGGCAGCCAGGCCAAACAACCAGCGGGCGCGCATGAGACAAGAGAAGGTTGTAAGCGAAAAGGCTACAGCTGAAGGCTCGGGTCGATGCCCAGCGTGGCGTCACTCCGGTGCCCAGCCCCAAGGCGCTTCGCACCGGCCTGCGCAATCATAGCGGCGTTGTCCATGCAATACGCCAGCGGCGGCACAGACACCCCCACGTTCTGCGCAGCGCCCAGCGCCTCCACGCGTCGCCGCAGCAACGCATTGGCGGCCACCCCGCCCACCACCGCCACATGCGCCACATCCCTCGCGCGGAGCGCCCGCCGCAGCGCATCCACCAGCACATCCACCACCGCCGCCCGCACCGACGCACAGAGATCCGCACGGTGCGCGTCGAGCAGCCGCTCCCGGTCGGCGTCCGACCGGTCGCGGAGGTAGTAGAGAACCGAGGTCTTAAGCCCGCTGAACGAAAAGTCGAAATCGTCGAGCCGGCTCCGCGGAAAATCATGGAACTGCGGGTCGCCCTGCTCGGCGTGGCGGTCGATGGCGGGGCCGCCGGGGTAGCCCAGCCCAAAGAGCTGCGCCACCTTGTCGAACGCCTCCCCCGCCGCATCGTCGCGGGTGCGGCCCAGCACCTCGTACCGGAAGCCCTCCCCCACCTGCACCAGTTCCGTGTGCCCCCCTGATACCACAAGACACAAGAAGGGGCGCGGCGGCACGGGCGGCTCCAGGTCCACCGAGTGGACGTGGCCCTCCAGGTGATTGACGCCCACGAGGGGCACGTCGAGCCCACGGGCGAACGCCTTTGCGAAGCTCAGCCCCACCATCAGCGACCCGGGCAGGCCCGGCCCGTGGGTAACGGCCACCGCATCGAGCGCCTCCGCGTGCACCGACGCCTCGGAGAGCGCCCGCTGCACCACCGGCACAATGAGCCGCTGGTGGTTGCGCGACGCGAGTTCTGGCACCACGCCCCCATACTCGGCGTGCAGATCGGCCTGCGAGGACACCACGCTCGCCTCCACAGCGCCGTCCTGCCACACCGCTGCTGCGGTGTCGTCGCACGACGTTTCGATGCCAAGGACGCGCATATGGACCGCCCGTTTCCGGATAAGACTGTACGGGAAGACTGTACGGTGAGAACCACCGGGACTGCCTGCACGCTCGAACGCGGCACCTCCAGCCTCGTGCGCGCAGGACTCCCTCCCACGAACCGCCTGTTACATGGATCCGGAGGGCAGGATGAAGCCCGAACAAACCGAATAGATCGAGGTATTACGGGATAGGCTCCCATTCTTGCAATTTCTCCCCCGCTCATCGACGACTGAGCCCTCCATGCGCACCGTTTTGCCACTTCTCTGCCTCGTATTTGTGCTGAGCGTCACGGCCCCGGCGCACGCTCAACTCCGCGAAACGGCCGACCGAAATTCATCGGTCGTCACCCAGCTCTACAACGCCGGCACCTCCGCCGGCAACGCTCTCGGAAATCTGTTTGGCGCGGAGGACTTCCGGATGGGACACAGCTACCAGATGTCGTTCTCTTCGTTCGGCGGAAATTCGAGCTCAGTCGGGATGTACACCAACTCGATGATGTGGAAGTTTAACCCAGCGTGGTCCGCACGCGTGGATGTGGGAGTGGCCCACCCGCTCATGAGCAACAATGCGTTTGGGAGCCAGGAGCCCCGCGTCTTCCTGCGAAACGCCGAGGTGTCCTATGAGCCGTCGGAGAACATGCAGGTGCACCTCCAGGTGCGCCAGAGCCCCTACGGCCAGTACGCCAGTCCGTACGGCGCCTACCGGCGCAGCACCATGACTCGCGTAGGCCCAGTCTTTCCCAATTAGGTGTCCTTCTCCGCTCCATGCCCTCGTGGTCTCCGCGCGTCACCAACGGGCTTCTGAACCTGGCCCTTGCGGCGGGAGGGCTCAGCGTGCTTGTCCTTCTGTACGCCTTCGCCACCCGTACGTTTTTCCAGGGCCCGAGCCCGAAACGCCCGCCCTCCGACTCCTCGGCGCTCGTCGGAGCCATCATTCAGGTCGAAGTGCAAAACGGAGCGGGGGCGGACAACTTGGCGGAGCGCACAACCGAGTATCTTCGCGATCAGGGGTTCGACGTTGTAAGCGTCGGAAACCATACCGACTTCGACCAGGAGCACTCGGTGGTGATCGACCGCATCGGCAACCCGGAAGCCGCCCGCAATGTCGCCGAGGCCCTCGGCCTCCCTCGCAAACGCGTGCGTCAGAACCTGAAACCGCAGTATTATCTCGACGCCTCCGTCATCATCGGGCACGACTACGAGACGCTTCCTCCTTTTCAAAGTGACTGGTAGCCGGCCCAGGCCGGCCATCTGTTTCTTCTCACCACCCTCCGCACCAATGTCGTAGCCGCATATGGCTTCCCCCAACCAGCCCTCCTCTCCTGAGCCCTCTCTGCGCCGAACTCCGGACAATCCCAGCCCTGTCCTCGCGGCCCGTGTCGTCGATGCCATGGCCGATAAGCGGGCCTCGGACATCACGGTTATCGACCTCCGCGAGGTTAGCAGCATGGCGGATTTCTTTGTGATTGGCACCGGCGGGTCGGACCTGCAAGTGAAGGCCATCGCCAACGGGATCATGGACACCGTCGAAGACACCTGCGGCGAAACGCCCTGGAAGCGGGAGGGCATGGACCACCTCCAGTGGGTGGTGCTCGACTACGTGGACGTGGTGGTGCACGTCTTCTTGCCAGAGAAGCGCGCACACTACCGCATCGATCGCCTGTGGGGCGAGGCCGATTCGGAGCAGGTGCCTGAGCACGGCGACGCGTCGGACCTGGACCTGCTCCAGGCGCTGCTTCAACGCTCCCTCGACGATGCGTAGCGACCGACCCGCTGTCTCCTCTCGTTGACGCTTCGCGCTCTGATGACTCGCTTCTTTGTTGGGCTTGGGGCTCTGGCTGCGGGGCTGGGCGTGATGCTCGGCGCCTTTGGGGCGCACGGCCTTGAGGGCCGCGTCTCGCCGGATCGGTTGGAGACGTTTCGCACTGGGGTGGAGTACCAGATGTATCACGCCCTGGCCCTGCTCTTGGTGGGCTGGGCCGCGGCACAAGGATGGGGCCCTCTTTTGTACTGGGCCGGCTACTGCTTTGCGGGCGGCATCGTGGTCTTCTCCGGCACGCTCTACCTGCTCGTCCTGACGGACACCGGCTGGCTGGGTGCGATCACGCCGCTCGGCGGCGTGGCCTTCATCGTGGGCTGGGCCCTGCTGGCGTGGGCCGCCCTCACCGGCGGATAGCACTCTTCCCCCCACACGCCCCCCGGCCATTAGGCCCACACGTCGTCACAGCTCTTCGTCTTCGAACAACACGGTGACGCTCGGCAGGAGGGCGTGCTCGCGGGCCAACTCCAAGAGCGACTGCGCCGCCGCCTCGGGCACCTCGTAGCGCCCGTGCACGTCGCTGTCGACGGCCAGGGCGTAGGCGACGTCCGTGTCTTCTTCTAACGTCGGCTCCTCTTCCCACGCCGTGGCTTCCTCCACCAGGTACGTGCCGTCGTCCGGCATAAACGATGCGAGGTACAGCTCCCGCTCCGTCTCGGGATCGATGAGGCTCACGCTGCCCACGAGGCCGTACTCCAGGTCGTAGAACAGCGATTCGGCCAGCAGGCGCGTGGTGAAGTTGTCGGCGTCGAAGGTCGGCATGATGGAGAGGGGATGAACCGAAGGAAACAGACATCGATAAGAACGGGTGTGTAGATCCGTGATGCGCGAAGCATGAGACGTGAAGACCGGCGTCAGAGTCAGGCCCACAGAGCTCACGCATTCACTTCTCACTCATCACGGATCGGAAGCAGGGTATTCACCGGCAGCGGCCTTGTCAACCGGCAGTCTCCTCAACGACTTTTCGTGAGCCCATGGACATCCACTGCCCAAAGTGCACGTGGGAGCCCCCCCGCAGCGCCCGGTGGACCTGTGAGTGCGGGCATTCCTGGCACACATTCGACACGCAGGGCCAATGCCCGGAGTGCGGCACGGTGTGGCGCGAAACGCAGTGCCACAAGTGCCACACCTGGTCGCCCCACCACGACTGGTACCACGACCTCCCGCCCGTGGACGTGGACGCGATCACCGAAGGCGAGGAAGCTGCTCTTGCAGATTGAGAACACGGCGCGCAGACGCTACTGTTCATCCTCCCCGACACGTTCTCTCATCAACTCCCGCAGAAACGCCCGGGCGTCGGTCCCGTGACGCTCCGTCACCTCCGCGTCGAAGAGGTCCGCAAAGTGACGAACGACCGGCCTCCGCACGTCGTCCACCGTCACTGGGTCATCGCTCTCTTCCGCCAGCGACGTGACGCCGCGGTCGTCGATGCCGCAGGGCACGATGTGGTCGAAGTAGTCGAGGTCGGTGGTCACGTTGAGCGCAAAGCCATGCATCGTCACCCACCGGCTGCAGCGCACGCCCATCGCGCAGATCTTGCGCTCCAGTCCCCGCTCGTCCGGCCCCACCCACACGCCGGTCCGCCCGTCCACTCGTGTGCCCGTCACGCCGTAGTCCGCGCAGGTGCGGAGGATGATCTCCTCGAGCGTGCGCAGGTAGCGGCCCAGGTCGGTAAAGAAGCGGTCGAGGTCGAACAGCGGATAGCCCACCAGCTGGCCGGGGCCGTGGAAGGTGACGTCGCCCCCGCGTCCGATGCGGTGGAAGGTGGCGCCGAGCGCCTCCAGGCGCTCCTCAGACACGAGCAGATTCTCCGCGTCGCCGCTCTTGCCGAGGGTATAGACGGGCGGGTGCTCCAGCAGAAGCAGCACGTGGGGCACCGTTTCCGGCGGCTCGGCCCGCTTCGCCGCAATCAGGCGCTCTTGCACCTGCTCCTGCAGCGCCCGCGCCCGCTCGTACGGCACACGGCCGAGATGACACACGACGATGGAATGAGACTCCGGGGGCGGCATGCGCACGAATCACTCAGAGAGGTGCAAAAGGAAACGCTTGTCCCGTACCCACCGTCCCCCTGCTTAGTTTTGCGTGATGCTCACGCGAATGTTAAACCCACCATTGATGCGAGTATAGGAGGGCTGCCGGTTGTCCCCATTGAACCGCTCGTACTCCACCAGCAGGTCCCCCGTCACCCGGTCGCTTAGTCGATACGTGAGCTCCGGAGTAATCTGGATGCGCGTGGTCTGCTTGCGCACCTCCACAAAATCGTTCGTGGGATCAGTAATGGCCCCGGCCCCCAGCGAGAAGTCGCTCGCCCGCGCCGCCGCGAGGGCCCCCTGCAGATTGTAGCTCCGCTCATCATTGACCGAGCGGGACAGCGTGAGCGAGAACTGGATCTGATTTTCGAGACGCCCAAGTCCCAACACCGGAATGCGGAGGCCGCGCTTGCGGTACGACACGCTGCCGGACAGCTCCGTGGTTTCGACCTTTTCGACCTTCAGGTTGGCCGTGCGCAGATACGTCTCCGTCTGCGTATTCCACTTCACGCTCGTCTCCAGGTTGCCCGGCCACGTGATACTGAGGCCAAGCAAGGGTTGAAAGCGCTCGCTGACCCGGGCCGCCCCCACCTTAAAGTCCGCCGCCCGAAACTGCACTCCCTCCAGCAGGGGAACCGGCTCCGGCTCGTCCTGTCCCGTCACGGACGCGTAGCTCGACCGATACTCCGCGTTGTACCCGTGCCGCAGGGAGGCATTCTGAACGATGCTCTCGATGAGAGGCCAGTTGGACAAGCCGGAGTACCGGATGCTCCAGTTCGGCAGCGGAAACGGCGCAAACCCTTCTGCCCCCAGACTGCCACCCCCCGTCAAAAAAGCAGATTTGAAGTCGGCCGACACCGACGCGTTCGTGAGGGGCGCGGCCTCAGCTGCCAGCGCCTCTTCCTGGCCGTCCCCCTGCTCCAGGCGGTCTACCTGCGCCTGCACCAACGAGACGACCGACCCGAACCCCCATACGGACGCTGCGTTTTCCCCACTTTGCGTGGAGAAGCGCCCCACCGTCTCCCCCTCGCCCGGCTGCAGGGTCGTATTGGTCTGCGTCTGCCATTCCAAGTTCCACCCCAGGTCCACCTGCACCGACGCGCTGGGCGAGAGCGACGTACGGCCCTCCAGGCGGTGGCGATTGCTGAGGGCATCGGTCACCTGAAAGCCGAGCTCGTCGCTCAAAATTCGATTGCTGGGATCGATGGAGCGGGCGAGGCCCAGGCGGTAGCCTATAGAAGGCCCCTCGCCCCGCAGGGCATCCAGTAGACGGTACGATGTATTTATCCCCGTCGTGTCGCCCTTCTCCACCGTGAACGAGGATCCGACGTTGGACGACTGGGCGCTCCAGTCGCCATTGTAGTTGACGCTAACATCGCTGATGTCCAGAAACATGAGCGCCGCCCCCCGCAACACCCCGCGGGGATCGGGCAGGGGCACATCCTCCCAGCTCAGCCCATCGTCCTCATCGTCCGTATCCCCCTCCTCTCCGTCCGTGTCTTCGCCCCCACCCCGCCGGCCCCGCGTCTCCTCCTCACGCTGCGCTGCCTTCAGGCGCTCAAAGAAGGCGAACCGCTCCCATACCTTGTTGGGCCGAAGCGTTACGCCCGTTCGCAGCGTGAGCGAATTGCGCACACCCGCCCCCTGCAAGCTTCCCTTCGAGCCGTTGGACCAATCGAAGCGCGACTGGTACGAGACATCTTGCACGTCCACCCAGTTCAGCCACGGCTGGTCCACCCAGCCCATGCTCAGCGTGGCCGAGAATCGCTGTCCGTACGCGTTCGTGCGCGGCCCCACGCGCCCCGCGAGCAGGTCCCGGAAGACCTCCAACTCAGACCGACGCACCTGACGATTCTCGAAGAAGACCGACTCGCCCACGTCGTCGGTCGTGAGGCCTGTTCCCACAAGTCCGTATTTCTCCAGAATGGACTCCTGGAAAAACGATGCCGGCGCCTCCGGATCAATGTCCACGTCCGTCAGCAGGCGGCTGCGGAGACTGTCACTCCGGATGAATACATTCGTTTGACTACGGGCCGCGAGGTCGTTCAAATTCTGCCGCGTGTTTGAATCGTAGCTTAGGCTGAGGAACGAGAAGGGATCGTACTGAAAGCGAAAACTGCGGCGGTGGGTGAACTGCTGATTGTCCCGAAACTCGTAGGCAATGCGGTAGGGGCGGTCCTGCCGGCGGGTGCCTGTGGGGCGCTGCTGGGTGGTGCGGGCATTGCGCTCCGCGCTCGCCGAGAAGGACAACGACCGCGGCACGTAATTGAACGACAGGTCGGCCAGCGCCCCCAGCACCGGCACCTCGGGCAAAAACCAAAGGGGCCTTACGGTCTGCGGCTGCCCAAACCTAAGCTTGTACTGAAAGTCTCCGGACCAATTCCAGCGATCATCCAGCTGCTTCTGTGGGTTTCGGCGCGACTGGTCGAGGTACGAGAAGTTGAGCGACATCCCATCGACGGTCTTTTGCAGCCACCACGACTCGGACTCCTGTTTCGAGATGTCGATGGTCATCGTGCGGCGCATGCTCCGCGTCTCGGCGGCGGTGCGCACACTGTCCTTCAGTCGGCTGATGGTTTCCGAACGCGAGAGGCCGTCAAAGCGTGGCTGCTGAAAGGTTGAGTCCTCCTCGCCGAGCGCCTCAAACTGGCGCGCCACGCTGCTCACCTGTACGTCGCCCCGGTTGGGGTCAAAGCGCGGCACCGTACGACTCGACTGCATCTGCAGGGTCACCGGGATTTGCCACCCGGCGTCCTGCGGCAACAGCCCCCCCAGTTGGACCTCCGTGCGCACGTTCCAGCTGGTGCTGGTGGACTGCTCACGCTGGCTGAGGGTGCTGGAAAGGGCCCCAAACCCATCCGTGCGTCGCTGAAAACTGCCCTCCACCGACGCAAAGTCCGCGAGGTCGATCGAGGCATTGGCGTTGGCCGCCCAGCCACTTTCTTCGTCAAACCCGCTCACCCGCAACTCATTGACCCAGACCTCAAAGTCTCGGAGAACCTCCTGGGTGGTACCCGCGTGGCGGAGCCCCACCACAATGGAGCTGATGTTCTTCAGAGAGGGCGTGCCTCGTACGCGCAGCTCCGTGTCCGGAGGCGCAAAGTCGAGACTCAGGTTCACATTGTTGCTGGAAAACGGATCGTCGGCGGGGGCGCCCCGCTGGTCTCGGAGCAGTTTTAGGCGATTGAGGCGTTCAAGGACCAGGTTCATCTCATACTCTTCGGGCCACAGGTCTTGCGCGCCTCCCGGCGTGGGGACGTCTCCGGGCTTTAGGGGCTGCACGTACTCGTAATAATCGCCTGTCTCCCCCGCCCCCATCCGCACGAACAGCCGAAGGTTCTCCCGCAAGCGTTCTTTATCGCCTGCGTTGTTGGAGGGCCCATGCAGGTGGGTGTACATGCGCAGGTTGGAGTACTTGAGCAGATCGAGCCCCTGCCCAAACGTCTTGAAGACGGCCCGCTGGCGGCCCGGGGCCAGCTCATCCATCCGCAGCAAAAGCGCCTGCTCGCGATTTTGCTGCTGCACACCGCGGGAGGTGCGATTTTGGCCCACCACCGCTCCAGCGGGCGGGTCGTAGCTCAGGTCCTCCTCGTTGTTGATGCTGGCCACACGGAGCTGCCCCTCGCCCCGGTCCACCACGCTATCAGCCTCCACCGGCTCCTGGGCCACTTCCTGCGAGGCACGCCACTGGCTTCCCACCAGCTCCAACGACGCAAACCGCATCGTCACCGGCGCGCGATGCCCCGTCGTCCATACACGGATGGACTTGATGTTGTCGAAGTTTTCGATGGTGCCCACCTTGCGCGTAAACTCCTGTACCGGAATGCGCACCTTGTACCAGTCTTTTTGCTGGCCCACCGTGCTGACCACGTAGTCCGTCGGCCCCTGGTCACTCTGTGCACGCTGGTCCAGCTCATCGAGCGGGACGGCGTACTGGAAGTAGTTGTTGTCGATGTTAATCTGACTGCCCGCCCCGTCCAGCTTCTCACGATCGGGCTCACGCGACACCCCGCGCCGCACAGAGACCCCTTCCGCCAGCTGGTTCTGCGACTCAAATCCGTTGAGCTCTTGCCCCGCGAAATACTGGCTGAGGCGCTGCTGGATGGAGGCCCCCTCCGGAAAAAACTCGGTCGTGTTGTAGTATCGGTCGTTCTCGTAGTAGTGGTAGTCGTCCGCCGATGGGTCGACCTGGATCCGGGCAATCTCGGCCCGCAGCCGCCGCCGCTGCGCGGCCGTAAGGCCCAGCTGGCCGAGCGCCCCCCGCAGGCTGTCCGCTTGCTCCACAAAGTCCTCGTAAAAGGTCCGCTCCAAAAGCGCCGGATTGTAAGTGCCATCCGTGTACGACACCAGCCCATCAAGGCCCAGGTCCTGCGTTTTTCCGCCTCGCAGGTCCAGCCCTCCGCCCGGCTCCGCATTGGGAATGCGGCTAAGCGCACCAAGGTCGTCCTCCTTGAACGTGAGGGAGAGGCCATCCTCCATGTCGATCCGGCGGTTCGGAATGACGTCTTCGGAGATGGTCCCCAGATCCACAAAGAGCCGCGCCCCGTCCGTAATTTGGCCGTTCTCCGGGTACACCTTCACGATGAACTCGACGAACTCCACATTCTGCACCGAGAAGTCGGTGTAGCCCTCCGGCAGTGTGCGCGTGACCCCGCCCCATACCCTCCGGGGCTCTCGGAAGAACGCCTCCAGAGACGAGGTGTAGTTGTACGGGCCGCGCTCCCAGGGATCGAAGTACAGATCGAAGGTGCGGAGCGTCGGATTGGCGTCGCCCTGCGTATCGCGTCCCACAAACACCTCGCGCGTATCCACCAGGTCGGTGGCCTCCGTCCGGCTCCCCCCAAGCGCCTGCAGGATGTTCTCGTTGAGCTGATACCACCCGAGGCGCCCGCGCCAGTGCGTGCGGCGCCGGTTGTCGTCGTACGTGCCCAGCGTCTCCCCATCAAGGCCCGGCGCATTGGCGATGGAGTCGGGGGCGGCGCTCACCTGCCAGGCCCCCGGCTGCTCCCGAAGCGAGAAGGTATTTTCGAAGCCCTCAAAGTCGTCGATGTAGGACACGCCGTTGCGCTCATCCGCGGCGTACTGATCCGTGTCGCTGCCGCTCACGCGATCCAGCGTGCGCTCGTACGCATCGGTGGTCGTGTGGCCGGGGCGCAGCTGTGCAAACTCGCCCGACACCGACAGGCGGCTGTCCGCACGCGTCTGGACGAGAGGGAGGGCATCGACCGCCTCCGTGAGCCATTGCGGCTCCAGGTCCATGGAGCCGTTGAGCCCCCAGATGGTGTTCTTGATCGGCTCTTGGCCGATGCGAAATTTATCGACGGGCGCTTTTTGGCTGAGGCGCATGACCGTAGCACCCAGCGAAAAGCGATCCTTCAACGACCAGTCGGCCCGTGCCCCGAGCAGGGTCTTCTTCTGTAGATTGGTGAGGCTGTTCTGCTCGTAGTTGATTTTGATGTCGCGCCCGGCGGCAAGATAGGACTCATTGGTAATGTTGACAGTGCCGCCCTGGTAGTCTACCCGGTAGTCCACCCCTTCTTGTAGGGTCTGCCCGCCGGAGGTCACCTCCACGGAGCCTTCAACGAGCCCAGTAAACGCTTTGAGATCGTAGAACTGCTGAGCACCGCCCGTATACGCCCCGCGCAGGTGAAAGACATTCCTCTGGGTGTCCTCTTTTTTGACGTTCGATCTCTTTTTTGTGTACAAGGCTTCGAAGGCAAAGGGCTCGCCGGCGGCGCGGCTGCCGGCCGCTTGGGCGGCTTCCAGGATGCGCTCTCCGAAGGGCTCGAGGTACGGAAAATAGATGAGCCCCCGGTCCGCATTGATCGTTTGGCGAAGGAAGTCGAACCGATCGTCCGGCGTGGGCGCTCCGTTCTGGTCCACGCGGTCGAGGCCCAGGACCTGCAGCAGGGTGTTCTGGCCCGTCACGGCGGGAATGGTGGTGCGGGCCCCCTGGCCGGAGGGCTGGTATTCGATATCGAGCTCGAAGTTGTCCGCGCTGAAATCGCGCCCCGAGAGCTCGTACACGTTTCGTAGTTGTAGGAACCAGGCCGCGGGATTGACGCTGCCGTCCTGGCTGGGGGCCACCGGATCGGTGGGACGAAGCAGCTTGAGCACGAGGCGATCGGCGTTGATGCCCCCACTGGTGCCGCCCCGCGTGAAGTCGCCCACGGTGCGCACTGTACCATCGTTGGTGCGGTACCGAAACGCCACCGCCAGTGCCTCGCTGGGGCGCAGCCGCTGCTGTAGGGACACAACGCCGAGGCGCGTATCCAGGCGGTAGTCCTGGCCGCGGGTCAGCCGCTTGAACTCGCCGGCGTGCAGGTCTTGCTGAGTGTTGAGGGGCTGATCGGTGCTGTCCGCGTTGCTCAAGAACGAAGAGGCGCGCACGGTTCCGTCCCGCAGGGTGGACACGTCGCCGTCGTCGTACTGATCGCGGTCTGGACCGGGCAACCGCGCCTCGGTGTAGGCGTCTGTCTGCGTCAGCAGCTGGGGCGCTTCCCCAAGGTCCACCACGGCAACCCCCTGGCGCGTGTTGGTCTGCGTTCCGCTCTGGGGGGTGACCTTCCAGACCTCGACTTCGGTGATTTCGTCGAAGCCGTCGAACGTGCGAATCGTTGTCGGGTCCGCGTGGGCCCGGTTCCAGTTGTTGCGAAAGTAGTAGCCCAGGAAGTAGTGGCGGTTGGCGTCATAGTCCGTCGCCTTGAGGTCGAACGTCGTCTCCTGTGCCCCGCCCTCAATGTTAAGGCTGTTGGACTGGCCTTCCTGCTGGCTGGCCAGGGTCACGAGGTTCAGGTTGCCGAGCTGGAATTCGCTTTTGATGCCGAAGAGGCTCTGCCCGCCGCTGATGAGCTGGGAGGGCGTTTGCATGGACACATTGCCTGCCTCTACGCTCTGTAGGATTTCGTCCTCGTAGCCCGTGTAGTTGAGCTTAACCTGGTTCTGATAGTTGAACTGGCTCTGCGTATCCCAGTCGACATTGATCTTGAGCTTGTCGCCGATTGTGCCCGTGATGCCCAGGCGGAGGTCTTGCTTGAAGCTGGGATTCAGCTGGCTGGCGTTGCCGCTGATGTTGACCTGCTGGTCGCTTTTTCGATACTTGAACCCGGCGTTGATGTCGGCCTGGCCGTTGAGGCGGAGGTCGACCTGAGGCTTGCCAAAGACGGTGGAGAAGGCGCTTTCGCGCCCGCCGGGCACTACCATGTTGACGCCCAGCCCGCCGCGGCTCTGGGACTGCTGGCGTTGCTGGGCGAGCTGACGCCAGTTGTCCCGACGGTTGGCCCGGTAGCGCTCACGCCGGTAGGCCTCTGCACTCATGCGCACGGGGCCGGGGCGGCTTTCCTCCTCCAGGATGTACTCGGCCCGTGCGGAGTCGAGCCGAAGGGACGGGCTCTCGGGAACGGGCGCGCGGGGCCCCAGAAACGGGGAGGCCCGCCCGAAGAGGCGAAGGGCACGCGTGCGTCGGCGGGGCAGATAGCGGTGAATCAGGGTGGTATCGACGACCGCTGTGTCCGTCCCCGCTGCACTGGCAGAGGCACTGTCGGGCACGGGGGCATTCTGAGCGCGGGCCGGGCCGCCGCCCCACTCCCCACAAGGCCCGACGAGTAGCAGCATCGTCGACAGTGCGAACACGCAGTGCGGGTTCGTCTCGCCCACGTGCAGGACCCGAAGAAAATGGAAGAGAGAAATCAACGGCACAGGATCCGGAAACGCTCCGAAGTGCTACGGCGTGCGCCGGGGCGGTGCGCCAGCGCGGTGGACGATCCACATGATGGTGTGCAAGGCCCTGTAACGGTTTGTGCCGATATGCAACGGGGCTGCTATGAGAAAGAGCGCAAGGAGGGGGGTGATGGATGGGTGCCGTGCCCGCAGGGTAGTGGGACGATTTGCGTTTCAAACACGGCGCATGAGAGTTTCCGTTCCCAAATCCTCCCCCCAACGGAGCAAGGGCCGTTCTCCTACGGAGGAGCAGGTTCGGGTTTGGGCCCGCGCCCTGGGTGCCCGCTGCTTTTCTGATGGGACAAGAAGGCAGAGGCACTGCGCCATTGTCCCACGCGCTAAACAGTCCACAGCGAAGAGGGAACCCCCGTTCCGGCGGCGGCTCAAGCTTGTTGTGGATCGAGGGGGCGCTTGGTCGTAACGTCGCGGAGGTTCTCGTGGCGCTCGTCTTCGATATTGAGCCCGCGGTCGGCCACCGCCTGCAGGAATTGTTTGCGTGGGAGCACATTTTCCGGCACGTCCGCGCCCCCGGTGGCCGTTGGCGCTCCGCGCGCCAAAAACAGTGCCGCTACGACGGTCGGGATCGCCGTGCATCGCATCATGGCCGTCTGCTGCGTGGCCGCGTCGTACCGTTCAATCATTTCGTAGACGAGAGACGTGGGGCGCCCCTCCATTTCGCCCCGCAGGAGAACCCGCAGCAGCACCGCGTCCTCGTAGTCTCCCCCCAGGCGCTTGCGAAGGCGTCGCACAAGCAGGTCGCGGTACGTGAGGTGTGTGCGCACCCCGATCTTCCGGTTCTCCGCCAGCCCAAGGCCAATGACGAACCGCATCTGATGGGCGTGCCCGGGCCATCGGATCGTCTTGTGGTCGAGGGCGTCTACGCGGCCCGCCAGCGTGTCGGTAAGCGTGGAGAGGCCGCCCTGGGTACAAAACGCCTCCATGGTGCCAAAGGGCGCCCCGAATTCGATCTCTTCGCGCCGAGAAAGCGCATCCGCCTCGACCACTTGGCCCTGTTCGATGAGCCGGGCGGGGTTTGTATAATCAGCAAGGATGCGCTCGGCCGACCACGAGATGCGGAAATTAAAGGGCGGCTTG
Organism: uncultured Bacteroidota bacterium; assembly: GCA_913056185.1. Classification (GTDB taxonomy): domain Bacteria; phylum Bacteroidota; class Rhodothermia; order Rhodothermales; family Salinibacteraceae; genus Salinibacter. The sequence continues at coordinate 19,233 of CAJXLV010000028.1, forward strand.
GGGTGCAGCGGCACGTCGCCCACCCGCAGGTGTGCCGCCTCGGCGTGGTCGAGCTGATCGATGCCGTGCAGACACAGCACGTTGACGAGGCCCGGGGCCAGCCCACAATTGGGCACCACCCATACTCCCTTTTCGCGCGCCCGATCATGCAGAGCCAGTTCTTTACTAATGAGGGAATCGTCTCCCCCCAGGTCGCAGAAATGGACCCCCACCTCCAGGCAGAGCTCCGCCAGTTCGGGATTGTGCTTGGCGGGCACGCAGCTGATGACACAGTCGCTGCCCTGAACAATTTGGGACAGCACGCCGGTGTCGCGAATATCGACCTGGAACGACCGGAGGGAGCTTTCGTCGTCTGCTTGCTCGTGCAGGGCCTGCAGGGCCTGGGATCGGGTGTCGCAAACCTGCACCCGGGTCACGTCGTCGCTTCGTGTGCAGAGCTCGCGGACAACGGAGGCTCCGATGGATCCAGCGCCGAGAACGGTGATCGTCATGTACAGTGGGGCCTACGGGAAAGAAGAAAGCCGGAGGCGCAGTGCGGGGCAGGCAGGGGCGGAACCTACTGGACGTGGCCGCGCCCTTCGAGGGCGCGCGAGAGGGTGGCCTCGTCGGCGTATTCCAGATCGCCCCCGATGGGCAGGCCGCGGGCAATGCGCGTGACACGGACGTCAAACGGGTCCAGAAGCTGGGAGATGTAGTATGCCGTCGTGTCGCCCTCCACATTCGGATTGACGGCCAGAATTACCTCCTCCACCGCGGAGGCGGGCGCTTCGGCATCGACCTGCCCATTCTCCGGCGGGTCTGTCTCGTCGCGCTCCGTGTCGGGAGGGGCGTCCACAGAGCCCCCCGACGAGGGGGAGGACGCGGACGCCTCTTCGAACGACGGGTCAATCCGCGCTGCCAGTTCGTGCACCCGCAGGTCATCCGGTCCTACGCCATCGAGCGGCGAGATGACGCCACCGAGCACGTGGTACACACCTCGATATTCGTTCGTCTGCTCAATGGCCGTCAGGTCGCTCGACTCTTCGACGACGCAGATGGTGGAGGCGTCGCGCTTCTCCGAGCGGCAGATGGGGCACGGGTCCCGGTCGGCCACGACATAACAGGTAGAGCACCGCTGCACGTCTTCCTTTACGGCGGTGAGGGCGCTGGCGATGGTTTCCACCTCCTCGCGCGGCATCTTCAGAACGTAATTGGCCAGCCGTCGTGCCGTCTTTTTCCCAATTGTGGGCAGCTTCGTGAACTGCTCCACAAGGACTTCGACGGACTCCGAGGTAAACTGCATTACGGGTGTGCAGGGGTTGGCATTCGGAATGTGGAGTGCGGAGTGCGGAGCCGGGGGTGGACTGTGCACTTCCGCCGTCCCCACGCCCCATTCTCCATCCGCTACAGGCCCAGCTGGCCCAGGTCCATGCCCTGCGGAAGCATGCCGCCCATGGACTTTTTCATCTCGTTCTGTGCCATCTCGGAGGCATCTTCGAGGGCCTTGTTTACGCCGGCAATGACCAGGTCCTCCAGCAGCTCAAGATCGTCCGGGTCCACGGCCTCGGGGTCAATCTCAATGCCCGTAATCTCCTGGGCCCCATTGGCAGTGACGGTGACCATGCCGCCCCCCGCCTCAGCCGTCACGGTTTTGTCTTTGAGCTCTTCCTGCGCGGCGTTCATCTTTTTCTGCATGTCCATCATCTTCCCGAACATGTCCTGCATATTCATTCCTTGTCCCTGATTCATGGCAAAAGCAGTCGTTCTGAATGCAAAAACGCTGAGTGGAAAGGCACGTGACGGTGCGTTGCGCCGCGGGCACGAGGTCCCGAAAGCCTTTGGGGGCGAGACGACACCGATACGAGCTATCTGGGGGGTGCAACAGACGCCGGCACGAACCGATCCCTTCGGGCAGCCTTCGCCGAACGCCTTTTCTGCACCTTTTCGGTGAGGACTCGCTACCACACGGGTTCCGCCTCAAATTCAGCAAAGAGAACGTCAAGCGCCGGGTAGGTGTTGCGGAGTTTTTGAAGCGTCTCGCGCGGGCTCAGAGATGCGTCGGGGGCGTCGGCCTCGGACTCGGCGGGGGACGAAGTCGTATCGACGACGAACCGCACATTGCTGATGGGGCGGTCGGCAAGGTTGTTGAGGTGGCGCAGGAGGGCCGACCGCCGGTCGCTCAGTGTATCGCGGTGGAGGCTGCGCGGCACGGCCACTGTGAGCGTCTCGTCCGCGTATTCCACCGGCTCCGTTTCTTCCAGCAACGCGCCGGCGCTCACAAACTCGGCCTTCACAGCCGTCACCAGGCGGGGCCAGCGTGTGGCAAGTCCGTCGGCAGGGCCGGGCGCTCCCGGCTCGGACACAACGGCCTGTGAGGCACCGTCGGTGGCATCGGTGGGGGTCTCGGCATCGTCCGCGGCGTCGGCGCCTGATGCGGCCTCGCTGTCGCCGGCGTCGGAGAGTGCAGGGGGGCCGAAGAGATCGCCGTAGGCAACGGCGGGGTCGGGATCAGCGTCTGGATCGGGGTCTGGATCAGGGGCGGGTGGCGTGGGGCCTGAACCGTCATCTGGGGGTTGCGGCGGCCGGGGGGCGTCTTCGTCGTCGGTGGACGCATTCTCTTGCTTCGAGTCCGCGGTCTGCGAATCGTCAGTCTCCCGATCCCCGGCCTCCCGATTTGCAGTGTGCGGCTCATCGGTGGAGGGCGCTGCGCTCGACGCCTCCGTGGGGGGAGGCGGGGCCTCCTCCTGTTGCTGCGACGACGCAGTCCCTGAGGGAACCGCGGACGCCGGTGCGGCATCGGGAGACGACTCCGGCGACGCAGACGAGCCAGAGGGGCTGCGGGACGGAAGGGCGTCCGGCAGCGCCCCGTCTTCGGCCATCTGCTCCAGCCGATCAATCTGTTCCAGTACCGCCTGCAGATCAGCCGCGCGGCGCAGTTGGGCCATCTGCAGCAGGGCCGTCTCCAGCTTCAGCCGGGGCTGGGAGCTTCGCTTGATGTCTTCCTCCGCGTCGCTCGCCATGGTAAGCAGCCGCAACAGATCGGCCTCCGCAAAGCGTTCGGCCGTCTCGGCGTAGCGGGTACGCGTCGCGGCCGCCACCTCCTCCAGCGCATCGCCGCCCAGCGAGTGCGCCACCAGCAAATTGCGCAGGTGCTCCGCCAACCCAATCGCCACCTCTTGGAGATCGTATCCACTGCGCACCACGTGCCGCACCAGCGTCAGCATGCCCGCCGTATCCTGGGTGGCCACGTGGTCGGTAAGTCGGAAAAAGAGATCTTGCTCCACCACGCCCAGTGCCTGCGTGAGGGCCCCGTACTCCAGCGAAGCTCCACAAAGCGAGAGGGCTTGGTCGAAAGCCGAGAGGGCATCGCGGAGCGCCCCATTCCCCTTGCGAGCAAGCAGCATCAGGCTCTCCTCGTCCGCCTCAATGCCCTCTGCCGCGCAGATTGTGCGGAGGTGGTCCACAATGTCCGGCACCGGAATGCGACGGAAGTCGAAGCGCTGACACCGCGAGCGCACCGTCGGGATCACCTTGTTGGGCTCCGTGGTGGCAAAGATGAAGAGGGCATGATCCGGCGGCTCCTCCAAGGTCTTAAGGAGGGCATTGAAGGCCGTCTTCGAGAACATGTGCACCTCGTCGATGATGTACACCTTCTTCCGCCCGCCCTGGGGGGGAATGTTCACTTTTTCCAGAAGGGGTTCCACGTCCGCAATTTTGCGGTTGGAGGCGGCATCAAACTCAAAGACGTTGAGGCTGCCGCCCTCCTCAAACATCCGGCACGATTCGCAGTCGCAACACGGCTCGGCGCCGTCCTCGCGCTCTTCTCGCGGCGTCTCGCAGTTGATGGCTTTCGCCAGAATGCGAGCGCCGGTGGTCTTGCCCACCCCCCGCGGCCCGCAAAACAAGTATGCGTGCGCGAGACGCTCCAGCCGAAGGGCATTTTTGAGCGTGTCGGTAACATGCTCCTGCGCGACCACTTCTTTGAAGAGCGAAGGGCGGTACTTGCGCGCAGTGACGAGGTATTGCTGGTCGTCCATGGCAATGGAGGGGACGGGAAGGAGCAGTGGGACCTACCGACGGGGAGCGGGAACGGACCGCGGCACGAGGCGGCCGGAATGGTGCGGCGCTTGTTCCAATATAGCCGCTCGGGGTGCGCAGCGTCAACCATCGCTGCCGTCTCTCTGAGCCCTGCCCGGGCCTTGATCGGCCCCCTCCACCAGAGGAGCACGCGCGACGGGGCAGCCTGCAGCGACCGCACACCGAAACAGGCTCACACCGAAACAGGCCCCCAATGACGCGTCCTCATCCCCCTCCATCGTCGTGTGCTACAACCCGCGTACGCCCGACCCGATCGCCCCACCGGCGCCCCTCGGGGTCGGCAACGATGTTGTAGATTTCGTACACAATGAGAACCACCCCCACGGACGACACCAGTGCGGCAAGGGTGGAGCCGACAATGGGGACGACGCTGAGCAGGCCCGAGAAGGCGAGCACGCCCAGCATCCAGTTTCGGGACACCGAGGTGATCATGGTCAGCGGGCGGTCGCCGAGGGGCAACAGGCGCAGTCCCATCACGTATTTTCCCGGTGAGCAGTACTGGAGCGGGCCGACTGTTACCCCATCGCGCCCCACCAGGTAGGCCCCCATCACCAGCCCGCCGAGGAGCGGGGCGCCGGGCACCAGAGATGCCAGCGCGGTGGCGATGATGCCATCCAGAAGGGCCGCGGTGGTCCGCTGGTGGTACGTGGGCGGCGAGGACGCGTCCGCGGATCCCTCATTCATGACAAGGGGGAGCGTGGGTTCGGAGAGCAGACCTCTCCTCAAACGACACGCCGCAGCGACGTTCCGCCCCCTGAACTCTCTACTGCGTTTGCCGTCGGGGGCGGGACGAGGGATCTGGAGAATCGGGCTCTCGGCGCCTTGGGTCCGGGGTATTGGGCTCACGGCTTGGGCTGGGCACCCGAGGCGGCTGCTTGGGCCGACGCTGTGGACTGCGTTGCGGCGTGCGCTGGGGGGTGCGACGGCGACGAGGATTGGCCGGAGAAGGTCGGGATTCAGGCATGGGGGTTGCACGAATCTCGTCCATATTTTTTTGTACAAGTTCGTACGGGTCCGCCTGTAGAGTGTTGGCGCTGCCGCCCCGAGCGCCCGGCGAGAAGGTGAAGAGATTGGAAGGGGTTGGGGGTCACCGCGATGGATCCCCCGCAGAGGAGGAATCGTCGGGGGCTCCGTTCGCATCTTCGGGCACCATCCGCAGGGCTTCTGTGTGGGGCCGGGGGCGAGTGACGGTCACCGGCTCCGGCGCGAAGCACTCGCGACACCGCGGCTCGTAGGCCTCCGTGGCCCCTACCAGCACGCGATCCTCCCCCGGCACAATGCGCTGCGAATGGTTGGCAGGGGCCCCGCACACCACGCACACGGCGTGCAGCTTGGTCACGTGCTCGGCCACCGCCATGAGTTGCGGAATGGGGTCAAACGGTTCTGCGCGGTAGTCGGTGTCGAGCCCCACGACAATCACACGATGGCCGTCCGCCGCAAGTGCCTGACACACACGCACCAGGTCGTCGTCAAAAAACTGCGCCTCGTCGATGCCCACTACATCCGCCTCCGCCACCAGGTCCAGAATTTCCTCCGGGACAGCAACGGTGGTCGTGGTGACCGAATTTTCGTTATGGGACACCACCTCCTCGTCGCTATAGCGTTCGTCCAGGGTCGGCTTAAACACTTTCGTGTGCTGCCGTGCAATGCGGGCACGGCGGAGCCGACGAATCAGCTCCTCGGTTTTGCCGCTGAACATGGATCCGCAAACGACCTCAATCCAGCCGGTTGTACGATCACGGTCGACAATGTGGGGTTCGAGGGCGGACATAGAAAACCTGCTTGGTGTGGAGGGACCTGTGGGAGGTTTTTCAAGGTAACCGCCGCCCGGACAGGAATTCCAGACCGGGTTTGTGTGTCCCGCTGGAAAAGAGGGAGATCGAGTGCAGGCCCCACAGGACGCGAGGCACACGGGCCCGCACGCCCGTCCGTGTGCCTGCTGTTGCTCCGCTCCCCTTCTCGAATAGAGACGACAACCCCACCGACGGGGACCCGAGATGCTATCTCGCCTCGCTCACCTGAAACGAGGGCAAGTGCACCTCCCACCGGAGCGCTGCCAGCCGCAGGGCCGCAACCGTCACAATTGGAACGCCCATCATCACCGCTTCCTCCAGCGCGAGCGCCCGAAGCCCCAGGTAAAGCGCGCCGCCCGCCAGGGCTGCCGTGGCGTAGATTTCCTTTCGGAGGATGAGCGGCGTCTCATCGCAGAGCACGTCCCGCACCATGCCGCCCACCGTGGCCGTGGCGGCGCTCATGATGACAATCACCACCGGGGGCGCCCCCACGTCGAGCGCCACCCGCGCCCCCACCACAGAGAACACGGCGAGCCCAAATGCGTCGGCGACCTCCAGCGACTGCCGCGGTGGACGGAAGACCGAGGTGTAAAGGAAGGTGAGGCCGCCCGCCCCCGCAATTACCGCGAGGTAGCGCAGGTCCTCCATCCAGAACACCGGGTGGCGATCCAGGAGCAGATCGCGCATCGTGCCGCCGCCAACGGCCGTCACCGCCGCGATTACGAGCGCCCCGAACAGGTCCATCCGCCGTCGCCCTGCCGCCAGCGCGCCCGAGACGGCAAAGACCGCCGTCCCAAACAGGTCGAGCACGTAGAGGATCGTTTCCGGAGAGGCATGCATGGGACCTGGCTGAAATAGAAACAGGGACCTGGAAATAGACCGCGTATCACAGCGAGAATTCGCGTCAGGAGGCCGCGTGCATCCGCTGGGCCGTCTGGTGCTGCCACAGGATGCGGAGCAGTACGCCGAGCATGCCGGCAAGGAGCCCGGCGAGACCAAGAAACGCCACGCCCCAGCCCAAGAAGTCGGCCACAAAGCCCGTCACCACGCTTCCCGTCGCCCCCAGCATCATGTAGGCGGTGCGGAATAGCCCAAACCCGGCACTGCGCTCGTGCTCGTCGAGGTGGTCCATCACCTTCGGCATCAGGGCGGCCCCCCAGCCCATCGAGACCCCCGTGAGGCCGACCCCCAGGAGAACCATCTCCAGCCCCGTCCCCACGACCAAGAGCCCGTAGCCCAGGAGGCCGAGGCCAACGGTGAGGCTGGCCGCCGCGTCTCGCCCAATGCGGTCCGAAAGCGCGCCAATTCCCGGCTGTGTAACGCCCTGCACCAGAAAGTACCCCGAGAAGAGGGTCCCCGCCGTGGCCGCCGAGTAGCCGTGGTGTGCCACGAAGAAGGTGGGCAGGAACGATGCGGTGGCCTGCCACACGAACATGCCCACAGCGGAGAGGCCCACCGTGCGGGCGATGGGCGGGCGGCGCAGGAGCTCCAGTAGAGGCCCGATGCGGAGCCGACTCCACACCGACTGCTCCGGACGAACCGGCGGCCGGGGACGCACGACGTAGATCACGAGCAGGACGACCGGCAGGGCGAACGCCGCCCCGAGGGCGAGGGCCCACCGCCACCCCATCCAGGCCCCCACCGCCCCAGCAGCCATTGGAACCAGCACGCCCGCCACCGGAGCGCCCGCCGTGTGGATGCCGATGGCGGTGCCGATCTGGTCCGTGGTGCGCGTGAGGAGCGACGTGGCGACGCTGTAGTGCAGCCCCGCAACGACCCCCAGCACGGCTGTTCCCGCCAGAAAAACCGGGTACGAGGGTGCAAAGGCCAGCAGCGCACTCGCGACCGCCGTGCCGCCCACCGCCACGAGAATGATGCGGCGCTCCCCGTAGCGGTCGGCCAGGAGCCCACTGGGAAATTGCGCGAGGGCATACCCCAACCACATGCCCGTAAGGGCGAGGCCAAGGGCGCCGTTGGGCACAGCAAACGCGTCGCTGATGGAAGGCACGACCGGGCTGATGGCGAGCCGGGCGGCCATGGTGGCGAAAAAGGCCAGGGTGCACGCCCCAAGGACGGCCCCCTGACGCGACCAGAGCGTCATGGATGCAAGAATGCGAATGCAAGAATGCGAATACGTAAATCCGTGTGTCGGACCGGGGTCTTAAGCCTCGACTGGTTGGAGACAATCATTTATTCACCTCCGTTTGTTCACCTCCACCGATCGAGGAGCGCGACACAACTTTGGGGGCTCACACCCGTGTTACGACGGTGTAATCCGGCTCCCGGCCGTCCGTTGAGACCGCAGGGAGTGGTAGCGACGCCCTGGGGGCGCCGTTTCATGGAGTTTTTCGTTCGGACCGATCGATGCCGTCGATCGGTGAAAGACACACGTCGGTTGGAATCGTCCTGTCCCTTCGTTCTTTGCGTCGGGTCTTCCCCATGGAGCTTCGTCATCTTCGCTACTTCACCGCCCTCGCCGAAGAATTGCATTTTGGCCGGGCGGCCGCGGCCGTATTCGTCGCACAATCCACCCTCAGCCAGCAGATCAAGGCGTTTGAGGACGAGATCGGCGTTCGTCTCTTCGAGCGATCGTCTGGCGGCGTGGAGCTAACAAAGGCCGGCCGCACCTTTTTGCCATATGCGCGGCGCGTGCTGCGGGAGGCGCGGCGGGCCGAGTCGGTGGCGCGGGCGGCGCGGGAGGGGCTCGCAGGGCTGCTCACGATTACATACGAGGGCACCGCGATGCGGAGCGGACTGCCGGCCATCATCAAGGCCTTTCAGCGCGGGCGGCCGCACGGAGAGCTTGACCTCGTGGAGGAAACGACCCATGCGCAGGTGAGTGCGCTTCGTAATGAAGAGACGGACGTTGGATTCCTCTTTCTACCGATCAATGAACGGGGGCTGCGGGTCCAGACCCTCTTTTCGGCGCCCATGGTGGCCGTGCTGCCGTTGGACCACCGGCTGGCGGACCGCGACACGGTCCCCCTCCGCGCGCTGGAGGGGGAGCCGCATGTAATTTGGGCTCGGAGCGGGGCCCCGCGTATTCATGACACATACGTGCGGGCGTGTCACGAAGCTGGCTTTACGCCCCAAATCCTTCAGGAAATCGAGCGGGGCGAGAGCTTCTTGGGGTTGGTGGAGGCGGGCCTGGGGGTGTCCATCGCCCATGCCTCGAACGTGCAGATCCAACGCCCCGGCGTGCGTTACGCCACGATCGTGGAGCCGACTGTGCCCATCACGCTCGGCCTTGCGCATCGGCACAACGACGAGTCGCCGCTGCTGGATCGCTTCCTCGAAACGGTCCGTGAGGAGCAGGAGGCCTTTCGCCAGAGTCCTCCGTGAGCACAACGGGACGACGACTGCGCCCACCAATCCCGACCGCCGTGTCTCCGCCCGCTCACGTTCGTAGAACGGACCACCGTTGCAGCCCTGCCCCTGCTGCTTCCGCCCAATACATCGTCCCGAAACAAGACTTTCCTCATGCGCACCTGTGTAATCGTGAACCCAGCCGCGGGGCGTGGGCGCGTCCGGCGCATATGGCCGCAGTTGTTGTCGCGCCTTCTGTCGGCTACACCGTCGCTCTCGGTGCGGTGGACGACGGCCCCGGCACATGCCACTGCGCTCACGCGGCACGCCCTCCTGGACGGGTACAAGCGCATCGTAGCTGTGGGTGGGGACGGCACGCTGCACGAGGTCGTGAACGGCTTTTTTGACGACTCGTCCCTCGTCTCTCCCGAGGCCGTCCTCGCGTTTGTGCCCTGTGGATCGGGAAGTGATTTCCGACACGCGCTGGGGCTGCCCTCCGCCCTTCCGTCTGCCGACCGGCTGCGAGCCCCCCGCGTGCGCTCCCTGGACGTGCTCCGCGTTCGATACACCTCTTGCCACCCCCTCGGGGAAGGGTGCACGGTTCGGCATGCCCTGAATATTGTCTCCGCGGGACTCAGCGGCGCGGTGGTACGGCGGATGTCTTCATCGTCGGGGCGGCTGCCCCCGCGCCTGCGCTACTTCACGGCCATTCTGCGGGCCCTCGCGACGACCCGCCCCACCTCAGTCCGCCTCGTCCTCGACGGCACTCCACGGCCCCCAGTGCGCGTCCGTCTGGTCGCGCTGGCCAACGGCCCCTCTTTTGCGGCGGGATTGCCCATCGCCCCCACGGCTACGCCGCATGATGGACGCCTCCACGTTACTGTCCTCCGCGCCCTCCCCGTCGCAAGCCTGCTCCGTCATACGCGCCGGTTCTACCGCGGCACTCATCTCACCCTTCCAGGGATCGACTCGTACCGCGCCCGCCGCGTGGCACTCCTTCCCCAGTCGCCACAGCGCACGTGGGCAGAGGCGGACGGGGAGCAGCTTGGCCGCCTTCCCCTCTCGGTATCCCTTCTGCCCGGCGCCCTCGACATCCATTGTTAGGGCCGCTTCCCCACGCCAAAGATACGACGGGACTGTATCTGCCCCTCTCACGCTCTGCCCAGTCTCGTTCTGCCCAATCGCGTGGGGCACGCCCTTTCCCGTGAGGAGAACGCCCTCGAAAAAACCCTTCCCCATCGCTTCATCTTCCGAATCTCTCGGTCCACGCCGCCGTAGGAGGCCTGTGTAAATTGAGCAAAGTCACTCGTGCCATGCCCTCCCCTACTCTTCAGGACGACGGGACCATCGTGACGCTCGACCTCCATGGCTTGTCGGTCGACGAGGCCCTGCAGGTGACCTACAGCACCCTCCGGCTCGCGGAAGACCGGGGGCGCAATCGCCTCAAGCTAATCCACGGCTCCTCGACCACACGGGGCACCGAGCGCCGCACCATCAAGCGTGCGCTTCACGAATCGCTCGACCGCGGGAGCCTGGGCACCCATGCCCACAGCGTCCTCCGCTCCCAAAACACCCTCACCCTCGTCCTGGACCTCACGGCCGCCTCCAACCCGTCCCGCATTACGCTCCGCGAGGTCTGGTAGTCGGATGGGCCCGGGGACTCCCGGGGCCCGCTTACACAACGCCGGCGCTCCCCCTTGCCGGCACTCCTGCTCGCCAGCGCTCCTGCTTCGTCGTCGTACAGCTTGCTTCCTCATGCGCGTTCCCCGGCCGTCCGATCTGCGCTCCAGCGGCAAGACCCTCTTGCGCATTGCACGTCGCTTTGCTACGTGGCCCGCGCTTGGCCTCGCTGCAGCGGCACTTTTCCTTCTCTTCGCGGCCGCCCCTGCCGTCCACCCCGGGCTCTCCCAGATTGTCCGAGGGATAAGCCCGTTTGCGACCGCACCAGCGACGCCCCCCTCGCGTGCCCCCTCCCCACTCCGCGAGCGGGCCACGCACCCCGCCACCCACCTGTCCCCGTACTTTTCCCTCACCACCCCCACCGACTCCGCGTCCGTCCTTTCTCACTTTCATGCGCTCTTGCAGCAGTACATCCGGCGCCAATCGCAGGACGACAACTTCACGATCCGTGTGCTCGACCGCCGCTCGAACACGGTTCTGGAGCACTTTGAACTGGCTGACCTTCGCGCGCGGCACCGCCGCGGACTGCCCCTGCGCTGGGAGACGGTGGACGCCCGTCGCTTCGAGGCCATGGATCGGCTTGTGGACAAGTACGAATCGGCGGGCGTTCCGCTGGAGGATATCATCGTGCGCTGGGGGCGCGCCAACCAGGTCGATCGTGCTCACGAGCGCGACCGGCCCTATCAGGTGTACGAGCGCCGCCTGGCCGAGGCGCTGGGCCTCAGCCTGCTGGCTACGGAGATTGGCACGGTCGAGACCTTTAACCAGGACCACTTGGTGTCGGCCGCCGGGGCGCGCAGTCGGTATCAGATGCTGCCCTGGGTGCTGCGCCGAAGCGGCGTGACGCGCTATACGCTGGCGGCGCAGCAGGGGAAGCGGGTGAAGGTGCGGGAGGCGCATCATCCTCTCCTGGTCCTGGAACCGGCGTTCCTGCTCTTGCGTGGCTACGTGAATGCGGTAGGCCATGAGCTTCCCGGGCTCTCTGCCTACCACACAGGGCCCGGCAACGTCTTTAAGCTCTACCGCCACTACTACGCCACCGGGCCGCTTTCTCGCACCTCCACCGTGGCGGATGCCTTCGCCTGGGCGCTCACAAAAGGGTTTGACGTCGTAAGTCACGCGTCTTCGTTCGGCGGGGATTCGCGGGGATACGTGCCAGCACTCTACGGCGCTCTGGTTGCTCGTCACGACCGCCCCATCGATCGGTCGCCTGCGCTCCGTACCGTGCGCCTGCAACTCCGCGCCGGAGCCTCTGTGCGCCTGCGTACCCTGCTCGCCCCCCTGCGCTCGCGCACGCAGCCGCTTGACTGGGGCCCGGCCGCAGATACCACGACTACAGCCTACGCCCGCTTCCGTGCCCTGAACCCGCACTTCGACCTCCCCCCCTCGCCCACCGGCGCGGTCCCCCCCGCCGGAAACGTGCGGATCGTCTCGGCGGTGGAGGGCGACGCTGTGACCTTTTTTCTGCCGCTGCGAGCGCCCGCTCTACTACGGGAGGCGGGCGTCGAGGCCCTGCGCGCCGCGGAGACGTTCCGCTTCGACAGCTCCACCTTCACTGCCCCGACGCCCCGCCAGCGCACCCTGTGGGACCGGCGGTACGACGCGCTGGTCGACGACATCGCCCACTTCGGATTCACCGATGCGCACCGCGCTCGTCTGCTGCGTCTTGTTGAGCGGTTCGAGGCACTGGCCGCCGAGCGCCCCTCCCGCTTCCGCCGTCGCCAACTGCGGATCATCCGCATTCACAAGCGCCTCTGGCAGTCGGGCCCGTGGGAGACGCTGGCGGCCGCGACGCGGCGCGCCCTGCGGGGCCGGAAGGTGGCGGGCCAGCCGCTCGACGCACTGCCCACCACGCCCCCGCTCCCCGATTCGCTCTCGACGACGGTCGGAGATGCTGACAAGGCGTCCGACGGCGACGTTTAGGAGCCCCCGGCGTTCTTGTCCAAAAAGGCGCCCTGCTCGATGCGCTTTCGCAACTCCTGGAGCGACATCACCTGTTTTTGGAGGCGGGGCACGGCGTCGTCCTCGCCTCGCTGCGTGGCCCGGTACATGTTCTCCCGGACCCGGTCCAGCGCCTCGTCCACTCGGTCGAGCTTGAGGTACTTCATCGCGCTGTTGGCTGCTTTGTAGGGACGGGTGTTGAGTGCCGGGACGGCAATGTCATTTTCTTCCGACCAGTGCGCCGAGGCCTCGTGCTCGTCCATTAGAACGTAGGTGGCCAATTGCTGCAAGGCTTCGCCGTGCGTCCCATCAAGCACCGGCTCGGGCTGCACATCGCCCTCCTGGTACATGGTGGCGAGGGTGCGGGCAAGGGCGCGGGGCGGGCCGTCGGTAAATTCGCCCAGTGCCATGTGCCCCAACACGTGCGCGACCATGCGGCTTCCGTTCTCAAGCATGAGGCGGAGCAGCACTCGCTCTTCCGGGAGGGGCTCCGTCGGCGGTTCGGACGCGGACGGCGCATCGGGGGCGGCGGTGTCGTTGGAAGAGGCAGGAGGGGCCTCTGGGCGCGGGGAGGCCTCAGGGCCGGGCGGGGGCGCGCTCGGGGGCGAAGATCCGCCTTGCTTCGGCGTCGGGGGCCGCTTCCGCTCCTGGCGCTTCTGCTCGCGTCGCTGTCGCCGCTGCTTGCGTCGCTCCATCTCCTCGCGGGCATCCTCCAGCATGCGAAACAGATCGCTATCCGGCACGCGGGTGACCTCGCTGGTACGGGCCACGTACTCGCGACGCAGGTTGGGATCGGGGATGCGGGCCACCGCGTCGATAATTTCTCGCTGCGTTGCCACACGGTCCTCCGGCGTTTCCAATTCGCCGTGGCGCCGAGCGCGCTGGTAGGCAAAGGCAGGAAGGTCTCGGCGGTGCTCAGCCACATACTCCGCGAAGACATCCCCGCCGTGTTCGTGTACGTAGTCGTCGGGGTCGTACCCATCGGGCAGCTCCACGGCATAGGCGCCCATCCCCTCCGCCAGCACCCGCTCGAGCCCGCGCATGGCCGCCCGTTCTCCGGCCTCATCAGCGTCGTAGAGCATGAGGGCACGGGTGGCGTAGCGGTCGAGCGTGGCCACCTGCTGCTCCGTAAGAGCCGTGCCACTGGAGGCCACCACATTCTCTACCCCTGCTTGCGAAAGGCTGATGACATCCGTATAGCCCTCTACCAGCAGCGCCTCGTCCGCCTTGCGAATGGACTGCTTGGCCTGGTGCAGGCCGTACAGGACCTCTTTTTTGTGGTAGACCTTTGTCTCCGGCGAGTTGATGTACTTGGGCTGGTCCCGCTCGTCGTCGGGGTCGAGAATGCGGCCGGCGAAGGCAAGCACCTTGCCGATGTGGGAGAAGATCGGGAAGATGATGCGGCCCCGGTACCGATCGTAGTGCCCACTGCCGTCGTTGCGCTCGATGACGAGGCCGGCCTTCTCCAGCGTCTCCGGGTCAAGGTGCTCCTCCTGGGCCGCCGTCAGAAGGGCGTCCCACTCGTTTGGGGCAAAGCCGAGGCCGAAGCGCTTGATAGTTTGGGGAGAGAAGCCACGCTGGCGCAGGTAGTCAAGCGCCCGGCGCCCACGGTCGGCCTGCGTGAGTTGGCGGTAAAAGAAGCGCGCCGCAAAGCGCAGGGCGTATAGAATTTCCTCCCGCTCGTTCGCCGCCTCCGCATTCTCGGTGCCATCCGGCAGCGGAATGCGGTACCGATCAGCCAGTGCCCGCACGCTCTCCAGGAACCCAACCCCCTCAATTTCTTGAACGAACTTGAACACGTCCCCTCCTGCGCCGCAGCCGAAGCAGTAGTACAGGTTTTGCTCCGGATCGACACTGAAAGAGGGCGTATCCTCGTTGTGAAACGGGCAGAGGCCCATGTATCGCGAGCCACTCTGCTTCAGCTGCACGTAGTCTCCTGCCACCTCCACGAGATCGGCCGCAGTGCGCACCTCCTCAACTTTCTCGTCGGGAATGGCCATGGCGAAAGGGGAAGATCACGAAAAAGCAAGGGCGTGTGGGGCGTCTCTATAGGGGCGCATTCGCACGACTCTCGTGCCGCTTTATGCCATCAAAAACCGGTCGGCACGGTCGTCCAGGCGCACCTGTGCGCTCTCCTCTTCGCCCTCCACGGGGCCCACATCGGGGGGATCGGCACACTGGCAAGACGAGAACAGGGCACAGACGAAGAGCGCCGTGAAGAAGAGGGACCGCTTCATGGGCAAGTACAGACGATTGGGGAAAAGGGAGGCAAAAACACCAGGAGCGTAACGAACGTACAGGGCTCGGGTTTACGGGGCACCTCCCTGTTCTACTCTTCACGGTGAATGTGTGCAACGTCCCGGAGTGACGGGCGTGCCGTGATTGCACGATGCACATGTCTTGCTCTTCTCACAGTTGTTGTGCCTGTATGACCGATCTGAAAGATCGCATCACGTCGCTCGTCGAACAGTCGCACACGTCCGAGGGGATCGTGGAGCGGGGCCCCGCCGGCGATGCCGTGGCCAGCCTGGTTCGCGCCCTCAACGCCGGCGATGTGCGGGCGGCCGCACCTACGGAAGACGGCACCTGGAGGACGCACAAGTGGGTCAAGCAGGGCATTTTGCTCGGCTTTCAAATTGGGCGCATTGTCGACTATTCAAGCAAGCAGTTTCCGTTTTACGACAAAGACACATTCCCCGTCAAGCCGCTTCGGAAGGCCGACGATGTGCGGGTTGTGCCGGGCGGGTCCTCCATCCGAAGCGGGGCGTACGTGGCTCCGGGCGCGGTGTGCATGCCGCCCATGTACATCAACGTGGGGGCCTACGTCGACGAAGAGACCATGGTGGACTCTCATGCCCTGGTGGGAAGCTGCGCCCAGATTGGGAAACGCGTGCACCTGTCGGCCGCTGCACAGGTGGGCGGTGTGCTGGAGCCGGTGCACGCCACGCCGGTCGTCGTGGAGGATGACGTCTTTGTGGGCGGAAACGCAGGGCTCTACGAGGGGTGCATCGTCCGGGAAGGGGCAGTCCTCGCCGCTGGAGTCACCCTCACCGCCTCCACCCAACTCTACGACCTTGTGGAGGAGACTGTGCACACCGCTGAGGACGAGTCGCTGGAGGTGCCGGCCAGGGCTGTGGTGGTGCCCGGCGCCCGTTCGGTCGATTCTGCGTTTGGGCGCGAACACGGCCTCTCCCTCTCCACCCCCGTCATTGTGAAATACCGCGACGCTGCCACCGACGCCGCAACAGCACTGGAGAAGGCACTTCGGTAGGCCCCCCAACGGAATAGGCCCCCCAACGAAAAAATGCCCCTGAGCGCGAACGCTCAGGGGCACGATGGAATGAGTCCGGGAGCGAGGGTTACCACCCCGGCTCCTCGGTGATGGTCTGAATGTTGGTGGCGTTCAGCCCCTTTTCCGTCTCCTCGATCTCAAACTCGAGACGGTCGCCCTCTTCGAGCTCCTCGGAGGGCACCTCGCTGTGATGGAGAAAGACATCGTCTTCTCCATTGTCAGGCTCAACAAACCCGTACCCTTCGGCCGGACTAAACCACTTAACGGTTCCTGTCTCCATAACTCAGTTGGAATCTTCTAATGTTCACTTTCAGCGTGTCTCCGAGTCCCTCTCCACGCAGGGAAAAGGCCTTGGAGTTGTGATGACATCGCTGTTTTATGCGACCGCCGGCGCCTTGTTCTGTATGTGCCGGTCAGGCCCCGCACGTCCGATCGCCTCATGACACGGGCCGCGGTCCGTGACTGTGTGCTGCCGTCCCCTTCCCTGCTTCCCACCGCTTTCCATCCCCCGCATGTCCTGTTTCCCTTTTGTGCAGCGTCGGCCCATTCACTGGCTCCTTGGAGCGGGCATGCTTCTGCTCGCCCTAAGCACCGGCTGCTCTTCGTCGACGCCCCCCACTGCTTCCCCCTCCACCGCCTCGGAAACCGCCCCCGCGGCCCCGCCTCCCATACAGATGCTTTACGCCACGAGTGGCGGCACCCTGGAGCTGTACGACGCCCGCCGCGACACGGTGCATCGCCTGGCGGACGGCCTCCGTACAATCGGCCCTCACGCAGTCTCTTCCAGTGAACGCGTCCTCGCACTCGGCTACACCACCCCCGATTCCTCTCACCTGGCCCTGGTGAACGTGAACGACCGCACGCTACATCAGGTGGAGGCGCGGCCCGGCTCGGTAACGTACTCGCTGGCCTGGCACCCAGAGATGGACCGGCTGGCGTACGGCTACTACCGCCCCGCTGAGCGCGGGATGCGGGGCCCGGGCGGCATCCGCATCGCCACCGCCGACGGCACCGCCCGCAGCGTGGGGTGCACGGCTGCCCGCGAGGTGTTGCACTGGCTGCCCAACGGCGCCCTCGCCACCCGCACCGACGATACGTTGTACCTGGTGGGGACCGACGATTGTGCCACCCGGGCCGCCCAGGACGCCCGGCGGATGCACCAAATCCGGTACGCGCCGGACGGGAGCCAGAAGGCCTACATCCATCGTGAGCTCCGCTACGACCGGGCGGCCGAGGGCTACGTGCCCGACTCCTCGCTTGTCCTGAGCGGACCGGGGGGGCAGGCGTCCAAAACGCTGTTCCGCGACGCGCGCCACCCCCGCCACGCGCAGTGGTCGCCCAAGGGAACAGAATTGGCCCTGGACGTGGCCCCGGACGACAATGGACCCCGGCAGGTGGTGGTCTATGACGGCACGCGCCCCGCCTTTCTCGTGCCCCCGGCCCAGGCCTCTGTCGACCATGTCCACCCGCGGTGGTCTCCTGCGGGGAGACGCATCGCGTTCACTCAGCGCCTGGCGGACGGGGCGCAGGCGGCGGTGCGCGTGAAGGGCCAGACACGACGGCTTGGCCCCGTGGACGGCGCCGTGTGGGGGTGGCTCAGCGAGCGGTCGGTGGTGGTGCCCGGCCCCGACTCCATCCGGATCCGCACCCTCCAGGCCCAGACGCGCTTTGCTCATCCGGCGCCGGAGACGCTGTTGCACATCTGGCGCGCCCCACTGTCATCGGCGGCCTCGGCGCCCGCTACCCCTGAATCTCCGTGACAAGCTGAATCTCTTTGAGGACACTCTGCACCTCAAAGCACTCGTCGAAGGACCCTTCGTACACCGTCGCCTTGCCTTCATTGTGCACGGTCCAGGCAAGGTCTTCCGCCTTTCCCCGGCTGCAGCCGGTGGCCTTCACCAGCTGGCCAATGACCTCCTCAAACGTGTGAACCTCGTCGTTAAACAGAATCACAAACCAGGGATCGTCGGTCTGCCCCCCGTCGTCTTCTTGTTCACGCTCTTCCGTATCGGGCGGGGCCGGTAGGGTCTCCGGCTCGGGGGACCCGGCTGCACGGCGAGAAGGCATCGTATCCATCATCATGACCATTGACTAACTCATTTTGGGATTCGAAAAGCGCACACGGACGGACAACGGAGAGTTCCGGCGCTATTTCGCAGAGGCAGAGGCCCGCTCGAGGTGAATGTCGAAGTTTTCCGTCACCGGATTGGCGAGGAGGTGCTCGCACGCATCCGTCGCGATCCGGCGCGCCTCCGCCTCATCGTCGGCCTCAATCCAGAGCTCGGCCTGCTTGCCCATGCGCACCTGCTCGATGGCGTCGTGCCCAAGGTTGGTGAGGGCGTGGTGGACGGTCTCGCCCTCGGGATCGAGGATGGACGGGCGCAGGGTGATGGCGATGGTGGCCTTGTACATAGGCAGGGGCAGTGGTGGAAGAGCAGTGGTGGAAGAGCAGTGGTGGAAGGGGAGCGGGCAGAAAGACGGAGGCTCCTCACGAGGGACCGAGGTCCTCATCCGGAGCCGGCGTGGCGAGGGCTTCGACCAGCTGGTACAGGGCCCGCCCCACGCCGTGGAGGAGGTAGAAGGATAACACAATCAGCAGCCCTCGTTCCTGGAGCGCCACGATGAGCGCTCCGGCCAGCACGTAGGCCGCTGTCTTTTGGGGATGCGCCCGCACGTACTGGAGGGTGGGCGTCGGAATGGCGTCAAAGCGAATGCTGGAGACCATCAGGCCGGAGAGCACAATGACCACCGGCAGCACCACGCGCAGGCTGTCGAGAGCAATGATGCCGCTCCAGGCGGCGCTTTCCGCGGCCAGAACAAGAGCGACGAGGGCAATGGCCTGACCGGGGATGGGAAGCCCCTCGAAGCTTTCCTTGTCCGTCTGGTCGGTGGTGGTGTTGTAGCGGGCCAGTCGCACCGCGCCGCACAGCGCCGGAAGGGCGGCGACGATCATCCCGAGCGGATTGAATGCGTGCAGCACGTATCCGTAGACCAAAAACGCAGGGGCCACGCCGAACGAGACGATGTCGCTCAGGGAATCGAGCTGTACCCCAAACGGGCTGTCGGCATTGGTAAGACGGGCCGTGATGCCGTCGAGCAGGTCGAAGAAGCCGGCCAGCACGATGAGCCAGCAGGCCAGTGCGTAAGCTCCCTCCAGCACCTGTGTGAGGGCCAAAAACCCACACAGCATATTCGTGAGGGTAAAAAAGGATGGCACGGCCACGCGGGGGGCCGGGCGCTCGCTGCGCTGCTCGCGGCGCGCGCTGCGGTATGCACTGAACCGACGGCGCACGCGAGCGGGGCGCGAGGGCCGCCCCTCGGAAGGCGGGGAGCCGTTGCCGCGGTCGGACCCAAAGAGCTGAACCATGGGGCGCGGTGGGGCTACGACGGGGGAGACGAAGCGGCCGACGAGGACTCCGGGGCGCCAGGAGCGGCCGCGGACGGGGAAGTGGTGCGCTCAGGCTCCGTGGAGACGTGCCCAAGTAGGGTGGTCCCGGCCCGCACAACCTGGCCTTCTTCCACATCAAGATCGACCGACAGGGGCACGAGAAGGTCCATCCGGGAGCCGAACTTGACGATGCCGAAGCGCTCGCCCGCCGCTACGGTGTCCCCCTCCGCCAGGTTGTACTCGATGCGACGCGCCACGGCCCCCGCAATCTGCTTGAACACGACTTTCGTGCCACTCGGATGCCGCAGCCCAAACTCGGAGCGCTCGTTTTTTTCGCTGGCCTTGGGGTGCCAGGCCACGAGGTAGTCGCCGGGGCGGTACTGTGCGTACTCGATGACGCCGCGGGCCGGCACGCGATTGACGTGCACGTCGAGCGGCGACAGAAAAATCGAAATTCGCCGCGCTGGTCCGTTGAGGTAGAGTGGCTCTTCCTCGTCGGCAATCTCCACCACGCGGCCGTCGGCCGGAGCCAGGAGGCCGTTGTCGCGGGCGTGTGGGGGCGGCGTGCGCTCCGGGTCGCGAAAAAAGTAAAGCGTAAACGCGACCATCCCGACGGCCAGGACCAGCACCGGCGCGCGCCAGAGCCACGCATCGACCCACAGCGCCCCCAGGCCCAGCAGGAGCGCCAGGGCCACCACGACAGCAATGATCGTGTAGCCTTCGCGTGCAATCACGGGACGGAGGGGGAAGGAGCGTTTCGTGGAGACACAGGATGGGTCGCTGTACCATCGCTCCCTGGCAAGGTTCACGAGAGTCTCATGAACATCCCTGGGAAACTCGCCCTGGGGGTGGGTGCGCGCACTCTGCGAGCGCACCCGACACATTCCGGCGGCAGGGGGGAAGGGGCCCTCGCCCCTGTACGCCGAGCAAATGTTCTGGCCGGGGCCCTGTGTCGGGCCGTAGAGGCTCTTTCCTGTTCCCCACCGCTGGGCCTTCTCCTACAGCCCTTCGCAGCGTCTTATTGGCAGTGTCGGCGGGGCCGCCCGGGCTCTACTGAGACAGATACAGGTCTTTCATCTCGTAGGGCTGCTCAAAGTGCTCGTCGTCCAGGGAGTCGACAAATGCAATGGCCTCGCCGGTCGACTTCATCTCTGGGCCCAGTTCCTTCGGCACCTCCGGGAACTTGTCCCAGGAAAAGACCGGCTCCTTGATCGCGTAGCCGCTCAGGTCCGACTCCAGGGCGCCCGCCTCGCGGAAGGTTGCCAGGGACTCTCCGAGCATCACCTTGGTTGCGATGGCCGGGATGGGAATGCCCTTCGCCTTCGCGATGAAGGGCACCGTGCGGGAGGCCCGCGGATTGGCCTCGATGACGTAGACCGTTTCGCCCCTCACGATGAGCTGCACATTCATGAGCCCGACCACGCCCAGCTCGAACGCGATGGCGCGCACGTGCTCACGGACCGTCGCCAGCACGTCTGCCGACAGCTCGAAGGGCGGCAGCACCGCCGTCGAATCGCCGGAATGGACGCCCGCCGGTTCAATGTGCTGCATGATGCCCGCAATCCAGACCTCCTCCCCGTCGCACACCGTGTCCACGTCCAACTCGATGGCGTCCTGCAAGAAGCGATCGAGCAGGATCTCGTTGTCGGGGTAGATTGAGAGAATGTTCTCGACGTACGTGGCGACCTCATCGCGGTTGATGGCGATGCGCATGCCCTCGCCCCCCAGCACGTAGCTGGGCCGGATGAGGGTGGGGTACCCGAGCCGATCCGCCGTGGCCACCGCCTCGCCCACCGAATGGGCCACGCCGTAGGGCGGGAACGGAATCTCGAGCGTCTGGAGAATATCGGTAAACTTGCCGCGGTCCTCCACCAGGTCCATCTTCGAGTAGGAGGTGCCAAAGATCTCGATTCCATCCTCCTCAAAGCGCTCTCCGAGCTTGATGGCCGTCTGCCCCCCAAGCTGCAGGATCACGCCCTCCGGCTGCTCCAGGTCGATTACGTCTTGCACCCGCTCCCAGAAGACCGGCTCGAAGTAGAGCTTGTCCGCCACGTCGAAGTCGGTGGAGACCGTCTCCGGATTGCAATTGAGCATCAGCGCCTCGTAGCCCATCTCCTGCGCCGCTTTTACGCCGTGGACGCAGGAATAGTCGAACTCGATGCCCTGCCCGATGCGATTGGGGCCGGAGCCGAGGATGAGCACCTTGTCCCGGTCCGTGACCGTGCTTTCGTTGACCGTCTCGTAGCTGGAGTAGTAGTAGGGCGTCTCGGCCGGAAACTCGCCCGCACAGGTATCGACGACCTGGTAGGTCGGCGTGATGTCGTGCGCCGTGCGGTGGGCCCGCACCTCACGGTCTCCCGTGTCGCCCGGCACAAGGTACGCGATCTGCTCGTCGGAGAAGCCGGCGCGCTTGGCCGCGCGGAGCCCCCGTTCGTCCATCTCGTGGAGCGGCGTCTGCCGGATCTCCGCTTCCAGCGCCACCAGGTCCTGAATCTGGTAGAGGAACCAGGGGTCGATCTGCGTGATGTCATGTACCTCCTCCACACTCGCCCCCTGCCGAAACGCGTGACGCACGTGCAGCAGGGTGTCCCAGTGGGGCGTTTTCAGGCGCTCGCGCACCGTGTCCGGGTCCGCATCCGCGCGGTCCGCCCCGAGGCCTGCGTAGCCAATCTCCAGGCTCTGCCACGCCTTCTGCAGGCTCTCGTTGAAGGTGCGGCCGATGGACATGACCTCGCCCACTGCCTTCATCTGTGTGGTGAGTTCCTCGTCGACGCCCTCGAACTTGTCGAAATTGAAGCGGGGAATTTTGGTCACCACATAGTCGAGCGACGGCTCGAAGCAGGCGCTCGTGTCGCCGGTAATCTCGTTGGGAAGCTCATCGAGCGTGTAGCCAACGGCCAGCTTGGAGGCCACCTTTGCAATCGGGTAGCCGGTGGCCTTCGACGCCAGGGCCGAGGAGCGGCTCACCCGTGGGTTGATCTCGATCACGATCATGCGCCCGGTCCCCGGCTCAAAGGCAAACTGAATGTTGCACCCGCCCGCGAAGGTGCCAATCGAGTTCATGGCCTTGATCGCCGCGTCGCGCATTCGCTGAAACTGCTTGTCGGTCAGCGTCTGCTGCGGCGCCACGGTCACCGAGTCGCCGGTGTGCACGCCCATCGGCGTCACGTTTTCGATGGAGGCGATAATGATGACGTTGTCGTTGGGGTCGCGGAGCAGCTCCAGTTCGTACTCCTTCCACCCGAAGAGGCACTCGTCGATCAGGACCTGGTGGGCCGGGGAGAGCTCCAGGCCGCGGGTCACCATCTCTTCGAAGTCCTCGGCATTCCACACAATGCCCCCGCCCGAGCCGCCGAGCGTGTAGGAGGGCCGAATGACGACCGGCACCCCTCCCAGCTCCTGCGTAATTTCTTTCGCCTCCAGCAGGCTCTTGGCCGTGTTGCTGCGCGATTGGTCGAGCCCGATGTCGTCCATCAGCGTGCGAAACTCCTGCCGGTCCTCGGTGATCTGGACCGTGTCGATGTCGACGCCGATCACCTCGATGCCTTCCTCCTCCCAGAAGCCGTCCTCTTTCAAGTCCTGCGCCACATTGAGGCCGGTCTGTCCCCCCATCGTAGGCAGCACGGCATCGGGCTCTTCCTCGCGGGCAATCTGGGCGATGGACGACGGCGTGAGCGGCCGCAGGTAGACCTCATCGGCCATCAGCGGATCGGTCATGATCGTGGCCGGGTTGGAGTTGACCAGCACCACGCGGTAGCCCTCGTCCATGAGGGCGCGGGCCGACTGGCTACCCGAGTAGTCAAACTCGCAGGCCTGCCCGATCACGATCGGGCCGGAGCCGATGAGCAGGATGGTATCGAGATCGGTACGCTTGGGCATCGTTCGGTTTCGGGTTCCGGGTTTCTGGTTTCGAGTTCGGTGTTCAGAGTTCGGTGTTCAGAGTTCGGTGTTCGGCTGCCCGTGCGTTTCTACATCGCCTGCTTGCCCCCGTGCCGCCGGTGCGAATGAAAGGCGGGCGGCTTACTCTTCAGGGGTAGAGGCAAACGTGGCGTTGACTGCTTGGATGAGGGCGGCGTACTGTGCGGGCGATTCGCGAAACCGGCGCTGCTGCTCCAGGTGCACAAACCGCCCGGTGGCCGCCGCAGCCGCCTGGGTGCACGGGGACGGCGCGCCGTTGGTATAGCGTCCCTGGACGTTGGTGCCGCCCACCAGGGGGCACGATGAGGACATCGGATCAGCAGCATCGACGCCTCGCGCAAGTAGCTCATCGCGGAGAGCGGTGACCGTGTCGGTGGTGTCGTCCCACACGCCGCTGGAGAGAAACACCGTCTCGCAGTCCGGCAGCCCGTTGCCGTGCAGGTTCAGCGCAGTCATCTCCGGAAACGCATCGGTCAGGGTCTCGTGTGTCGCCTGAAACGGCGTCTTTGTGGCATGCGCGACATCCGACACCGGGTAGTAATTCTCGCACACGGTCGTCTCGCCGTCGCACCCCGACGGTTCGCGGTTCGCGCATCGGGAGGCTCCTGCCATGAGAAAGGCGCGCGCACCCGTCTCGATGAAAAGGTCGATGCCCTGCGCGTATGTGTTGATGTCGTAGTAGGGATGCGGCACCTCCACGGCCACGTCTCGTGTCGGGGCTGGGTTCATCACGACAGTGCCCCAGCCGGTTTCCACCACGGGGGTCTCTTGAAGCAGCCAATAGCGGCGATCGGTCGCGGTGTCGGTAAAGCGGATGAGCGCGTAGGACGGAAACGAAGCATCAATCCGTGCACGGGCGGCCGTCGTATCGGTGTCGATCAGCGCATCCATAAGCGCGCGCCACTGCGTCTGCTCCTGGGCGGTGGGCACAACGAAGGCCTCGCTGTTGCGCCGGGGCATCGCGTCGTAAATCGCCTGGATGCGCTCCCGGAGCGAGCCTGCAACGACGCGGTCGACTGCCCGGGGGCGCACCTGGACGGAGGCAGACGGGGCGCTTTCTGTGCCCCCGACGACGGCCGTCACCCAGTACTCGTATTGGGTGCCGTTGCGCGCTGTCGTATCGATGAACGAGACCGCCGACACGCCTGACTGCAGCTGTGAAGGGGCCCCGCCGGACGGGCCGGTGGTGCGGTACACCCGGTACTGCTCTGCTTCCGCTACGGCTTGCCACCGCAGCGCCACCGCGCCCTCACGTGCCGTGGCTGCGAGGTCCGCCGGGGCGTCCGGCACCGAGGCATCGGACGCGTCGGTGCCCGCATCACACCCCAAGAGGAGCACGGCCCCCAGAACCAGAATGGGCAGGTGCACGAGCCGGCTGCACGCCCGCAGGACGTGGTTGAACATGGTGGCATGCATGGCGGACGTTGAGACTGTCGTGTGCATTCTGGTGCGGGATGCGTGTTCGTGTGATGTCTGTCTTTCACAGCCGTCCTCTCACCGCGCTGTTGCACGCTCGTCCCCCAACGTCGACACGGCGGCTGCATTATCGGGCCCACCAGTCGTGCACGCCGCCGGGACCGATCGCCGCCCCCGTTCCCTCCCCAAGGCGCACCTCCCCGCGGCCCAGCAGCACGGGGGGCCTACACCGTGATCGTCGCAGAGGACGGAGTCGTCTCTGGCAGCGTGAGGCCCCGCTCGCGAGCAACCAGTTTCAGAAACGCATCAAAGTGGTAGTGACTGTCGTGTGGGCCGGGCGAGGCCTCCGGGTGGTACTGCAGCGACAGGCCGGCGAACGTCTTGAAGCGGAGGCCCTCGATCGTATCGTCGTTGAGATTAAGGTGCGTCACGCGGGCGACCTCCGGGGCAATCGACGCCGAATCCACCGCAAAGCCGTGGTTTTGCGTCGTCACCTCTACCTGGCCAGTGTCGAGGTTCTTCACCGGGTGGTTCGCCCCGCGGTGGCCCACATGCATCTTGTAGACCTCAAAGCCCTGGGCCAGCGCCATGAGCTGGTGCCCCAGGCAAATGCCAAAAATCGGCAGGCCCGTATCGATGGCGTTGCCGACACGGTCAATCGCCGCCTCCATCGGGCGGGGATCGCCGGGGCCATTCGAGAAAAACAGCCCGTCCGGCTCCCACGCCAGCACCTCGCCCAGGGCAGTGTCCTGCGGCATCACCTTCACCGTACAGCCGCGCCGCCGGAAGGAGCGCAAAATATTCTGCTTCACGCCGAAGTCGTACACCGCAATTCGCGGCCCGGGGCCTTCACAAAACGTGTAGGGCTCCGCGACGGTCACCTCGGAGGCCAGCTCCAGGCCCGCCATGCTGGGCCAATCTTGGGCCTTCTGCACGAGCGTCTCATCGTCCAGCGGGTCCGAAGAGATGACAGCATTCATGACGCCCCGGTCGCGGACGTGACGCACCAGGGCCCGGGTGTCCACCCCCGAAATCCCCACGAGGCTGTGGCGGCGCATGAAGTCCTCGAGCGACTCGTCGGCCTGCGGATTGGAGTGGCACCGTGGAGAGTCGCGAACGATCAGGCCCGCGATCATGGGCTTGCGCGCCTCCATGGCCTCCGCGGAGGCGCCGTAATTGCCAATGTGTGGCTGCGTCATCATCATGAGTTGGCCCCGGTACGACGGATCCGTCGTGATTTCCTGGTAGCCAGTCATGCTGGTATTGAAGCACAGCTCTCCCCCGGTGAGGCCGCGGTGCCCGAGCGCTCGCCCTCGAACCACCGTTCCATCGGCCAGGGCGAGCTTAGCGGGATCGTGGGCGGACGAAGACGGAGCAGAGATCATGGGACGATGTCGATCGTGAAGAAACAGGGGTCATAAAAAAACCTCCCCCTTGAAAAGGGGAGGCGAACAGACCGATCAAGCCAATACATCCGGCGCAAGCGGACGCGAAGCAAGGCGTAGTGCGGGTTGAGGGCGCATTGCCCAGGGAATTACTATTTTAAGAATGTTCTCCGCGTGAAAATGCATTCGGGCCAAAAAGTTTCGTGCTGTGCGGCCTCTGTTTCGTCTTCCTGTGCCAAATCATCGGCCCGCACGCGCGAGCCGTCTCGGTTCATGGATTGAAAAAGCGCTTCGAAAGGCCCGTTTTCTTCCTCGGAGCCGTCCCGGTCCTCGTGCACCGGACACAGCCCCCCCTCTGCCCCCCCTTCGCATGCATCAATTTCATCGCCGTTTCAAAAGAGGCCGTAAGTGGCGGACAGTCAGAGATCGCGCCAGGTGGCCTCCTCCACGTCTTCGTCCCAGAACGTGGGTTCGTTGCGCGCCGCTCCCGTCTCCTCGCGGGGCGAGGGGCCGCCCCACCCCTCAGGGAGGGCCGTGCCGGACGGCGCCTCGGCCGACGCGCCGCGGGACTCCTCGCGGGACGTCCCGGAATCGCGTCCCCCCAGCAGGCGAACGAGGTTTCCCATCGTCCGGAGGATGAAGTACAAGATGACGGCGAGGGCGAAGTACTCCATCAGACAGATGTGCGGCAGGCATCGACGTGGGCACGGGCTCCCCCGGCGGATCGTTACGAGGCGTGCGGCTGGACGTGGCGAATCCGCTCGTCGGTGGGAGCGATGATGTGGCGGACCAGGGCCTGAAAGTCAGGCGGGTGTTCCACGAAGTCGATCTCCGCGACATTCACCACCAGAAGTGGGGTGCGTTCGTACTGTCGGAAGTACCGATCGTAGGCCGCGTGCAGGTTGGCAATGTAGTCGGGGTCCATATCGCGCTCGTAGGGGCGGTCCCGCTTTTGAATGTTTTGGAGCAGCCGCTCGGGCGAAGAGCGGAGGTAGACCACGAGGTCTGGGGTGGGGATGGTGGGCTCCATAAGCCGAAAGAGCGACTCGTAGAGCTGGAGTTCGTCGCCGCCGAGCGTTTGACGGGCAAAGATGCGATCTTTGTCGAACGTATAGTCGCTCACCGCAAAGGCGCGGAAGAGATCGCGCTCGGCGAGTTCTTTTTGCTGTCGAAAGCGACTCGCGAGGAACGCGAGCTGCGTCTGGAAGGCCCACCGGTCCCGGTTCTCGTAAAAGCGCTCCAGGAACGGATTTTCTTCGAAGCGTTCGAGCACCGCGTCAGCCTCGAAGCGTTGGGTGAGGCGCTGCGTGAGGGTGGTGGTGCCGGCCCCGATGGCCCCTTCAATGGCGACGTAGTCGAGATCATTCGGGGGGGAGAGGGCAGGGGCCATCGGGGAGGAGACAGGGTGGGAAGAAGACGTGGAAAAAAGACGTGGAAAGGCGGGGCGCAACGCCGCCGTGCCGCCCTACAGAGCCCCGGGAGACGGCGCGTCCGGGGGCGGAACGTGGAGTGTGTGCGCCGTGCGCCGAAGGGCGGTGTCGTCGGGGCAGTCGGCAAGCAAGCGGTGGACCGGCGCCTCGAACGGTGGGGGAACCGGAAAGTTTGGGGCGAGGTCGGCCCACGGGCGGAGCACGAACCGGCGCTCCCCAAGGCGGGGATGGGGAAGAGTGAGGAAGTCGGTCCGGCGCGTTTTTTGCCCCACCGCCAGCAGGTCGATGTCGAGCGGGCGAGGCGCCCACCGCTCTGCGGGCCGGGTCCGGCCCTCGGCGCCTTCCACAGCGTGGGCCGTACGCAGCAGAGCCTCCGGTGAATCCGTGATGGCTGCGCGCAGCACGGCGTTGAGGAAGGGCGGCTGGGGCCCGCTGGACGGACGGGTGTGCGCCTCCGTCTCGTACACGGGGGAGGCCCCAAGCACGCGGAGGGCGTCCTGCGCCGAAAGTCGGTCCACCGCCGCCTGAAGGTGCTCTCGGCGCGCTCCCTGATTGGAGCCGAGACCGAGGTAGGCGAGGGGCATAGGACGCGCAGGGCTTTGGGACATCGGAGGTTGAGTTTTAGCCTTACAGTCCCACGAAGGTCCGCGCCAGTGCCTACGCGTCATCGTGCTTGAATGCTTTGCCTCACGTTGCGACGTGGAACCTGGGGCACTTCGTAGACACCTCCCTGTGTAGACGCCTCTATATCGATGCCGGCCCGGGAAACGCCCCTGCTGCCAAGACGGACGCGGACCGATGCGCCGTGCAGAAACGGCCCGTCGACAAATGGACGCCGACCTCGTGGGGCTGCTCAGCCGCTGCCCACTCGGCGTGGTGCGCAACTACGCCGACGTGGTGATGCCCATCGCGGGCCGGCGGGCCAACAACGCCGAGCCCACCGCCAGTCGCTCACCAGTCATCGCCTCTGGACGGCCAACGCACGCGCTGGGCCGAATCCGGGGTGGATGCTGACGGGGGCGCACGTGAGGAGGTCCCCAAAACAACAGTGCACATCCTCATGCCGAGCGGAGCGCTCTGAGCGCCAGCGAGGCCCGCCTCCGCAGCCCCCCACCGGGAGGAGTCGCTCTTCCAACCTGCAGGACGGAGGGGCCGTCTCAAAAGTGGACACTCAAGATGAGAAGACCCGCACCTTCAATTTGTACCGAAACCACGCCGGAGTGGGACTGACCGGACGCATTCTGCCGAGAAAGTGC
>CAJXLV010000029.1 GCA_913056185.1 uncultured Bacteroidota bacterium
TGCCCGCCAGCCCAAGCGGCCTCAGCATGCCGGACGCTCCCTCGAAGTAAGCCTGCTACCAGCACGACTGCTCTGCCATTTACAGTATTGAGTAGAGCGTGAGAAGAGCACTCTACAAGCACTCGCTTCGCAGCGCAGTAACGGTCCCGCGCGTTTACT
Organism: uncultured Bacteroidota bacterium; assembly: GCA_913056185.1. Classification (GTDB taxonomy): domain Bacteria; phylum Bacteroidota; class Rhodothermia; order Rhodothermales; family Salinibacteraceae; genus Salinibacter. The sequence goes on from CAJXLV010000029.1 coordinate 160, forward strand.
TGCGTGAATTCGCTCCGCTCGGGCAGGGAGAAGCGAAGGCTTCTCCGTCCCAGAGCCTCCAAGCAGGGAAAGGAAGTATCCTGGGTTCGCCCAGGTAGCTGGCCTCATGGCACTGCCCACAAGCTCTGCTTGTGTAATCCGGCGAGGAGAACACCGCTGCAGCGCAAGTGTCTCTGTGGACTCGTGAGAGGGCGGGCAAATCGTCCAAGAATCTCCCGGCGTTCGCCGGGGGAGTGTCAATAATGCGGTCTCGGGCGTTCTTAATCGTGATTTCCTTCCGCTCCTCCTGGTCGTCGGTCCACGGGGCGAGCGTGCTACGCTCGAAGTCTTCCTCCAGGGAGACGAGCTTCTGCCGGGCGATGCTCTTCCGCTAGGTTTTGAGGGAGAAGCGTCGCCGCTTGGGGGGGCGGTTGGTGTCAAAAAACGGCGCGCAGTACTTATCCCCGCGTTTCGTGAGAGGAGCCATGACAGTCTGGATGCATTCGTTCGAGAGAAGCATCCAGGCCGATGGTGCTGATCACCTGTGGGCGTCCCGCGACCGTGGTGGGGCCGCAGGGGGAAGGATCATCGAAGAGTGGTTCTGGGGAGGGGCCTGCCCCTCAGTGCGGTGGCCTTTCTTGCCCAAGGCGCGTCCGAATTTGCCCGAAGCAGGGCCAATTCGCTGTGTCCAGGTGTACACAGAATTGTGTACAGTCCTCCCGAAATCGGGGGCATTTCGGTCAATCTGTCAGGGGCCAATTTCGGCCTCAAAAACCGCTCGCAAAACACAAAAACCCGCCCTGAGGAGCGCTCAAGGCGGGTTTCGGGGTTTTTGGACTGTCGGTAGCGTGGGAGGGATTTGAACCCTCGACCTCCGGGTTATGAATCCGACGCTCTAACCAGCTGAGCTACCACGCCGCAAAAAACCAATCGGTTATATGCACGGATCCGCCGCGTGTGTTTCCAGGGGGGGATGAAGATGCAGTGGACGCAGCGCCCGTCCCGCAGCGGCAAGACGCTTCAGTTGAGGGCCTCCACGTGGCGCAGGGCCGCCGGGTCCATCAGCCGGTCGATTTCGTAGCGGAGCACGTCGTGCAGGTCCCAGCTGGGGGGCAGCGTGCCCGCCGAGCGCTCCACGAACAGGGCAATCCGGCCTCGTGTGGCACACAGGCCGTGCGCGCCGGGCGGCCGGTCGGGGGGCACATAGGTGTGAAACGAAAAGCCGCGGTAGGAAACAGTCGCCATGGTGACGTCACGGACATGGGCGAGAAAGAGAGGGGTCCTGCACGCATGCTCCCCGCCGATCGTTCAGAGGAACTGAAGGGGGCCCTGCACATTCGTAAAAATCTGCATGTGTACCCTCAGGGCCCGTGGGGCACACCCCGCCGGGCCGTTTTCTGTCTTCCGGTTGTCCTGTCCGCCGCGATGTCCTGGAGCACCATCCTTGACCAAGACCGAGTCGTTGGCGCCCTGCGTCGCGCCTTGTCGCAGGACCGCGTGGCACACGCCTATCTGCTGCACGGGCCGGACGGGGTCGGGAAACGGGCAGTGGCCTACGAGATGGCCCGCGCGCTGCAGTGCCCCGAGCCGCCCGCGGATGCGGCCTGCGACGCGTGCCCGGCGTGCCGCAAAACCCAACGCATGGTGCATCCGGACGTGCACGTGCATCTGCCCCACCCGTGGAGCGCGGAGGAAGAGCGAGACGAGGAAGACATGGGCCGGCGCATCCGCCGCCTCGGCGACAATCCCTACGCCACCATCGATTATGTCCGTCGCCCGTCGCTGACGGACCCGTCGGAAACCTCCAACAAGCAGGCATACTACCGCATCGATCAGGTGCGGCAAGACCTGATCGAGCCCATGAGCCTGACCCGCGGAGAAGGGCCGTACAAGGTCAATCTCCTGACGGACGTGCACAAGATGAGGGAGGAGGCAGCCAACGCGTTCCTGAAGCTTCTGGAGGAACCCCCGCCGCGAACGGTATTTTTGCTCACCACCAGCCGCCCCGAGCAGCTCTTGCCCACCATCCTCTCCCGGTGCCAGCGCCTGCGCTGCGATCTCTTGCAGCCCGAGACCATCGAGCAGGCGCTCCTCGACCGGGAAGACGCGGCGCCGGAGACGGCGTCGATGCTTGCTCGAATGGCCGACGGGTCCTACCGCCGCGCCCTGGAGCTGTCCCAAAACGAAAATCTGCTTACCAGTCGCGAGTTGGTCCTGGACTATTTTCGCGCAGCGTACAGCCAGAAGGTCGAGCGCCTCGACACTTGTATCCAGACGCTCCAGGACCAGGGCCGGGAGCGCGTCAAGACGGTGCTCCGCCTCATGCTGCGCTGGATCCGCGATCTGATTCTCTACCGCACCATGGGGGAGGAGGCCTCGCTGGTAAACGTAGACCAGCGTGACGCGGTCGCGGAGTTCTGCGGGAACCTCCCCGACGCCGACCTGCACGCCATGACCCGCCTTGTAGAAACCGCCATTGAGCTGACATCCCGCAATGTGCGGCTCCGGGTACTGCTTATAACGCTTGCCCAGCGGCTGAACCAGGCCATGCGGGGGGGCTCCGTTGCGCCGCTGTACGTGCCGCTGTCGGAGGCGAAGCGACCATCTCGGCGAAAGACTTGACAGAAGACCAGGCACGTGGCATATTTCTTGCTAGTTTTTGGGGTATGAAGGTCTCGACCACCCCGTAATTTTCTTCACCGAAGCGCTTCTTCTGCGCCAAATATTTGTCCGCTTCGCAGCCCACGTATCGCCACCCGTGCACACTCCCCGATCGGTCGCTTTGGTTCGGGCAGGCGTCCCTATACGATGAGCACATTGTGATTGAGGGATGGACTTGGCGGGGCCGGTACCGCCGAGAGATTCCTATTCGCCGCATTGAGTCCGTCAACTGGCGCTCGCGGCTCCAGGGGCCCAACCTCGAACTCACGCTATGCGACGGAGCTACGGTCGCGGTTCGCCTGCAAAAGGGCGTGGGGCTCTGGAATGCGAAGCTACACGCCCTCCTTGGGCAGTCGATGGTTGGAGGGGGATGTCTCCCGGAGGCGGCGCCGTCCGCCCCTGACACGGAGACCCCGGCCCCGCACAATGCCCGTACGAACGATCCCCCGGCCAACGATGCCGACGCGTCGGGGTGAGGGGGCTTGAGGGGGCCCGTGGGGCGGCTTCAGGCTCCTGCGTGCTCCTCCTTGACACTTCCCACAACAAATGCGAAGCATTCACGCCCCTAAAAGACCGGGGGATTCTTGGGCGGTTTGCCCGCCCCGAGATCCTTCTTTGCTTCGGCCGGGGAGGCTTGGGTACGCCCGCCCCTTGGAGCGAGCCTGAAAAGCGCAGTAGGAAGCGTTTCAGGCTCCGCATTGCCGCTTGCTTCGACAGACAGGATGCGAAGCGCAAACCAAATCGCTGGGTTTACCCGCGCATTCATCCCATGACGAAAGATTAGGGGCGTTCTGCGCCTTTAATCGCAAACAATGTTCCTCCGTAAAAAACAAGCCGCGTTCCTGTGGCACCTCTCGATCGTCTCTTCCGGCTGCGTCTCTGTTCCATGCGTTGTTTCCGCCTCGTCGGGGTTCTTGTGGGGGCTGCTCTGCTCTTGGGGGCCGCAGGGCGGGCCGGGTGGGCACAGTCCGAGGCGCCCCGAGAGGCGCGCGTTGTGACGACGGAGGCGGCCCCGCGCCACGCCGCCTTCAGTCGCCTCCTGTCCCGATTCGTGGACGAGCGGGGACGGGTGGACTATGCCGGGCTGAAGCAGCACGCGAAAACGACCCTTACTCCCTACTTGCAGTGGCTGGGCACCACCGACCCGTCCGGGTGGACGCGAGCGGCGCGGCTGGCATTCTGGATCAACGCCTACAACGCGTACACCCTCAAGCTGATTCTCGACCACTACCCCGTCCGCACCATCTGGGCCCTTACGCCCGGGCCGGCGACGCCGCAGAAAGCCCAAAGCCCTTTTCAAGTGCCCGTTGGACCGGTGGCCGACACCGTCCGCACCCTGGACGAAATCGAGCACGCGATCATCCGCGTGCGGTTTCAAGAGCCGCGCATCCACTACGCGGTGGTCTGTGCGGCGAAGAGCTGCCCCCCGCTGCGCCGCGAAGCGTACACGGGACCGCGCCTCGACGCGCAGCTGGACGCTCAGGCCCGCTCTTTTCTGCACAATACGGCGAAGAACCGCATCCCCGCGGGGCGCGATGAACTTGCCCTTTCTCGCATCTTGAAGTGGTACGGCTCGGATTTTGGGCCGACGGACGCTGCCCTGCAGCGCACCCTGGCGCCGTATTTTGACGGGCGCGTGCAGCGCCGGCTTGCGGCGGGGGCGTATGATCTCCGCTTCCTGCCGTACGACTGGGCGCTCAATGATCAGAATGACCAGGGGGACGAGTAGAAAGGTCCTCCCGACCGGGCTACGAGCACCGATTCTGGACGGCCCCCGAGGCCATGCCCCACGGGGGCCGCCTCCGCGTTCGCCGGGCGAATCCTTCCTGCAGTGCGGCCATGACCAGATCTTTTGCGCGGCGCACTCGTTGAGAACGCCAGTCGACTGCTTGTCCTACCATCCCGTCCCATGCTCCACACTGGCCGCTGGCGCATCGTCTCCATTTTGCCGCTTCTCATCGGGCTTCTCATGGGGTTTGCGCTGGCCCCCGCGGCCACGGCTCAGCCTGCCGGGGGGCCCTCGGTCCTTCCCGACGCACTGGGCACGGTGGACAGCCTGCGCCGGGCAGGCGCATTTCCGGAGGCCCGTGCACGCCTGAGGGCCCTCCGCGAGGATCATTCCGGAGAGGTGGCGGTGCTGTGGCGGCTGGTGTACACCCTGGCCGACCTCGGGCAGGCGACCGAGCAGCCCGACGCCCGCACCCGCTACTACAGCCGGGCCCTCCAGGCGGCGAAGGCAGCCCTGGCGGCCGACTCGACCAGCGGACACGCCCACCTGGCCATGGCGGTGGCTGAGGGCCGTGCGGCCCTGGATGCCGGCACGCGGGAGCGCATCGAGCGGTCCCGCGCCGTCAAGCGCCACGCCGACCGTGCCATTGCCCTCGACTCCACCCTCGACGGCGCCTACCACGTCCGTGGGCGGTGGCACCGAGAGGTGGAAGACATTGGCTTCTTCAAGCGCGCTATCGTGCGTACGGTCTACGGGGGGCTGCCGGAGTCGTCCATCGAGCAGGCGGTACGCGACTTTGAGCAGGCCATTGCCCTCCACGATGAGGTGTTTCACCGCCTGGAGCTGGGCAAAACCTACCTCCAGATGGATCGTCCCGCCGCGGCGCGTCGGGCGCTTCGTGCGGCGCTCGAGATGCCCTCCGAGGGGCCCTTCGATCCCGCCTACAAGGCAGAGGCCCGCGAGCGCCTGGACGACCTCGACTGAGCAGGCGGGCGTCGTTCGCAGAGTTTTTCAGGGGCGAAGGGGAACGTCGTCGGTCCCAAACGCTTACGGCAGATTCCATCTCGGCCCTCGTTTCTCTTTGTTGTTGCCCGCACTGCGCGTATGCCGTATTCTGCCGAGATCAGCCGACAGCAGCCTACCGCCATCCTGTTTTTGCTCGACCAGTCGGCCTCCATGCAAGAGCCGTTTGGGGGGGCGGAGCAGACCGGCGATGCGGCGCCCAGCCGGGCGCGGGTCCTGGCGGACACGGTCAATGACCTGCTGCAGAATCTGGTGCTGCGCTGTGCCAAGGAGGAAGGGGTGCGCGATTATTTCCACGTCGGGGTGATCGGATATGGGCAGCGCGTGCAGCGCCTGATCCAGCCCACCGACGCGTACGAGACCGGCACCGGCCTCGTCCCGATCAGCCACCTGGCCGACCGCCCTCAGCGCATGGAGCAGCGCGTGAAAGAAGTGCCCGATGGGGAGGGCGGCACCACCGAGACGCGAGTCAAGAAGCCGATCTGGTTCGACCCGCAGGCCAAAAACGGCACGCCCATGTGCCAGGCGCTGGACCTTGCGGCCCAATCGGTGCGCGACTGGATCGACCAGCACCCGCACGGCTTTCCGCCCATCGTGCTGAATGTGACCGACGGGGAGGCCACGGACGGCGATCCGCTGCGCTACGCGCAGGAACTGCGATCGTTTGCGACCGATGACGGGGAGGTGCTCCTCTTTAATGTGCACCTCTCAGCGTCGGAAGAGCCGCCGGTGACGTTGCCGTCGAGCACGACGGAGGTGCCGGCCGACGACGAGTACGCGGAGGGGCTCTTTCAGATGTCGAGCCGCCTGCCCTTTTCCATGCGGTCGGCAGCCGAGCAGGAGGGCTACAGCGTGACGATGGACACGCGCGGCTTTGTGTTCAATGCGGACCCGGTGTCGCTGGTCACGTTTTTGGAGATCGGGACGCGGCCGAGCAACCTCCGGTAGCAGATCTTTGGTCGCGACGGAGAGAAAAGCGGCGAGGGCGCAGTCCTGGGCACAGACGATGCTTGACTTTTCCCGCGGCTGCCCGAAGAGGACCCCTCCGGGGCAAAGCGCGGGGGAGTCTTCCTCACGGAAAAGACGTTCTGTTTCACAGGGCCTGCTTCGATCATTCGCGTGCTCTGGAGCTGTCGCTCTGAGCAGAGGCGGGCTGACGTCTTCCGTGCCCTCCGCAGACATTGGCCTACGCAGAAATTTCTACGCACAAGGCTCCCGTCAGCCCAACGGTACAGATGCTCGAAAACTGTGTCCCCCTTGGGTATCGGTGTGACATCAAATAGCACCTTAAGGCAAGCACATTTTTCCGTCCCGGCTGGCGAGAGAGTTCCCGAGCCGACAGGTTCATATCGCCCAAGGAGCAACCGCTCCGTGAATCCGGGCGTTTTACCGCTCTCTCGCGCTCTCTCAATGCTATAATCATGGCGACCCCGACCGTTCATTCTCACACGCTGGCTCTGCCGAAGGCGGGGGGAGAGCCGGGGGCCTACGAAGATGCAGCACGGGTGCGCGCGGAGGCATGGCCGGTGCGGGCGGCGGTGGCGGATGGGGCTACGGAATCGGTGTTTGCGGGCATGTGGGCGGAAATGTTGGTACGGGCGGGGACACGGGGAGCGCTCACGACCGCCCGGCTTCGGGAGGGCCTGCCGGACTGGCAGCGGGCCTGGGCCGCCCGGTGCGATGCACAAGCAGCCGCTGCGCCCTGGTACGTGCAGGCGAAGGCGAATGAAGGAGCGTTTGCGACGCTGCTTGGGCTGGAGGTGTGTGCCGATGGGTGCTGGCGCGCCGCTGTGGTTGGGGATTGTGTGCTGTTCCACCTCCGAGATGGTGCACTTCGGGCCTCGTGGCCCGCCCACAGCCCCGATGCGTTTGGAAACCGCCCGGCCCTGGTGCCCAGCCGCGCGTCCGCCGACGCTTCGGGGATGGAGAAGCTGCGCACCACCACCGGCGCGTGGACTCCCGGGGATGTCTTTTTGCTGGCCACCGACGCCGTGGGGGCGGGGCTGCTCCGGGGCGCGCAGTCGCCCGAGGCTCCGTTTCGCCCCGCTGCCGCTGCGCAATGGTCCGCTGCCGCTTTCCGCGACGCCGTCGCCACTGCCCGCGCAGAGGGCACGCTCCGCAACGATGACAGCACCCTGCTCGTGCTGGAGCTTTCGTCCCTCCCAGCGTCTCCATCTCACTAAGTGGGACCCGCGCCGCAACACCCATGGCCCCTTCGTCCGTCCGTTTCTCTGCTGTCCATACCGGTCCTCTCTGGGAGCCCGCCCGAGCGCATTATGAGCAGCTACCCCACCCCGAGTGACTACCAGGCCGCCCTCCAGACGCCGGACGCGGCCTTTGCCGATCCTGAATTGCAGCAGGCCACGCCGCGAACCAATGCGCTGGGCCTCCCGCAGCCCATTACGGGGGCCTTCGCGGCGGTCTTTCCCCTCACCACGGCCTCCGGCGTGCAGCACGCGGCCAAATGCTTCGTGACCGAGGTGCCCGAACAACAAGTTCGCTACGAGGCGGTCTCGGAGACCCTCAACGAGCTCGATCACGAAGCGCTCGTGCCGTTTGCGTACCAGCCGCGCGGGGTGCGCGTGCACGGAGAGGCGTACCCGCTTCTCAAAATGGAATGGGCGACCGGCACAACCCTCAATCGGTTTGTGGCGTCGCATCTCGATCAGCCGGCGGTCTTGGATCGCCTCGCGACGGCCTGGGCGGAGCTCATGAGCGACCTGGAGGCGATGGACCTGGCGCACGGCGATCTGCAGCACGGCAATGTGCTGGTGGAGGAGGAGGGGGACGCCCTCCGGCTACGGCTGGTGGACTACGACACCATGTACGTGCCGGCCTTGCAAGGGCGAAACAGCCTGGAGGTGGGCCACCGCAACTACCAGCACCCGGACCGCACAGATGCCGACTTTGGGCCGTCGCTCGATCGGTTCGCGGGAGGGGTAATCTACACTGCGCTGCGGGCCTGTGCGGTGCGGCCGGAGCTATGGGAGCGGTTTGATACTGGAGAGAATCTCCTCTTTCGGGATGCGGATTTCTATGCTCCCGACGAGTCTCCGCTCTTCGAGGCCCTCGCAAACACCGAGGCGGTGCGTTCCCTCGCGGAGGCGCTGCGTACGGCCTGCTACCTGGAGCCGACGGACATGCCGCCGCTGCCCGTGGTGCGCACGGAGGGCGTGTCGGTCTCCCTCGGGGAAGCACGCCGCCGCCGATCGGCGTCCCAGGATGCTTCTGCCCCGCGTACAGGAGGGGCGCGCATGGCGTTGCCAGTCACGGCAAGTGTGATGGCGAGTGGGGCGGCGCTGGCGGCAGCGGGCCTGGTGGGAGCTGCGGCGGCCCTGCTTCTGGGCGCGGGAGGCGCCGGCGCGGCCCTGGTGGCCACCCGCTACCGCCGCCTCTCGGGAGTGCGTCGCCGACGCCGACTGGAGCAAGAGGCGGCGCGCTTCGATTCTGCCCTCCACGAACTGGAGCGAGAGGCGGAAAGCCTCCGCGAAAAACGGGCGGAGCTACGCAGTTCCCAGGAGGAGCGGCGCGAACAGTGGCTCCAAGAGGTCCAGCGCGAGGCGCTCTACGACTGCCTCAAGCACCACTTCATCGAAGAGGTGCGCACGGTGGAGGGGCTTACCCACAAGCACGTCGTGCGCCTCAAGTCTGCGGGCATCCGCACGGCCGCGGAGCTTACGCCGGAGGCCCTCCGCGACATTCGACGGCTGAGCGATCGGGCCCGCGTGCGCCTGACCCTGTGGCGGCAGGCCCTGGAGACGTACTACGCCGAGGAGGTGCCCGATGCACTGTCGCCGGCGCAGGAGCGCCGCCTCCGTCGCTACGTGCAGCACCGCATTGAAGACCTCGACGAGCAGCTGGCCCGCATTCAGGAAAAGATTGCGGCGCAGCAGACGGAGCGCCAGCGCATTACGGATCGGCTCGATGATTTGCCGGCGCTCACGGTGGGGCGCTACCTACGCTACCTGTTCCGTCTTGGCTCGCTGCCGGATCGCACGGAGGGACCGCCTGCACCGTCTGCGCCCCGAGAGGCCGATACAGACCCGTCGCCCATCCCGTCTCCATTGGACGAAGAGGCGTCGTGGTGGGGGCGCGGGGCGTGACGCCCCCCGACAAACGCGACCCATGCACCGAGGGGCGCCGAAGGAGGCCCGGGCGCCTCACTCGTCGCCGTCCCAGAGATCCTCCAGGTCATCGATGGTCGTCGCCGACGGGGCGTCTTCGTCGGCTTCATCCCCCCGCACCAACGCAAGAAGGGCCTTGTGCGGGACAATCATGTAGCTTTTTTCCTCGTAGCGCAGGTTCACGGCCTCGTTGGACATGAAAAATGCAAGATCGCCCGGCTCGGCCTGCAGCGGCAGGTAGCGGACCGGCGTTTCCGACTCTTTCCAGGTCTCACTCTCGCTGTACTCCGGATTTTGGGTGAGGTACCCAGGGCCGGTCTTCACCACACGACCACTGTGCACGTCGCCTTTCTGGGAGACCGAGGCCGGAAGCACGAGGCCTGTGTCGGTCTTGTCCTCGCCGGTTCGCGGCTCAATCAACACGCGATCACCAACGACAATTAGCTCCGCCATGAATTGGGGGGGAAGGAATACAAGGTGCAGAGAGTGAACACACAAACACAGGTCCCAACGAACCCACAGAACGCAGGTTCAGTTCTGCACGGGGTTTCCGAAATCCCTACACGACTCTCCAGAGAAGACGACCGGACCAGAGCGACGGGACCAGAGCGACCGGACCAGAGCGACCGGATGAGAGCAACGGGACGAGGCGGCCACGAAGCTTGGCACCCATCGCGCGGTGCGCGGGGCAGACCGAGCACGTCGGCATCAAACGATTGAGAACAACACGTAGATCAGCAGACCAACGACGCCGGTGGCAATGGTCAGCAACCGAATGGTACGGTCGATGGGATTTTCCATGGTGGGGAAGAAGGCGGGGGATGCCGGGAAGAAAGACACCGGAAGTATACCAACTCGGAGCAAGTATTCAGAACAAGTCCACGAAAAGTTGTCAAAATATTTATGGCGTGGGGCGATCAGGCGGGGTGGAGGGAGGAGGCAGGGCGGGTAGACAGGGAGAAGCGGAAGATGGAGCCTTCGCCGGGCGTGCTGTCCACGTGCAGCGTGCGGTCGTGGGCCCCAAGAATGTGCTTCACGATGGCCAGGCCGAGCCCTGTGCCGCCTTGGTGTCGCGACCGGCTCTTGTCGACGCGGTAGAAGCGCTCCGTGAGGCGCGACTGGTGTTCTTCGGGAATGCCGATGCCGTTGTCCACCACGCGGAGCTCAACGTCTCCGTTCTTCATCTCGGCCTGCAGCCAGACGCTGCCGCCTTCTTCGTTGTACTTGATGGCATTATCGACCAGATTGACCAGTACACGCCGCAGCCGGTCGAAATCTCCGTACACGTCCGGGAGATTCGGCGCAATCTCCATGCGGGGATGAACGTTGCGCTCCTCTGCACGCATCTCCACCGACTCAAGCGCGGCCTCGCAGAGGTCCATCACCGAGAACGCCTCGCCGGACATGTTGAGCTCGTTCGTCTCAATTTTGGTAATGGTCGACAAGTCCCGCGCCAGGTTGTCGAGGCGGTTGGCGTGATGGAGGATTTTCTTCAGGAACGTGCGGTTGACGGACTCGTCGTCGAGGGCGCCGTCCAGAAGCGTTTCGGCGAAGCCCTGGACGGAGAAGATGGGGGTTTTGAGCTCGTGGGACACGTTTCCGATGAACTCGCGCCGGTAGCTTTCCATCTCCTTCAGCTCCTGAATTTCGTCCTCCAGGCTCTGCCCAGTGCGGTACACCTCCCAGAGGAGCGTGCCGAGCTCATCTCCCTCCGGGGCCGCGGGCGGGGCCAGGTCTTCAAAGTCGTGCGTCCGAATCTGGCGGAGGATGTTTTGGAGGTGGCGCAGGCGCCGGTGAAGCCAGAGGCAGCCGGCGCCGTATACCGCGGCTGCGCTCGCCAGGCCAACGCCGAGGGGAACCCAGCCGACACTACTCGTCCACAGCATGCCGGCCAGGGTGGCGGCAAGCCCCCCCACGGCAGCGAGTTTTGCGGCGAGCCAACTCCGGAACGGCGCAAGCTGAGACGAGGACACGGCGCAGGCGTGGGACGGGGAACGGGCATCTTCGCCGAATTTTACCGCGAGGCCCGGCGTGTGCGTTCCCACTGCGGGGCAGCCGAATCGTTAACAAATTAAAAACGTGAGTGCGCCAGTCGTCTGAGCTATGCACTGTCGGGTGCCTGGGAGGACGGGGCCAAAGGCGGGGCAGTGCTGTCGTCCGGGAGTCCCTCCAGCAGTGAGGAGAGCGGGGGGGCGTGGTCTTCGCCGAAGAGTTCGTAGGAGAGATGGTCGCCCACGGCCGCCAGGGGCTGGTGGTCGTCAATAACGGGCCGGTAGGTCTCGTAGCAGTACAGCGCCTCGCGGCCCGTGTCGCGATCGGCATCCCGGACCGGCACCGTGCAGTCGATGAGCGCCGGGGGCGAGTGCTGGAGGTGGGAGGGGCGCTCGGCATCGTCGGGGGCGGGAGGGAGCGTGTAGAACGCGAGCCGACGCGGGCTCGCGGCCCCGTCTCGGCGCAGGGCGCACGCCACGCGCTTCACCACCGCGTGCGTCACCAGATGATCGGGGTGGCCGCTGATGCCGTGCACGGGATACGTGACCACCACGTCCGGCGCCGTCGCATGGAGGTGCTCGGCCACCTCTGCCTCCAGCCCCAGCGGGTTCATCTCGGCGAGCCGCCCGTCCGGGTACTCCAGCACCGTAAGGGAGTTGAGGTCCAGCGTGGTCGCCACGTCCTGCATTTCTTGGGACCGCGTCTGCGCCATCTCGGCTTTCGTGAGGCCCAGGCGCTTGCGCTGCGCCGTGGCCTCACCCCGCGTAAGGGTGAGCAGGTGCACGTCGTGCCCCTCGCGGCGTTGCCGCACCATGCCGGGCACCGGCCCGAAGCATTCGTCGTCGGGGTGGGGGAAAATGTAGAGAAAGGTAGCCATAGAGGGAACTGCCTTGGCCAGAATCGGCACGAGAATCGGCTTGAGGCCCAAACGGGGGCGGTCCGAGGAGGTTGCCGGGCGGGACTAAGCGCCCGACTCGTCCGCCTCAATCACCTCGTGGAAGGTGGTCTGGCCGGTTTCGAGCATGCACCGGACGTACGGGTGACACAGCTGGCAGTTTTCGCCAAACGTTACGTGCGCCTGCAGCGCCTCGACGGAGGCGGCCCCCGTGTTGTCGGCAATCTGCTTCAGGTGCGAGAACGTCTGCTCGTAGCAGTAGCAGCGGTCGATGGTCACGGTGATGAAAGGGCGTAGTGGGCAGGAACGAAGGGGGCAAAGGCGGCCGACGCCAGGCGCTACTGCGCGTCCCGGAGAAAGGCGACGTATCCGGGCGAGTTGCCCGTCTCGAAGCGCGTAACGACGGCGCCGTCGCGATCCAGCACCAGGGCCATGCCGTTTGCGGTGTAAAGCGGCCCCCCGGAGTCGTTAACGGGCAGGCGGGTAACGTACAGGTCCTGGGCCACCGCGTCGTAGCCCACCGCCGAGATGCCAATGAGGCCGTCGTTCGGCGGAACCTGAAGGGTCGTGGCAAGCGCGTTGGCGTCCGTATCTACCCGAAAGATCTCGCCCGTGCCGCTCCCGAAGGCCCCGCCGCTTACGGCGTACAGCTCCTCGGCGCTGTCCGAGTAGTACGCCGACTGGGTGGCGTTGGCCGAGCCAACGGGGGCGCCCAGCGTTACGCGAGTCACGATCTCCGTCGAGCGCGGGTTCAGGAACAGCACCTCGGACGGCTGGTCGCCGCCGCCCTGGCACACCACGGCGAGCTCCTCCTCTTCGTCTACGAAGACGCTTTTCGGGCGGGTGCAGTTTAGCGACAGGGTGCTCCGGACAGTGTCTGCCGTGGCATCGAGGACCGACAGGGTGCCATCCGCCGCGTTCGCCACGAAGGCCTTTCCGGCGGCGATGCCAATGCCACGCGGGGACCGCCCCACGCTCACGCTGTCCACCACGACGTTGCGGTCCAGGTCGACGACCGACACGGTGCTGGGCAGGGGATCGAAGCCGTCGAAACGGCTCAGGTTGCTCACGTACCCCTTGTCGCCCTCTGCAAAGGCGATGGAGCGAGGCGGGCGCGGGTTCGAAATCTGACCGACCGGGTCGAGGGTTTCGGGGGAGAACACGGTAATGCGGCCGGCATTGTCGGGCTGCGTGTTATCGACCACGTAGAGTTGGTTTTCGTAGAGGGCGAGGCTGTTGATGAACGCCACGTTGATGTCGTTCTGCGTGGCGGATGAGTCGGCGGGACTGTAGAGGGTGAGGGACCCGTCCTGGGCGCTGAAGTTGCCCGAGTTGGCCACGACCACGTCCGTTGTCACGCGCGATTCGTCGTCGTTGGCGCCAAACAGGTCGCAGCCCGACAGGGCAAGCGCAGCGAGCAGGAGCAGCGGCATCCAGCGGGGGGCATGCAGAGGGCGAGCGGGCATGGAGGGAGGGGGACACATCATTGGAAGAGGGCAAGAGGGAGCGCGCATCAGGGAGGGCTACGGTGTGGAAAAGGAAACGCGGAGCCGGAGGGTGGCATGGCGGGGCGGCATGGGGTAGAGGCGCACGACTTCGTAGCGGTGGTCGAGCACGTTCTCCACCTGTGCCTCCAGGGCGACCTGGGCCGCGTCGAACGACCATTCGTACGCCGTTCGCAGACGGACGGCCCGGTAGGGGGGGAGCGACGTAGACTCGTCGGCGCTGTAGTAGCGGGGCCCCACGAGGCGGCCGGTGGCCGAGACGGAGACGTTCTGCCACTGCAGATCCGCCCACAGCTTCCACTTCTGCGTGGGGACGTACGGCAGCTGCGCGCCGTAGGCGGGCGAGGCGGGGTTGGCCCGGTTTTCGGCGCGTGTGTGCGTGAACACGGTGCCGCCCGCCAGGGTGAGGCCGGAGCGGGGGCGGGTGCGGGCGCGCAGGCTCAGCTCCAGGCCCCGACTGCGGACGCGAGACACGTTCGAGGGACTCCATACCTGCATGCCACTCGTCACGTAGCGCGGCTGCCACACAATTTTGTCGGTCAGCCGTGTGGCAAACGCCGTAGCTTCGGCCTGGAGGAGAGTGGTGGGGCGGGCCAGGCGGACCGAGAGGCCGCCCTCCAGGGTCCAGCCGTCTTCGGGCGCCAGCCCGGGAGTGCCGCCGGGGTCGTAGTAGCGTTCGTTGAAGGTGGGCGCGCGGAAGGCCCGGGCCACGAGGCCGCGGAACGTGAGGCCGTTCCAGGCGAGTGGGCGAAGGCGAACGCCAAGGCGAGGGCTTGCCACAACGGTCGGTGCTCCGCCGCCCCCGAGGGCGTCGATGCGCACCGCGGGCTGCAGCTGGAGGGAAGCGAGCGACAGGGTCGCGTCCGCGAATGCGGCGCCCGACAGCCGGTCCACGCCGCCCCGAAGAGACGCGTGGTCGTAGCGTAGGGTCGTGCCCGCCGTAAGGGTGCCAAGGCCCGAGAGCGGATGGCGCAGCCGCACTTTCGCGTCCGTGGCGGTCGTGCGGGTTGTGCGGTCGGTGCGGGTAGGCGGATTGCGGTAGCGGAGGCGCGAGCGCTGGCCCTGGGCCGACAGCGAGAGGGTGCCTGCGCCGAGCGGCAGCGTGCCCGTGGCCCACACGCGCCCCAGCCGGTCCCACTGGCGCGCCCCGCCGCTGCGCGCGCTTGCCGGGCCCGGCAGGCCGCGGCGAGCACGGCTCCACCAGCCCGCCAGGCTCCATTGCTGCGCGTCTCCCCGCCACATCCCCCGTCCGTACAAGGTCGTCATTCGGGCCGAGGCCCCCGTCCGCCGCAGCGTCTGGGTGGGCACCAGGAACGAATTCTGATACGGAAAATCCCCGTCGGTGCGGTAGTGGCGGCCGGCCACAAGTCCCGACCATGCCCCGCTTCCGCCGGTCGCCAGCGCCGACACGTAGCGCTCTCCGTAGGCGCCCCCGCCGCCTGCGGCTCGAACCAGCGGCTTGGTCTGTGGCGTGAGGGTGTGGAGGTGAACCGTTCCGCCCAGGCTGCCAGAGCCGTGCCGCACTGCCCCTGGGCCGTGCTGCACCTCTACCGATTCGAGGAGCAACGTTGGCAGCAGCGACAGGTCCAGCTGGCCCGTCTGGGGATCGGACATGCGGAGGCCGTCGAGCAGCACCTGTGTCTGCGTGCCGCCCATGCCGCGCATCGACAGGCTGGCGAGGCCGGTGCCGCCGTACCGCTTCACGAACGCGCCCGAGCGCATCGTCAACAGATCGGCCACCGAGCGGGCGCCGCTCTGCGCAACCGTGGACGAGTCGAGCTCCATGACGTGGGCGGCCGCCGGAATGGACGCCGACCGGCCCGCGGTGCCTTCCACCGTGACCTCGGGGAGGGCCACCGACATTGCAATGGTGGAGTCCGGCGCCGTGGGCACGGCGGCCGCCCGCCGCACGGTATCGGGGCGGACGGGCTCCTGGGCCCACCCGGACGGGGGCATCAGGAAAAGCGATATGAGAAACAGGACGAGCGCAGCCATGCAACAAAAAAAGCCCTCACCTCAGACGAGGCTTGGGCGGCTGCTCCGGCACCGTCCCGAGACGGTACAGTCGGGGACAGAAGGGGTGTGCGCCCCTATACGGGGGGCGTTGGGAGCCAGGCGCGCCGCAAGCCTCTGGTCCCGGAGGCTGTTGGCAGTGAGCGAGGCCGTCGGAAGCGGCCCCTCAGCACGCATGCAGGCAGGTCTCCTGGCTAATCGATGGGGGCCTGCCGTCATGGCAGACCCAGTGCGGACCCGCTCAACGACTCCCCTTCCCATCGCAGCGTGCCGCTCGCAAAAATGGCGAGCAACATCGCTGAGAAGTGGTGAGCCGGTGTCGGTGCGCGTCCACTCATCGAATCACAGTTGCGGGGACAGCCCCAGAATGGCCCCGGTGGGGGGCACTGGCGTTCCCTTTTCATCTCGCCCTGGAAATTACAAGGCGAGAACCTGCAGCGTGTGTGAAAGAACGGACTGTAGGGTAGGCGTCACGCCGGGCTCTCGCAATCCCTTCACGGGATTTTTTGCACACATGTGCATTCCCTAAGCCTCATCGGCCGGATAAACCAGCGTGGAGCGGCCAAAAATCGAGGAGGAGCGCGTATGCTTCGGGGAAGCATCTCCCGCGAACCGGGGATGAACCCCGAAAGCCCGCTGATCTCCAATGGGTTGGGGCGTGAGAATAACGATTGCCTCCTGGCCAAAGGCCTGTCCTGGCTGTCGTCGGGGCCGGGAGATTCTTGGCAGGGCCGCCCGCCTCTCGCGGGTCAGTGAAGCGACTTGATGGGGCTTTCGCTCCGGCAGAGGTTGACGTGTCGCCGGATTGCACGAGCAGGGCTTGTGGGCAGTTAGGTGCTGGGATCGAGACCCTGTCGCGGTCTTCTCCCCGGGATGCGTCTTGCGGCCTCACAAGACAGTACGCCCCCTTGTCAACGCCGGGCGTATTTCCGGCTCACAGGAATCGACAGGTCCCTTCACTGGACGAGACAGGCACACTGGGCGAGACAGGCACTCTTAGCCGTCGAGCAGAGTGGGGGCCGTCGTGTACTGGTCGGCCACGGCCTGGGCCTCTGTAGCGATACGGCTGCGCAGGGCCTGCGGCTCCACCACCTTTGCGTGGGCGCCCCATCCCAGCAGCCAGGGAAGGAGGGAGCGTTCCGTTTCCACGCGGAGCGTTAGAAGCAGACGATCGTCGGAGAGGCGTTCTCGCTGGGCGATGGTGAGGGCGGGGGGGACCTGCAGGACCGCCGCGGCCTCCGCGGAGAAGAGCACGCGCACCTGCTGATCCGGTGAGGATGTGGGGTGATCGGGGGAGGCGCCGTAGCTCTCGGGGCGCTCAAACGACTCGGAGGTGCGCTCAATGCGTTCGATGGTGGCCAGGCGCACGTGCACCACCCGGCTGCGTTGGTGGTCGTGTCCCACAATGTGCCAGGTGGCACCCTGCCGGACAAGGCCGTAGGGGTCGAGCGTGCGCTTGGGGGCCGCGGCGGTCGCGAGCGACACCTCTATGGTCTGCTCCTCGACCAGGGCGTGGCGCACCTGCCGCAGCAGGCTTTCCTCGGCCGGATCGCCAAAGACGCTGGGGGACGTTAGGGACACCGTGCCGCGCAGCGACAGGGCATGTTCTCGGTCGGCTGCGGGCAAGAGGCGTTCCAGTTTGTGCTGCGCCGTGTCTGCCGCGGCGCGATAGCGGCCGTCAAAATTTTGCGCCGCGTAGGCGCTGCCCAAGACGAGCATCACGGCCTCGTCCGTGGTGAGCTGGACGGGGGCGAGCATGTAGTCCTCGGGGAGCCGGTAGCCCTTGCCGGGGACGCCCTGCAGGGGGATTCCGGCCTCTACGAGGGCCTGGGCGTCGCGGTAGACGGTGCGCTCACTGACGCCCAGTGCCCGTGCCAGATCAGTGGCGCGGGTCCAGGAGGTGGATTCCAGTTCCAGCAGTAGGGCGGGCCATCGCTTGGCAGGGGGCATGGGTGGGGGGGCGGGACAGGCAGAACAGGAGACACAGGCGGCCCAGCAGGGAGGGGGCAGAGTCAGGCGCTACCGGCCATCTCGGCCACAATCGTGCTCATGCCGCTCTCAAACTTTTTGGCCCCGCCCTGAGAGGGGTGCCGCACGTACGTTGGGTCGGCGCCCACTTCGGCGAGAGCCCGTTCGCCCTTGCGGCCCACGCCGATGGTGCGGTCGGGGTCGAGGGCGTCGAGGAGGCCCCGCAGCAGGTCGCTCCACGCGCGCACCTCCGTGCGACGAGGCGTGCGGATGGAGAGCGGATCATCGGCGTCGTGCGGGTGGAGGGGCAGGCTGTTCCAGACAAAGAAGTGCGGGAAGTGCGGCTGCAGCACGCGCCAGAAGATGGAGGCGCTGTATTCGGTGGTGGGCTCCTCCTGTCGGCGCGTGGGCGTGCCGTCGATCGGGAAGGCGGGGTCGACGAGTTGTGATTCGCTGGTGATGGGCACCCCTGTAAAGCGACAGCCCCACGGGCCGGGGGCTTCCAGGAGCAGGAAGAGCGGCGGGGCGTCGTCGAAGCAGCGGAGGTACGCCCGCAGGTTGTCGCGACGACGGGCGGGGGCGTCTGCAACGTCGAGGGAGGTGTGGCGGTCCCGGTAGGGGTTGAACAGCTCGTCGGTGGACGATGCGGGGAAGAGGTGCGTCTCGAAAAGATCCCAGACGGTGGGGAGCATTGCTGGGGTGGGGCGGGAGGGGGAAGGAAGAGAAAAAGAGGCGGCCGGGGTTAGGTGGAGGGGGAGGCTTGTGTGCCGGCGCGGGGGAAGGCGAAGTCGGCGTAGCCCATTTCGGCGGTGCCGAACCAGCGGTAGGCGTCTTCGCGAGCGTCCTTGTAGGCCTCGTAGATCGTGCGGTACTGCGGGTTGCCGGAGGCGTTGTCCTCCAGGCGCTGTGTGGTGATCTCCTGCGCCCGGCGCATCACCTCGTCGGGGAAGCGGCGGAGGGTGATGTCGTGGTCGAGCAGACGGTCGAGGGCGGCGGGGTTCTTGTGGTCGTATTCGGCCAGCATGCGGACGTTGGCCTCGGACGCTGCCGTTTTGAGGGCGTCCTGGTACTGCGACGGGAGCGCGTCGTACGCGTCGCGATTGACGTAGAAGGTGAGCGCGGGGCCGGGCTCCCACCAGCCGGGGAAGTAGTAATACTGCGACACTTCGTGGAAGTCCAGCTTCTCGTCGTCGTAGGGTCCCACCCACTCGGCCGCGTCGATGGCGCCGCGTTCGAGCGAGGGGTAGATTTCGCCGCTGGGGAGCACCTGCGTGTTGACGCCCATCTCGCTCATGACCTGCCCGCCCAGGCCCGGGATGCGCATCTTCAGGCCGCGCATGTCGTCCAGGGACGCCACGCCGGTCTTGAACCAGCCGCCCATCTGCGTCCCGGTGTTGCCGCCCGGGAGGTTGAGAATGTTGAAGTCGGCAAAGAGGGCGCGCAGCAACTCCATGCCCCCGCCGTAGTAGAGCCAGGCATTGTACTGGCGGGCCGTGAGGCCGAAGGGGACGGTGCAGTCGAAGGCCAGGGCCGGGTTTTTGCCGATGAAGTAGTAGCTGGCGGAGTGGCCCATCTCCACAGTGCGGTTTTGCACGCTGCCCAGCACTTCGAGCGGGGGCACCAGCTCGCCGCCGGGGTACGGGAGAATCTCAAAGTTGCCGTCCGTAAGGGCCTTGAGGCGCTCGGCCAGCACCTCGGCCGCGCCGTAGATGGTATCGAGCGAGCGGCTAAAGCTGGAGGCGAGCCGCCACCGGATGTGCTTGTTGGGCTGGACGTTGGGGGTGCCTTCCTCAGCAGACGAACTGTCGTCGCCGCATCCGGTGAGCAGGCCGGCGCCGGCGGCGCCGAGCAGGGCGGTCTTGGAAAATTTGCGGCGGTCCATGGCACGGTTGGGGGCGATGCGCGGGGACGGTACGGACCGTGTAGTATACAGGGCAACACGCCCCAGCGCAACCCATGCTCCAATGCCGAGGCCCTGTGCCACGATCCCACGTGCCCCCGACCCCCGTCAGTCCGTGCGGTGCGGGCGGAGGGGACGCATCACGACCTCCGAGATGAGGTGGTTCGGGGGCGACTCGAGCACGTGCTGCACGGTGGCGGCTACGTCCTCGGGCTGCAGCGGATTCTCGGTCATGTCTACGCCGGCGACGTCGAAGAAGTTGGTCTCTACAGACCCGGGGTAGAGGCAGGTGACGCGAATGCCGTCCTCACGGACCTCCTTCATGACGGACTCGCTGAACCCGCGCACGGCAAACTTGCTGGCGTTGTAGGCGCTGATGTTGGGGTTGCCGAGCAGCCCGGCGATGGAGGCGATGTTGACGATGTGGCCCCCGAAGCCGGTCTCTTCGTTCTGGGCGCGCATGGTGGGGACCGCTTCGCGGGTGCAGAGGTACACGCCGCGGACGTTGGTGTCCATCTGCACGTCGAACGCGTCGGTATCGAGGTCGTCCACCGGGCCGAATTGCCCGAGGCCGGCGTTGTTGATCAGCACGTCGAGCCGCCCGGCCTCCGCGGTGACCGTGTCGAAGGCCGATGCGACCTGTTCTTCTTTTCGCACGTCGCAGGAGACGGGGCGGAACGCGTCGCCGAGATCGTCCTGCAGGGCGTGGAGCGCGTCGGTGCTGCGGGCGAGGCCGTAGACGGTGCTGCCCTGCGCAACGAGCGTGCGGGACATGTGGGCCCCAAGGCCCTTGCTGGCTCCGGTGACAACGGCGACGGCGTGGGTCAAGTCCATAGAAAATGCGGGGAGAGCGTGGGAAGATGCGGACGAGAACGGTTTTGTTCTATCGGCCATCGAGGGCGGGGTTGGCCGCGCTCGCGTCCCTGGCGCGGGTTTGCCCACAAATTCGTCCGCCGCGTGGCGCTCCGGAAACGACGGCCGCCGAAAGGGACCGCCAAAAGAAGTTGCTAGAAGAGGCCGCTCGGGAGCTCCGTGTTTACCTGCACACGCTCCACCGTCACCGCAATCGGTTCACCCGATAGCATCCGCTTCATCATGCCCATCTGCTGTCCCATCATGTTTTCCATTTGCCGGCGCTGTTCCTCGGGCATGTTCTCCATTTGCTTCATCATGCGCTCCATCTGCTGCCGCTGCTGTGCGGACAGGGTGCTGGAGAGCCGAATTTCCATGCGGTGCGGGAGCGTGAGGCCATCGGTGGTGGTGTAGTCCAGAAGGTTGATGGTGACGGTGGAGGCCTGCGGGCCGCCCTGCTCCTGCGTCTCGGTCTCCATGACCATGCGGGCTGGCACGTGCTGCTCGGCGTCCACGTAGTAGGTCATGCGCGTGGTCTCCGCGCCCAGGTCGGGGTTGACCTTCGAGGGGTCGTCCACGGAAAGGACATGGCAGCGCACGCCGTTGAGGGATTCGGTGCCGGCGTACGTGGCGTGTTGCTTCAGCTTGTCGAACTGCAGGCCGTACGCCGCCGAGGGCGTGGTGGTAGAGGCAAAGCCTGTGTCGTTCGGGCCCTTCATCTTCGTCTGTGTCTTGTAGGTGGGGGCGCCGTCCCGCATCACCTTTTTGTGATACGAGGTGTAAAGGTTGGTCTCCACGATGTAGGTGTCCACCGTTTCGAGCTGCTGGGTGTAGCGGGCCTGCATCTCGTCGACGACCGACGCGACGGATTGGCCGAAGGCGGGAACGATGCCTCCAAAGACAAAGAACAGAGAAAGGAGGGCAATGGAGGAGCGACTGTGCAACATGGCAGTGCAGAGGAGAGTCTTGAGAGAGACGAGAGAGACACAGATGCGCACAGGACGGGAGCGACGACGACGTAAACCCCGTTCAGCGCGTATTACGAAATGCACTTCCACGATACGCTCGACGACACGCCGGGATTCATGAGTCACCACGATGTAGACGCCGAACAGGAAATGAACCGATTGCTGGCGGCGGGGGGCACGCCGCCGATGGGCGAGGATCCGTTTGTATTTGGGGACGAGCGGTTGGCGCCGGCCCGCATCGTAGGGCTGCTGCGGCCGCACATGCGAGAGCGGCGGCTGGACCGCATACAGGCGGTGGTGGCGGGGCGTACGCGGAGCGTGGTGCCGGTGGTGGAGGGGCTCGTGAACACCGGCAATGTGAGTGCCGTCATGCGCTCGGCGGAGGCGCTGGGGCACCAGGACGTTCACGTGGTGGCGGGGCAAAACGAGCGGTACAAGCACTCCCAGCGCACCGCGCAGGGCGCCCAGCACTGGCTGGACGTGTGGCACTGGGACGGCCCTGCGGCCTGTGCGGCGCACCTAAAAGACGCGGGCTACCGCCTGGTGGCCACGCACCTGCACGCCGATACGGTGCCGATTCGAGAGCTCGACTTCACGGAGCCGACGGCGCTCATCTTTGGGAACGAGGAGGCGGGCGTCACGGACGCGATGCTGGCCGAGACGGACGCGGCGTGCGAGGTGCCGCTGCCTGGGTTTACGGAGAGCTTCAACGTGTCCGTGGCGGCGGCGGTGGCGCTCTACCATGCCCAGCAGGACCGCCTCGACCGGCAGGGCCACCACGCCGATCTGAGCGATGAGGCGCAGGCCCGGCTCGTCGCTCGTTTTTGCCTCCGCAGCGTGACCAATGCGGAAAAGATCATTCGGCGGAAGCTGGGAGAGCGTTGAGTGTGCAGGGGCGTGGGGGAGGGAGAGGAGGCCCCAGGGGCGGGGAGCCCCCCGGATTACTTGGACTGGGGAGGCCTCGCGTCTGGGTTGCCCACCAGGGCATGGAGGCGTTGGCGGGCGGGGGCGTCGGCGTTTTTCCATTGTGCAGCGAGGGCCGACCGGGCCTTCTCGGCCACCTCCGGCTTGCCGGCTTCGGCGGCGGCGCGGGCCGTGCCCCAGAGCGACAGGGCGCGGTCTGGATACCGCTCCAGCGTCTTGTTAAACTGCGTCAGGGCCTCCGCCGGACGGTTGAGTGACAGCAGCGCCTCGCCGTAGAGTTCGTGGGCCGGTTTGGGCGGAAAGGTGGGCCCGTAGTCCAGCGGTCGTTCGGCCTCCAGCGCGGCCGCCGTTTGGAGGTGATCGAGCGCGGCGGCGGTCTCCTTGGCCTTCAGGGCGATCAGGCCCCGCAGCTCCTCCACCTGGATGCGAAGGGCCGCTGCGTCCCCGTCGCCGAGGGCCTCCTCAGCATTCGCAAGTGCCGACCGGGCCGCCGACAGGTTGTTTTGATGGGCGGCGGCGAGGCCGCGTCCGGCGTGTAGCGTGACGGCACCCCGTGTCCCGAGCGAATCCGCGTGGATGCCCATCGCAGCGACTCGCGCCTCAAGCCGATCCCACTGTTTCGTTTCGACGACGGAGGCCACCGGCAGGTACCACCGCATGTAGGTGGCGTAGCCGGTGGTCACGGACGGATCGGTGGCGTGGGTCTGCGTGGTGGCAAAGACCGAGCGGGCGTCGTCGTACCGGCCCTGCTGCAGGCGGGCGTAGTGGAGCCAATGAAGGGCATGAAAGCCGCCGCCGCTGAGGCCCGCGTCGGCCTCGGTGCGTTTGGCGTTTGCAGCCTGGTAGGACTCGACGTTCGAGGTGGCGCCGCGGGTCCACTGGCCCAGCGCAAAGAAAATGTGCGAGGGCATGTGCAGGGCGTGCGTGGCGGCCGGGGCGATGTCGGCGTAGACGCGGGCGGGGCGCAGCCCGAGCGGGGCGTGGACCGGGTCGTCGTAGGCGTGGATGAGGTAGTGGGCCGCGCCGGGATGCTGCGGATTTTTATCGAACACCTCCTCGACGATCGACGCGGCGCGCATGTACGTGGCCATGTCGCGCCCCTCGTGCGCCGTGCCCAGAATCGAGAGAGCGTGGAAGGCCTGCGCGTCGAGGTCGTTGGGGGACTGAGCCGCAAGGTCAGCCATCGCCTTCTCGTAGGCGTCATCGCGAGTCTCTTTGTCCCGTGGATCGTCTGTGCCGGCCCCGTAGAGAACGTGGAGGGTGCGGAGGTACGCCGTCTCGCGCTCAGTCGCGGTCTTTTTGAGGCGGCCCTCCGGCGTGGGGGCGAAGTCGCGCAGCGCCTCCAGCGCGGCCGTGCGGTCTTGCTCCATCCAAATCGGGTGGTTGTGCGTCATGGCCTCGCCCCAGTGCGCCATCGCGAAGTCGGGGTCGATCCGCTGCGCCGTCTGGAAGGCCGACCGGGCGTCGTCGTACTCGAAGCTGTGCAGCATCAGGAGGCCGCGGAGGAACGGTGCCTGGGCCGCCGCCGCGCCGGAATTTTCGAATTCGGTGGCGCCCCACTCGGTCTGTTGGGCGTGGGCGGGGAGGGCGAGGAGGCAAAGCGGAAGGAGCAGGGCGAGCCCGCGGGCGAGACGGCGCATGGCGCTGGGGGAAGCGTGAAGAACCGGTGCGGCTCCTGCCTACCTGCCGCAGGGGCAAAGGTTCGGGGCGAGGATCAGTGCCAGGCCTCGGCATTGGAGACGCGAATCTGCGTCAGGGCGTCGGGCGGGACGGAGAGGCGCCCTTTCTCGTCCACGCACTGCTCGGCGCTGTCGGGCGGGAAGCGGAGCAGGTCGATGGGCGCCGTTCGCTCGGTTGTGTGGACGGCGCGCTCCACCACATCCCGGAGCGGGTCCAGGGGGCGGTCCCATTTTGCGAAGGCGAGGGGCACGTCGGGGTAGCGGGTGACGAGGTGCTCGATTTTGTCCGGCCCTACCGCTCCGGCCTCGCCCCAGAACCGAGGACGACCGCGACACGGGTCCATCGCCACGACGTCCGGCTTGTACTTGTCGCCCACGTCGACCTCCACCTCCAGGTCGGGGTGGGCGGGCAGGTGCAGCGCCCACAGGAACGCCTTCATCCACACGTGCTCGATGCGTTCCTGCTTGCGCTTGACGAGGACGATTTGCTCGCCGTGCGCACGGAGCGTCAGTTTGCGGCGGAGGTGGCGCATGTTGGGGCAGGGGGGAGCGCGCAGCTTGTTCAGGGGCGAGGGCTCGGGGCGGGCAGGGGGCTGCAGGTGGCGTCCAGGCCGAACGGTGGCCTCGTGTCCAGGCCCATTTTCGGCAACACCTCGCCCCCCGCCCAGGATCCGGCGCGCCGCCCGCGACGACAGCCTGCGACGACAGGGAGCACGAGGAGCGGCCTGCTCAGCCCGCAGCGACGGCGCGCTCTGCCTCCGCCACGTGCCGCAGGACATCGGGCACGCTGTCCGGCGTGACCGAGATGGAGTCGATGCCCGCCTCCACCAGGAACTCCGCGAACTCGGGGTGGTCGCTGGGCGCCTGGCCGCAGATGCCCACGGGGCACCCCGCCGCGTGCGCCTCGTCGATCAGGCGAGAAATCATGCGCGTCACCGACGTGTCGCGCTCATCGAACAGGTAGCTCAGTCGCTCCGCGTCGCGCCCCACGCCCAGGACGAGCTGCGTCAGGTCGTTGGTGCCGATGGAGAAGCCATCGAACCGCTCGGCGAAGGCGTCGGCCTGGACGATGTTGGAGGGCGTTTCGGCCATGACGTACACCTCCAGCCCATTGTCGCCGCGCCGCAGGCCGTGCTCCGCCATCACCTCGAGCACGCGATCCGCCTCGGCGGGCGTGCGGCAGAAGGGCACCATGACCACCACGTTCGTAAAGCCCATCTCGTCGCGCACCCGGCGGAGGGCCTCGCACTCCAGCGCAAAGCCCTCGCGGTAGGCATCGCTGTAGTAGCGAGAGGCCCCGCGCCAGCCCAGCATGGGGTTTTCCTCGTGGGGCTCAAACGTTTGCCCGCCGATCAGGTCGGCGTACTCGTTGGTTTTGAAGTCGCTGAGGCGCACGATGACGGGGTGCGGATGCTGCGTGGCCGCAATGGTGCCGATGCCGCGCGCGAGGTGGTCCACAAAGTACTCGCCCTTCTCGTCGTAGCCCTCGGTGAGCGTCTCGATGTGGTGCCGCGCCGTCTCGTCGGTCACCTGGTCGAACGCCACCAGCGCCATGGGGTGCACCTGGATCACGTTGTTGATGATGTACTCC
Organism: uncultured Bacteroidota bacterium; assembly: GCA_913056185.1. Classification (GTDB taxonomy): domain Bacteria; phylum Bacteroidota; class Rhodothermia; order Rhodothermales; family Salinibacteraceae; genus Salinibacter. The sequence goes on from CAJXLV010000029.1 coordinate 25,963, forward strand.
ATGCGGGCCAGGCCCACCCCCTCCGTGGGGAGCTTCCACCAGTCGAGGGCCGCGGCGGGGCTGGCCAGGTTCAGCATCACGCGGGTGTCGGGGGTGGGGAGGCCGCCAAGGTCGATCGCCTCCGTGTTGTAGTCCAACCGCCCGTTGTAGACGTGGCCCGCGTCGCCCTCGGTGCAAGAGAGCGTCACGTCCTGGCGGTCGTCGAGCACGTCGGTGGCGCTGCCGGTGCCGATGACGGCCGGGATGCCGAGCTCACGGCTCACGATGGCGGCGTGGGAGGTGCGCCCGCCCCGATCCGTGACGATGCCGCCCGCTTTTTCCATGATGGGTCCCCAGTCGGGGTCGGTCATCTCGGTGACGAGGATGTCGCCCGCCTCGAACTGCGCGGCCTCCTCTACGCTGCCGAGCACGCGGGTGGGGCCGGCCACCACCGCCTTCCCGATGCCGCGGCCCGAGACCAGGCGCTCGCCCTCTTCCTGCAGGTGGTAGGTGCGCAGCGTCCCGCCGCCCTGCCGCGACTGCACCGTTTCGGGGCGGGCCTGCACCACAAACAGCCGGCCCGTCTCGCGGTCGCGCGCCCACTCCACATCCATGGGCCGCTCGTAGTGCGACTCGATGATGCGGCCCCACCGGGTCAGCGCCAGAATCTCGTCGTCGGACAGCACGAACGAGGCCTGTTCCTCCGCCGTTGTCTCGACGGTGGCCGTGCCGCCCTCGCCCGTAGAGACAATTTTCTTCGTCTGGTCGCCCTTTGTCTTTTCGAGGATGGGCGTGAGCGAGTCGTCGTCCGTGAAGGGGGCGTACACCGTGTACTGGTCCGGGGTGACGAGGCCCTTCACCACGCTTTCGCCGAGGCCGTAGGCGGCGTTGATCAGGGTGGTGTGGGGGAAGCCGGTTTCCGTGTCGAGGGTAAAGAGAACGCCCGAGGTGTCGGCCCGCACCATCTTTTGGATGCCAATCGACAGGGCCACGCGGTGGTGGTCGAAGCCCTGTTTTTCGCGGTAGCCGATGGCGCGGTCGGTGAAGAGGGAGGCGAAGCAGCGTTTGCAGGCGGCCAGTACTGCGTTGGCGCCGCGCACGTCCAGGTAGCTTTCCTGCTGGCCGGCAAAGCTGGCGTCGGGCAGGTCCTCGGCGGTGGCACTGCTCCGCACGGCCACGTCCACCGCGTCTGCATTGTAGGCGGCGCTAAGGGCCTGATACGCCTCGCGGATGGCCTCGGCCACGCCGGGGGGAAAGGTGCCCTGGCGGATCTGCGTGCGGATGGCGGTGCCCGTCTCCGACAACGACTGCTCGCCCGCCGTCCAGGCCGCAAGCTGCGTGCGGAGTTCGTCCGTCAGGTCGTTGGCGTCCAGAAAGCGACGGTAGGTCGCGGCGGTGGTCGCAAACCCGTCGGGCACGCGGATGCCCTCTTCTTTGAGGGCGCCAATCATCTCGCCGAGGGACGCGTTTTTGCCGCCAACGAGAGGCACATCGTTCCCGTCGAGCGTATCGAAGCGGCGAATAACGGGGCGCGTCTCGGGAGCGTCAGCGGGGTGGGCCATGGCAGTATGACAAGGAAGCCGTGTGAGAAGGAAAAGAGTTGAGGGACAGGAAGCGTCTGCGGACGCGGTTGGCCGTGCGGGCGTCCCCCGGTCTCCTGGGGCCCGCAGAGGTCGCCGCGGAACCCATCTGGCGGACGCCGAGAAAAGACCACACAGGAAAAGGGTACTGCTGAGCGTGCACAGTGTAGACAAGAACTGCGTGAATTTGGAAGCGCTTCCGAAAACCGTTACAGGGTCGTCGAAGATGCGCGGTCCTCGCGCGCGGCGGAAGGCCAGCTGTCCCGACACGCGTGCAGGGGCGGCACCTGATTCCGCCGTGAACTTGCCCTGTGGCCTGCGCCCGGGCAAAACGGGCGGCGGGGTTGTGCGTAATACCACTTCCAATGGTGTTCCTTTCGCCCGAAACGCACGTCCGCCTGTCCCGACGGTCGTCGTGGCCCCGCGATCAACTCGCCCGGAAGTGTAGCACCCTGAGCGAAGACGTATGCCAAAGGCGTTCGGCCCGCGGACGGTCTGGGCGAAAAATGATATCTGCTGACCCTGTGCAGCTGGTGCAAAATTCCCCGCTCTCCCCATTTTCTCCACGGCCCCCGTTCCTATGGATGTCTCTATCGATACGGTCTCGCCCGCTCGTGTCCACGCCCTCGACCACCTCGAACAGATTCGGCGCGACGACGCCTACGTCGGCGAGTTGACCATCGACGAGGCCGATGCTCGCACCCGTCGGCAGGCGCGGGAGCTCGTGGCGGGGGTCACGCGGCAGCGCCGCTGGCTCGACTTTGTGCTGGGAAAGGCCTACCACGGCGAGTACGACTCGATGGAGCACCGCCTCCGAGAAATCCTGCGCCTCGGGCTTTACGAACTCCTCTTCCAATCGACCCCCACTCACGCTGCGGTCGACGAGTACGTGGAGCTGGCCAAGCAGGCGCTTCGCCCCGGCGCGGGCAACCTTGTGAACGGCGTCCTGCGTACCATCGACCGCGACCGGGAGCACATCCCCACGCCCGACACCGGCGACGACGCCGAAGACCTTGCCCTCCGCTACTCGCACCCGAGCTGGATGGTGGCCCGCTGGCTCGATCGCTTCGGGCTCGACGACACGACCGAGCTTCTGCGCGCCAACAACCGCCGCCCCATGTACAGCGTGCGGGTCAATCCGCTCCGCGCGAGCCGGGCCGAGGTGGCGGACTGGCTCGACGAGCACGACGTGGTCCACGTCGATTCTCCGTACCTCGATAACCATGTGCGCCTCAAGCGACTGCAGGTGCTCATTGAGGAGGGCCTGCTCGACGACGGCAGGGGGGCGGTGCAGGACGAGAGCGCCGGCCTCGTGGTGCAGCTGCTCGATCCGCAGCCCGGAGACACCGTAATTGACGGCTGCGCGGCGCCGGGCGGCAAGGCGATGCACGCCGCGGCGCGGATGGAGGGCACCGGCACCCTCCTCGCAATCGATGCGCAGGCCGACCGCCTCGATCGTGTTGAGCAGGCGGCCCAGGCCCACGGCGTCGACGACCTGGTGCAGACCCAAGCGGCGGATCTGCGCGCGTGGGCCGCGTCGCCGGATCCCCCGCAGGCCGATCGTGTATTGGTGGATGTGCCGTGCACGGGCCTCGGCGTGCTGGCCAAGCGGGCGGACCTGCGGTGGCGCCGTTCGCCGGAGGACCTGGAGGAGATGGCGGCGCTGCAGGACGAACTGCTCGATGCGGCGGCCCGCCTCGTGCGCCCCGGCGGCCTGCTGCTCTACAGCACCTGCACCACCGAGCCGGAAGAGAATGAGCACCGCATCGACGCCTTCCTCGCGCGCCACGTCGAGTTTGCGCTCGAATCGGCCGAGGGACACGTGCCCGACGAAATGGTGTCGGACGCGGGCTTTCTCACCACGCTGCCGCACGAACACCGCACGGACGGCGCCTTTGCGGCTCGGCTGCGTCGCGTCGCGTCGTGACAGGGCGGGCCCTCCAGAGGCAACGACGCGTCTTTGTTGTGCAACGGAGAGCATCGCGCCGCGTGCAGGGGAGGGGCGGTCGTCTGTCCGGGGCTGGGCGGAATGGGGGCGGGATGTGAGTAGGATGGGGGCGAACCCGATTGTAGACTTTGTTTTGTCTGTCTTTTCACTGCCTGCATTCGCTATGACTCGGGGGCTCGGCCGGTCGATATTCTGTTCTTTGCTCGTGCTGGCGCTCTGCGCGGCTCCGGCCCACGGCCAGCGCATCGCCAAGTACGGCGCCGACTTCCTGGCGGGCGGCGTCGACGCCCGGGCGCTCGGGATGGGCGGGGCGTACGTGGGGCTGGCCAATGAGGTGAGCGCGGGCTACTGGAATCCGGCCGGGCTCCATGCGCTCTCGTACCCGGAACTCAGCTACATGCACGTCGAGCGCTTTGCCGGGGCCGTGTCGTTCGACTATGGGGCCGTCGCGTTCCCGGTCACGGCGCAGTCCACCGTCGGCGTCTCGGCCTTCCGCAGCGGCGTGAACGACATCGTGAACACCCTCGAAGCGTGGAACCCAGACCGCGGTCAGCCCCTGCCCAATTACGAGAGTCGCATCACGCGCTTCTCGGCGGCCGACTGGGCCCTGTTCGTGAGCTACAGCCGGCAGGTGAGCGAGCGGCTCTCCGTCGGTGTCAACTTCAAGGGCATCCACCGCTCCATTGGCGACTTTGCCGACGCCTGGGGCTACAGCATGGACGTGGCGGCCCGCTACCGCACGGGGCCGTACCGCTTCGGGCTCGTGGTGCGCGACCTCACGACCATGCTGCAGAGCTGGAGCGTGAACCCCTCGGCCTTCGAGGTGAACTGCATAAACCCGATCGACGAGGAGCCGTTTGACGCCTGCCTGAACGACGACGGGTCGCTCATTGAGGGCAACGCGGCCCGCTACGAGGCCGTGTTCGACCAGCGCATTCCGCAGGGGGGCACGGCGCTCGTGCTGCCGGTGGCCCGCCTCGGATCCGGGGCTGCATGGCCGGTCGGCGACGGGCACACGCTCACGGCGGGGCTCGATGTGGACGTGGCGGTGGACGGGCAGCGCGCCTTCGCGCCCAATATTGGCGACGTGTCGTTTCATCCGCGCCTCGGGATGGCGTTTCGCTACGCGGGCGTGGTGGAGCTGCGCGGCGGCCTGCGGCGCCTCCAGGTCGGGGAGCCCATCGGGGTGGACCTGACGCCCTCGGTGGGGGCCGGGCTGGACCTGGAACAGGTGTCGGTCGACGTTAGCTTCGGCGACTTTGCGGGGCTTGTGGCGGAGGACCTGGGCTACTCGTACCGCATCTCGGCCCAGCTCCGCCTCGAACAGCCGGGCCTGAAGCGGCCGGGGAAATAAAACGACCGCGGAGGGACCGGGGCGGGCGGAGGGCGTGCAGGGAGAAGGAGGGACGCGCCCAGCACCCATTCCGAACCTTCATTGGGGGCGTGTCGTCCAATTCAGCATCCATGTGCATCGGTCCCAGTACCAACTTCTTTCGCGTCATGCCGCGCAGCGACTGGATTGGGCTTGGCAGCAGTGTTCTCCTCCACCTCGCTCTGGCTGTGCTGTTTGCGTTGTGGACGGCCCGCGAGCCACGCCCTGCCCAGCTGGGCTACGTGGAGGTTGAGTTTGGCAACTTCGCGCCGGGCCAGCCGGTGGAGGCGACCGAAGAGGTCGAGAAGACGACCGCGCCGGAAGCGCGAGAGGAGGCCCCGGAGCCGGAGGCCCAGCCCGACGAAACGTCCGAAGAGCCCGAATCCGAACCCGTCGAGCTGCCGGAGGAGGAGCAAAGCGACGAGACGGTCCCGCCCACGGAGGAAAAGACCACCGTTCCCGAGGCTGAGGCTCAGCCGGAGACGGAGCAGCAGTCCGACCAGCAGGCGCCCAGCACGGAGCCCGGCGACGAGACAGGGGACCCCGGCACCGGTGCGCAGGAGGAGGCTGCAGCGCCGTACGACATCGAAGGACTCGACCGCGATCCCCAGCGTGCTCCCCTCCCCCGCTACGCCGAAAAGGTAAACGCCCGCATCCGCGTGCAAATCACCGTCAACCCCGAAGGACGCATCGTACGGCGCATTCCACTGCGCAAGGCGAACCCCCAGCTGGAGGCCGCCGTGATGAGTGCCCTGCAGCAGTGGCGCTTCAACGCGCTCCCGCCCGGTGCCCCGCAGCAAAACCAGACCGGCACCATCACCTTCACCTTTCGGCTGGAGTGACGTGCGGGAGGCGGACGGGAAAGAGGCACAGAGCGAGGTGCCCTTCGGGCCAGGCCGCCCCGCGTACAACTTGACACCCATCGCGCCGTCGCGCTCTTTGTAAGAGGCGTGTCGTTGTCTTCCCCACCGAACATTTGATTTGTATGTCTTCCGCCTCCGCCTCTGCAGATGTTGACATTCGCGCGCTTTACGATGCCCTCGTGGAGCCGCGGGTGATTGAGGACAAGATGCGCACCCTCCTCCGGCAGGGCCGCATCGCCAAGTGGTTCAGCGGCTACGGGCAGGAGGCCATTGCTGTAGGAACGACGCTGGCGCTCCATGACCGCGACTACATCCTGCCCATGCACCGCAACCTGGGCGTATGGACGACCCGCGACGTGGACCGTGAGCGTCTCTTTTGCCAGCTGATGGGAAAAGAAGGCGGGTTTACCAACGGCCGCGATCGGACTTTTCACTTCGGCCTGCCCGAGAAGCACCTCGTGGGCATGATTTCGCACATGGCGGCCATGCTGCCGGTGGCGTGCGGGCTGGGCCAGGCGATTCGGTACCGCAACGAGGATCGCGTCGCGTGTGCGTTCTGCGGCGACGGCGGCTCGCGGGAGGGCGACTTCCACGAGGCGCTCAACCTGGCCTCCGTGTGGGACCTGCCGGTGGTGTTTCTGGTGGAGAACAACGGCTACGGCCTGTCGACGCCCACCGACGCGGCGGTGGCCCCGGACGACATTGCAGACGCTGCCGCAGGGTACGACATGCCCGGCCGCGTGGTGGACGGCAACGACCTGTTTGCGGTGATGGAGGCGGTGCACTGGGCCCGCGCACACGCTCGCGACGAGGGCCCGGTGCTGCTGGAAATGAAAACCTTCCGCGTGCGCGGCCACGAGGAGGCGAGCGGCACGGCGTACGTGCCGGACGCGCTCATCGAGACGTGGAAGGACAAAGATCCGGTGGCGCGGGTGACGGCGCGTCTCCGCAACGAGGGGCTGCTGACCGATGCGGAGATGGACGCGATCCGCGACGACCATGCGTCCTCGGTCGATGCCCTGGCAGAGTGGGCCCTCGATCAGCCCGCGGTCACGAGCACGCCCGAGGCGGAGCGGGACGCCGTCTTCGCTCCGGGGCCCGACCTGAATCCTCCATCCCCCGACCGCGAGACGGAAGAGACGCGCTTCATCGATGCCATCCAGGACGGCCTCTGGGCCGCGATGCAAGAAACCGAAAACCTGATCCTGATGGGACAGGACATCGCCGAGTACGGCGGGGCGTTTAAGGTCACGGACGGCTTTGTGGAGGAATTCGGCGAGGAGCGCGTCCGCAACACGCCCATCATCGAAGACGGAGCCATCGGGGCTGGGATGGGGCTTGCCCTCGAAGACCTGCCGGCGGTCGTGGAGATGCAGTACGCCGATTTTGTCTCGTGCGGCTTCAACCAGATCGTCAACAACCTGGCGACCACGCACTACCGCTGGGGGCAGCCCGTCAACGTGACAATCCGGATGCCGTTTGGGGGCGGCATTGGCGCCGGGCCGTTCCACTCGCAATCGCGAGAGGCCTGGTTCGCCCACACGCCCGGCCTCAAGGTGGTCGTTCCTGCCACGCCCCGCGACGCAAAGGGGCTTCTCCGCGCTGCCCTCGCCGACCCGAATCCAGTTCTGTTCTTCGAGCACAAGAAGCTCTACCGCTCCGTTCGCGGCGCGGTGCCCACCGAGTCGTACCGCCTGCCGTTCGGCGAGGCGCGCATTGCGCGCGAAGGCACCGACGCGACCATCGTGACTTACGGCGTGGGGGTGCACTGGGCGCTGGCCGAGGCGGAGCACCAGTCTGCGGAAAATGGCGCCGAGCTGGAGGTGGTGGACCTGCGCACCCTGGTGCCGTGGGACCGCGAGACCGTGCGCGAGTCGCTTCAGGCCACGAACCGTCTCCTTGTGCTGCATGAGGCGACGCGCACCGCGGGCTTTGGGGCGGAGGTGGCGGCGGAGCTTGGGGAAACTGCGTTCGAGCTTCTTGATGCGCCGATCACGCGGGTCGCGGCCGAAGACCTGCCGGTGCCCAACGCCAAGCCGCTGGAGGACGAGATCTTCTCGGCCGAGGCGCGGCTGCGGCCCCGCGTGGAGGCGCTGCTGGCGTTTTGAGCGAGGGACGCGCCTCCCGGCCGCCGTGTTCGTCATGATGCACGAACAGCGGCCCACAAAAATCACAAAAACGCCTCGCGCTCACGAAGAACGCCTCGCGCTCACGACGGGAGACGGGCGCTGCAGGGAGCTCTTCCTGCGTATGTGAGGGCACCGGAGAAGTGAACGTCCGGAGACGTCGACAGTCGGCTCTCACAAGAGCGGTCGCAGGGGGCGATCGGACGTTGGGCCGGACGACGACAACACCTGGTCGGCGGCCAGGTAGCCCTGCATCCAGTCAGAAACCAGCGCGGAATCCCCAATCTGTTCGCTCACCACGTCCATCTTCGGCGTGATCGGCTCGTCCGTGCGGGTGCGGCGCTGCCATCCGTTCCGGAAGGCCTCGCGCCGCGCGCACTCGTCTGTGAAGGGACAGTGGTCTTTCCATGCGTGTGTCATGTCGCTCCGTAGCTGGGGGGCTGGAAGACGGTAGAGTGGGGGCGCCTACTGTTTTTTTTGTCTTTGGCATCGGTGGATTTTGCTCCGTTGATGAGCATGGTGTCCGGCTCGGTCACGATGTCGCCATTTGCGCTGCCCACACCGGCGCCGGCATGATGGGAAAGGCCTGGTGCGGGCCGTCGGGCGTTGGACACTGCACATGTCGACCGGATACGCACGGAAATAGATACGAAGTGGCCGGGCCAAACGCTTGTCACAGCGTCCCAAATGTTTTCCACAGCGTCCCAATTCCTTTTCGTGCAGTCCCACGCGGGTCCCATCTTGGTTTTTGGGCTTGACTTCTCCCCCGGCCAAAGCCGGGAGTCCTACAGGCCCTTCTCAAACTCTACCCAGTACGAAACTCTACTCAATACTGTAGATGGGGGGCGGATGCGACGGCACGACTTTTTCCCAAACCAGCCAATGCGCTCCAGCCCCATCCGTCCCATAAAAAACGCCCCGTGGTGCCCGATCCCGATAGCCGCCGGGACCGAGGGGGAGGTCGGCGGGGCGTCCGAGACAACAAAGGAGGACGACGCCCCCCACCGCTCTGTCACATGCACCTCGGCGCCTTGTCCCACAGCGTCGCCATGGGCTGCCGCATCACCAGCACGCCCTCCAGCAATGTCTGGTCGTAGTTGATAAAGCCGTGCGCCGTGTACACCTCCGCAGGTGTGCAGTCGTAGAGCAGCTTCGCCTCGCGGTCGCCCTTCCGGTAGTCGGTCGTCAAGAGGGCGCCCACGAGGCCGGTCGTTCCGCTCCCCACAAACACATCGAGCGCGTCGCCGTCGCTCCCGAGGGTGTCGTTGACGAAGCCGTAGTCGAGCGGATAGAGGATGGACGGATGGGCCGGGTGCGCCGTGGCGCGGGGACGCTCAATCGTGATCCCGTGTTGCGCAATGCACCGTGCCCACGCCTCCCACTGAAGGTGCGCCTGAACGAGGGGGCGGAGGGCCTGGAGGTCGAGCGGAGGGAGGGAAGACAAAGGCACAACGGGCACAAGGCACGAGGCAGAAGAGCGGGCAAGGGCACGCGGCACCGACCGCGCGTCGCGTCCGGAAAAATCGATGGGGAAGGGTCTGTTCCCGCCCGCGCCGAGAGAGGTGGGCACGCCCAGGCCGCTTCGGTGCGTTCTTCGCGTGGGAGGCCGCCACAGCGATTCCGTCCCCTCATTTCTGAAAAGAAGACAAAGAGGTGTGAAATAGGCCCAAATCCCTTCGGTCCAGGCCGGGGCCGCTTTGCCTTTTCCGATCTGACGACTACGTTACAATTGCCAAAAACACACGCCGGGGGACTGCACGCATCAGCGGATCGGCGGGACATTTGGCGGGGATGTGACGGCTTTCACTCTCAATGCTGGCGATTCCGATGAAGCTTCCTGGCGCTCCACGTTCGCTGTTCTCTGCGGCCCGTTTGCGCCTCGGCGCGCTGGTGGCCCTGCCCCTGCTGGCGCTGGTCGGCGGCTTTTGGCTGACCGCCTGCCAGACGTCCGGGGAGGGGGAGTCTGAGGCCGACGGGCCGTCGACGCGCATTTCCACCTTGTTCAAGCCCCTGCCGGACGAGGTGCCGGAGCTGGGCGACGGGCCGGTGGCGGAGGCACGGGTAGACCTCGGGCACAAGCTCTACTTTGAGCCCAAGCTCTCCCGCTCCGGCAACGTGTCCTGCAACACCTGTCACGTGGTTGGGGCGGCCGGGGTGGACCACCGCCAGGTCTCAAAAGGCGTGGGCGACCGGAAGGGCCGGCGCAACAGCCCCACGGTCTACAACGCCGCCTTTTTGGAGTCGCAGTTTTGGGACGGCCGCGCGGCGACCCTGGAGGAGCAGGCCAAAGGGCCGCTGCAGGCGCACGTGGAAATGGACATGACGCCCGAGATGGTGGTGGAGCGCCTGCGAACGCTCGGCTACACGTCCCTCTTCGAGAAGGCCTTCCCCGAGGCCGATACGGCCGTCACCTTCAACCACGTGGCCGACGCCATTGCGGCGTTTGAGCGCACGCTCATCACGCCGGGGGCGCCCTTCGACCGCTACCTGGAGGGCAACGAAGACGCGCTTACGGCCCAGCAGAAGGCGGGGCTCAAGGTCTTTACCAACAACGGCTGTGCCGGCTGCCACCGCGGGCCCATGCTGGGGGGGCAGGGGTACGCCAACTTCTCCCACGCAAAGGGCGACGCGGACACCGGGCGGGAGGAGGTAACCGGCGAGAAGAGCGACCGCTACTCGTTCCGCATTGCGTCGCTGCGCAACGTGGCCGAGACGGCGCCCTACTTCCACGACGGATCGGCCCGCACGCTGCGGGAAGCCGTGTCGGTCATGGGCAAGGCGCAGTTGGGCCGTACCTTCAACGAGGAGGAGATCGACAAGCTGGTGGCCTTCCTCAACTCGCTCACCGGCGAGTTTCCCAACGTGCCCTACCCGCGCCTTCCGCGCCAGCCGCCGCAGCCCACGGAGGGGTCCTGAACGGCGCGCGGATCCGGGCGGGGAGTCGTTTGGGGCGTCTTCAGGGAACAGCTACGACGCCAGCCGCTTGCGCCGCGCCACGTGGGCGGGGGGCTCCACGTCGGGCGGGAGGTCGAGGCGCAGGGCGAGCGTCTCCAGCTGCTCCGGGTCCACCCAGTCGGGCGACTGCACCATCGGCTCCTTGCCGCTCTGCGTCTTGGGGAAGGCGATGACATCGCGCAGCGAGTCGGCCCCAGCCAGGAGCATGGTGAGGCGGTCGAGCCCCAGCGCGATGCCGCCGTGCGGGGGGGCGCCGTAGCGCAGGGCATCGAGCAGGAAGCCGAACCGGTCCTGGGCCTCCTCCTCGTCGATCCCGAGCACGTCGAACACCTTCATCTGCGTCTCGCGATCGTGGATGCGGATGGAGCCGCCGCCGATCTCGTTGCCGTTGAGGACGAGGTCGTAGGCCCGCGCCTGCACCTGCGTGGGGTCGTCGTCGAGCGCGTCCACGTCGTCGGGGTGGGGAGCGGTAAAGGGATGGTGCATGGAGACGGCGCGCCCGGCCTCCTCGTCGTATTCCATGAGGGGGAAGTCGGTGACCCAGAGGAAGGCGTCCTCGCCCTGGTCGGCGGGCGGGCGCAGGCCAAGCTCCTCCCCCATGTGGAGGCGCAGGGCGCCGGCTTGTTCGTAGACGGTCGGCGGATCGCCCGCGAGCGTCAGGATGAGGTCGCCCGCCTCGGCGCCCACCTGCTCTGCGGCGGCGCGGCCGTACGCGTGGGGCAGGGCGTCGCTGCTCAGGTTCTGTTCGAGGCCGGAGCCGTCGCTCGGCAGCTGGAAGTAGATGAGCCCGGCGGCCCCAATCTCGTCGGTCACGTGGTCCTCCAGCCGGTCCATCGCGGCGCGGCCCCGGTCCCCTTCGCCCGGCACCCGGATTGCCACAATGCGCCCGCCGCCGTCCACAATCGACTCGAAGACGCGGAAGCCGCTGCCGGCGAAACAGTCGCCCACGTCGTGCAGCTCCAGGCCGAAGCGGGTGTCCGGCTTGTCGGTGCCGTAGGTGCGCAGCGCCTCGTCGTAGGTCATGCGGGGGAAGGGCGTCCCCAGGGCGGTGTCCTCCAGGGCCTCCCAGAGGTCCACCATGAGGCCCTCCGTCAGGTCGTACACCTGTTCTTCGGTGGCGAAGGTCATCTCCACGTCGATCTGCGTGAACTCCGGCTGCCGGTCGGCGCGCAGGTCCTCGTCGCGGAAGCACTTCACGATCTGCACGTAGCGGTCGAGCCCGCCCACCATCAGGAGCTGCTTGTAGGTCTGGGGCGACTGTGGCAGCGCATAGAAACGGCCGGGGTGCAGGCGACTCGGCACCAGAAAGTCGCGCGCTCCCTCCGGCGTCGACTTCATGAGGACCGGTGTTTCGACTTCTAAGAAGTCATTCTCATCGAAGTAGCGGTGGGTGGTCTGGTAGAGGCGGTGGCGGAGCTGGATGTTTTTCTGCAGGGCCGGGCGCCGGAGATCCAGGTACCGGTGCTTGAGGCGCAGGTCTTCGTTGGTGTCCATCTGCCGCTCCTCGTGGGCACTTACCACAAAGGGCGGCGTCTCGGACGTATTGAGCACCGCCAGGTCGTCGGCACTCACCTCGATGGTGCCCGTGGGGAGGTCCGGGTTGACGGCCTCCTCCCCGCGGGGACGCACCGTGCCCCGTACACTGATCACATCTTCGCGGCGCAGCTGCCCGGCCACCTCGTACGCCTCCTGATTGTCCTGGGGCGAGAAGACGACCTGCGTGAGGCCGTATCGGTCCCGCAGGTCCACAAACACGAGCCCACCGTGGTCGCGCCGGGTATCCACCCATCCCTTGAGCACAACAGCATCGCCGTCATTGTTGGCCCGAAGCGCGCCACAGGTGTGCGTGCGGGGGGGATGAGGGTCCTCCGAAGCAAGATCGGCGCGGGATGCAGAGTCCATGGGGATGGGAGAGCGAAGAAAAGAGCAACGAGAACGGTGAGCTCAGCAATGATTTGCAATCTACCGACCCGAACGACAGAATCAACCCCCGGTTCGTCCTCACCGTGAATTTAGACACAGAATTAGACAGAGCGCAGGGCGTCCGCTATATTCACAGCGTTCACGAAAATTGTGCACAGCCGATTCGGCCCTGTGCACGCTGCGCTGCGTTTCTTTCATCGACCCTTCAGTCCCCGATGGCTACCAGTGACTCGTCGCGTGCGTCTACGAAAAACGGGGGAGGGGCGGCCGAGGCCACGGCCACGGCCGTTCCGGAGGCGCAGGACTTCTTTGGGCACCCTCGCGGCCTCGCCACGCTTTTTTTTACGGAGCTGTGGGAGCGGTTTAGCTACTACGGGCTGCGGGCGCTGCTGGTGCTGTTCATGACGGCGCCCGCCGGTGCCGCGGCGACGAACCCGGGCCTCGGCTTCGGCACGGAGAAGGCCACGGCCATCTACGGGCTTTACACCGCGTTCGTGTACCTGCTGGCCCTGCCCGGCGGCTGGGTGGCGGACAACATCTGGGGGCAGCGGCGCTCGGTCTTCGTCGGCGGCGTGATCATTTCGGCGGGTCACTTCAGCCTCGCCATGCCGGCGCTGGGGCTGCCCGAGGAGGCCTTCTTCTACCTCGGGCTTTTCCTGATCGTGGTGGGCACCGGGCTCCTAAAGCCCAACATCAGCACCATGGTGGGCGACCTGTATCCGGAGGGCGGGGCCCGGCGCGATGCGGGGTTCTCGGTGTTTTACATGGGGATCAACTTCGGCGCGATTCTCGGGCCTACGCTCTGCGGCTGGCTGGGGGAAGGCTACAGCTGGCACTGGGGCTTCTCGCTGGCCGGCTTCGGGATGCTCGCGGGACTCATCTCGTACAAGCTCGGCGCGCCGAACCTCGGGCAGGCCGGCCTGCTCGACGCCGACGATGAGGCGGCGGTGCAGCGGAAGAGCCGCAACTTCTACCTCCTGACGGCGCTCGTGGCGGCCCTCGTCGTCACGTTCGGGTTTTTGGCCACGTCGGGCGTCATCGACGTGACGCTCACGCAGGTGGCGGAGGCGCTGGGGGTGGGCATCATCCTCGTGACGCTCCTCTTCTTCGCGTACCTCACGCTCAGCTGGAGCGGGGTGGGCATCATGGCGGCCTTCTTCGGGGTGGCGAGCGTCGTCGCGAATCAGTTCGTCGGGGGGGCCGCGCTGGCGTCGCAGATCGGTGTTGGGGCGACGGTGGTCTTCTTTATTCTGGTGAGCGTCGGGCGGCTGGCCGCGCCGCAGTACGAGGTGTCGCTGAAGAAGAAGCGGCTGCTGGTCATCTTCTGGCTGTTCCTCCTGTCCGCGCTCTTCTGGTCGGGCTTCGAGCAGGCGGGCTCCTCGCTCAACCTCTTTGCCCGCGACCTTACGGCGCGTGGCTTCGGGCCGTTTGCCTTCTCCCCGTCCACGGGCCTAATCGGGGTGCTCATCGTGGTGGGGCTGCCCGCTGCGTACATCGGCCTGCGCATGTTTCGGCGCGAGGACCTGTGGTGGGTGGGGCAGGCGGGCGTGAGCCTGCTCGGCGCTCTCGTGGTGGGCTTCCTGGGCTACCTTGCCTACCAGATGGCGGGCGGCTGGACCATGCCGGCCAGCATGCTGCAAAACATCAACCCGACGTTCATCGTCGTGCTCGCGCCCGTGTTCGGCTCGCTCTGGACCTGGCTGGCCAACCGCGACGCCAACCCGTCGATTCCCGTCAAGTTTGGCCTCGGCCTCTTTGGCCTGGCTGCAGGCTTTTTCGTAATCTCGTGGGGCGCCGCCCAGGCCACGGCGGAGAATCCCGTGGGGGCCCACTGGCTCGTGGTGACGTACTTCCTGCACACCTGCGGCGAACTGGCGCTCTCGCCCGTCGGCCTCTCGTCGATGACCAAGCTGGCGCCCGAGAACCGCGTGGGGCAAATGATGGGGGTCTGGTTCGTTTCCACGGCCCTCGGCAACCTCTTCGCGGGGCTCATCGCCGGGCAGCTGGAGGCGCTCGATCCCTCGGGCCTCTTTACCACGGTGGCGCTCATTGTGGGCGGGGGCGGCGTGGTGGCCCTGCTCGCGGCCCCGCCGGTGAAGCGGCTGATGGGCGACGTGGAGTAGGACGCACCCTGCATATGCCCCCGGACGGCGCATCACGGCGGGCGCCGAGGACCGACCGCCGGCTTTTTTGACCCGATTGCTGCACGCTTCCATGACTGACGTTTCCATCACGCGCCTGCCCCACGCGGAGGGGCTCGCCCTCCCCGCCTACGAAACCCCTGCCAGTGCGGGGATGGACCTGCGGGCGGCGGTGCCGGCCGACGACCCGGTGACGCTCGCTCCGGGCGCGTGGGCCCTTGTGGACACGGGCCTCAAAATTGCGCTGCCCCAGGGCCACGAAGGCCAGGTGCGGCCCCGCAGCGGACTGGCCTACCGCCACGGCGTTACGGTGCTCAACAGCCCCGGCACCATCGACGCGGACTACCGGGGCGAGGTGAAGGTGCTCCTCGTAAATCACGGCGACGCGCCGTTTGCGGTGGAGCGCGGCCTCCGCATCGCGCAGCTGGTGGTGGCCCGCCACGCTCGCATTCAGTGGGCCCCCACCGATGCACTCAACGAAACGATGCGAGGCGAAGGAGGGTTTGGATCTACAGGTGCTGCGTAGCGCGCTGAGGCGCGTGCAGGGCCGTCCGTGGAGGTTTGCCAAGATTGTAGCAGAACTACTGACGAATTGGGGCGCTGGGAACGGAGAAGACGCAACCCCTGGTGCGGAGGGATGTACGCTACGAAAGAAGCAGCGGCACGTCGCGCCTCGTCCCTTTCTCCGGAATGCCGCAGGGGCTGAGCGCCTCGCTCCCGCGTCTGACTCTTGACGCCCGCACGACACGCCTCGCGTCAATTCATCTCTCCTGTTTATAACGACCGCTTGTTACATGGACCACAAAGAAGGACATTACAAAGTTCGCGACCTGAGCATGGCCGATGAGGGCCGGAAGCGCATTGAATGGGCGGAGAGCCGCATGCCCGTGCTTATGCAACTCCGCGACGAGTTTTCCGACGAGAAGCCGCTGGAGGGCTACAAAATTGCCGGGTGCCTGCACGTCACCAAGGAAACGGCCGTCCTTGTGGAGACGCTGCAGGCCTGCGGCGCCGAGGTCGCCTGGAGCGGCTGCAACCCGCTGTCGACCCAGGACGACATTGCCGCCGCCCTTGCCAACAACGGCGTCGAGATCTACGCCTGGCACGGGCTCGACACCGAAGACTTTTACTGGTGCATCGAGCGCACCATCGACACCCCGCCGCACCTGACGCTCGACGACGGGGCCGACCTTATCTTCACTGTGCACTCCGATCATCCGGAGATGGCCGACCACATCATCGGCGGCTCTGAGGAAACCACGACCGGCGTTCACCGCCTGCGTGCGATGGACAACGACGGCGAGCTGCAGTACCCGGTCTACGCCGTCAACGACGCCGAGACAAAGTGGGACTTCGACAACGTCTACGGCACGGGCCAGAGCACAATCGACGGCATCCTGCGCGCCACCAGCACGATGATCGCCGGCAAGAACTTCGTGATCGCCGGCTACGGCCATTGCGGCCGCGGCGTCGCTACCCGCGCGAAAGGCATGGGCGCCAACACGATCGTGACCGAGGTGAAGCCTGCGAAGGCGCTGAAGGCCACGCTCGACGGCCACCAGGTCATGAGCATGGACGAGGCCGCCGCAAAGGGCGACATTTTCGTGACGGCCACCGGCATGAAGGACGTCATCCGCGGTCGTCACTTCCTGAAAATGAAGGACGGGGCCATCGTGTCCAACACCGGCCACTACGACGTGGAGCTCAACCTGGAAGAGCTTGCTGAGCTGTCGACCGATGCCCGCGAGGTGCGCACCAACAACCGCGAATACACCATGGAAACCGGCAAGCGCGTCTACGTGCTTGGCGACGGTCGCCTGGTGAACCTGGCCGCGGCGGAGGGCCATCCGAGCGAGGTGATGGACATGAGCTTCGCCAACCAGTTCCGCGCTCACCTCGAGCTCGTTCGGCGCCACGAGTCGGACGCCATGCTGGAGGACAAGGTGTACGACATCCCGCAGGAAATGGACGACGAGATCGCCCGCGTGAAGCTGCAGACGATGGGCATCGAGATCGACGGCCTCTCCGAGGACCAGGAGCACTACGCCACGGACTACTCGGCGGGAACGTAAGATGTCCCTGAATCGCTGAGAGAGGGCGAGGCTGGAGCGCCCGGTGCGCCTCTGCCTCCGAGCCCCGATTCGAAACGCCGCTCTGTCCCGCATGTGCTCGGGCCGGAGCGGCGTTTTTTTGTGGCTTTGCGCTGTGGGCCGCTGCGTGAACGGCACCGCGAGACAAGAGTATGAGGGCACCGAACTGCTCTCGCCTCGCTTCTCTGGAGCCCGACGGTGGGCGATGCCCCGAGGGGCGTAGCACAAACGCACTGTGGATATCCTTCTACACCTGCCATGTCGTATTCTACACGGGTTCGTTGGATGGCTCTCGCAGCGGGAGGCGGCGCGATGGGCGGGATCGCGGAGGGGGTGATTGTGGGGCTGTCCGATGGGGCTTTGCTTGCCTCCATCGGGTGGTACACGGCGCTTCGAGCACTCAGTTTGTCGCTGGGGGCGGCGGCGGCGTACGGGCATTCGCACTGGGCCCTGCGTGGACTGTGGGGCGGCGCGGCCTACGGCCTCTCGTTTGGGGCGTGTTCGGTGGTGCTCCGCGGGCTTCCTCCCGAATGGAGCTCTATGCTGCTGGGAGAAACGATCGGGGGGCTGGTAGGCGGGATGATTTTGGCCTACCTCTGGCGCCCCTCCTCGGAAACTGCAGCGTCGGAGTGACGGGGGGCACGGAGTCCCGCTCCGTCCGCCGGCCCTCATGACGGCTCTTTCATCGCGTACGATACTCACTGCACACTACAACCGCGCATGACTGACCTCCGCTACCTTCCCGATAACGACGACGTGACGACCTTCACCGCCATCGTCGCCGCCGCCACTGACGAGTACCTCGTGCTCGACGGCACGTACTTCTATCCGGAAGGTGGGGGCCAGCCGGCCGACCACGGGCGCCTGGTGTGGGAGGAAGGCGCGGCTTCCGTGGAAGACGTGCAAAAAGAGCACGGCGATGTGCGCCACTACATCGGGGGGCGAGACGGGGACCTTCCGGACGAGGGGGCCAGGATCGAAGGACGCATCGATGCGGACCGCCGAGCCGTTCTGAAGCGCATGCACACCGCTCAGCACGTCCTGTCGAAAATCGTGCTGGACCGCTTCGACGCGCAGACGGCCGGCAATCAGATCCACACGGACCGCTCGCGCATCGACTTTAAGCCCGCGGACTTTTCCGAGGACGAGGTCGCGTTTCTCGAACGGCGCACGAATACGATCATTGAGCAGGATTTGCCGGTGGAGAAAACACAGATGCCCCGGGCGCAGGCCGAGGCACAGACGCCGGACGGGCGCGGCCTGCTCGACCTCATTCCCGACCACGTAGACCCCCTTCGGATGGTTAAGATCGGCGACCTCGACCTGTGTCCCTGCGGCGGCACGCACGTGGATCGGCTGCGAGAGGTCGGGGGCATCCGCATCACGAACCGCACCTCGAAGGGCGCAAATGTCAACCGCATCGAGTTCGAGTTGGTCGACTAAGCCTTCGTCTCCGGCCGCCGCGTGCACGTCTCCGCTCGTACGTCTCTCCTCTGCGCTCCGTCGTCTGCATGTCCGCCACCGCACACGCCCCCGGCAGCGTTACCATCATCTTCGTCCCGCAAGACAGCGGGGCCTCGCTCGGCATTAGTTTTGCGACGGCCGACGGGGTGACGGCGACCGTTGAGTCGACCCGGGATTCGTTCCTCTTCCTCGACGACCGCCCGGCCCAGGTGGCGCCCGTGACCGGGGTGCTCGATCGCCTCGGGGTAACCGCCACCGTTCGCCTCGACACCGAGGTGCCCATCGGGTGCGGGTTTGGGGTGAGCGGCGCGGCCACGCTTGCCACGGCCCTGGCGGCGAATGCGCGGTTCGATCTCGGGCACGACCGGGACGCGCTGGTCGAGATGGCACACCGCGCCGAAGTGGCCGCCGGAACTGGGCTTGGGGACGTATTCATACAGGACCGGGGCGGTCTTGTCTGGGACGCGGGCGACGGCCTGCACCGTGCGACGCCTTCGGCCCGCATCGAGTATCAGAGCTTTGGAGGCATTACGACCGCGGCGGTGCTGGGCGATGCGGGGACGCTCGATCGGGTGGCGGAGGCGGGGCGAACGGCTCTCGCTACTATCGAGCCCGACGGGGCGCTCGGGCCGCTCTTTGAGGCCTCCTGGGCCTTTGCGGAGCAGACCGGCCTGCCCACCGATCGCGTCGCGGAGGCTGTGGCGGCGGTGCGGGAGGGCGGCGGCACAGCGACCATGGCCATGCTCGGGGAAACGGTCGTGGCGATGGGGGCCGACGGGGCGCTCGCCCACCAAACAGAACTCACCGCGACCGGAGCCACCCTCCAGTAGGTCGCCATCCACACTCAAATTCCAGACGTGCAATGCTTTCTTTTCGGGCCTGGGTGCCAGGCGTGTTTGTGCTGCTCTTTGCGGTCGTTGGGACGGGGTGTGGGGGGCCCGACGTGGAGCGGACCGAGATTTTGTGGGACACCTGGGGCGTGCCGCACGTCTATGCCTCCAATGCCGATTCCCTGATGTATGCCTTTGGGTGGGCCCAGATGAAGGCGCACGGCAACCGCGTGCTGCGGCTCTACGGCGAGGCACGGGGACGGGCCGCGGAGTACTGGGGCCGAGAGCACCTGGCCTCGGACCGTCGCGTGCGGACGCTGGAGCTTCCGGAGCACGCCCGCCGCTGGGCGAACGAGCAAAAGCAGCCGTTCAAGGGCTATGTCGAGGCGTTTGCCGAGGGGATGAACGCCTACGCCGAGGCCCACCCCGAGGCCCTCTCGGAGTCCCGCAAGAGGGCGCTTCCCGTGCAGTCCACGGATGTGTTCGGCCATATCCTGCGCACCCTCCATATGCGGTTTGTGGCGGGGGAATCTCTGGGGCGGGCGCGGCAGTGGGGCCGCCGTGGGTCCAATGCCTGGGCCATCGGCCCCTCGCGGAGTGAAAGCGGAAACGCCCTGCTGCTGACGAATCCTCACCTGCCGTGGGGCGACGTGTACACCTGGTTTGAGGCGCAACTCGTGGGCCCGGGATTCGACGCCTACGGCGCGGCGCTGCTGGGCATGCCGTTTCCGGGGGTGGCCTTCAACCAGCACCTCGGCTGGACGCACACCGTCAATCCCATCGATGCGGCCGATCTTTACCGCCTCCGCCTCGTCGAGGGCGGCTACGCCTGGGAGGGGCGCGCCCGCCCGTTCAATACCGACACCAAGAGGCTGAAGGTGCGGCAGCCCGACGGCTCGGTGCGGACCGACACGATGACGGTGCGCCGCTCGGTGCACGGGCCGGTGGTGGCACAGGAGGGCGACCAGGCCCTTGCGCTGCGGGTGGCCGGCCTCACGCAGCCCAACCTGTTTGAGCAATACTGGCGCATGCTGCGGGCCTCGTCGCTCTCGCAGTTTGAGGCAGAACTCCGGCGCCTCCAGATGCCGATGTTTAACACCATCTACGCCGACGCTGACGGGCACATTCTGTATCACTTCGGGGGGCGGGTGCCGCAGCGCCAACAGGGCGACTGGGCCTACTGGCAGGGCCCGGTGCCGGGCGACACGTCGAGCACCCTCTGGCGCACCATTCATCCGTACGAGGACCTGCCCCGCGTCATGAATCCGCCCAGCGGGTGGGTGCAGAACGCCAACGAGCCGCCCTTTACGGCCACCCTGCCGTCTCCCATTGAGCCGGACGCGGTGCCGCCCTACATGACGCCGCGGGTCCCCGGGCGGGCCACGGGCATGTTTCGGCCCCAGCGCTCCATCGAGATGCTGGCGAGCGACTCGTCGATTGCCTTTGCGGAGCTGCGCGACTACAAGAGCGACACGCGCATGATGGCCGCCGACCGGCTCCTCGACGACCTGCTGCCGGCGGCCCGCGAACGGGGCGGCGAGCGGGCCCAACGCGCCGCGGCGGTGCTGGCGGACTGGGACCGCACGGCCAACGCCGAGAGTCAGGGCAGCGTTCTCTTTGCGCGGTGGCTGCGGGCCGTGACGGAGCAGGATGCGCCCTTCGAAATGCCGTACCGCCCCGATGCGCCGCGCACCACGCCGGACGGCCTGGCCAATCCCGCGGCGGCGGTGCAGGCCCTCGACGATGCGGCGGGAGAGGTGCTGGCGCAGTACGATTCGCTTACGGTTCCCTGGGGCGCGGTGCACCGCCTCGCCGGGCCCGAGGGGAGTGTGCCGGCGTCCGGCGGCAACGGCATGTTTGGGGTCTTCCGCGTGCTCTGGTTCCGCGACGGCGAGAACGGACGCCGCCGGGCTGTGGGGGGCGATTCGTACGTGGCCCTCACCGAATTTACGAAGAACGGGCCGCGGGCAAAAGCCGTACTTCCCTACGGCAACGCCTCACAGCCCGGCTCGCCCCACCGCGGCGACCAGCTGCAACTCTACGCCGACAAGGAACTGCGCCCGGTCTGGCTCTCGCGCGACAGCGTGCAGGCGCATCTTGAGGCGCGCACGACGTTTTAGGCAGGTCCCCGGTCCTTTTTCGCCCGAGGCTTTCCAAACCCCTTTTCCGATCCCTCATGTCTCTCGAAGACCGCATCATCAAGCGCCTGGGACTCGAATCCGTCGACCGTCGCATCGCGGGCTGGATGCGGCGCTACGGCCTCTCGGTCCTGCGGGTGGGCCTCGCGCTGGTGTTTATCTGGTACGGCATTCTCAAGCCGCTCGGCATGAGCCCGGCGGCGGAACTCGTGCGGCGCACGGTCTACTTCGTGCCGCCCGACGTCTTTATCCCGATTCTTGGCTGGTGGGAGGTGGCCATCGGAGTGGGGCTGCTGTACCGCCCGCTCAACCGCACCGCCATTTTCCTGCTGTTTCTGCAAATGCCGGGCACGCTGCTGCCGCTGGTGCTGCTGCCAGAGGTGTGCTTCACGCAGGCGCCCTGGGGGCTGACGCTGGAAGGGCAGTACATTATCAAAAACGCGGTTCTGATCGGCGCCGCGCTGGTGGTCGGGGGGACCGTGCGCACTTGGGAGGACGAAGCCGAGCAGGCCCCGGTGTCGGCGGCGTAGAGGCGGCCAGAGGCGCGGACTGCCGCGGGCAGAGAGCTGGGGCGAGTGATGGGCCCGTAGCTCTCCCTCTCAGGATGGCAGGATCAAGGGGCGCCGGTCAACCGGCGGGCCTGCCCGCTACACGTCCCAGGTGAGGATGTCTTGTTCGGACTTGTCTTTCTCTTCCCAGGCCTCGGCGTCGTCAAGCGGGCCGG
>CAJXLV010000030.1 GCA_913056185.1 uncultured Bacteroidota bacterium
CTATCCCCGCGTGTGCGGGGGCACCCCCTCGTTTCAGAGACGAACGAAGAAGATACAGGGTCTATCCCCGCGTGTGCGGGGGCACCCCTATCGGGGACCGTCGATGAACGTGGGATATAGGTCTATCCCCGCGTGTGCGGGGCTACCGCCAGCGCCGGGAAGCAGGGTCGCCCTTTCGTGGGTCTATCCCCGCGTGTGCGGGGCTACCTGCACTTCCTTATATCCCGTCCCCCGTATCCCGGGTCTATCCCCGCGTGTGCGGGGCTACCGACGAAGGTGTGATCGTCTGCTACGTACGTCCGGGTCTATCCCCGCGTGTGCGGGGGCACCCCTGCGGCATCTTGTCACGCAGAGGCGTCTACACAGTGCAAATATGACAGTCCGTCATCGGAAATGCAAATGTTTGCCGCTGTCCCCAGAGTCGTTGCGGCGCTTTGACACTGGACGGCCCTGTGTGGGCCTCACGAGGCCTTGAAGATGCGTATGCTGCGGGCTGTTGCCTTCCACCCAGTGCCACGAGTGCGCTCAGGGGCGTTTTGGCCTTGCCTGTGCGGGTGCCTTACGGGGCGGCGGCATGGAGCACGCCGGTCACGCGAACTGTGCGGGGGACGGCGGGGGCGCTGTGCCGACGACGCATCTCTACGCGGAGGCGAGCACCGACGGTTTCGGCATTCAGGCGGGTGACGGAAAGGTGCCCCTCCGTCGCAATAAACTGGCCCCGATCGGTCGAGAGGACCACGAGGGCTTCGGCGGGACGGGACGAATCGGCGCGACGGCTCAGGGGATACAGGCCCGTATCCACCACCTCGTAGCGGCCGGGGCGCAGCTCGTTTGGGGCGCCTGGGAGGGGACCGGCCACGAGTTCGATGGATCCGCCCGGGCCGGTGCGGGAGCCCAGTTCCAGGCCGGCATGCCCCTGTTTGCGGAACTGCAGACGAGCCGGTCCTCGCAGCGTATCGGTGAGGCCACCGGTCAGGTACAGCCGGTACCGGCCCGGAGACACGTCCAGTCCGGCATCGGCCCCGCACCCAGGCAGCACAAGGAGGAGGGCGAGGAGCAGGCTCCAGAAGGAGGCGCGGCCGCACGGCAGCACTGCGCGGGAGAGAGCTGGCGGACGGGCGGGGAGCACGATGTGAGCGGGTAGGGGAGAGGAGGAAGATCAGTCACCGAGACGACGCTTCCACCGCAGGCAGAGAGGGTTGTTCGGAGGCGGGCGTTTCCTCTGTGCCCATCGCCGGCGCTTCATCGGAGGGGGCGGACATTACATCCAGGATGAGGCGGGCGCTCCGGTTGTACGTGAAGTAGTTGTAGGCCCAGTTCACGAAGGCACTGAGGCGGTTCCGGAAGCCGACCAGCTTGGCGATGTGAATCACGACCCACAGGAACCAGGCGAAGGCACCCCGGAACGAGATGCCCCCGGCAAACTCGGCCACCGCTGCGTTGCGCCCAATCGTGGCCATCTGCCCGAGGTCCCAGTACGAAAACGATTCGCGCGTGCCGCTGCGGAGGTCGCGCTGGATTTGCCTGGCCGCGTGGCGTCCGCTCTGGAGGGCCACCTGCGCCAGCTGGGGCTCGTAGCCGTCCTGGCCCTCAATGGCCGCCATGTCGCCCACGGCGTACACGGTCGGGTGGCCGGGCACGCTCAGGTCAGGATTTACGATTACGCGCCCATCGCGGGCCTGCTCTGTGCCCACCATGCCGGCCACCGGGCTGGCCTCCACGCCGGCCGCCCACACCAGCGTTTGTGTCTTGATGGCGCCGCCGCTCTGCAGGTGCACCTGATTCGGGTCTACCCGTTCTACAGCCGTGCCGGTGCGCACGTCCACCCCGCGGGCCTCCAGCACTGTTTCCGTGTAGCGCTGCTGCGGACGCTTGTAGGGCGGAAGCAGTCCGTCTTCCATCTCCAGCAGGATGCAGCGGGCGTGCGTGCGGGTGTCGAACCTCGCAAAGTCGTCGTTCAGCGTGTCAAACAGTTCCACAAACGCCCCGGCCATTTCCACTCCCGTGGGGCCGCCGCCCACGACGACGAAGGTGAGGGCTCCCTCGCCGGCGGCGTCGCGCTGCCGATCGTACCGCTCAAACTGCCGCAACACGCGATTGCGCAGGGCGACAGCGTCGGGGACATTTTTGAGAGGATAGCCGTGCTCCTCCACGCCCGGAATGCCGAAGTCGGTCGAGACCGCGCCTGCGGCCAGGATGAGGTGGTCGTACGAGAGGGGATCGCTATTGCGAAGGGACACGGTTTGCAGGGCGGGATTGATGCCAGTGACCGTGCCCAGGCGGAAGTGCACCGTTTCGTTGCCCTGGAAGATGTTGCGCACATTGTGCGCAATGTCGTCCGGCTCCAGCCCCGCCATGGCCACCTCGTACAGAAGCGGCTGAAACTTGTGGTAGTTGTTGCGATCGACGAGCGTGACGCGGACGGGGGCGTCGCGCAGGGTCTTGGCGGCTTCGAGGCCTGCAAAGCCGGCGCCTACAATGACGACGTGCGGGCGTTCGGCAGAAGACGGAGACGGAGGCGACATGACCAAAGGGCAAACATGGAGAGAATGGAGGAGGTGTAATACACGGACGTCCCCATAAATTTCCCAGCGGCGCCGTCAAGAAAAGCGCTTTTCTCCCGATATGCCGGGCTGGGCTTGTCGGCATTGTTACAGGACGGGGGCGTTCGTGGGAGCCCTGTGCGCCTCTGGGCCCGGCGGGGAGGCGGTGGACCTCGAGCGGTCTGATGGGTAGATTGGAAACACCCGGCTGTTCGTTCAACAACGTCTCCTGCTCCGTGCCTTCCCCTACCGCTACTCTCCGGTCGCCGCGCATCTACGCAGGCGTGCTCGCCTTTACGCTCATTTCCATCGCCGTAGGCGCCTGGGGGGGCGTTGCGCTCGGGCCCTGGGCCATCGCCATTCTGTTTGTGGCCGTCACGGTAACGGGCATCCCGCACGGTGCCATCGACCACCTGGTGGCGGCGCGCCTGTGGGGGCTTGGGGCGACCTGGGCCGACCAGGCGAAGTTTTACGGCGGCTACCTGGCGGCGA
Organism: uncultured Bacteroidota bacterium; assembly: GCA_913056185.1. Lineage (GTDB taxonomy): Bacteria > Bacteroidota > Rhodothermia > Rhodothermales > Salinibacteraceae > Salinibacter. Next base: position 3,036 of record CAJXLV010000030.1, read on the forward strand.
TGGCCTTGTACGGAGGGGCGTGGATCGTGGCGCCGGGCTGGAGCCTGGCCCTGTTTCTGGGGATGACCATGTATCACTTCGGGCAGGCGGACCTGGCGTACTGGCGGCTCCCGCCGGGCCCGGCCCGCCTCCTCTACCTCTCGCGTGGGCTCTTTTTGATTGGGGCGCCCATCGCGGCCTTTCCCGGCATCGTCGATCCCATCTTTCAGGCCATCGGCGGGGTGCATCTGCTTGAGTGGCCGGGCATTGCCACGGTCCCCATGGTCCTGTTCGCCGGCCTCGTGGGGCAGCACACCGTGGCCCTCGGGCTCGCCGCGCCGTGGGCCTCTCCGCAGGTTCCGCGGGCCCTGGGCCGGGAGGCACTCAATGTGGCCGTGCTCACGGCCCTGTTCGGACTCGTGCACCCGCTGGTGGCCTTCTCGGTGTACTTTGGCGGGTGGCACGCGCTGGGCCACATCCTGGAGCTGCTCCGCTTCTTCCGGCGCCGGGGCGACGACATGTCCCTCCGTGACTTCTACCGCGAGGCGGCCCTCTTTACCGCAATCCCGTTTGTGGGGCTGGCCGGACTGTACGCCGCCACGCAGTCGTTCGGCCTCGAAAACCAGATGATTGCTCTCCTCTTCATCCTCATTGCCATCATGACCCTTCCCCACATGGTGGTGGTCGAACGTCTCTATCAGGACCGTGAGGCGGCCCGTGCCACCTGAGCGGCCCGGGCCCAGAAGGGGCTCGCCGCCGACAGCACGAACGAGGGGGAACAACAAAAGGGCGTGGCCAAACGACCACGCCCTCTGTTCAGGACAGGGCACATGTGAACAGAGCACACGTGAGAAAAAGGCACGAGGCCTACATGTCGCCCTCAGCGGGCTCCTCGGGGGGCAGCAGCACGGTGTCGATGACGTGGATGACGCCGTTCGACGCCTCAATGTCGGCCTGCGCAACGGTGGCGACATTCTGGCCCATCACCTTCACGGTGCCGTCGTCCACCTGAAACTGCACAGAGCGCCCCTCAAGCGTGGGGGCAGCGTCCAGGCCGGTTACGTCCGACGCCATGGCCTTGCCGCTCACGACGTGATACTGCAGGATGGCCTGCAGCTGTGCCTTGTTCTCTTCCTTGAGCAGAGACTGAAGCTGGCCGTCCGGCAGGGCGGCGAAGGCCTCGTCCGTGGGCGCAAACACCGTGAACGGACCGTCGCCCTTAAGGGCCCCCACGAGGTCGGCTGCCTTCAAGGCCTGTACGAGGGTATCGAAGCCGTCGGCTTCAACCGCTGTGTCAACAATGTCGGGCTGCTCCTCGCTCGCGCTGTAGTCCTGCGCCGCGACAGGGCCTGCGGCCAAAAGCACGAGGGCGGTGGCAACGAGGGCAGAGCGAAATACAGATCGGTACATGGTGTGGAGTGGAGAAAAGACGGGAAAACAGTGTGCGCGTTCTAACTCCAAGGCCCCATGCGTTATTCTCCGCAAAGCGCGTGTCGACGCCATCGTTACGATTAAAGGTTGAAGACGGAGGGCGCAGAAAGCCGGTGATCTTTAGTCGGGGGAGCGCCAAAGGGCAAGGGGGATGTAGACAGATTCGCTGCATGCGTCAGCGCCGTCTCGGCACGGAGGGGCCTGTCCCGGACGTTCTTTCGGGAGCGTCGCGAAAAGAGACCCCGCCCGCCGAACACTGCTGCGGACGCTGCGTTGCAAGACATCGATTGTTGCTTTTCGCAACCCCCTTTGCAAAAGACAAGACAGCGTCGTGGCACAAGCGAATACAGGAGATCAGGTTCAGGTCCACTACACCGGCAAGCTCGAAGACGGAACGGAGTTCGACTCCTCGGAGGAGGGAGAGCCGCTCAGCTTTACCATCGGGGAAAACCGGGTCATCCCGGGCTTCGAAGAGGCGGTGACGGGCATGGAGCCCGGCGACAAGAAAACGACCGAGGTAGAGCCGGAGCAGGCGTACGGCGAACACCGCGAGGACATGGTGATGGAAATGGATCGGGGCCAAATTCCCGACGAGGTTGACCCGCAGGTGGGACAGCAGCTGCAGCTGCGGCTCGAGGACGGGCAGACGGTGCCGGTGCTGATTACGGCTCTGGGCGAAGACACGGTCACCATCGACGCCAACCACCCGCTGGCGGGGCGCACGCTCATTTTCGACATCGAGGTGGTCGATGTGGCCGAGGGAAGTGGTTCGCCGGGCGACACGGGCGGAAACATTGTCACCCCGTAACATCGGGCGTCGCAGCCCGGAATCCGAAATCGTTGCGTCTGAATCGCATCTTCGCCCCTGCATGGGTTTCTGTGCAGGGGCGTTGCTATGTGCGGCGGTGGCGACTGGGGAACTGCCGCGCGCACGTCGTTGCACGCCACGTTGCCGTTGTCTACATTACCACCCCGTTGCCTCGTTGCTGGGCTTCTTCCCGGCACGGCTTCGGGCCGCTTCTCGTCCGTGCGCTTGCTCCTCGCGAATCTCTCTCCCGCCATGTCTGCCCCCCGGCCCTCTACTTCCGTGGATCGCAGCCAGCGCCAGTACAACTTCTCGGCCGGCCCCGCCACGCTTCCCGAGGAGGTGCTCCTCGAAGTGAAAGACGAACTGCCGGTGTACGACCACGTCGGCGCGTCGGTGCTGGAGATCAGTCACCGCTCCCCCACGTACGACGCCATCGAAGAGTCGGCCCGCGAACACCTGCGCGCCCTGCTCGGCCTCGGCGACGACTGGCACATCCTCTTCCTGCAGGGCGGGGCCCGGATGCAGTTTCACCAGGTGCCGCTCAACTTCTTGCCCGAAGACGGCTCGGCCGACTACGTGGTGACGGGCCGCTGGGGACGCATGGCGCTGGAGGAGGCCCAGATGATCGGGACGGCCCGGGCCGCGGCCTCCAGCGAGGACGACGACTACCGCCGCATCCCCGCGGTCGATACGTGGGATCTCGATCCGGACGCGGCTTACGTCCACACCACCACCAACGAGACGGTGAACGGCAACCAGCTGCGCAGCGACCCGGTGCTCGACGTGCCGGTGGTCACCGATGCGTCCAGCGAAATGCTGAGCCGCCCGATGGACCTGGATGGCTACGGCCTCATCTACGCCGGCGCCCAGAAAAACATCGGCCCCGCAGGCGTCACCCTCGTGCTCGTCCACGACGCGTTCCTGCAGCGGCGCACGCAGCCCCTGCCCACCATGCTCGACTATGGCACCCACGCCGAACGGCGCTACAACACCCCGCCGGTGTTTGCCATCTACATGGTCGAAAAGGTGTGCCGCTGGCTCCGCACCCGGGGCGGGCTCGATGCCATCCACGCCGTCAACAAGCGCAAGGCGCGCACGCTCTACAACAAGATTGACGAGACGGACTTCTACCGCGGGACGGTGGCGTCGGAGGACCGGTCGCTGATGAATGTGACGTTCCGCCTGCACGACCCCGATCTGGAACCGGTGTTTTTGAAGAAGGCCGAGGCGCACGGGCTGATGGGCCTGACGGGGCACCGCTCGGTGGGGGGCGTGCGGGCGTCTCTCTACAACGCCATGCCGGAAGAGGGCGTGGAGGCACTCGTGGCCTTCATGGACGCGTTTGAGCGCGCCCACGGCTGAGCGTAGGACGGAGGGCTCCGGGGGACACGACGAGGCTCCCCCCGCTTCTGATTGTACTCTGGAATTGACGATGATGGCGCAATGGCTCTATCGATTGGCGTGCCGTGTGAGACCGACCCCGACGAGACCCGCGTGGCCCTGGTGCCCGACGTGGCCGACCGTCTGCTGGCGACGGCGGAGGGGCTGGAGATTCGCGTTGAAGAGGGCGCCGGCCGCGGGGCCTACTACGCCGATGCCGACTACGAAGCGGCCGGCTGCACCGTTGTGGACCGGGCGACGGCCCTCGAGGCCGACCTGGTGACCACCGTGGCGCCGCTCCCCCTCGACGACATCGCGACGCTTGGGGAGGGGCAAGGGGTGATCGGGTTTTTGCGTCCGCTGGAGCAGCCGGAGACGGCCCAGGCCCTCGCGGAGCGGGGCGTAACGGCCCTGGCGATGGAACTGGTGCCGCGCATCTCGCGGGCGCAGAAGCTGGACGCCCTCTCCGCAATGAGCTCGATTGGGGGCTACCGGGCCGCCCTGCGCGCCGCCGAGCGCCTGCCCAAGTTTTTTCCGCTGCTGACCACCGCCGCCGGCACAGTCCGCCCGGCCCGCGTGCTGGTGCTGGGGGCCGGGGTGGCGGGCCTGCAGGCCATTGCCACTGCCAAGCGCCTCGGTGCCAAGGTCTTCGGGTACGACATCCGCGAGCCGACCCGCGAGGAGGTGGAAAGCCTCGGGGCCTCGTTCGTGGACCTGGAGGTGGACATCGAGGCGGACCAGGACGAAAGTGGCTACGCCGAAGAGCTCGAGAAAGAGAAGCAGGAGCGCCAGCCCGAACTCCTCCAGCCGCATCTTGCGAAGGCCGACGTCGTGATCTCTACGGCCCTGATCCCCGGCCGCCCCGCCCCGCTCCTCATTAACGAGAACGCCGTGGAGGCCATGGATCCGGGCTCGGTCATTGTGGACCTGGCGGCGCCCAATGGGGGCAACTGCGCCTACACGGAGACGGGCGAGGAGGTGGTGGCGCACGACGTACAGATTCTCGGGCCCACCAACCTGCCCGCCGAGATGCCGGTGCACGCAAGCGAGCTGTACGCCAAAACCGTGACGGCCCTCATCGAAGAAGGGCTGGCCGAGGGGGCGTTTGCTCCGGACTTTGAAGATCAGATCTTTGCGGAGTCCTGCCTCACGCGGGAGGGGAAGGTCCAAAACGAGCGGGTTCGGGGCCTTCTGGAGCCGGAAGAAAAGGATGCGTGACGCGTGAAGACGTGATGCATGAGAACGATGGTACGTGAAGACGTTCGCCCGCGAGCAGTCACGAATCACGCCTCACGTTTCACGTCCTCTCGTCGATCGGCACCGCCCAGCCGATTGGATTTCCCTTTCGACGAACGATTCCTCACCGCCGTAGACGCCATGCTCGACAATCTGATTATCTTCGTCCTCGCCGCGTTCGTGGGCACCGAAATCCTGACGAAGGTGCCGCAGACGCTCCACACGCCTCTCATGTCGGGGGCCAACGCCATCAGTGGCATCACCGTCGTGGGGGCGCTCGTGGCGGCCGGCATGACGCCGGACCCGTGGTCCACCTGGATCGGGTTCGGGGCGCTGGTGGTGGCCACAATCAACGTGGTCGGCGGCTTCCTCGTCACCGATCGCATGCTCAAGATGTTTGGCAAGAAGAAGGCCTCGCCCGCTTCGGTTGGGGCGGGCCAGACGAACGGCACGCCGGAGTGAGCAGACGAAGTGCATGTTGCGTATTGCGTGCTCCGTGGTGCGCATTGCGATCGTGGGGCCGCCCCGACGCAATACGCAATACGAGACAAGAGGCAATTTCTCCCGATAGACTCTCCCCCGTACGGATTTGCCCATGAAGACTGCAATCATCGACCTCACCTATCTGGCCTCGGCGATGCTGTTCATCTTCGGGCTCAAGCGAATGCAGTCGCCCGTGACGGCCCGGTCGGGGAATGCGCTCGCCGCCTCCGGCATGCTTGTGGCCGTGGTGGCAACCCTGTTCATCCAAGAGATTTTGTCGTGGCCCATGATCCTGGCCGGGCTGGCCCTCGGGGGGCTCATTGGGGTGGTGTTGGCCCGCACCGTGGAGATGACGGCGATGCCGGAGCTGGTGGCGGTCTTCAATGGCTTCGGCGGGCTCGCGTCGGCGTTGGTGTCGGGGGCGGAGCTGGCGCGCTACACCAGCGGCGATGCGGTCGGGTTCGGCGTGGTCTCGGCCGTCACGATTGCGCTGTCGGTCCTGATCGGGACGGTGACCTTCTCCGGCAGCGTGGTGGCCAACGGCAAGCTGAGTGGCTGGATTACGGGCAATCCCATTTCGTTTCCGGGCCTGCGCGTGCTCACGGGCCTCCTCCTGCTGGGGGCGGGCGGGGCGTTCGGCGTGATGGTGGCCAATGCCCCCGTCTTTCCCGAGGCGCCGGGCCTCATGATTCAGGGGGCCGTGGGGCTCGCCGGGGCGGCGCTGCTGCTCGGCATCTTGCTGGTGGTCCCTATCGGCGGGGCCGACATGCCGGTGGTGGTGTCGTTGCTGAACTCGTACTCGGGCCTGGCGGCGGCCGCCACCGGGTTTGTGCTCGACAACACGGCCCTCATTGTGAGTGGCACGCTCGTGGGCGCCGCGGGCATGATCCTAACGGTGCTCATGTGCGACGCCATGAACCGCTCGCTCGCAAACGTCATGCTTGGCGGCTTTGGGGGCGATGGGGGCGACGGCACGGGGCCGGATGTGCCGGAGGGCAAGACGGTCAATGAAACCTCGCCGGACGATACGGCCATCCTCGCGCGCTACGCGGACAAGGTAGTCATCGCCCCCGGGTACGGCCTGGCCGTGGCGCAGGCGCAGCACGAGGTGCGCGAGCTGGCCGACCTGCTGGAGGCACAGGGCATCGATGTGCGGTACGCGATCCATCCGGTGGCGGGCCGCATGCCGGGCCACATGAACGTGCTCCTGGCTGAGGCGAACGTCTCCTACGAAAAGCTCTACGAGCTGGAGGACATCAACCCAGAGTTTTCGAGCACGGACCTCGCAATTGTGGTCGGCGCCAATGACGTGGTAAACCCGGCCGCCCGCGACGATGAGGGCAGTCCCATCTACGGCATGCCCATCCTCAACGTGGACGAGGCGGAGACGGTGGTCATGATCAAGCGCAGCCTCAGCCCGGGCTACTCGGGCGTGCCCAACGACCTCTTCTACGCCAACAACACCAAAATGCTGTTCAGCGACGCGAAGGAGGCTGTCGCCCAAATTGCCGACGCGGTGAAGGAGATGGAAGAGGCGTGACGACTTGAAGGAGGAACGTTGAGCGGTCCGGCGGAGAATGCTATGTCGGCTCCTGAGCGCGCATTTGTTTCAGAAGCGGCCGTAGCTGCGTCCACACGGTGCGGGCGACGTAGCGGTGGCCCGCGGCGGTGGGATGGATGCCGTCGTCCTGCATGAGAGAGTCGACGCCCGCCACGTCCTGCAGAATGAAGGGGATGAGCGTAACGCGCCGGTAGGCCGCTGCCACCGCGGGGTACACCTGACGGAACTGGCGGGTGTACGCCTGGCCCAGGTTCGGCGGAATCTGCATGCCGGCCAGGAGCACGTGGGCCTCCGGATAGGTGGCGAGCGTGGTGTCAATGATGCCGCGCAGGTTTGCCTGGGTCACCGCCGGATCGATGCCGCGCAGGCCGTCGTTGCCGCCCAGCTCCAGCACCAGCACGTCGACGGAGTCCTGAAGCAGCCACCCGACGCGCTGCAGGCCGCCGGCGGTTGTCTCGCCGCTGACCCCGGCGTTTTGGACCGTCGCGCCCCACCCGAGTGAGTCAATTTTCTGCTGCAGGCGGGCCGGGAACGCCTCCTCGGGCGACACCCCCAGCCCGGCCGCAATGCTGTTGCCGAGGACAAGCACGCGCGGCCCGTTCGGGGCGGGCGCATCGGGGGCGGTGTTGGGGGAAGGCGCGGCAGGGCCCGCGGCCGTTTCCGTGCCTGGATCGGGCGCTGAGGTGGTGGCCGCAGACGACGAGGCATAATTGGAACGATCTTGCCCACAGCCGAGCCCCAATAGGACCCCGACGAGCAACAACAGGTATAGGCGAACCGTCGTCATAGACAGCAGATGCCATTCAAGAGCAGTGCGCGTCACGCCGAACCGGCATCGCGGCGACAGGGTTTCTGCGCCGCTCTTGCGTCTCCATTCCCAGCGTCTCCGTTCCCAGCGTCCCACTCCGCCTACAGCCTATGAGCGACTCGCCCGTGCTTCGCGTTGAGACCCTGACCAAGACCTTTCCCAGTGGCGGGCGCACCCTCACCGTCATCGACGACGTAAGCTTCTCGGTCGGCGCGGGCGATACGTGTGCCATCGTCGGGCCGTCGGGCAGTGGCAAGACCACGCTGCTTGGCCTGTGCGCCGGGCTCGACCAGCCCACGAGCGGGACCGTAGAGCTGTGCGGCGTGGACCTGTCCCCGCTCGACGAAGACGAGCGTGCGGAGGTGCGCAACCAGTACGTGGGGTTCGTCTTCCAGACGTTTCGTCTCTTGCCCACGCTTACGGCCCTGGAGAACGTGATGGTGCCGGCCGAGCTGCGGGGCGACACTGACCCGCAGGCCCGTGCGGCCGAGCTGCTGGACCAGGTGGGGCTGGGCGACCGGCTGGACCACTATCCCTCGCAGCTTTCGGGCGGGGAGCGCCAGCGAGTGGCCATGGCGCGCGCTTTCATCAACCGCCCCCGCGTGCTGTTTGCGGACGAGCCCACCGGCAACCTCGATGCCGAGACCGCCGATCGGATTGAGGACTTGCTCTTTGACCTAAACGAAACGGCGGACACCACCCTGGTCCTGGTCACCCACGACGAAGAACTGGCCGCCCAGACGGAGCGCGTGCTCCACCTCCGGGGCGGCCAGGTTGTGGGGGACGAGCGCGAAAATGTTGACGACGCGCAGGCGGTGGCGTAAGGGGAGCGCAGTGCGCAGTGCGCAAGCGCCGACAGCGCAATGCGCACCACACAAGACCGCTCCGTGCGAGGCCACGCCTGCGCGGGGCCACAAACGCGTTGGTCAGGACGTCCTCAGTCGTCGAGCCCAAGCTGCCGGGACGCATCCTTCACCAGCGCCTCGGCGGCCTCCGGCGATTCGGCCTCCGAGTACACGCGTAGCACCGGCTCGGTGCCCGAGGGGCGGATGAGGAGCCAGCCGTGGTCCGTTACGTGCTTAAAGCCGTCGAGCGTATCGACGCGCTCCACCGCGTGTCCGTTGATTCCGTCGAGGCCGCCCTGGGTGTCCAGGCGGTCCAGGACATCGGCCTTCTGGTCCTCCCGAATGTGAATGTCGTCGCGGTAGTTGTAGTGCGGGCCGAACTCTTCGAGCAGCTCGTCCACGAGGGCCGAGAGCGGTCGGTCGCGCTTCACCATCATCTCCACGATGAGGAGGCCGATGTAGATGCCATCGCGCTCCGGGATGTGGCCCGAGGCCGCGATGCCGCCAGACTCCTCGCCGCCCACGAGCACGTTGCCGTCGGCCATCTTCGTAGCGATGTGCTTGAACCCAATCGGGGTCGTCTCCACGGGCACGTCGTAGCGGGCGCCCATCTTGTCGAGCAGGTGAGTGGTGGAGAACGTCTTCACGATGGAGCCGGTGAGGCCGCGCTCCTCGTGGAGGTACTTTACGAGCAGCGCCAGGATGCGGTGCGAGCTCACAAAGGCGCCGGTCTCGTCCACCATCCCGATGCGGTCGGCGTCGCCATCGTTGGCCAGGCCCACGGACGCCTCGCCGGTGGCCACCGTCTCGGAGAGCGCGTGGAGGCGGTCCGCGATGGGCTCCGGGGCCACGCCGTGGAAGCCGGGATTGTGGTCGTGGCGGAGCGGAATCACCTGATCGTCGCCGAGGAGAGCCTGCACGAGCCCCTGGCCGGCGCCGAACATGGCGTCGTGCGCCACCGTGAGGCCCGAGCCCTTGATCGCTTCGATGTCGAGGGCGTGGCGGAGGGCGTCGAGGTAGCCGGTGCGCACGTCGTCGGTCTGGATTGCCCCCTGGGCCGAGAGGGCCTCGAAGGGCGCCAGTGCGCCGCTTCGCGCCCCGTCGGGGACCGCCGCTTCTACCCTGTCGATCATTTCCGGAGGGGCAGGCCCGCCGAAGTGCGCCTTGATCTTGTAGCCGCTGTACGTGGGCGGGTTGTGGCTGGCCGTAATGACCACGCCCGCGTCCGCCTCGGCGGCCTGCGTGGCCCAGCTGATGGCCGGGGTGGAGACCACCGAGTCGGCGAGGGTAACGTCCACCCCGGCCTCCGCCAGCACACGCGCGGCGCGGCGGGCAAACTGCGGCCCCAGAAAGCGGGTGTCGTGGCCGAGGACAACCGCCGGCGTGTCGCCGTAGTCGTCGTGCAGCCACTCGGCGGTGGCCTGCGCCACGCGTTCGAGGTTCACGAAGGTGTAGTCGTCGGCGATAACGGCGCGCCAGCCGTCGGTGCCAAATTCGATGGGCGTGTTGGACATGAGCGAGGTGCGGTGAGTCGGAGAGTGGGCGAGAGGCTGCAAGCATCCCGGATTTTCGAGGGACAGTGTCAAGAAAAGGAGGGCCGGGGGGAAAAACCACCAGGACAGCCCGGTGCATCAGAATTGCATGCCCGGCCCACGGGGCCCCGAGTGGGCGCGGATGCGTCGCAGAGAACGAGCGGAGAGGCTTTGCGTTGAGACGATAGTATTCCCCTGCCCGCTCCTTCGTGCAGCGCCCCACCGCCCGATGGATGTCCGCCCGCTTGCGCCCCTGCTCCTGTGCGCCCTTGTCGTGTTCGGCCTCTCCGCTCAGCACGCTGCACAGGCGCAATCCGTACGTGCAGAGGTGGGGGGCGGATGGGCCATCCCATCGTCGGAGATTGCCATGACGGTGGCGAATGGGGGACAGTCGCCCGCGCCCGAAGAGTTTAACCCCGGTCCCGGCCCCAACATATACGCCGCGGTGGGCCTCGTGTGGACGCTCTCGGACAACTTCGATCTGGAAGGGCGTCTCCGCGCGCAGCAGTCCCGAATGGCGGTGGACGGGGAAGACTTCGAAGGGACGCGGTGCGGAGGGGCATGCACCCTGCAGAACGACCCGGACGGGCGGGTGTGGGGCGCAACCATTGAGGGGCAGCTTACGCTCACGTCGGTGGGGCGTGTCAATCCCTACTTCCTCGTGGGGCTGGGCGTCTCGCAAACCACGGTGGACGCGGCAGAGGTGTTGCCGCCGGGCGACGCGGCGATTTCGCTGACGGAGGTAGACGTGACGGACGCGGGGGGCGACGTCGGGGTTGGGGCCACGACGCGGATCGTGGGCGGGCTTTTTGCAACCGCGGAGGCCCGCGTGACCGGCAGCCTGCCGGGGGCCAAGGAGAACGCCGTGACGACCTTTCCCTTTACGCTGGGGCTTTCGTACACCTTTTAACGTGGCGCACTCCTAAGGTGTGCCGGGGCGGGGCTCCCTGATTCAGTCCTTGATCATCCGACTTCTTTTGTGTTTGTGAACGTACACCCATCTCCCCAAAGTTCTGTATTTGCGCCGACTGCCTGGCGCCGAGCGTGCGTCGTTGCCTTGTGGTGTGTGGGCATGGTCGTAGCGGCGGGGCCAGCCGTTGCCCAGCAGGGGCTGCCCGCGCAGGCCGTGGGCATGCTGCAGGTTGGCGACGTGGCCCCACGCGTGAAGAGCCAAGCGCACGCCTCGATCGCAGGCCCGGATGGGCAGGGCAAAGACGGCCCGATGGCCAAGGTGGGCATGGAGCTGGCGCTCCTCTACCACCAAGCGCAGGCGGCGGGCGCTTCCGGCGTCCGCTCGCTGCGGGCCGCGACGCCCCGTCCCAAGGCCGCTGCTCCGTCGACGGACCGTCGCCGCCCCCGCAACCGCGTGCTCTCTCCGCTCACACCCGATGGGGAGGCGGTCTACATCAATGCCATTGCTGCCGAGGACCCCGCGCGCCTGCAGACAGAGCTCCGCGCGCTCGGCCTTACGAAGGACGCCACGGCGGGCGCTGTGGTGTCGGGCCGGTTCCCGATTGCAGAGCTGCGGGCGGCCGCCCAGCTCTCTGCCCTTCGCGGCATGATTCCGGCCTATGCACAGATCCATGTGGGCAGCGTCGACTCCGAGGCGGACACCTCTCATGCCACGGTGCAGGTGCGCGAGACGACGGGCCTCGACGGGAGTGGGCAAAAGATCTGCGCGCTGTCCGACAGCTACGACCAGAGCGACGTGGCGTCCACCACGGCCGCTGACGATGTAGCATCGGGCGACCTGCCGGGCGTTGACAACCCGCTCGGCAACACCGCGCCGGTGGATGTGGTGGAAGACGGGGCCGCGGGCAATACCGACGAGGGCCGCGCCATGCTGCAGCTGATTCACGATATCGCGCCTGGGGCCACGCTGGGCTTCCACACGGCGTTCGGGGGCATAGGGGTGTTCGCCCAGGGCATCCGGGACTTGGCCAATGCCGACTGTACGGTGATTGTGGACGATGTGGGGTACAACATCGAGCCCTTTTACCAGGATGGTCCTGTCTCGAACGCGGTGGACGATGTGGTGACCAACAGGGGCGTGCCGTACTTCTCTTCTGCCGGGAACGACGGGCAGAACTCCTACGAGGCCCCGTTCCGAGACTCCGGGGAGCCGGGCGTGATTAGCGGCACGTCCGTGGCGCACGACTTCGACCCGTCGGGCGCGACGGACACCCGCCAGGAGATTGCCCTGGAGGCGGGGGGCAACTTTCGGATCTTTGCCTTTCAGTGGACCGATCCGTCGTCCCTTGTGAGCGGATCGGAGGGGGCGAAGACCGACATCGACGTGGCGCTCATCGACGAGGCCGGCACCATTGTCGCGGAGTCGAGCAGCAACAACATTCAAAGCGGCGTGCCGGTGGAGAGCATTGACTACACGAACGAGACGGGCAGTGCCCAGACGCTCGACCTGGTGATTGAGAAGTTTGACGGGCCCGATCCGGAGGAGATCAAGTACGTGTACAGCGGCAGCGACTACGCCATTCAGGAGTACGATACGCTCGGGCCCACCGTGTACGGCCATCCGATGGCAGAGGGGGCAATGGCGGTCGCCGCGGCGCCCTTCTTCAACACCGCTGCGTACAACCCAAACGTATCGTCGGCCACCCTGGAGTCCTTTTCGTCAAAGGGGGGCATTCCGCTTCTCTTCGACCAGAGTGGCAAGCCTCTGCCGAATCCTGTGGTCCGGCAAAAGCCGGAGGTGACGGGCACGGACGGCATCGACAACACCTTTTTTGGAACCGACATTTCGGATACGGCCCTTGGCGGACTGGATTCCGACCCGCACCCCAACTTTTTTGGAACCTCGGCGGCGGCGCCCAACGTGGCGGCCATTGCCACCCTCATCCGCCAGGCGCGCCCCGGCCTGTTGCCCGCGGGAATCTATGACCGTCTGCAGTCGACCGCTGCCGATGTGGTCTCGCGCCAGACCCGCGACGGCGAATTCGTGTCGATTCCGGAGGGGGAAGGCGTCGATCCGTGGAGTGGACACGGCTTCGTGCAGGGGCCCGAGGCGGTGCCGGAGCCCATCGTGGCAGATCTGCAGGCAACGGCCTCCAACCCGACCGATGGCGCAGTGACACTCAACTGGACGCCCAGCCCCACGGCCAACATCGAAAGCTATGAGGTGCAGCGGCGCTACTTTAACGGCGCGTTTACGCCTGTGAAGGACGTATCGGGGCCGCCGGTGACGCTTGACAGCCTCGGCCTCGGGGTCTTTGCGTTTCGGGTGCGCTGGACCCGCGCGGATGGGACCCAGGGCACATCGGCGGCGGTCTCTACCACGTTCAATGTGCAGGACCTGTCCCTGAACCTCGGCGCGGAAGACGAGTCGGGACGCCGTTCGGTGGACCTCTCCTGGAGCGTGCCGGTGGGCACCGAGGGGTTTACGTACCGCGTAGAGCGACGCGCCGGAGCGACGGGAAGCTTTGAGGTGGTCGATGAGCCGTCTCAGACATCGTACACTGCGCCGCGCCAGCTGCCGGGGACGTATACCTACCGCATTGTGTCGGTCAACGGCGAGGGAAATACGCTTTCGAGCCCCCCGGAAGAGGTGACGGTTGAGTTTGGGGGAGAAGTGGCAACTGTGGGGCCGTACCCCAACCCCGCTCAGGAATACGCTCAGTTCGATCTCACTGCGCGCGCAAGTCAGCCGGTGACCGTCGAGGTGTTTAATACGATCGGCGAACAGGTGTACACGGAGCGCCGACAGTTGCAGGCCCAGGCGCCCACCACGCTGCGGTTCGACACGTCGATGTGGAGCAGCGGGGTTTACTTCCTGCGTGTACAGGGGGAAGACTTCTCCAAGACCCGTCGCTTCGCGGTGGTGCAGTAGGCGCGGGGGTGTGGCCCTGCGGACAGGCATGTGTGCCCCGCCGCCCTTGAAGAGAAGAAGGCGGCGGGCGCTTGGAATCCAGCGGCGTTGCGCCTCGCGTCTGTTTCCGCATCCCGTGCCCTCTCCCCACTGGACGAGGGCGATGAGTCCTCGACCGCGCCCTCCCGCCCGGCTGTGCGTGGGCTCCGAGAACATCGATCTTGGGGAGTGTGCGGGGGCGTGTCCGGCGGGTCGCCTACGGGCCCTGGCGGTCGAAGGGCAGCTCCCCCTCACCTTCATCGGGCGCATCCCTCCATACGTCCTGGTCACCTTCACGACGCTATGATTCGCACGTCTTCCCTACTGGTCAGCATCTTTGTCTGTGCCTGGGGCCTCTTCTGGGGACCGGTCGTCTCCGCTCAGGAGACGCCTCGGATCATGGGGGAGCCCATCCCGCACGAGCAGGTCCTGAGCACGGAGCGGTACCAAGACTGCGGGCTTCGCAAGCGGGCGGTCAACGCCTTTGTGAGTCACCGCCCCGCGCCGAAACGGAGTCGGCAGACCGCCTCGACCATCGAGGTCAACTACGGCCCCAACTTCACGCCGGAGGCCCGCGAGGCCTTCGAGCGGGCCGTCGACATCTGGGAGAGCCACATCTCGTCCCCGGTGCCCATTCAGGTGGACGCGTCCTACGAGGCGCTCGGGGCCGGTGTGCTGGCCGCGGCCGGGCCGAACAATTTTTACGGGGTCGACGCGTCTGGCAACGGGAAAGTCGACGACATTGTAGGGGATGCCCTTCGAGACGCGATTGTGGGGGAAGATCCCAGTCCACAAGAGACCGACATCATCGTGAACGTGAACAGCCAGCGGGACGACTGGCATTTTGGGCCGGGGGACGCGCCGTCCGGCACGATTGACTTCACGTCGGTCGCTCTGCATGAGCTTGGGCATGGACTCAACTACATCGGGTTGTTTTCCCTTGACCAGGGGCGGGGGGAATATTTCTCAGATACGGTGGAGGGGAATCGGGTCGTCGGGGTCTACGACCGGCAGGTGCTGGAAGAGCAGGGCAGCGGGACGCTTCGGGCGCTGACGAATACGAGCATCTACCCGAACCCGTCGGAGGACTTGGGGGAGGCGCTGACGAGTGGGCAGCTGTTCTTTGGGGGGGCGGCCTCTGAGGCAACCGCCGCCCTGGGCGACGGGCCGCCTCGCCCAAAGCTCTACGCCCCCACTCCGTTCGCGGAGGGGTCGAGCATCGCCCATCTGGACGAGAGCGCGTACCCGTTCGAGACGCGGAACGCGCTCATGACGCCGCGCATCAATCAGGCGGAGACCAACCGCCAGCCCGGCCCCATCCTGTGTGGCCAGTTCCGAGACATGGGCTGGCCCCTCGGCATGGGCTGTCAGCAGTATTTCCGGACTCTCTTTGCGGTATCTGTGGAAGAAGATCCGGGACAAAGCGGCAGCCGGACGCTCTCGTGGAGGGAGGCGAGCGACGCCAATATCCAGGAATACGTCGTGGACCGTCGCTACTTTGACGGGGCCTTTGAAGAAATCAAACGGGTCGACGCCTCCGAGGTCAGCGGCTCAAGCCTCACCGTGGAGAACCTGGGCATCGGGACGTTCACCTTTCGGCTGCGCTGGGTGCAGGGGGACTCGACGGTGATCTCCCCCGAGCGAGTGCGCGACACAATTGCTGTGCGGGACGTGGCCCCCCGCATCTCGAGCCGCGACGCTCAGGAGCGCGGGACAATCAACTTGTCCTGGACGGTCCCCCCGGGCACGTCCTCCGACTTCGTGTACCGGATCGAGCGGCGGGAGGGGCGCGATGGCCCGTTTGAGCCGGTGGCCTCCGTGCCTCAGGGGACCGACGCGGGAGAGGAGGAACGAAAGCGGTACACGGCGGAGCGCCAGACGCCGGGCCGCTACGAGTATCGTGTTCGGGCGGAGGACGAAGCCGGGAACGCCGTGACGAGTGCCGCCCGCGAGGTGGAGGTCGACTTTGAGGGCGACGTCTACGCGCTGGGGCCGTACCCGAACCCTGTGCGGGAGACGGCGTCGTTCGACCTGACGGCCCGCGAGTCTCAGAGCATGCAGGTGGAGGTCTACAATACGCTTGGGAAACGGGTGTACCGGGAGGAGCGTGAGGTCCGCCCGCAGGATCCCACGTTCCTTTCCATCGACGTCAGCCAGTGGGCCAGCGGCGTGTACTTCCTGCGCCTGCGGGGAGAGGGGAGCGTCGGGCAAACCAGGAAGATGGTCGTCGCTCATTGATTTCTCCCCCGGCCGAAGCCGGGAGAAAAGTCAAGAGGCGTCTTCCACGGCGTCGGAGGCCGCGTCGTCGTCCATTTCGCCGTTCGTCGCGGCGGCGGTATCGTCGGCCTCGTCCGCCGCCTCCGGCTCGTCGGTGTCGGCCACGCGGGTGACGTCCGCAATGTTGTCGCCGTCCCTGAGGTCGATCACGCGGACGCCCTGCGTGTTGCGGCCCATGGTGCTAATTTCCGCGACCCGCGTGCGAATCATAATGCCGTTTTCGGTGATGATCATGAGGTCCTCGTCGCCGTACACGCCGCGGATGGCGACCAGGTCGCCGGTGCGGTCGGTGTGGTTGAGGGTGATGAGGCCCTTTCCGCCGCGGCTCTGCACGCGGTAGTCCGCGAGTGCCGTGCGCTTGCCGTAGCCGTGCTCGGCGATGGCCAGCACATCCATTGTGTCGTGCTCCTCAGGGGGCACACTGATCATGCCCACCATTTCTTGGTCGTCGGGCAGCGTCATGCCGCGGACGCCCCGGGTGTTGCGGCCCATGGGGCGGGCGTCGTTCTCGTTGAAGTGGACCGCCCGTCCGCCGGAGGAGGCCACCACCACGGTGTGGTCGCCGTTGGTGAGCGTGGCCTCCAGCAGCTCGTCGCCCTCGTCAATCTTGATGCCAATGATGCCGTTGGAGCGCGGGCGGCTGTAGGCGTCGAGGCTCGTTTTCTTCACCATGCCCTGCCGGGTGGCCGCGAGGACGTGGTGGTTGTTGAGAAACTCCTCGTCCTCGAAGTTTTCCTTCCTCACGCTGATGACGGCCCGCACGCGGTCGTCGGGGTCGATGTTGATGAGCTGGCGGATGGAGCGGCCCTTGGCCGTGCGGCTCCCTTCCGGAATCTCGAAGGGGCGCAGCCAGAAGCACTGGCCCTTGTCCGTGAAGACGAGGAGCACGTCGTGCGAGTGGCACACGTAGAGGTGCTCGATGAAGTCGTCCTCCCGCTTGCCCGTGCCGCGCATGCCCACGCCGCCGCGGCCCTGCGTGCGGTACGTGTCAATGGGCGTGCGCTTCGTCAAGCCCTGGTGCGTGATGGTGACCACCACCCGCTCCCGCTCGATGAGGTCCTCGATGATGATGTCGTCGCCGCCGGTGTAGTCGATCTCGGTGCGGCGCTCGTCGTCGAACCGCTCCTTCACCGTCAGCAGTTCCTCCTTGATGATCTCCATCCGGCGCGCGCGGCTGGAGAGAATGCGCTTCAGCGCCTTGATTTTCTCGATGATGTCCTCGTACTCGCCGATGATTTTTTCGCGCTCCAGCCCGGTGAGGCGACTGAGGCGGAGGCGCAGGATCGCGTTGGCCTGGGCTTCGGTGAGCCAGTGTCCCTCCTCAGGCTGGTCCACCAGCTCCGCGTACTCGTCGCCCAGCAGCGCCTGCACGGTGTCCTGGTCGCGGTCGGCCTCCACCGGCGGGGTGAGCGGGACGTTGAGTTGGCGCAGGGCGTCCTCCGACAGCGCATCGGGGTAGGTGCCGCGCCGGAGGTTGTGGCGGGCCGTGTCGGTATCGGGGGAGTGGCGAATGATGGCGATGACGGCGTCGAGGTGGTCGAGCGCCAGGGTCAGCCCCTCCAGAATGTGCGCCCGGTCCTGGGCCTTTTCCAGGTCATACTCCGTGCGGCGCACCACAATCTCGTGGCGGTGCTCGACGTAGTGCCGGAGGGCGTCCTTGAGGTCGACCACCTTCGGGCGCCCGTTCACCAGCGCCACCATGTTGACGCCGAAGGTGTCCTGCAGGCGCGAGTGCTTGTAAATCTGGTTCCTGACGATCTCGGCGTTGGCCCCCTGTTTCAGCTCAACGACGATGCGGAGGCCGTCGCGGTCGCTCTCGTCGCGCAGGTCGGCGATGCCTTCGATGCGCTCCTGGCGCACGCGGTCGGCGATGCGCTCCACCTCGCGGCTCTTGTTCACCTGGTACGGCAGCTCGGTCACGATGAGCGCGTCGCGCCCGCTGCGCACCTCCTCCTCGTGCATCTTGGCGCGCATCACGACCCGCCCGCGACCGGTGTGGTACGCCTCGTAGACGCCCGCGTAGCCGTAGATAATGCCGCCGGTGGGGAAGTCCGGCGCCGGCAGGTGCTCCATCAGGTCGTCGATCTCGATCTCCGGGTCGTCGATGTAGGCGACCGTGGCGTCGATCGTCTCGCCGAGGTTGTGGGGGGGGATCTTGGTGGCCATGCCCACGGCGATGCCGTCGGCCCCGTTCACCAGCATGTTGGGGAAGGCGGCCGGGAGCACGGTCGGCTCCTCCATCGTCCCGTCGAAGTTTTCCTGCGTGTTGACGGTCTCCTTGCCAATGTCCGTCAGCATCTGCTCGGCAACCCGCGTCATGCGAGCCTCTGTGTAGCGCATGGCCGCCGCCGAGTCGCCATCGACCGAGCCGAAGTTGCCCTGCCCGTCGGCCAGCGGATAGCGCATGGAGAAGTGCTGAGCCATGCGCACGAGCGTGTCGTAGACCGACGAGTCGCCGTGCGGGTGATACTTGCCGAGCACCTCGCCCACGATGCGGGCGCTCTTTTTGTAGCTGGCCCCCTGGGTGAGGCCGAGCTCGTGCATGCCGTACAGGACGCGCCGGTGCACCGGCTTGAGGCCGTCGCGCACATCGGGGAGCGCCCGGCTCACAATCACCGACATGGAGTAGTCGATGTAGGAGGACTTCATCTCCTCCTCGATGTTGATGGGGATCACGCGGCTGTTGTCCGCTTCCATGTGTGGGGGGACTGCTGGTGCGGAAGGGGTTGCGACAAGGGAGGGGGCCGCCGAGGGCGGCGTGGCAAAAGTCTCTCTATTCGTTCCAACATACCCACACGGGGGGAGAAGTGCCACCTCCCGTTCCCCCCGAAAGGGGGCTGCACCGGCTTTTGACAGGGCCCTACGACGAAGCTCCGCAAGAGCCCTAAAGGGGTTGCCGCCCGACCCGAGTGGGGCCGAACCGCGCCTGTATGGAGACGTTTTGGAAGTGGAATTCTTCCCTCTTCCTTTTTGCTCCCCAGCCCGCTCCGATGCATCCAGTGATTTGTGCTCTTGTTCTTGGGGCTGTGGGCCTCGCCGTGGCGGCCGGGCCTGGCGGGACCGAGGTGCGCGGCCCGGAACGGGGCCCGGCGGGCTTCGACCTCCAGGGCCATCGCGGCGCTCGCGGGCTCGCCCCCGAGAACACGATTCCCGCGTTCCGGCGGGCGCTGGAGATCGGCGTGACGACCCTGGAGATGGACGTCGTGATCGGTGGGGACGGGCGGGTCGTGGTCTCGCACGAGCCGTGGATGAACCCCAAGATTTGCAGCCTGCCCTCCGGCGCGCCCGTCCCCCCCGACGCGGCGAAGGAGCACGCCCTCTACCACATGCCCTACGCCGAGATCGAGCAGTACGACTGCGGCCGTCGGCAGCACCCCGACTTCCCCCGACAGGCGACGCAGCCCGCCGCAAAGCCGCGGCTCCGCGACGTAATCGGGAGGGCAGAGTCCTACGTCGCCGAGCACGACCGCCCGCCCGTCTTCTACAACATCGAGATCAAGTCGTGGCCCGAGGGGGACGAGACGTTTCACCCCAGGCCCGAGACCTTCGCACGCCGGGTGCTCGGCGTGGTGCGCGAGGGCGGCGTGGCGGCCCGGACCACCATCCAGTCGTTCGACGAGCGGGCCCTCCGCGCCACGCAACAGCTGCGGGACGACGAGCCCCCCGAGACTGCGGTGCGGCTCGCTCTCCTTGTGGTCGACGGGACGGCGGCCCGTCTCCCCGAGCAGCTCGACGAACTCGGCTTCACGCCGGACCTCTACAGCCCGGCCCACGCGTCCGTGGACGAGGCCCTCGTGCACGCGGCCCACAAGCGAGGCCTACAGGTGGTGCCGTGGACGGTCAACAAGCGTGAGCAGATGCACCGTCTCCTCCGCCTCGGGGTCGACGGTCTCATCACCGACCATCCGGACGTTGGCCGAGACGTCGTGGCGGCGATGGAGCCCGCAACGGAGTAGGGGCGCAGCGGCACTGCCCGCTACGCTCCGAACCAGCACGTCCGTGAGCGCTTTCCAGACATGCATACACTCTGCACAATCTCTCACCTTCCATGCCGCACACTGCCGCCACCACCGACGAGGCCGACACGCACTACCAACAGTGGAAGATGCTCGCCCCCCTCGGGCTTCTCGCCACCGGGCTTGGGGCCAGCGGGGTGGGGCAGTCGACCCTGATGAAGGGGCGGGGCGACGCGACCTGGAAATGGGTGGCGGCCGGCACGGCCAGTCTTGTGGCGCTCAATGCCGGGCTCAGCCTGTTCGGCGATGCGGTGAAGCACCGCGCGCTCTACGAGTGGCACGCCGCCGAGGCCGATAGCGAGGCAGGCGGGAGGTAGCCCATCCGGCCCCAGCAGGGGCTCCGGGCACGTCGGGAACACGCCCAGTCCCGATTCCCCCCGAATGTACAGGGCCGTGCACGCCTCCCCTTCTTGCCTTCCTTCCCGGCCTCCGGTATTCTGGTACCCACGGCTCTCGTTTCCGCGTCTAAAAGAGACCCCTTCAAAACGGACCGAGGGTTGGCAGGCGGACGCTGGGTCTCCGCCCCCATCCGCGGTCGTTTTCATCGGGGGGCGTGTCCCCGCCGCGTCGTCGAGGAGGGGGCGCGGGCGCACGACCGCACATTCTCTGATCATGGATCCCACAGCCCCTTGAGCCTGACCGTCGTCGCAAATCGCGTGCCCATTCGGAAAACCGAGGAAGGGTGGGAGACCTCCGTTGGAGGGCTCACTACGGCGCTCCTTCCCGTGCTCCAGGACCAGGGCGGCGTGTGGGTCGGCATGGGGGAGGACCCGGACCTGCCCCCGCGCCAGAACTACCCGGAAGACGATCCCGACTTTCTCGTGCGCCGCGTGCCGTTGAGCACAGAGGAACTTGACGGCTACTACTACGGCATGGCCAACCAGATTCTCTGGCCTCTGTCGCACTACCTGATCCAGCACCTCAACCTCCAGGATGACTTCATCGAGACGTACCGGCACGTCAATCAGCGCTTTGCGGACGCGGTGCTGGAGGAAACGGAGAAAGGGGCCGGGGACGTAATCTGGATTCAGGACTACCACCAGATGCTCTCTCCCAACCTGATCCGACAGGAGCGCCCGGAGGCCACCATCGGCCATTTCTGGCACATTCCGTGGCCGGCCATGGAAATCTTTCGCATCCTGCCGTGGTCACGCGAGCTGCTGCGCGGCATGCTGGGGTGCGACCTGATCGGGTTTCACGTCGAAGAGTACGTCGACAATTTCATCGAGAGCGCCGATGTGCTGCTGGAGGCAGAGGTGGACGGCAACCGCGTCCGGTACGACGGGCAGGAGACGCGGGTGGAGGCCCATCCCATCGGGATTGATGTGGAGCGGTTCAAACGCATGTCCCGGGACCCCTCCATCGAGCAGGAGGCCCAGAAATTCCGGGAGCGCCTCGGCTCCGAGCACATCGTCATCGGCATCGACCGGCTCGACTACACGAAGGGCATTCGCTCCCGCATGCTCGCGTTCGAGCAGTTCCTGGAGAAGAACCCCGAGTACCACGGCCGGGTCAGCTTTTTCCAGATTGCCACGCCCAGTCGCACAGAATTGGAATCGTACCAGCAGATTCGCCGCGAGGTAGACGAGGTGGTAGGGCGCATCAACGGCCGCTTTGCCCAGGACAGCTGGGTGCCGGTCAACTATCGCTACCGCACCTACACCCAGTACGAGCTGTGCACCTTCTACCGGGCGGCCGACGCGGCGCTCATCACGCCCCTGCGCGACGGGATGAACGTGGTGACGCAGGAGTTTATCACCGCCTCGCAGGACGGGGTGCTCATCTTGTCGGAACTGACCGGCGCGGCCTACCTGCTGCCCGAGGCGGTCCAGGTAAACCCCTACGACCACGGCGGCGTGGCCGACGCCATTCGCACGGCCCTCGAAATGCCGACCGACGAGCGAAAAGATCGCCTCCGCGGCCTCAAGGCCTCTATCGAGACGCTCGACGTCCACAACTGGGCGGGCAATTTCCTGGGCTCGATTCAGGGGTGATGCGTGAGACGTGAGGAGTGATGCGTAAGGGCGGCTTCGACGCCAGTCCCGAGTCACGCATCGCGATTCACGCTGTCTGACAAGAGGGCAGTCCTCTCGCACTTTGACCGTACGCATCGATTCATCCAGCCCCATGCCCCCGGTCGTTGAGACTCCGCTCTTCTTCCTCGACTACGACGGCACGCTTGCGCCCATTGTGGACGACCCCGCAGCGGCGGTGCCGCACCCCGAGGCGCCCGATCTGCTGCGGCAGCTCGACGCGCGCTACCCCCTCTGGGTGGTGACGGGGCGCGACCTGCAGGCGCTCGCGTCGTTTCTGGACCGGCCCTACAAGGCCATCGGCCTGCACGGGGCGCAGGAGGGCGTGCTGGGGCGAGAGACGACCACCCTGATCCCAGAGGACGCCGCCGCTGCGCTCCGGCGCTTCCGCCAGTCGGTCCCTGCCATGGAGGGGCTGGAGGTGGAGGCAAAGGAGCAGTCGTTTGCGGTGCACTACCGGGCGGCGACGGACGCGGCGGCGGCCCGGGCCCGTCTTCGCGAGTGGCTGGCCGACCTGCCGGACGCGCTCGATGCCCTCTGGGGAAAGAAGGTGGTGGAGCTGCGGCCGCAGGGCCTTACGAAAGGCACCGCTGTGCGCCGCATTGCAGACCGGCACCCCGAGTGCGTGCCGGTATACCTCGGCGATGACGTGACGGACGAAGATGCGTTCGAGGCCCTGCAGGCCATGGGGCGGGAGACGGTCACCATCAAGGTGGGCGTGGGCGACACCCGGGCCGGGGCGCACCTCAGCGGCCCCGACGCCGTGATGGAGTACCTCCACCAGTACGTTTGACGCCAGGGCTGCCGCACCGTTTTTGCGGTCCGCTGCGGTCTGCGGTCCGCCGTTCCGGTCAGACGTACTCCTCGAACTGGTGCGCATGGAGGTATTCGACGACCTGCTTCACCTGCTGGGCATTTTCGCGGTCGCACACCAGGACCGCATCGCCAGTGTCCACCACCACCTGGTCGTGGATGCCCACGAGAACCACGAGGCGGTCTTCGGTCTGCACGTAGCACCGGCTGGAGTCCTGCATGATCACATCGCCCTCGATCACATTGCCGTGCTCGTCCTTCTCGCTGAGGTCGTAGACGGCGCGCCAGTCGCCCACGTCGTTCCAGTCGAAGGTGCCGGGCACCACGTACACCGTGTCCGCCTGCTCCATCACGCCGTAGTCGATGGAGATGTGCGGGCTGTCGCGAAAGGCCTCCGTAAGCGTCTCCGGGGCCACGTCCCCGTCGGCCGCACGGACCGGCGCGAAGGCCGCGTGGGCCTCCGGCAGGTGCGTCTCAATCTGGTCGAGAATTGTGTCGGCGCGCCAGATGAACATGCCGCTATTCCACAGAAAATCGCCCGCGTCGATAAAGCGCTCGGCAGTGGAGGGGTCCGGCTTTTCGGCGAACGTGCGCACGGGGTAGGCCTTCAGCTCGTCCTCGTCGTCGGCCCCGTTGTACTGAATATAGCCGTAGCCGGTGGCCGGGTAGGTGGGCTCGATGCCGATGGTCACCAGCGCCTCGTGGGCGTGGGCCGTCTCAAACGCCACATCGAGCGTTTTGTGGAACTGCTCGACGTTCCCAATCACATGGTCGGCCGGCAGGACCGCCATCGTGGCGTCGGGGTCGCGCTGGGCGAGCGTCGTGGCGGCGTAGGCGATGCAGGGGGCCGTGTTGCGGCTGATGGGCTCGGCGAGGATGTTCTCGTCGGGCACGGCCGGGAGCTGCTTTTGGGTCTTCTCCACGTACCGCTCGTGGGTCACGATGAGGCAGCGTTCCGGGGGCACAAGGCCCTGCAGCCGCGCGACGGTGTTTTGGATGAGCGTCCCGTCGCCGAACACGTCGAGAAATTGTTTGGGGTGCTCCTTGCGGCTGGCGGGCCAGAAGCGGGTGCCGATGCCTCCGGCCATAATGACGGCGTACTTCATTACGGAGAGCAAGCTCGTGAAGGAAGGGTCAGCGAAGGCGTGTAGGGACCTTTCAACATAGGGGCTGGAGGGGGAAGAAGTGAAGCGTCGTGCCCGGAGATCAGGAGCGCAGCAGCGGATGGTCGCGGCGCAGGACCGTGCGCAGGCCGCGGAGCAGGCCCTGGAGGGCCGCCGTGCGGTGAGGGTTTGAGGATGCAAGAAGAGCCAGGAGGCGGCCGACCTGGCTCCACCAGTACGCTCTGCGGGCCTGAGCGTCCCCGAAGTGCTTTTCTACGAACCAACGCCGGTGTACGGTTAGGGCGTGGCTGTAGCGTTCCGCATCGAATCGATTGCGGGCCGAGCGCCGGTGAGTGAGGCGGGCTGTCGGCACCACAACGAGGCGAGCGTCCTGGTGGATGCGGTAAGAGAGGTCCAAGTCCTCAAGCATCGCGTAGCCGGTGAGGGCCGAATCGAACCGGTGCCGGTCGAGCAAAGTGCGACAGTAGGAAGAGGCGCAGCTGCTGAGCCACTCCGTCTCGCGGACGGACGAAGCGGCGTCGGGGGAGGGAGACTGGGCCGTCGTGGCGACCCCCGATCGCAGTACGCGTCCGGGGACAGGGTGGGCCAACCCAAACAGGCGTCGGAGGCGCGCTCTGTAGGGCGAGGAAGATGGTCGTTCGGGCTCTTGAATGCATCCGCCCACGCCCCCCACGTCCGGCGCTGTCCGGAGCTTGCTGGCGAGTGCCTCGAAGTAGCCAGGGTGCACCGTTACGTCGTCGTCGATGAAGTGTACCACCTCGACGGAGCGGGGCAGGCGGTCGAGGGCGGCGTTTCGCTGGCGCGCCGAGGAGGGGGGCGGCGCATACGGCCAGTGCACACTCGGGCACGGCGCGAAGCGCTCCACGAGCGAACGGGTCCGCATCCGCTCCGCCCCATCGCTGGCGTCGACCACGACGAGCAGGCGATCGGCCGACGGGCAACACGCCTCGATGCTGCTGAGCGTTCGCCGCAGCTCGGCGGGGCGGTTCCGCGTGCACATCACAATCGCTTCGGAGACACTGGAGGGCGGCATGGCAGAGGGGATTAGGAGCGGGGCGAGTGGAGGCGTAGGGCAGCCCAAATGGAGGGGCGGATGCCGGTCCTGCGGACGACGCGTCGGCGCACCCACAGGCTGCGGACAACGAGCGTCGTCGCGGTGGCCAGCGCCGCGCCCATTGGGCCGTAGAGCGTGATGCCGACGAGGTTCAGCCCTACGTTTCCGAGGGAGCAGACGCCGAAGATAAGCGCAGAGGAGCGCTCGTGGCCCGTTAGGCTCAGGAGGTAGAGCTGCGGTCCCATGGCGGCCCCGACGACCAGGGCGCCCATCAGCACCAACATGAGCGGCGCGCCGGCCGTGAAGGCTGTGCCAAAGAGGGACAAGATGGGGGCGCCCAGCAGGGCCACGCCCCCAGCCGTGCCCAGCGTGGGCCAAAAGTACCAGTGCGCAAGGCGTGAGACTGTTGCTTGCAGTGGGGCATCGTCGCGATGATAGCGGCGAGCAATCTCGGGGGCGGCAACCGCATCGACGGCAAACGAGACAAACGTGACAACCTGTGCCGTCCGCATCGCCGCAAAGTAAACGCCGACTTCCTCCGCCCCCACCAGCATCCCGATCAGGAACAGGTCCGTTTTCCGCAGGATGAGCTGGAAGCCACTCACGAGCAGGAGCGGCCCCGCGACGCGCAGCCAATGCCAGGGGGTTCGCTGCAGGGCAGCAGGGCGGGCGGGGAGTGCGCGCCGGACGCCCCACTGCTGCAGAAGGATCAAGAGCACAAAGACGCCGCCCGTCCACAGCAGCACCGATTCTGCAGTCCCCACGCCGCCGGCCCAGAGCAGCCCCCCAGTGCCGCCCCCAATTGCGAGAGGGCGCAGCACATAGTTGGGGGCATACGCCTCTCCGTATCGGTTCAGGGCACGAAGCACCTCCGTTTCGAACGAAAAGAGGCCCATCAAGGGCGCAAGGGCAATGCCGAGGAGGAGGGCCGTGAGGGGCCAGGGGCCCGTCGGCACGAGTAAGACCACCGCTATGCCGAGGGCCGCCAATCCGCTCGTGCCAGCAAGCACAAGGCGCCGGCCGGTCGAGAGAAAGCCGTACAGCCCCGCCCGCTCGTCGTTTGTGTGGTACGCCGGTACAAACCGGAGCGCAGCGCTGGGCAGGCCCATCTTGCCAAACTGCGCGAGCACGCTGGTCCAGCTGATGGCAAAGACGTACGTCCCATACTCCCCACTGCCCAACCACCGTGCGAGGGCGACGTGTAGCCCGTACAGAAGGCCCGTGCCCACCACACGGATGCCCAGGGAGAGGGCGGCTCCCCGGGACAGGCCGCCCCAGCACGGCGTTCGGAAGGCATCGAACATGGAGCGTAGAGGATGCGTAGGGGAAAGCGCGCAGACTCGAGAGCAAGCGTACAATGTAGCTACGCAGCCCAAGAGGCGCACACTGTTGCGGTGAGGGTTGAGAAGCTGTTTGGCGGACGCTCTCCAGCCACCCCGGGGAGCACTTGGCCGCTCCGCTCCCAGCGCTACGACTTCGCGGATCTCGTGCAAAATGGCTTCTGCGTTCGCCTGGCAGACGCGCTACAAGGCTTCTTTGAGCGCCATTTTTCAACTTCGTCTACGTTGCCTCGGCTTCGCATCAAGCCACCAAACGGCTTCTGAGAGTTTTGGATTGGGCGTTTGAAAACGAAAAAAGAGGGGCCGTGCATGAGGCCGAAGTTCAAGCGTACGCATCACTCCTCTCGCACCACGCCGGCGGGACACGGCGTGAATCGAGCATTGCAAAAACGCATCCATCGGGGCATGCCCTCTACTGTGCCGCCGCGGGTTGTGCACGTGACGACGGTGCACCAGCCGTTCGATCCGCGCATCTTCTACAAGCAGCTCGCCTCCCTCCGCGACGCAGGGTTCGACGCGCATCTCATCGCGCCCCACGACCGCGACGAGCAGGAGCACGGCATCCCGATCCACGCCCTTCCCCCTCCCGAGACGCGGGCGCACCGCCTCTTGCTCCAACCGCAGGTCTTCCGGACGGCCCGGTCGCTCGACGCCGCGTTGTACCAGGTGCACGATCCCGAGCTCCTGCCCCTCGCCTTCCTGTTGAAGGCGGCAACAGGAGCGCGCATCGTCTACGACATGCACGAGAACTACCGGTCGAAGGGCGCGCTGCTGGGGCGGGCGCTTCGGGCGCTGGAGCGGTGGGCATTCCGGTGGCTCGACCACGTGCTGATCGCCGAGGAGAGCTATCGGTCGATTGTGGACGCGCACGCGGTGCCGCACGCGTACATCGCCAATTACTTCCGTCCCATTGGGGACGACGCACCGGTTGGGAACGGAGCGATTCGCGAGACGCCGACCCGGCTCCTCTACACCGGCACCCTCGCCAAGAGCCGGGGCCTGCGGACGATGGTCGAACTGGCTGCTGAGGTCCGACGGACCAGCCGTCCAGAGACCCTCGACCTGGTGGGCGTGTGTCACCACCGCGACCAGCGCGCCTGGGCCGAGGAGCGGATCCGGACGGAGGATCTCGGCCGCGTCATCGAACGGGTGGGGTGGGACACGTACGTCCCGCCCTTGGCCATGCCGCCGCACTACCGCCGTGCGGACGTCGGGCTGGCCCTCTTCGAGCCCCATTCCAATTATCGCTGTTCCCTCCCCACAAAGTTCTACGAGTACCTCTACTACGGCCTGCCCATCATTTGCTCGGACGTTCCGCTGTGGCGGCGCTTCGTGGAGCAGCATCAGTGCGGGGCCGTCGTGCCGCCGGGCGAACCGGAGGCCGTCCTCGCTGTGCTCGACGACTGGCAGGCCCATCCGGATCAGTATCGGCAGTGCGCAGAGAACGCCCGAGCCGCCGCCCCGCAGTACCGGTGGGAGGCGATGGGGCACCGTCTTGTGGACCGGTACCGGTCGC
The DNA here is from genome assembly GCA_913056185.1 of uncultured Bacteroidota bacterium. Taxonomy (GTDB): domain Bacteria; phylum Bacteroidota; class Rhodothermia; order Rhodothermales; family Salinibacteraceae; genus Salinibacter. The sequence goes on from CAJXLV010000030.1 coordinate 31,134, forward strand.
TCCTGGGGGCAGCCCGCGTCGCGTAGAACTTGGGTCAGCCCAAACCAGTTCAGACAGAAAGGGCTCGATGCGCGAAGCCGCCCCATGTTCATTGTGCACTCGCATCCGGCCGGAGTGCCTCTGCCGGCATCAATGGGACTGCGCGTACGGCCTCCACGAGACGTTTCGCTTTGTTGTTCACTGGTCTACGTTCTGCCTTTTGTATGCTCCCTACGTTTCTCGTCATCGGGGCCATGAAGGCCGGAACGACCAGCTTGTACTACTACCTCGCGGAGCACCCCGAGATTGGGATGTCGCGACGGAAGGAGACAGACTTTTTCATGTACGGCCACGGCAACTGGGCCCGCGGACGAGACTGGTATCGCCGACAGTTTCCGGCCGATGCGCCAGTGCGCGGGGAGTGCTCGCCCAACTACACGAAGCGGCATCTGTTCGGGGGGGTGCCGGAGCGCATTGAAGCGGTGTGCCCGTCGGTAAAGCTTATCTACATGGTGCGGGACCCGATCGAGCGAACGGTGTCGCACTACCAGGCCAGCTGTCAGGCAGACCGGGAGGAGCGCCCGTTCGCCGCCGCGGTCGCCGACGCAGACGAGAGCAACTACGTCCTGACCAGCTGCTACCATACGCAGCTTCAGCCGTACCTGCATCACTTCCCGAAGGAGCGCCTGTTGGTGGTGTCCACCGAAGAGATGACGGCGGACCCGCAGGGCACGATGCGCACGCTGTATCGCTTCCTGGGCGTCGACGCGTCCTTCCAGAATGAGCAGGTAGGGCGGTCGTTCAACGTCTCGGCTGAGAAGAAACAACACAGCCCCTGGGTGCGCTGGGTCTCCGACTGGGTGCCGCAAGCCCTCAAGGATCGTCTGCGCCCGCACCTGTCGCTGAACTGGCTGCCGGGCACGGCGGTGCCCCGGCCGGCCCCATCCCCCGAGGTGGAAGCGCACCTGACGGCGGTCTTTCGCCCGGAGGTGGAGGCGCTCCGGACGCTGACGGGGCGCGACTTTGCAGGGTGGTGCGTGTGAGGGCCGCGGCACGAGGAGGCGGCGTAGGGACGCGGCGTAGAGGCACGGCGTAGGGACACGGCGCGGGGCAGCACCCCCCTGCGACCACTTGGGGCCCTCGTCCGGGGTTGCCCATGCCTTCGAAGACAGGGATCAGCGAATCACGCTGATTTTTTCGATGTCGCCCCGAAAGGTCGTTTCTGCTCCCTCAATGCGGACGCGGTAGAGGTAGACGCCGGTCGCCACCCGGTCGCCGTCCTGGTCGCGTCCGTTCCAGCGCAGGGTATTCCAGCCCACGCGCAGTGGGGCGTCCAGGTGACGTTCTCCGAGCTCGCGCACAAGCCGTCCGGATAGTGTGTAGATGCGCAGCGAAAAGTCGTCGAGGCGTTCGTTCGCGCCCCCTTCCACCCGAAAGGCAAACGTGGTGCGGGCATTCATCGGGTTGGGATAAGGGTACACGTCGCGAATGACCTGCTCTTGCTGCACCCGAAAGCTGCCCTGATACGGCTCCACCGAATTGCCACGGGCATCTTCGGCCTCCACCTTCAGGGTATAGGTCGAGTCGCGGAGGGGCAGGTCCGGCTCGTACAACAGCCGCAGCGGCTCGGAGCTGCCGGAATCGGGGGGGACAAACGTAAGGGCCTCGCTGGTGAAGGGGATGCGCTCAAAGAGGGAGCCGAGGGAGGGGGTGCGTACGGGGGCGCCTCCTTTGAGGAAGACCTCGACCTGGCTGGTATCGGTGAGGGGAAGAGGAGAGTTGGCATCGTCGACCAAAATCTCGAGGGTTGGCTCCGTGGACACAAACGGCAGGCGGGGCGCCTGGAGGCCGACGTTGTCCGGGGTGGCAGGCACTTCGCGGCCGTTGGCGAGCACGCGCACGGAGGGCGGGGTGTCGTCGCGAGTCACGTACAGGTTGCGGACTGCCGTATTGTTGCTGGGGAGGCGCTCGGGCGGCCCGTCGGCCTGTGCCTCGGCGGTGAGGACATTGCCCCCGGCCAGCTCCGTGCTCGACAGCGAGAACGTGGTGGTGTCGCGCCCGCCCTCCGGGGCCAGGGCCGAGAGGGTGTCGGACAGTACGGGGACGGTGGCATTGGCCGCATTGCGCACAGACACGCGAAGGCGGACGGGGGCGCTGGCCACGGGGCCGAAGTTGACCACCGAGACGGGGGCGGAAACGGAGGCGCCCTGGCGGACGGTATCGGGGAGGGCGGCCAGGCCCGCGGGGTCCACCGCCAGCTCGGGCACGCCCGTGTGCGAGACGCTCCACTGCCTGAGCTGCGGCGCGGTGCGCGCAGTGGAGTCCGACAGGGTGGCGCGGAGGTAGAGGTAGGGGTGCGCGGCCGCATCAATGGCGGAGAGGTCCCGCGTGCCGGAAGGGCCGTTCAGGTTGTCAATGAGCACCGTCGAGTCCGCCGCGAGCACCTGGAGGGCGATGCGGTCACTGGGGTCGGGGGCAGTGCCGCTCCATTGAAGAGTGTCCCACGCGCTGGCCGGCCCGATGCGTGTGGAGCGCGTCGTGCCGGAGGCATGCGAAAACCGTATGCGCTCCTGCTGGCCAATCTGGTTCGTATCGGCGCGGGCTCGTTCGACCGTAGCGGCGGGCTGCCCCTTGCGGGCCTTCAGGGTCCAGAGGTCGTTGTACGTCAACGTATCGATGGCCGTGGAGTGCGGGGCGTCCGCGGTCGAGCTGGAGCCGAGGGTTTTGAAAAGCGACTTGACGGCGTCGGGGATGTCCGCGGGGCCGCCCTGGCGGGCCAGGTGCCGGGTGCGCACAAAGACGTAGTCGCCCTGCTGGGCCGTGTTGTCCAGGAAGGCCTCCAGGGCATCGATGGCCGCCTGCCCATCCCCTACGTCATCTTCGTACTGGTCTTGCAGGTCGTAGGTGGGAAAGGACTCGCTGCCCTTCACGGTGCCGGTGCGCCCGTCCATCACCAGCACCCCAAAGCCAAACTGCAGGTACTCATAATTTGCTGTGCCGTCGAGGGTAAAGCCGTGGACGAATGATGCGTTGCCCCGATTGGAGCGGATGCGGACGTTGCGTGGGAAGGTGCCAAAGGCCCAGTCGGAGGCCGTCCGTTGTAGGCGTGTGCGCGGATTGGCTTCAAACAGGCGGCGTTGCTGCAGCCACGTGGAGGGCGGTCGGGAGGGGGCGACCGTAAACTGAGCCTCCCTCCAGGCCGCCGCGTCGGCCTCGGCCAGGCGAGCGCGCCAGTAGTAGGTCTGGTTTGGGGACAGGGGGGACGGCGCCCACGTGCCCCGCAGGCCGCTTACGTCCCGCCGTACCTCGCGGCGGGCAGGGGACGAGAAGTCGGGCACGGTGTCGAGCTGAAGCACGACGGGCACCGCACGCGGGGAGGCGCCGGAGATGCCAAATGTGAGGCGGGGGCGCTCCGTAGCCACCGTTCCGAAGGGGGGCGGGGTGAGGAGCGAGACGCCGGTGTCGAACACGACCTGGGTGCGCTCGGCGGTGTTGTCGGTCTCGTTGCCCTCGTCGTACTCGTTCTCGAGGTCGACAGCGACGCGGAACGTGTTGGGGCCGATTGTGCGCTCGTCCAGATCGAAGGAGAAAGAGAGGGTTTTTTCGAGCCGGAAGCGATCGAGGCGACGGGTGCGCCGGGTCACCGTGCCGTCCGGCTGTTGCCAAGTGAGGCGGGCCGTAACGCTGTCCCGCGGAATGAGGCCGCGGTTTTGGAGGCGCACCTCCACCGTAAGTTCGTCGGAGGGAACGGGCGTGGCGGGCGTCGTGGAGATGAGGCTGGGCGCGACGTGGAAATCCGGGCGTGTGGGCAGGGCAATGTTTGTGGCCGGATCGCCCAGGAGGCCGTACTGCAGAAGGTGCTTTACGTAAAAGTCGCTGTTCCCAAAGTCATCATTGATCTCCGCTTTGGCCTCCTGGATGGCGGTGCCGAGCACGCGCATGGTGTCGACGAAGACCCGCTCCACGAGCGCATCGTTGATGCGGGCCGACGGGATGAGGTTGCCGAGGGCCGATTCGCCGAAGTGCGCGATGCCGCCGTTGAGGGCGCCGTCGCGCGGGGTGCCATCGGGCCGCACGGAGCCGACCACGATCTGCTCACCGAGCGACGGGGCGCTTTTTTGCTCGAAGCGCCCGCCGGCGAACGAGCCGGTGCGGCAGCCGAGAGAGATGGCGATGGGCAGGCGCCCGGAATTTTGCCATTCGGCCGGTGGGTCCGTCACGATTTCCCAGGTTTGAGCGGCGGAGTGGCCGAAGTAGTTGAGCCAGCCCGCGCCCTCTTCGAGGTCGACGGCGAGAGAGTCCTGGAAGCTGGCATCGAGGGCATCGTTCACCTTCTTGTAATACTGAAGCGTATCGGCTCCGGTGTGCACCGGCACCGGGTCGCCGTCGATGTTGGCCACCGTATCCGCCGCAATTTCTCCCCAGCGGTCGGAGTAGAACTGAAGCTGGTTTTGCTCGCTCGCGTTGGTGCCACCAGCGAGGAGGAGCATGCGCTTTGTCCAGCGGGCGGGCGGGGCGGTTTCGTACGCCTGCAGCTTGTCCACAAAGAGCTCGCCCTGCGCCACGGACCGCACCGGGATGCGCCCCACGGCCAGCAGCTCCGACCAGTCGTTGGGCCCGTCGGCCTGCATGGCAAACCAGCCGTCCGAGGGCGCGTAGCCGAACGAGGGGACGCTCCACTCCGGAGAGAGCGTGTCGACCGAGCCGTCGCGGATCGGATACTGTGCGTCGGCAAAGATGGAGAGGAAGCGGGGAGCGGGGCTCCAGGCCTGCGTCGCCCGCACGAAGCGCCGGATGGCAATGGGAGTGGGGCGGCCGTAGTCAAATTCGTCGAAGACGTTCTGCACAAGGGCGACCTCCACCTGGTAGCCGTCGTGCGACCGCCGGTGGGCCGCCAGCTGCTGGGCCGCGGGCAGCAGCGCCTCGGTGGTGAGGAGCACGTAGTCGGCCCCGTGGGCGGTTGGGGTGGACCAGTTGCTCGGGGCGTCGGGCTCGATGGTGGCAGGGCTTCGGTATCCACTGCTCCCAACGGCCCAAAAGGGGGTTCCCGCGGTGGACGGATTCGCCGAGACGAGCGCCGTATCGTCCTCGATGGCGGCACTGTAGAGACGGGCGTCTTTCGGGCTGTACACGCGCACCGAGTCGCCTGCGTGGCCGGTCAGGGCAAAGGTCTGGGCTCCGGTGGTGGGCGCTACGAACCGTTGTCGGTTGTTTTGTGCGGAGAGGGTTCGCGTGTAAACCGCTTCTGCCCAATCGAACAGTACGTAGTTGGGCGTGCTGGCGGGGGCGCGGCAGTTGCGCGCCTCCGAAAAGTTGTCGTTATAGGAAGTAAGGCGGAGCGTGAGGTCCGTGCCTGGGAGCCGCGACTGAGAAAGAGAGACCGCAGCGGTGGTGCGGGTTGCATTGCGCCACCGTACGGTGGTGAGTGGCTCAAAGGCCTGGCCGCCCCCGGGTTGTTGGAGTTTGCCCTCCACCTCTACGCGGTGGCACGAGTTGGTGGCAGCGTCGAAGCGGAGCCGGAGGGTGAGGGAATCATCGGTGGCCGTGCGCCGCCCCACCGGCAGGGCGTACGTGTCCGAGATGGGGGCGGTGTCGTTGTGGCGAAACCGGTGCCAGTAGTAGCCTTCCGACCGGGTGTAGAGCGGATTGCCCGTCTGCCCGGAGCGGCCGAAGTAGTAGTGCCGATCTTCTTCAATGCGGGCCGTATCGCGAAGGGCTGTGGTGGGGGGAGCCGTGGGCGCGGGGCCCTCGTCGTAGCGACGGCCGTCGGGCCCGCCCCACGTCATCCAGTAGTGGGTGGTGTCGCTGTAGAGGCTGCGGGCCGTGCTACTGGGCGCGTCCGCCTCCGCGTAGGCCCAGGCCTCGTCCGTGCCCCGGTTGCGGCGGCCTACGAACGCGATCGTGTCGGTGGGGTCGAGCGTGCCGTCCGCGGCGCCCTGTACCTCGATGGGCACCTCCGTGCCGTTCTCAATCAGCCGGAGCGTCCGGGGCTCGATGTCCGACAGGCGGGTGCCGCCCGGCAGGGCGGACTGAAGGCTGCTGGCCGAGACGCGGTAGACGCCGTCGCGGGTGACGTTGATTTTGACGTGAGGGGCGCCGGGCTCGTACCACGAGGCGTCGTAGCCGTCGCTGGGCTGTGCTGCCGCGGTAGGGCACAGCAGGACGCCGCACAGGAGAGCAATCCAGAAGGAGCGGGGGGAGGAGCGCATAGAAGGCCAGAACGAAGGGCTGCGACGACGTTGGGGGCATGGTCAGGCGTCCGCGCGTGCCCGACGGTAGAATGATCGCGTGCGCTGAACGAAAGGTTCCGGTCCGTACTCGTCCAGCACGTAGGCCCGAATCCGGTCCGGATCGTATTCCGACCATCGATCTCGCATTGTGCGGAGGGCCTCGGCGAGCGCCGCTGGGGCATTGGGGGGCACGAGGCACCCTGTCGCCTCCGTGACAATGTCCTCGGGGCCGCCGCACCGCGTAGCCACCACGGGCAGGCCAGTTGCCATGGCTTCCACGAGTACCACCCCAAAGGTCTCGTGGCGACTGGCCAACACGAACGCGTGGGCGTTCCACAGCGCCTCGCGGACCCCCCTGCGTGGCTGAGCGCCCAGAAACGAGACCTTCGCCCCCAGCCCCAGCCGGTCCGCCTGCCGAGTGAGGGCAGCGCGCCGGGGTCCGTCTCCCACAATCGTCAGCAGCACGTCCGGCGCCCCGTTGAAGGCAGCCCGAAACGCCTCCAGCAGAGCCGAGAGGTTTTTTCGGGCATTTAGGTGGGCCACGGTGACGAGCCGAAACGGAGGCGGGGAGGGGCGCGGACGGTCGGGCAGGGAAAACTGGGCGGGACAGACGGGGTTCGGGATCACATCGATGGAGGCAGGGTCCGCGAGTGCCCGGCGGGCCATCGTATCTCGCAGGGCCGTGCTGACCGCCGCAAGGCCGGCCGCGTGCCGGACGCCCTCTTCCACCAGGGGCCACCGCCAGGCGGTCACCGCATCGCGCTGCAGCCCCGAGTAGTGCTCCGTAAGCACGTACGGAACGGCGAGAGCGTCCCCAATCCGTGCGGCAGCGGCCCCGGCCCAGCGGGCGCTGTGTGCGTGAATCAGGTCGGGGACGCCGCGGCGGTCGGCGTAGCGACGGGCCAGGCGCACCGCACTGCGAATGCGGAGACGCACGCCGGGCGGAAAGCGCCACCACACGTTCCACCCGTGGCGGCGAAGGGTTGGGAGGGCCTCCCCGGTCGTCCACTCCGTCTGAAAGTGATTTCGGCGGAGGGCCGCCACGGAGAGGCGACGCAGGCTTTGGTGTTCGGGGTAGACCACGCCCATCGTCAGGCCGTGTTCGTGGAGCATCCGGGCCTGCTCAGCGAAGTAGATGCCCTGCCGCGGGGCCTCCGTCGTTGGGTACCAGGAGGGAACCACGAGGACGTGCATGGGAAGATTGATGCGTGAAAAGTGATGCCTGAGAGATGGTGCGTGCGGGGGATGCTCTTCAACCCACGCGCTCGGTTCGAATCACGATTTACGGATCACGCATCATCCACGGTTGATCGAAGAAGGGGGCGGCGAGGGAGCGTCCGCCCTTTCACGGCCGTCAGGCTGTGTGTTGAGCAGCAGCGTTCGCAGCTGCTCGCGCGAGGCGCGGGTGGGGCCCGATGCCGACTGGAGGCGCTGCAGAAACGCGTCCAGCTGCGTGCGCGAGAATGGAGAGGGGCCGCCAAGCCCGAGGATGCTCGGATGGGAGGTGTCGTGGAGCGTCTCCGCGGTGCGCACCAGCTCCTCTCGGAGCTTCTCGCCCGGGCGTCGCCCCACATACTCGATCATGGCCTTGGGGTCGGCATGCGGGTACCACCGGGTGATCAGTTGCTCGGCCAGCCACTGGATGCGGATCGGGTCGCCCATCCGGAAGATATAGGCCGGATGTTCGTCCAGCAACAGGGTGTGCAGGATGAGCCCGCAGGCCTCCTCCGGGCTCATGAAGTAGCGCTCCATGTCGGGGTGTGTGACCGGAAGCGGCTCTCCGGCGGCGAGTTTTTTTTCGAACCGGGGGACCACGCTGCCGTGCGACCCAAAGACATTGCCGAAGCGGACCGTGGTGCAGTGGGGCGGAGCGTCGGCGGTGCGCACGTACCACTCCGCCAACCGTTTGGTGGCACCCATCACGTTGACCGGGCGCACCGCCTTGTCGGTGGAGACAAAGACGAACCGGTCTACGCTGTGCGTTGCGCAGAGATGGAGCAGATGGACGGTGGCCATGGTATTGTTGCGGAACGCCTCCGCTGGGTGGCGCTCCATAAGGGGGACGTGCTTGTAGGCCGCTGCGTGGAGCACCACATCCGGCTGCAGGCGGCGGAAGAGGTCGTCCATGAGGGCGGCATCGCGCACGTCGGCAATGCAAAACTCGAGGTCGCCGTCGTAAGAGAGGGGACGGACCGCCGTTTCGAGGCGGTAGAGGTGATGCTCGCTCACGTCCACCAGTGCCAGCCGAAACGGGTTGAGGGCAACGAGCTGGCGGCTCAGCTCAGCACCGATGGACCCTCCGGCGCCGGTGACCAGCACCGTGCGGTCCGACAGCGTGTGGCGCAGAGAATCGCGATCGATGTCTGCGGGCGGACGGGGGACGAGGTCGCTGAGGTGGACGGCCGGGGTAGTTTGGCCGAAGGACTCCGTGCGGGGGGGAGGGGAAAGGGATTCCAGGAGGTAGCGGGCGAGTGCACGCAGGCCCAGCACGCCCACCAGGGCCACGAGGCCGAGCACAGCCATCACGCCCCGGGGCGGGACGTCCGCCGGGGCGATTGCATAGCTCAAAAGAATGGACGTTGCCCAGGCCCCAACCAGCCACAGGCCGACCCGCAGAAACGCAGACAGGTGCATGAGGCGGGGCGACTGGCGGTAGAGGCCACTGGCTGCCAGCGCGAGGCCGTGAACACCCACCGCAAGAACGGACGCAGTGCCCCACTCCGTCGTATGAGGCAGCGCCCACTGCCCGAGACGAATGCGGTAGCCCAGCAGGAGCCCCCCGTAGAGCACGAAGAGATCCGGCCCTGCCAGCAAGAGAGACAGTCGTCCCCGCCTTCTGAGCCAAGAAGCAGCGCTGCGCACGGCTGTCGAAAGCGAGGACATGAGGCAGAAAGGGTAGGCAAAAGAATACCAGTTGGGCGGTGGCGTGCACGTCAGGCGGTCGCAGCGGTGCGCTCGATCAGCGCAGCGTACCGGTCCATGAGGCGCGAGCGGTCGAACCGTCGGTGAGCGACAGTTCGAGCGGCACGGCCCGCGGCCGCGAGTGACGGGGGCGATGCAAGGATTGCGTGCAGCGCACTGGCAAGGTGCCCGGGGGACTCGGGCGGCACGAACCATCCGCAGTCGTGCTCTTTCACAAACCGCTTCGTCCACCCGGGGTTCGTCACCACCACGGGGGTGCCGGTGGCGAGGCTGTCGAAGAACTTGCCGGGGGCATTGGCGGCCAGCACCGGGCGATCGAGGAAGGAGACGAGCGAGAGGTCGGCGCGTGCGAACAGGGCGAGCGTCTTCGGGTGGGGGAGCGGAGGGAGCCGTCGAATCGCGGTGTGCTGCTGCGCCGCACGCTGTACCGTAGAGGCATGATAGCCATCGCCCGCGAAGGCCACAAGCACGTCTGAGCGCCGGGCAAGGAGGCGCCGGGCCGCCGCCACGAGTGTAGGAAGAGCGTTGGCCCGGCCGAAGGAGCCGGCGTAAAGCACCAGAAAGCGGCGGTCGAGGGCGAAGCGTTCTTCGATTTCGGTTTGCGCCTCCACGCCCACGTCGCCGAGGAGGTCGAAGTCGGTCCCGTACTCGATCGTGCGGACAGCCGTAGACGGGGCCCGTGCGCGAACATGCCGTTCCATATCGGGCGAGAGCGTGACCACCTGCGCTGCGCTCCGGTACAGCGCCGCTTCGGCCCACCGCAGGAGCGTGTGCAGGCCATAGTCCGGCACTGCGCCCATCTGGATGGGGAAGGCGGGCCAGAGGTCGCGCACCTCAAAGACCCAGGGAATGCCGCGAAGACGCGCCACCGCCCCGGCCGCCGCGGCGGCCGTTAGGGGCGTCGACGAACCCACGATGAGGTCGGGGCGGGGCATCTGTAGGCCGTGCCGGAGGGCACGGGCGGCGTATTGAAAAAAAGACGCCAATCGTTCTGGGGCCGACATCGAATTGTCATAGGGCACGTCGAAGCGCACAAGCTCCACGCCCGGCGGCGCCCACGGAAAGCGGTGCGCCTGTCGCGTTTCCTCCCACGCCCGGGTGGTCACCACCGTCACGTCGTGGTCCCGTCCCAGCCGGCGCGCCAGTGCGTAGGGCCGCGCCGCGGTGGGGCAGTCGGGCGTGTGGTAATGTTGGAGGAAGAGGGCAATACGCACAGGATGCGCAGGAGCCGGGGAAGGGCAGGACAGGTGCGGAGACGGGCCGGGCGGGCCTACGACTGGGGACGAGCCGGCGTCCCGACGGCGGTGCAGTGGGGCGGCAGGTCGTCTGTAACCACCGCGCCAGCCCCGACGGTTGTATGCGCGCCGATCTGTACGCCGGGGAGCACAACGGCTCCGGTTCCCAGCGTGACCCCGTCCGCAAGATGAACGGCCCCGGAGACGTGCACGCCAGGATGCAGCGTGACAAACGCCCCGAGCACGCTGTCGTGCCCGATCGTACAATTGAGGTTGAGAAGGGCGTGCGGCCCGACCTCGAACTGAACAGTTGAGGCCACCCCACGACACACGATGGCCCCCGGGGCCACCTCCGCGGTGCGGTGCAGAGACACGGACGGGTGCACGAGGGAGGTAGCACGCGGGGCGGACGGCCGGAGCGTCTCGGCGATGTGGCGGCGGGCCGTGCCGTTCCCAACGGCAATGACAAAGCGCAGGTCTGCCTGTTGGGCCAACCAGTGGACGTCGCCCAGCACAGAATATCCCATCACCGTGTCTCCGTGGCGCGATGGGTCATCGTCCACAAATCCGGCGAGCGCCCCCGAGGGAGGCGGGGGGTGAAGGGCTTCTACCAGGGCCGCCACTTCCCGGCCAAGCCCCCCGGCTCCAACGATCACGAGAGAGGGACGATCAGGCATCGGGGGAGGGGGGCGTGGAGGGAGTAGAGAACGACGGGTTCTGGCCGTCGGGGCCGTAGACGCCTGTGCCACGAATCAGAACGACCGGCGTGCGGAGCAAAATGCGGAGGTCGAGCCAGACGCTCCAGTTGCGCACGTACCACACGTCCAGGTCGATCCGCTGGGGCCATGAGAGGGCGTTGCGCCCGTGGATCTGCGCCCAGCCGGTGAGGCCCGGCGGCACCTGGAGGCGTGTCTGCTCGTGGGGGCCGTACTGGGCCACCTGTGTCGGCAGCGTAGGGCGGGGGCCGACGAGGCTCATCTCGCCGCGCAGGACATTCCACAGCTGCGGCACTTCGTCGAGCGCCCATCGTCGCAGGATTGCCCCAACGCGTGTCGTGTGGGCGGCGGGGCGCGTCGGGGCTGCCGGGGGGCGCGTCAGCGTACGGAACTTGATAATGCGGAACGGCGCTCCCTCGCATCCCGCCCGCGTCTGCGTGAAGAACAGTGGTCGCCCGTCGTCCAGCCAGATACAGACCGCCACGAGGGCGAGCACGGGAGCCAGAGCGACCAGCAGCCCCGTCGCTCCCACGAGGTCGAGGAGGCGTTTGGCCGTAGAACGGGCGCAGTCGGAACCGAGCATGGCTGTTAGCGACGGGGGAGGGAGGGGAGCGCCTCGGTGAGTGCGTGGGCCACGCGGTCCACGTCCGCGCGGGTCATCGAGCCATAGAACGGCAGCGCGAGGGTCCGTGCCGAGACAGACTCGCACCCCGGAAAGTCGCCCGGCGAGAAGCCAAACCGCTCCCGGTAGTACGGCTGCAGATGGATGGCGGGAAAGTACGGCGCGCAGCCGATGCCTGCCTCCTGGAGGCGGCCCAGGAGGGCCTCCCGGGCCGACCGAGCAAAATGATCGCGCAGTCGGACGACATACACAAACCAACTCCGCTGAGCATCTGTGGGGCGGGCGGGGAGCACGAGGGCGTCGGAGAGCGGAGCCAGGGCCTCCCGGTACAGGTCCGCGACGGCGGCGCGGCGGTGGAGCAGCGCATCGAGGCGGTCGAGCTGGGCCACCCCGAGTGCGGCCGACATCTCGTCGAGCCGGTAGTTGTACCCGAGGCGGTCGTGCTGCATGCGACCGGAGGCGTGCGGGGAGCGTCCCTGGTTGCGGAGGGCGCGGCAGCGGCGGGCCAGAGCGTCATCGTCGGTGGTGATGCAGCCGCCCTCGCCCGTCGTGATCTGTTTGTTCGGGTAGAACCCAAAGCTGGCGGCGTCTCCCCAGGCTCCGATGGGCGTATCCTGCACGAAGGCCCCAATCGCCTCGCAGGCGTCGTCGATGAGCGCCAGGCCGTGCGTGTCCGCCAGGTCGGTGAGCGTGGGCCAGTCGGCCGGCACGCCGAACACGTCGACCGCGAGGAGGGCCTCCGTCTTTGGCCCAATCGCGTCTTCCACGCGGTTGGCATCGAGGTTGTACGTCGAGGGATCAATGTCCACGAAGCGAGGCCGGAGGTTTTCGTACAGCAGCGCGTTGGAGGAGGCCACGAAGCTGAACGGGGTGGTGATCACCTCGGCGCCCTCTGGCAGACCGAGCGCCCGCACGATGCAGTGGAGCGCGCCCGTGCCGCTGCTCACCGCCACGGCGTGTTCGGTGCCGCACCGGGCCGCCATGGCATCCTCGAAGGCTGCCAGGTAGGGCCCTCGGGACAACTGCTGCGACTGGAGTACGGCGTTTACGTGCGAGCGCTCGGCGTCTGTGAGGCTGGGGCGGGCCAGCGGCAGGGAATCGTCTGCGGAGGGGGATGGCATGGGCGCGCGGGACAGGGGGCGAGAATGGGCATGGCTGTCTCCCGGTTCATCGAGGCGTTTCAGGGCGGTCGGGGCATCGAGCTTCGGCAGCACGGGCCCTGGTAACGTAGGAAGGAAGCAGGGAAAGTGGAAACCGCGGGGCGATCGGTCAGAACATCGGACCGGGCCCGTCGTGCGGGCTGTGCGGGGAGCGTCCCGAAGCATACGGACGGGAAGGGGGCGGCCTTGGTCGCGAGACGATGTGAAGATTGGTCGATCCCCGAACGCGCTCCGCATTTGTGGAGGGAAAAACGAGCAGCGCCGGGAACAGTCGTTGTTTTTCTTAATGCCGTACCCGAAGTTCACGCACCTTTCAGCCTCCATTGGTGACATCTCCCAGGCTGCACCGTCTGCATGTGCCCACGCCCTGCTGGAGGGGCGGACCCTCACGGGGGGCATTGTAGTCTCATCTTGTTGCAGTCCGGCGGGCTCGGTTCCATCGTGACTCCTGCTCAACCTCTTTGTTCTGTGCTATGACCGCTTCGAGACGAACCTCTGAGCATCTCAACTGGCTGGAATCGGAAGCCATCCATGTGATGCGAGAGACCGTCGCCCAGTTCGACAATCCAGTGCTCATGTTCAGTGGGGGAAAGGACTCGTTGACCATGGTGCACCTGGCCCGCAAGGCCTTCCATCCGGCCAACGTGCCGTTTCCGATCCTGCACGTGGACACGGGGCACAACTTCCCGGAGACCATTAAATTCCGGGACGACCTGATGGAGCGGCACGGCCTTAACCTGATCGTAGGAAGTGTCGAAGAGACCATTGCCTCCGGCCGCGCGAAAGAAGAGCAGGGCCCGGATGCGAGCCGCAACCGGCTGCAAATTGTAACCCTGCTCGACACGATTGAGGAGCACGGGTTTGATGCGGCCCTCGGCGGGGCGCGCCGCGACGAGGAGAAGGCCCGTGCCAAGGAGCGCTTCTTTTCGCACCGCGACCGGTTTGGGAACTGGGACCCAAAGAACCAGCGCCCGGAGCTGTGGTCTCTCTACAACGGCCGGAGCCGGAAGGGGGAGCACTTCCGCGTCTTTCCGCTTAGCAACTGGACGGAGCTGGACGTGTGGCAGTACATTCGGCAAGAGGGCATCGAGATTCCGAGCCTGTACCTCGCCCACGAGCGAACGATGTTCGAGCGCGACGGGGTGCTCCTGCCCAAATCGCCCTACAACGACCTCCGCGACGGCGAGAAGTACGTGGAGAAGATGGTCCGCTTCCGCACGATCGGAGACATGACGTGCACCGGCGCCGTGGAGTCCACAGCGACGACGCTGGACGAGGTGGTGGCGGAGGTGGCGACGACGCAGCGGGCGGAGCGCGGAGCGCGGGCGGACGACCAGCGCGCCGAGGCGGCCATGGAGGAGCGGAAGCGGGACGGGTATTTTTAGGCATTGGGGCACTGGTCGGCAGGGGGGCTGGTCGGTTCGCGCGACCCGTAGAGGCAAACCCACAATTCGACACTCGCACTTCGAAAATCGACACTGATTCGATGGAGGCGTCTTCGATGGACCCGCAAGAGATGGACGTGCTGCGCTTTACGACCGCCGGAAGCGTGGACGACGGCAAAAGCACGCTCATCGGGCGGCTGATGTACGACACGCAGGAGATCTTTGAGGAGAAGATGGAAGAGATCGAGCGTAACACCCAGCGCGACGACGAAGAGCTGGAGCTGGCGCTCCTGACCGACGGCCTGCGGGCGGAGCGGGAGCAGGGGATCACGATCGATGTGGCCTACCGCTACTTCTCGACCCCGAATCGCAAGTTCATCATTGCGGACACCCCCGGCCACGAGCAGTACACCCGCAACATGGTGACGGGAGCTTCGACGGCGGAGCTGGCGGTGGAGCTCATTGACGCCCGCAATGGCGTGCTTGAGCAGACGCGGCGACACGGCTTCATTGCGTCGCTCCTCCAGATCCCGCACGTCATTGTGGCGGTCAACAAGATGGACCTGGTGGGCTACAGCGAGTCGCGCTTTCGCGAAATCGTGGCGCAGTACGAGCACTTTGCCGAGAACCTGGACATTCAGGACATTACGTTTATTCCCATCTCCGCCCTGAAGGGAGACAACGTGGTGCACCACTCCGACAACATGCCCTGGTACGAGGGATCGACGCTGCTGCACCGCCTGGAAACCGTGCAGGCAGAGTCGACTCGTAATCAGGTAGACTTTCGGTTTCCGGTGCAGACGACCATCCGTCCGCACCAGGACTTCCGGGGGTTTGCGGGGCAGGTAGCGTCCGGCACGGTGCGGCCCGGCGAGGAGGTGACGATTCTTCCGTCCCAGCACACCTCACAGATCGATGCCATTACCACCCTTGATGGAGACCTGGACGAGGCCGGGCCGAGCGAATCGGTGGTCTTGACCCTCGAGGATGAGATCGACGTGAGCCGGGGGTCGATGATTGTGCGGAGTCGCAACAAGCCGGACGTCACGCGGCAGCTCGACGCGGACCTTTGCTGGATGCACGAGGAGGCCATGCGCCAAGACCGCCCCTACGTCCTGCAGCACACCACGCGCCGCACGCAGGCATACGTCTCGAAGATCGTCTACCGGACCAACGTCGAGACCTTCCACCGCGAGGAGGCCGACGCCTTTGTACTGAACGACATTGGGCGCGTGGAGCTGGAAACGGCGGACCCGCTGTTTGTGGACCCCTACAAGCTCAACCGCTCGACGGGCAGCTTTATCCTGATTGACCCGGACACCAACGAGACGATGGCCGCCGGGATGATTCGCGGCGTGGCCACGGACGTGACCCCCTTCGGGCAACGCGCGCAGGAGCAGCCGGACGAGGAGACGGACACCTCCCCGAATGTGGTATGGGAAGGGCTGCAGATTCCCCGCGAAGAGCGCGAGGACCGCAATGACCACAAGGCAGGCGTCGTGTGGCTGACGGGCCTCTCCGGCGCCGGCAAGTCCACCATTGCGAAGGCCGTGGAGGAGCGCCTCTTTGATAAGGGCGTGCAGACGATGATGCTCGACGGGGACAACGTGCGGCACGGCTTGAGCGGAGACCTCGGCTTCACGCCCGCCGACCGAAAGGAAAACATCCGCCGGGTGAGCGAGGTGGCGCGCCTTTTCTTTGAGCAGGGCAACGTGACGCTCTGCTCGTTCGTCTCCCCCTACCAGGACGACCGAGACCGCGCCAGGGAGTTGCTCCCGGCGGACGTGCGCGAGCGGTTCCTGGAGGTCCACGTGGAGTGCCCACTGGAGGTGTGCAAGGAGCGGGACACGAAGGGCCTCTACGCAAAGGCCGAGGCCGGCGAGATCGCCAACTTTACCGGCGTCTCCGCGCCGTACGAAGAGCCGGCGGACCCGGACGTGGTGGTGAATACCGACGAGGACGACGTGGAGGCGTGCGCCGATCAGATCGTCGAGGCCCTCGAAGCGCGGGGCATTGTGTAGCTCATCGGACGGGACGGACGGGGGGGATTTTTCTTGGGGATGTGCCGTTTGGGTCGGCACTGCTTGCATCGTCCCAGATGTCGTGTTGTCATGCTTTCCGAGGCCACTGAGGATCGGCTCCGAAACGTCTTTGCGAATCACCCTGCTGTGCGGGCGGTGTACGTCTTTGGGTCCGTCGCGGCCGATCGCGAACGGGACCGCAGCGACCTTGATCTCGGCATCGTCGTCGATCCCGATCGGTGGGAGCCCACCGACGACAAGGTCCCGCTCATCACCGACTGCATGGAGGCGGCGGAGCGAGACTGGATCGACCTCATCGTGCTCAACGGCGCTCCCCAGGCTTCCCGAAAGGGCAGCGCTCAATGCCAATCGTGCAAACGGCTTCTCCTTCAGGTGCAG
>CAJXLV010000031.1 GCA_913056185.1 uncultured Bacteroidota bacterium
GCCACCCTGATTGGGCAGCTCAAGGCCACCACGTACTACAATCCGGTGCGCAATCCCGGCAATGCGAAGCAGCGCCGCAACGTGGTGCTGCGCCTCATGGTGGACAACGGGGTCCTGGACGCCTCGTACTACCGCACCCACGCCGACACGCCGGTCAACGCCGAGTACCACTCTTCGCGCCTCTCCGCCAGCCTCGCCCCCTACTTTGCCGAGCACGTGCGCAAGACGCTCTCGCGGTGGGCCACCAACGACCGCTACGAGAACCATCCCCTCCACGGCCACGACATCTACGGGGACGGCCTCCGCGTGTACACCACGCTCGACTCGGAGCTGCAGGCCATGGCCCGCGCCGCGGTGGAGACGCAGATGTCGGGCCTCCAGACGGCGGTCAACTATCAGTGGAGCGCCCCTTCGCCCGGCCTGTACAGCAGCACCCTGGACGACTACCGCACGCTGGAGGCGGGGGCGGACTACGAGCCGTTTGCACACTTCTGGGACGCGAACCCAGAGGTGCTCAACAACTTTGTTCGCCAGACCCCCCGCTACGACACCCTCCGGGCGCGCGGCCTGGGGCCGAACGCCGCCCTAGACCGTCTTCGCAACAACGAGCCGTTCCTCGACTCGCTAAAGACTGCCAAGCGCCAGCTCGGGGCGGGACTCGTGTCGCTCGATCCCCGCAACGGCCACGTGAAGGTGTGGATCGGGGGGCGCGACTTCCGCACCGACAAGTACGACAAGGTGGGCATCGCGCGGCGCCAGCCGGGCTCCACGTTCAAGCCGTTCACGTATACCGCCGCTATCGACAACGGGTACTCGCCCTACGACACCCTCCTCGACAGCACCTTCACCTGGGAGGACGCCGGCGCGGACACCACCTGGTCGCCCAAAAACTACGGCGGGGAGTCGTCCGGCAAGATGCTGACGCTGAGCCAGGGCCTGGCCAACTCCAAAAACACAATCACGGCCCGGCTCGCGCTCGACCTCAACCCCCGAACGGTGGCCCGCTACGCCCGCCGCATGGGCATTCCCGAGCGCCACATCCAGGCCGTGCCCTCCATCGCCCTGGGCACCAGCAGCGTGCGGCTGCTCGACATGGCCGCCGCCTACAGCACGCTTGCCAACGGCGGCCTCTACAACGAGCCCGTGGCCATTACCCGCATCGAAGACCGCTACGGAAACGTCATTTGGCAGGCCTCGCCCAGCCCGCGCGAGGCCCTCTCGAAGCGCACGGCCTATACGGTTGTGGACATGATGCGCGGCGTGATCGACTACGGCACCGGCATCCGCATCCGCACGCAGTTCGACCTCGGCGCGTACGACCTCGCGGGCAAGACGGGCACCACCGACCGTGCGGCGGACACCTGGTTTATGCTTATGCACCCGGAGCTGGTGAGCGGCGCCTGGGTGGGCTTTGAGGACCCACGCCTCACGTTCCGGACCGACTTCTGGGGCCAGGGCGCCCACAGCGCGCTCTTCCTCGTGGGCGACTACTACCAGCAGGTCGACGAGGCCGAAGACGTGACGCTGTCCCAGACCACGTTCCCGCTGGTGCAAAGCTACGGGCCGCCCGAAGATACCACGAGCGCGCAGGACGGCGGCCGCGTCGGCTGGTGAGGGCGCCTGCGTGAGGGGCATTGCGATTGTCTATTGGTGTCTATTGGCGCCTGCGTTCCCTTCGTCCTTCGAGATTTGCCCCCCTGCCACGGTGAAGCTACTGCACACGGCCGACATCCATCTCGGATTTAAGACCCACGGCCGCCGCGATCCGGAGACGGGCCTCAACACGCGGCTGCTGGACGTGCGCTCCTCCCTGGACGCGGTGGTGCAGCGCGCGCTCGACGCCGACGTGGACGCCTTCCTCTTCTGCGGCGACGCCTACCACACGGCCGACCCCACCCCCACCCAGCAAAAGCTCTTCGTCGAGGCCCTCCGCCCCCTGGCCGAGGCGGAGATTCCCATCGTCCTCATTGTGGGCAACCACGACCACCCCGTCACCTTCGGCCGCGCCTCGTCCCTCGACATTTTCGACCACATTGCCGGCGAGGTGCACTGCTACCGCAAGCCCGCCCCCAGCGTCCAGGTCCTCCAGACCCGGAGCGGCCCGCTGCAGCTCATCCCGCTGCCCTGGCCCATCCGCAGCCAGATTCTTACCAAGGACGAGTACCGCCGCCTCGCGCCCGACGAGCTGCGGCAGTTCATCGAGGAGCAGTACGTGACCTACATCCGGCGCCGGACCGACGAGATCCGGGACGAGGAGGCGGGAGAGGCGCCCGACGGCAGCGCGCACGCCCTCTCGCCCGACGTGCCCACGGTGTTGGCGGGGCACGTGACCGTGCAGGGGGCGGCCCTGGCCGGGTCGGAGCACACCACCACCATTGCCTCCGAGCCCAAGTTTACGGTGGGCCAGCTTGCCGTACGCCCCATCGACTACGTGGCCCTCGGGCACATCCACCGGCCCCAGGACCGCAACGAGGACGGCCACCCGCCCGTGGTGTACGCCGGCAGCATCGAGCGCGTCACCTTCAACGAGCACGACGAGCCGAAGGGCGTGCGGCTGGTGGACATCGACCCCTCGCGCGAGCCCGCGACCCGCACCACCTTTGTCGAGACGCCCGCTCGCCCGTTCGTCGCGCTCCAGGTGGACGTGCGGGACGCCGACGCGCCCACCGAGCGCATTCTGGAGGCCATCCGGGCGCGGGACGTGGCCGACGCCATTGTGCGCGTGCGCTACCAGGTGGGCGAGGAGCAGGCGGCCGAGGTAGACACTGCGCGCCTCCGCGAGGCCCTCGCCCCCGCGGCAATTGTGACGGGCATCGAACGGACCGTTACCGAGACCGAGCGCAAGCGGCGCACGGTGGTGACGCGCGAGTCGGGATTGGAAGAGGCCGTGCGCCAGTACGTGGGCCAGCACGACGAGCTGGCCGGCATGGAGGAGGAGCTTGTGGGCGCGGCCCTGGCGCTGAAAGCAGAGCTGAGGGCCGAGCAGTCGGGCACGGATTGAGCCCTGAGCTGCGAGATCGTTCCCAACCTGTAATTGCCGACCAAGTCCGGGGCTTCGGTTGAATGTTCGCCCGTCCACCGACATCTTGAAGTACCGATCGCTCATTTCGCCAAAACTGAATGCGTTCGGCCCCGACGGCCGGGCTCACAGTTTTGCAACCAACGATTTTAAGCCCGTGGATATCGAAAATCGTACTGTAGTCGTTCCCCGTAAGGAAGACACGACCAAGGAGGAAGAGCCGGTGACGGTTTGGCCGCTGGTGGAGGCCGCTCTTGATAAGGTAGAGGCTGACCCCACCACCTACCAGGCGGCCCAGGCGGCCATGGAGGTCAGCGACGGCTGTGCCACGCTCGCCAACTTCCTCATCAGTCAGGCCGAACAGGTCGAACAGATGGACTACCGGTTTAAGGTGCCCCTGATTGTGCTGGGGGCCACCCTGGCCCGCGACGATGGGGGCTCGGACACCGTCTACGACCCTGGAGAGGGCGCGCTGCACTTTGAGACGGCTGAGCACCACTTCGCGTTTGAGGTCTACGAAGACTGGACCGTAGACTGGGAGCGGGTCGCCGACCGGATCGAGCGCGGCTACAACTGGGACGGTGTCGAGAAGCAGGTGTGGGCCCTCGATTGGCTGATGGCGTATCTGGACGTGCCCTCCGACGACTATCTGGTCGACGACGATGGGGAGGACGACGACCAGTATTACAGCCGCATCTGACGGATACAGGGCGCTGCACGCTGCTGTTGGGCGCTCGGTGCCTGTGCGCTCGGCGTCTGTGCGCTCAATGCCCTGACCCGGCGCGCAGACTCCCGGCAATGCGGAGTGCGCGCTCACGCCCTCCGTATGCCCACGGGGGAGGGCGGTGCCGCTGCGTCCTGGGGGGCATGGTCTGTGGCCGCCAACGTCAGGGCAGCATTCAGGGCAGCATGAGGTGCACGCGCCGCGCTGTTGACTGCACGGCAGCCTGGGCCTCGCGGGCCGCCGCGACGGTGTTGTACACGGCGTAGGTCGCCCCGCCCGAGCCCGACAATGAGACGTAGCCCGCGTCCGTCGTGCGCAATGCACGCAGCGCAGCCGCCACTGCAGGCTCCGCGGCCGCCACGGGGGCCTCAAAGTCATTGGTGAGCGCTGTGCGCCACCGGGGCAGGTCCTCGGCGCTCACGAGCGTCGGAAGAAAGGGGCGAGAGGCCGCGCTGGGAGCCACCTGTGCATAAGCATCCGGAGTGGAGACGCGTGTCTTCGGGACCACCACGAGCACCGGCAAGGACAGCCGAAAGGGGGCATCGCCGCTGGTCAGGGGAGACAACTGGTCGCCCCGTCCCGTTCCGTAGGCCGCCGGCGCCTCCTGCAAGAAAAACGGGACGTCGGAGCCGATAGACGCTGCGATGTCGTGGAGCGCGTGTGGAGGCGGGTCCAGGCCCCACAGTTCCGACAAGAGTTGCAGCGTGGCTGCTGCGTCGCTGGAGCCGCTCCCGAGTCCCGCGCCATAGGGCACCTGCTTATCGAGGTGAAGCGCCGCCCCCGCCGTCACACCAAACGCGTCCGCGAGGCGGCAGGCGGCCTGGAGGCACAGGTTGTCCGTGGTGGTGGGAAGCGCCGGGTCCGAGCACGTCATGGACAGGGTATCGGCGGGCACGGCGCGGATCGTGTCGGCCCAGTCGATTCGGTGCAGCACCGTCTCGATGTCGTGGTACCCATCCGGGCGCTGCCGAAGGACGTGCAGGCCGAGGTTGATTTTGGCGGGGGCCTGCTGCGTACGGGGCATTGTGGGGAGCGGGAACCGGGAGAGGGGGGGCGGAGACGACCGATCAGGAATCGATGGGCGCAGGCGAGACAATGCGCGCCCCGTCCGACGGCACAGGGGAGAGCCAGGCCTCCGTATCTATGTCGTGGCGGTCGAAGGCGTCCACCATCGCCGTTCGGACGCGCTTCGCGCTGGAAGTGCCGTTGCACCACGCGAAGAGGGTGGGGCCGGCGCCGGAGAGCGAGCAGCCCAGGGCGTCGGCGTCCAGGGCAGCTGCCTGCACGTCGGCAAAGCCGGGCACGAGGGAGGCCCGGTGCGGCTCCACAATGAGGTCGCGCAGCGCCCGCCCGATCAGCGACAGGTCGTTCCGGTAGCAGCCCGCCACAAAGGCGCCCAGGTGGGCGGTTTGCCGCACCGCGTCCGCGAGTGGGAGGGCGTCGGGCAGGCAGGCGCGGGCCTTCTGGGTCGGGATGCTGCGCTTCGGGCGCACCAGCGCACACCGGATGCGATCCGGCACCGGAATGGGCACCACGTCCGGCGGCTCCATGGCCCGCGTCAGCTGCAAGCCGCCGAAGAGGCAGGGCACCACATTGTCGGGGTGGCGGGCGCCGCTGGCTACGGCCTCGCCCGCCAGTGCATGCGGCAGGAGGGCCACGGGCGACCACTGCCCTGGCAGCACCGCAGCGCCGGCGACCACCGCCCCGACGGCGGACGCCGCCGAGCCCCCCAGCCCGGAGCCCAGTGGGATGCCCTTCTCGATTGACACCTCAAGCCCGTACTCGACGCCCGCTGCGTCTCGGAGCGACGACAGAGCAACGGTGGCCGTGTTCTTGTCGGGGGCCGTGGGCAGGGTCGTCACGCGTCCCGTAATGGTGCCGATGCGGACAGTTGGGGCCTCGAGGCGCCGTACCGTTACGCGGTCGCCCAGGCCCGCCAGGGCGCTGCCAAGAATGTCGTATCCCACAGCCACGTTGCCCATGGAGGCGGGGGCAAAGGCTGTTGCTTCACGTTCCATTGTCTGATCGGGTCGTTGTCTGATGGGTCGGGGGGGGCTTGTTGCGTACGCCGGCTGCGTGCGCCTGGAGGCAGCGCAGGGGCACCTGCTGCTTCCCACCGAGCCCGCGCCCGCATGTGCCATGCACGCTCAGCGGGCAGCGGGAGGTTACGACATCAGCCGCAGCAGGTCCGTGAAGACGCCTGCCGCGGTCACCTGCGGCCCAGCGCCGGGGCCTTGCACGATGAGCGGCGTCTCGTTGTAGCGGTCCGTCTGGAAGCGGACAATGTTGTCCGTGTGGTTGATGCGTGCGAAGGCGTGGTCCGTGGGGTAGCGGCGGAGGCGCACGGAGGCCTCGCCATCCCGCGACACGCGCCCCACAAACCGGAGCACCTTGTCCTCCGACTGGGCGTCGCGGAGGATCTTCGTCATGGCCGCGTCGTGCTCCGGCAGGGTCTCCAAAAAGGCATCCACAGGGCCGTCCTGCAGGGCGTTCGGCACAAGACCGTCCACATCCACCGCGTCCAGCTCCAGCGGCACGCCCATTTCGCGCGCGAGGATGACCACCTTGCGGGCCACATCCATGCCCGAGAGGTCATCGCGGGGATCAGGTTCGGTAAACCCTTCCGCCTTGGCCTGCCTGAGGATGGAAGAGAAGGGCCGGTCGCCGTCAAACGCGTTGAACAGGTACGAGAGGGTGCCGGAGAGGATGCCCTCGATGTGGTGCACCTGGTCGCCCGTTTCGGTGAGGCTGTTGAGGGTTTGCAAGATGGGCAGGCCCGCGCCCACCGTGGTTTCGTAGAGGTAGCGAGGGCCGGGGCCCTGGTGGGCGGCCCGGAGCGCCCGGTACGCGTCCCAGGGGCCGGTATTGGCCTTTTTGTTGGGAGTCACCACGTGGATGCCGCGCTCCAGCCACGCCTGGTAGTGCTGGGCCACCGCGGCGCTGGCCGTGCAGTCGACGAGGGCCGTGTGCGGGTGGTACTCGGTCTGGATGTGATCTGCGAAGGCCTCCAGGTCCGTCGCGGCGCCGCCGGCCAGGTCGTCGCGCCAGGTGGCGAGGTCCAGGCGCTGCTCCGCCCGCAGCATGGTGGACGAGGTGGCAATGCCGCGCACCCGAAGGTCGATGTCCTGCTCGTCGCGCAGGCGGTCGGCCTGGGTGCGGATCTGATCGAGCAGGGCCGCGCCCACATTGCCGGCCCCGATGACGCCGATGGAGAGGGTGCGGTTGGAGAGGTAGAAGCCCGCGTGGGCGGCCCGGAGGGCGCGGCGGGCATCGTCCCCGTCCACCACCGCCGAGATGTTGCGCTCCGAGGAGCCCTGGGCGATGGCGCGGACGTTGACGCTTGCGTCGCCCAGCGCCCCAAAAAACGTAGCGGCCACGCCCGGGGTGCCCGCCATTTGGTCGCCCACCACCGCCAGGATGCTGCAGCGGGGCGTCACGTCGATCCGTCGGATCTGTCCGCGGTCGAGCTCGGCGTAGAAGGCCTGCTCGGCCGCCGTGCGCGCCACTTCCGCCTGGGCCTGCGGCACGGCAAAGCAGATGGAGTGCTCGGAGCTGCCCTGCGAGATCAGGATGACAGAGACGCCCTCGTCCTCCAGCGCGTCGAAGAGGCGCCGGGCAATGCCGGGCACGCCAATCATGCCGCTGCCCTCCAAGTTCAGCAGCGCCACATCGTCGATCGTGGAGAAGCCCTTGACGGCCGCAGCCCCGTCGCCGTCGAGGTGGATGCGGGTGCCGGGCCGCTCGGGCGCAAAGGTGCTGCGGATGGTGAGGGGGATTTCGTGCTCGATGGCCGGCGCAAGGGTGCGTGGGTGAATCACGCCCGCGCCGAAGTAGGCCATCTCCATCGCCTCTTCGTAGGAGAGGGCATCGAGGCGCTGGGCATCGGGGACGTAGCGCGGGTCGGCGCTCATCACCCCGTCGGTGTCCGTCCAGATGGTGAGTGCCTCCGCGTCCAGCAGGGCCGCAAAGAGGGCCGCGGAGTGGTCCGAGCCGTTGCGGCCGAGGGTGGTGGGCACGCCGTTGGGCGTAGCGGCGATAAAGCCCGTCGCGACGATCCCATCTGCGGCCTCGTGTGCGCCGTGCCAGTTGGCGAAGCGCGCGCGGGTGGCCTCCCAGTCCACCACCGGCCCCAGGTCGCCATGTGTCACCACAAGCACCTCGCGGGCATCACAGACGGCCATGTCCGCCCCGCGGTCGCGGAGCACACCGCCCAGGAGGCGGGCCGACCACAGCTCTCCGTACCCCGCCACCAGATCGCGCGTGACATCCGGCGCAGTGCCCATCAGGCGGGCCGCCTGCAGCACATCCGCCAGGTCCCCAATGTCGTCGTCCAGCGCCTGGAGCACCGGGGGGGCTGCCGTCCCACCGAGCAGGTCGGTCACGGCGGAGCGCTGATCGTCGCGGAGGGCGTGCAGGCGTTCGTCGAGGGCCGCGCCGTCCTGCTGCGCGGCGTCGGTGAGGGCGAGGAGGCGGTCCGTGACGCCGCTCATGGCCGACACCACGACGGCCACCCGGGCCTCGGGGGCATCGCTGATCAGAGAGGCGACGTGTTCGATGCGGTCCGGGGTGGCGAGGCTGGTGCCACCAAATTTATAGACCTGCCACGGGGGAGACGCGGGAGCGTTTGGGGGCATGTGAGAAGCAGGGGCGCGGGAGAAAACGGGCGGGAGGCGAGCAGCCGACACTACA
This sequence comes from uncultured Bacteroidota bacterium, assembly GCA_913056185.1. Classification (GTDB taxonomy): domain Bacteria; phylum Bacteroidota; class Rhodothermia; order Rhodothermales; family Salinibacteraceae; genus Salinibacter. Next base: position 8,433 of record CAJXLV010000031.1, read on the forward strand.
GCGGCCGTCTCGCCCGGCGGGCTACGAGAGGGCAGGGGCCGAGGCGACCGGGGCGGGCAGTTCGCGCAGGAAGCGGCGGAGGCGCGAACGGGGGGCGGGGGCAGCCGGGGCGGAGGGCGGTTCCAGGAGGGCAAGGGCGAGCACGGGCACCGCCATGTGGCGGGCCGCCAGCACTTCGGGCACGAGTCCGGCCCCGACGGCGTCGGCCCCGAGGCGCTGAGCCATGCGGCGCTCGGCGCTTGTCTCGCCTTCGGGGCCGAGGCGCGCCAGGTAGATGCCCTTGCGGAGGGAAAGCCCAGTATCGCGAGCCCGCTCTTCGGCCACGTGGCGGAGCGATGGGGCGTACGGGGTGGTCATGTCGGGAAAGCGGGGCCCCCAGTCCGCCACGTTGGGGCCCACCAGGGGGTTTTGGCCCTGAAAGTTAATGTGGTCGGTCAGGAGCAGCACATCCCCGGGGTCGACGGAGGGGGCAGCCGGTGCGGCCGTGCCCACGAGCAGGAGGGCGTCGAGGCCGGCTGTGGCGAGCATGCGGACCGGAAAGGCGACGGTGCGGGCGGAGGCGCCGTCGTAAAGGTGCGTCGGCTGCGGGAGGGTAACGACGGAAGCCCCGTCCACCGTACCGGCGCGGAGAACGCCCTCCGCGGCGGGCAGGTGCGGAATTTCGGACAACGGGCAGGTCTGGGCCGTCGTTGCTTCGTCGAGCGGCGAGGGGAGGCCCGCATCGTGCAGGATGGCGACGGTGGGAGGGGCGGAGAGGTGCCCCAAGAGGGCGTCGGCGGCATCCTTCACACGCCGGCGATATTCGGCCGTGCCTTCAGCTGTGAGGGACGGCGGGGGAGAGGCAGAAGACATTCAGTAAGCAGTCGTGACGAGAGCATCAGTGTGGGCGGAGCAGCAAGCGTCCGTCCGCCGGGGCAGGCAAATGGGAACGGGCGGTCGCCGGATGGTTCCCGGCGGGTGCAGAACCGGCTCTGCCGTGGGGGCGCGGTGGACGAGGGGCTCTGGGCCCTACGAGGGCTGCGGCGTCGCAGGCCACAGCGCATCTGCCAAACAGATCCTCAGTCCTCCATCTCGTCGAGGATGTTCCAGATCTTTTCGATCTCGTCGGATGTGCTTTGGGTACGAGCGCGCCGGGTTCCGTCCTCGGAGGCCTGCTCTTCCGAGTCCTGTTTCGCTGAGGCTGGGTCGTCCGGGGTTTCCGCCTCCCGGTCCTTGGCCGCTGGGGCCTCCGGGGCGTCGGGGAGGGTCGGCCCCGCAGGGGCAGGGGAATCGGCCGTGGAAGACGCACGCTCCGGGGCAGCGGACGACGGGCGGGCGGGCGGCCCCGACTCTGCGGCGACATCCTCCGTGAAGACGTCAGACGGCGGGGCGTGTTCGGGGCGGCCCGGCGATGCTGACGGGGAGGGGGCTGGGGAGGCATTGGGCGAGGCATCGGGAGACGCGCCGGCATCGGGCGAGGGGGCGGGCTCGGTCTCGGACGGGGATGTCGCAGGAGCGGAGGGGGCTTCTTGGGCGAGCGGGGCGGCCGCGTCGTTGGGAGACGCAGGCGCTGCGGGCGACTGCAACTCGGGCGCAGCCTCTGCTGCCGCGGCGGAGGCTTCTGCGGACGTGTAATCGTCCAACACTTCCAACTCGGCCGTCAAGAATGCGCGCAGCTGCGCCACCGCTTCGCTCCGCCGTGCGCGGAGCCGCTCCACATCCGCCCGCAACTGCTCGCGCTCCGAACGAGCCTGCCGCTTGATGGCTTCTGCGTCGGCTTCGGCCTCCTCAAGGGTCTGCTCGGCCCGCTGCTCCATGGCGCGTGCATCGGACTTGGCCTTCTCGACGATGGTTTGTGCTTTGTCGCGGGCATTTTGGATGCGCTGCTCCGCGTTCTCTCGGGTCTGGTCGAGGGCCGTCTGCAGGGCTTCTTCCACGCGGCGGTAGTGCTCCATCTGGCCCTCAAGCTCCTCCACCCGCTTTTCCAGGCGGCGGTGCTCGTCCCGCAGGTCCTGCCACTGCTCCGCCACCATGTCGAGAAAGGCGTCCACCTCCTGAGGGGTGTAGCCGCGGAGGCTGCGGTCGAAGTCTCGCTTTCGGATTTCCAGCGGCGTCAGCTTCATGAGGACGGGGCGGGTGGCATCGAGAGAGCGAGCAGGAACGACCGCCGACGCCTCCGGCAGGGGCACGAGCCCGGGGCGCCCGGCGGCACGACGCAGGGACGAACAGCTTTACCCTATGTTCACCACGCGGCGCGAAGACTGTTTCCGCGCTGCATCGTCTGCTGTAGAAACGCTTCGCCCGCCCCCACGAACGGCTCGTGCGGGGAGGGACGGGAACGTGAAACTGCCCTCGATGCCAGTGAGTCCATTCTTGTGCGTCCCCTGATCTTCTTTTGCACGTCTGCAGTGGCCCATGCATACCTTTGCCGCTTCGAGCACGCTCGACGTTTCCCCCGATGCCCTGTTCGCGTGGCACGCCCGGCCCGGTGCGTTTGAGCGGCTGGTGCCGCCCTGGGCGCCGGTGCGGCTGGAGCGGCTGGAGGGCATCCGGGCGGGAGAGCGCGCCACGCTGCGCATTGGGCCGGGGCCGCTGGCCCTGCGGTGGGTGGCCGAGCACCACGACGTGGTGGAAGGGCGGCAGTTCTGCGACCGGCAGGTGCAGGGGCCGTTTGCGCACTGGGACCACACGCACCGCTTTGAGCCGGCGCCCGACGGGGCGGAGGGCGCTACGCTGACCGATCGGATCGAGTACGCACTGCCCGGTGGGGCGCTGGGGCGGCAGGCGGCGCCGTGGCTGGAGGATGAGCTGCGCCGCCAGTTTGCGTACCGCCACCGCGTGACGCGCCGCGACCTGTCGCTGCACCACCGGTACCCCCCGGACGGGGCCTCGCTAACTGTGGCGGTGAGTGGCGCGTCGGGCCTCATCGGCTCGCAGCTCGTGCCGTTCCTTACGGCCGGGGGGCACACGGTGCGGCGCCTCACCCGCTCCGGCCCCCCCGCCGCGGACGAGATCCTGTGGGATCCCCGCAGCCAGCGCGTAGAGGCGGACAAGCTGGAGGGGGTGGACGCGGTGATTCATCTGGCGGGAGAGAACGTGTTTGGGGCCTGGACGCCTGCTAAGAAGCAGCGCATCTACGCCAGCCGGGCGGAGGGAACGCGCCTGCTGGCCGAGGCGCTCGCCGGTCTGGACAATCCGCCCGCGGTCTTTGTCTCGTCCTCGGCGGTGGGCTATTACGGCGACCACGGCGCCGACCGCATCACCGAAGAGAGCGCGCCCCGCAACGCCGGTTTCCTGAGTGAGGTGTGCGAGGCCTGGGAGGCGGCCACCCGGCCCGCCGCGGCCGCAGGCATCCGGACGGTGCAGATGCGCACCGGGGTGGTGCTCACGCCCGCGGGCGGGGCGCTGCGCCTCATGCTGCCGGCCTTCTGGCTGGGCCTCGGGGGGCGCGTGGGAGGGGCGGGGCAGTACTTCCCGTGGATCACGCTCGACGACGTGATTGGGGGGATGTACCACGCGCTGTGGACGGATGCGCTGGAGGGGCCCGTAAACCTTACGGCTCCCACCCCCGTCACGATGGACGCGTACGCCCACACCCTGGCCGATGTCCTGCATCGCCCGGCGTTTCTGAATGTGCCGTCCTCTGTGGTGCGCACAGTGGGGGGCGAGATGGCCGAGGAGATGCTGCTGAGCAGCGCCCGTGTGGTGCCCCAAAAGCTACAAGAGACGGGGTACGAGTTCGGGTTCTCGCCGCTGACGGATGGGCTGCGGCACGTGCTGGGCCGTGCGGCCTCGGCGTAGACAGGCAGAATCGGCGTGGGACGGGACGCGCTACGTGCCGTGCTCCAGCCGGTCGGCCAGCCGGTTGGGCAGCCCCTCCGCGCTCCGGATTTTGCGCGCCGCCGCCGCCACGTCGTAGTCGAGCCGCACGTTCTCGTACGCGAATGCCTCCGTGTCGAACAGGCCGAAGCTGAGCTTGCGCGTTCCGTCGCGGGGCTGGCCCACGCTGCCCACGTTGATCAGGTAGCGGTGCCCGGCCCGCACCTGAAACACCCCAAGTGTATCGGCCATGACGGCCGGCGAGTGGGTGTGGCCGATGAAGCACACGTCCGTGTTGAAGTGATCGAACTGCTCCTGCGCCGCCGGGTAGGCCGTGAGGCGCGTCCAGTCGGCGGGGGCCTGCGGGGTGGCGTGGACGAGCGTGCAGTTTGCGACCGTGTGGGTGAGGGGCCGCTCTGCGAGGTAGGTGCGCTGGGCCGCCGAGAGCTGGGCATGGTTGTGGCGGGCCGCCGTCTGGCCGTCGGGCGGGAGCGCCCCCAGCCCGCCCCCATCGGCCACCGCCACGTCGTGGTTGCCCTGCACCACCGCCGCGCATCGCTCGCGCACAAGGTCGACGCAGGCGGCCGGGTCGGCGTTGTAGCCCACCACGTCGCCGAGGCAGACGATGGCATCGACGCTGCGCTCGTCGAGCGCCTGGAATGTGCGCTCAAGCGCTTCGAGGTTGGAATGGATGTCGGACAGAACGGCGAGTTGCACCGGTGGGGCGGAGGAAACGTGAGGGAGACTGTGCGCTGCGGGGTGAGAAGGAAACACCGAACTAACGGAGGCGACCCGGTGCCGGTCCCGCCGGCCCCGGGCGGCACGCTGCGGGCGAGGCCAAAGACGGCTCGGCCAAGGATCGACCGGGGCGCGGAGTTCGTACTGGCGTGTGACTCTCTGCATGCGGCATGTTGCGTCCGGCATGTTGCGTGCGGCGGGGCGCTCCGGACTGCGGGGCGCTCCCGGTTCGTTTTTCCCCATCCTTTCCCACAAGCACCGTCTGCTCGTGTCCTCTGAGTCCTTACAGGTGGGCGTCGTCCTTGGGGGCGTGGCCCCCGAGCACGAGGTATCGGTCATCTCGGCCCTGCAGGCCGCCGCGGCGCTCGACCGCGACCGGTACACGCCCGTTCCCATCTACGTGGCCAAGGATGGCACGTGGTACACGGGCGAGGCGTTGCTGGAGGTGGCGCAGTATCGCGACCTCGACGCGCTTCGCGAGGCCGCGACGCCGGTGGCGCTCGTGCCCACGCCCCACGGCCACCTCGATCTGCTCGAAGACCGCACGGGCGGCGCCCTGCAGCGCATTGCGCGCCCCCCGCTCCGCACCCGCATCGACGTGATGCTGCTGGGGCTGCACGGCGGCGCGGGGGAGGACGGCGGCCTGCAGGGCCTCTGCGAGACGGTCAACGTCCCGTACACCAGCGCCGGGGTGTTCGGCTCTGCACTCGGGATGGACAAGGTGATGTCGAAGCGCGTGTGCCGCGAGATCGACGTCCCGGTGGTCGACTTTGTGGCGCTCCGCGAGGATGAGTGGAGCTACCAGGAAGAGGCCGCCCTCGACCAGTGCGAGGCCGCCCTCGACTACCCGCTCGTCGTAAAGCCGGCGCGCTGCGGCTCCTCCATCGGCATTGCGCAGGTGGCCACCCGCGACGCGCTCGACGCGGCGATTGAGGATGCGTTTCGGTACGACGACAAGGTGGTGGTGGAGGCGGCCGTGGAGGCGCTCCGGGAAATCAACTGCTCGGTCCTGGGCGACCGCCACGAGGCCACGCCCAGCGTGCTGGAGGAGCCGGTCTCCTCCGCCGACGATGAGGTGCTCACCTTTCGGGACAAGTACATGCGCGAGGAGGGCGGTGGGGCAAAGCACGAGGCGCAGGGCGGCGCCAAACGCGGCGCGGCGGGGCCGGAGGGCATGGCCGCCCAGGACCGCATCGTCCCGGCCGACCTTCCCGCAGCGCGCACCGAGGAGATCCAGGAGATGGCCGTGCGCATCTTTCACCAGTTCGAGTGCGCCGGCGTGGTCCGCATTGATTTCATGATCGACGAGGCGACCGGCCAGCTCTACTTCAACGAAATAAACACCATCCCCGGCTCGTTTTCGTTTTACCTCTGGGAGCCCTCCGGCGTCCCGTTCGACGAGCTGGTCGACCGGCTCGTGCGCATCGCCCGCCGCCGCCACCAGGAGCACAACGGGCGCGTGCAGACCTACGACGTGAACCTGCTCGCCGAAAAGAGCCTTCAGGGCGTGAAGGCCGGCCGCTCAGAATCGTGAGGGTCGGTCTCGTCGCCATCCTTCCGCACTCATCGCCCTCGCCCGATGGTCGCTCGCGCTGTTGCCGTCGCCATGAGCCTGCTGCTGCTCGGGGGCGGCGCCCACGTAGCGCCCGGCCAGCCCGCCGCGGACTCGCTTCCCCCCGACGCGCTCGCCCCCGACTCCTCGTCCGCGGTGCCCGCCCCGGCGCGCCCGTCCATTCTCCACACCCCGTTCGTGCAGACCCACGGCACGAAGGGCCTGAACCACCTCTACGGCATGCGGTTCGCGCAGGCCAAGGCTCACTTCGACCGCATCAACCAGCGCTACCCGGATCACCCCGTCGGTCCGTTTCTGCAGGGCCTCAACCTGTGGTGGACCCTCATGCTGGACCTGACGGACACGTCCCACGACGCGGCGTTTATCGAGCAGATGCGCACCGTCATCGACCGCTGCAACGCGCTGCTGGACGAGGACGCGGACCACTTCGACGCGGCTCTCTTCAAGGCAGCAGCCCACGGCTTCCTGGCCCGCCTCCACTCCAATCGCTCGCGCTGGTGGAAGACCATTCGCAACGGCCAAAAGGCGATCAACTACGTTCAAACGGTGGAGGCGGTGGCCCCCAAGCGGGGCGACTACGTCTTCGGCTCCGGGATGTACGACTACTACGTGGCCATTCTGCCGGGCGAGTATTCGCTCTCAAAGGCCATTCTCTGGATGCTGCCGGACGGCGACAAGGCGCGCGGGCTGCGTCGGCTCCGCGAGGCGGCCCGCAACGGGCGCTACGTGCGCACCGAGGCCATCTACTTTCTCGCGAAGGTGCACTATCTGTACGAGGACGATTTTTCGGCGAGTCGGCGGTGGGTGGAGCGCCTCCGTGAGCGCCACCCCGACAACCCGTTTTTTCATGTGTTCGAGGGGCGCATCCACGCGCGGTGGGGCCGCTGGGGCAAGGCGCGGTCGATCTTTGCGGCGGTGCTGGAGCGCGCCCAGGCCGGCGCCCCCGGCTACAACGCGCACATGGAGGAGGTGGCCCGCCTCTACCTGGCGCGCGATCGGCTCTACCGAGACCAGTACCGGGAGGCGCTGGCGCACCTTGCAGAGCTGGAGCAACTGACGCAACAGAACGAGGAGGCAACGAAATACCGCGTGCTCGGCTACCTGTACCAGGGCATGGTCTACGATGCGCTCGGCCGCCGGGACCTGGCGGTGAATCGGTTCCGCAAGGTGCTCCGCATGGAGGACGCGGCCGGGGCGCATGACCGCGCCGATCGGTACCTGGAGGAGCCCTACGCGGGGTGAGGTGGGGGCGAGAGGGAAGCGGGAAGAGGGAGAAGGGGCGGCGCAGCAGGGGGGGTTCGCCGAATGTCCCATCCCTGTGAGGATGGACCGGCGCGTCCATGAAGATCAAACAAACGAGAAAATCTCAGCGTATACGACCCTCCATTCTTTTGTCAGACCCTTTGCCTTGCCATGCGTTTTCGGTATACCGAGTGGGACTCCGTTCGCCACGGCAGCGAGAAGCCGCTTTTCGACGAGCTGCTCGATCTGTTTCAAAAACTGCTCGAGCACACCGCCGGGGACGCCGAGGAGGCCCTCGACTGGATGCGGCAGCTCGACGACAAGTACGGCCTGACCGACGACTCGGACAAGGACCTCGACGATTTCATCGAGGAACTGAAAAAGCGCGGCTACCTCGAGGAGGGCGAAGACGGCGAGACGGTCGACATTACGGCCCGCACGGAGCGGTCGCTCCGCCAGTCGGCCCTGGAAGAGGTGTTCAGCGACCTGCGAAAAGGCGGCATGGGCGATCACCGTACGCCTCACACCGGGCAGGGAGACGAGCGCCTGCCCGAAACGAAGGACTGGCAGTTTGGAGACGACCTCTCCAACCTCGACGTGACCGGCACCCTCTCCAACTCCTTCAAACGCTCGGGCGTGGGCGACGGCTGGCACCTCTCGGAGGACGATTTCCAGGTCCATAAGACGGACCACCACGCCTCCATGGCGACGGTGCTCATGATCGACCTCTCTCACTCGATGGTGCTCTATGGCGAGGACCGCATCACGCCCGCCCGCAAGGTGGCCCTCGCTCTCTCGGAGCTCATCATGACGCAGTACCCCAAGGACACGCTCGACATTGTGGCCTTCGGCAACGAGGCCTGGGAGGTGGACGTGGAGGACCTGCCGTACCTCGATGTGGGGCCGTACTACACCAACACGCGCGCTGGGCTGCGACGGGCCCGCGACATTCTGCACCGCCGCAACAGCCGCAACCAGCAGATCTTCATGATCACCGACGGGAAGCCGTCGTGCCACATCGAAAACGGCGAGATGTACCGCAACGCCTACGGCCTGGACCGCAAGGTGGTGAACAAGGTGCTCGACGAGGCCACCATCTGCCGCCGCGAAGACATCACCATCACGACGTTCATGATTGCCCGCGACCCGGGCCTGCGCGACTTTGTGCGGGAGCTCACGGAGGCGAACCAGGGCCGCGCCTATTACTCCGAGCTCGACGACCTCGGCTCGTTCCTGTTCGAAGACTACGTGCGCAACCGACGAAAACATGTGCGATAGCGGGTTGAGGGTTTTGCGTTTGGGGGTTCTGGGTTGAAAGTTGAGTACACCCAAATTCACGACTCTCAACTCCCAACCCTCCAACACGGTGAGCATTCCCTTCCGCCCCAAGCAGAGCCTCGGCCAGAATTTCTTGCACGACCCCAACATGGCCGAGAAGATTGTGGGGGCGCTGCGGGCACCGCCCGGGGCGCATGTGGTGGAAATCGGTGCTGGGACGGGGGTGCTCACCGAGCGGCTCGCCGAGCGGTACGACGGCCTTACGGCCCTGGAGATCGACGAGCGCGCGGTGGCGGTGCTCCGCGAGCGGCTGCCGGACGTGGACGTGCGAGAGGAAGACGTGCGGGAGACACACTGGGCGGCCCTGGCCGACGAAAACGGCGGCCCGCTCTTCGTCCTCAGCAACACCCCGTACTACCTCACGAGCCCGATTCTCTTTTCTCTGCTGGAGCAGCGCGAGCAGGTGGCCGAGGCGGTGCTCACCATGCAGCGGGAGGTGGCCGAGCGAATTGTCGCTGAGCCCCGCACCAAGGCGTACGGCATCCTCAGCGTTCTGCTGCAGCTTTTCGCCACGCCCGAGCAGCTGTTCTCGGTGCCGCCGCAGGTCTTTTCGCCGCAGCCCGACGTCACGAGCGCGGTGGTGCGCCTCCGGTTCGAGGCTGCCGACGAGCCGGACGGGCTCGGCTTCGAGGCCGTGCGCCGCTACGTCCGCGCCGCCTTCAACCAGCGCCGCAAGATGCTCCGCAACAGCCTGCGCGCCTGGACGAAGGACCAGGGCGTGGACTTCCCGCACGACTGGGGCCGGAAGCGACCCGAGGCGCTCTCCCCCGATGCGTTTGCGACCCTCGCCCGCCACCTGGAGGCCCACGCCGATCCCGTCCCCGGCGCGTAGAAGGGCCACGGACGGAAGGGCCACGGACAGAAGGGACGCAGGGGAAAAGGGCGCAGGGGCGCACAAGGGCGGCGCATGGAGGCAGGGAGCGACTCCGGGTGCGAGTCGTATGGGAGGACGGAACGAAGGCACAGGTCGCCCGCGCCGCACGTCGTCACACGCCGCCCGCCCCCAATGGGTCGCCCCCGCTCTCCGTCGTCCTCGTCCCGCCCCGCAGATCCCTCCGACGGCCCGCCCCACAGCGGCCTGCTGGAGGTCGACGTGTCGGTGGTGGAGGACATCGCCGCGCTCCTCGCCGAGGGCCAGCGCGGCATGGTGCTCAATCTGGTGGCCGACCTCTATCCGGCCGACGTGGCCCTGCTGCTCCGCCGCCTGCCCGAGGAGGAGGGCCGGCAGCTCTTTCGGTGGCTGCCCCCCACGCTGGGGAGCGATGTGCTCGCGGAGATGGAAGACGCGGTGCGCGTCCGCCTGCTGGCCGGGCTGGCGCCGCCCCTTCTCGTCGACCTCATCGATGCGCTCGACACCGACGACGCGGCGGACGTGCTGGCCGACCTGCCCGACGAGCGTGCCCTGCGGGTGCTCCCGGACCTGGCGGACACCGAGGACCTGACCGAGCTCCTGGAGTACGGCGAGGAGACGGCCGGGGGGCTCATGGCGCGCGAGTATGTGGCCATCCCGCCGGACTGGACGCTCCGGGAGGCCACCGAAGAGGTGCGGCGCAGCGCCGCCGATGTGGAGGAGGTGTACACGGCCTACGTGGTGGACGACGGCACGCTGGTCGGCACTCTCTCGCTGAAGCACCTCCTCCTCTCGGCCGGCTCGGTGCAGGTGCGCGACGTGATGGAGACCGACTTCATTACCGTGGCGCCGGACGTGGACCAGGAGGAGGTGAGCCGGGTGGTGCAGCGCTACGACCTCGTCTCGGTGCCCGTGGTCGACGAGGCCGGGCGCATGATGGGCCGCATCACGATCGACGACGTGGTGGACGTGATTCGGGACGAGGCGGAGGAGGACATTCAGCTCATGAGCGGCCTCACGGGGGAGGAGGAAACCGTGGACACGGCCGTGCAGGTGAGCCGGGGACGCCTGCCGTGGCTCATCATTGGGCTGGTGGGATCGGGCCTCTCCGGCACCGTCATCGGGGCCTTCGAGGCCACCTTGCAGCAGGCCGTGGTGCTGGCCACGTTTATCCCCATCGTGACGGCCATGGGCGGGAACGCGGCCGTGCAGAGTGCGGCGATTGCCGTGCAGGGGCTCGGCTCGGGCGAGCTGTGGATGTCCGACGCGTTCCGGCGCATCGGCAAAGAGATGCTCGTGGCCCTGCTCAACGGAAGCGTGGTGGCGGCGCTGCTCTGCGGCACGGTGGCGGCGCTGGGGCTGGGGCACGTGACGGCGCTCGTGGCCACGCTCGGCCTCACCATGCTGGCCGTAAGCTTTGTGGCCACCACCAACGGGGCCCTTATTCCGTTCCTGCTCACGTGGCTCGGGGTGGACCCGGCCAGCGCCATGGGCCCGTTCGTGACGACGCTCAACGACATCCTGGGCCTCGCCATCTACTTCCTCATCGCCACTGGGCTGTACCTGTGAGGCGTCTGCTGAGGGGCCTGCTGAGGGATCTGCGCGGGCGGTCGCTTGCCGCTGCCTACGGCCGTTCGCGCACGGCCGTCTCCACCGCCGCCAGCAGGCGCTCCACCCGCCGCCGATTGACCCCCAGGTCGCTGTAGCCCACCCGGCTGGCGCTGCGGACAAACAGCACGCTCCCGGCGTCCTCGCGGCCGGCGTCCTCCCGGGGCGCGACCTCCACGGCCACGTCGTCCTTAAAGACCAGCGCCACGCGGTACACGGCCTCCGCCCGGCGGGCCGCCGTCCCATCGGGCAGGCGCAGCGCAACGGGGCCCAGGGCGTCGAGGGCCTGCCGGGCCGCCCGAAAAAGCGAATCCGCCGGCACATCGTACGGCACTGCGCGGCGCTCGCAGTTTGGCGACGCCGGACAGGGCGGAAGCGGGTTCTCGGGGCGGGGCTGGGCGGTGGACACGGACGGAAGCAGAAGGGCGACGAGAAGAAGAAGCCCGGAGACGGAGCGGCGCCACTTCGGGCGCGCTGTTGATGACGGCACGGGGGCCGAGGGCAGACAAGACGAGTGCATCACGGAAGGCCCCACAACGCGACGGGCCGGCGCTACTGCCGGGCAGAAGCGGAGGGCTGCGGGTTGGAGGAGCGGCTGGCTTGTTGCTGAAGGCCCTTCGTCTCGTTGTACTTCGAGGGGCACTTCACGAGAATGTTGTCGGCCACGAAGACGCCGTCCTGCGTGCGCCCCTGCACCACCAGCTGCTCGGCCTCTTCAAAATTGGCCGGCTTGGGGTTGTTGTACCGCACCTTGTGCACGGCCCCGCTCTCGTCGCGCATGTAGAACGTGAAGACATTTTGCGCGCGGCTGTAGTGGGTGGGGCGGCCGTCGGCCCAGTTGCCCACCACGTGCGCCGAGGCGCCCGTGCGGGCCGCCTGTTCAAAGTTCATGTACCCGCCCACCTGACTGCCAAAGTTCACAAACAGCACGGCCCCAAAGCCAAACATGGCGGCCAGTCCGAGAATGGTTTTCCACTTCATGGGAGGGCGAAGGTCTGCGAAGAAAAACAACAGGGACGCCGAATCTGCGTCCGGCGATGGAGGAGCGTGGGCGTCCCGGGACTCCCCCGTGCCCCGTCGGCCGTCCGTGCTGAGCAGAGGCCGAACAGAGCACGCAAAACGTATGCTACTCGTCCTTTGGAATGTCCCGATCGAGGCGCCGTTCCAGTCGGTCGATCTTGCGATCAGTGCGAAAGAGCACCGTCACGAGGCCGATCCAGATCAGCAGCACCACGGCCAGCACCACGTAGATCTTCCCGCCCTGGCCCATGAGGCGGTCGAGCCCCTCCGGGGCCTGCTCCACCGGCTGCTCCGCCCACGTGCTGTCGTAGGCCGCCGCCGTGTCGGGGCGTTCCTGGGCCGGCCGGGGCGCGGGGGCGTCGGGCCGGAGCGGATGAATCGTCATGGGAGGCAGGGCGGGGCAAAGGGCGAGGAAAGACACAGGGCGAGGAAAAACGCAGGACGAGGGCCTACCGGTGCGGGGCCGGCTCAGGCTCGGGGGCGCCGTCCGGGGCGCGCACCGCCTCCCGCAGCCAGGCCAGGCGCACCCGCTGGGTGTACAGCAGCCAGGCCAGCCCCAGAAAAGCCAGCACCGACGGGTAAAAGACCCACCGCATGGCCGGAGCGAGGTCCGTCTGGCTAAACGCCGGGCTGCCCTCGCCGCCGGGGTGGAGGCTCGGCATCTGGCGCGGCAGGATGTAGAGCAGAAACGGCATCGTGACGACCGCGAACAGGTTGTAGACCGCCGCGATGCGGCCCCGGTCCTTCGGCGCGTCGATCGCGTCGCGCAGGACAAAGTACCCGCCGTAGATGAGCAGCAGCACCGCCGCCATGGACTGCTTGGGGTCAAAATTCCACCACACCCCGGTGCCCTCGTACCACGTAAAGCGCGCCCACACCATGCCGGTGACAATCCCGAGCCCCCCAAAGATGAGGGCGATGCGGGCCGCCTCGCGGGCCCGGAGGTCGCGCACGCGGGCTCCGCTGCGCAGGTAGCGGGCCGAGTGGTAGGCCGAGACGACGGTGGCCGCCATCAGCGAGAACCACATGGGCACATGAAAATAGAGATTCCGCGCCGACTGCTCCAGGATGTCCAGCTGCGGAATCGTGCCCAGAAAGCCCGCGACGACAACGCCCGTCAGCGTCACCACCACGAGCCCGCGCACCCCGCGGTACAGCCGGCGGCGGACCGGGAGGGCCGTGTGGGCAGAAGAAGACATAGCGGTAGGGAATCGGCCAAAAGAATCACTCACTGGTACGATGCAAAAAGTAGCGGCTTTCCGCAGCGCGGCTGAATTCGCCCAACGTTCAAGGCCCCGAGACGGCCAGCGCACCGGTCGGCACACCATGCACGAGATGCAACACACCACGTGCGAGACACGCATGATTTGCCATGAGGAGTGATCCCGCGCCCCGGCTGTCCCCACACGCCTCCTCGTTCGCCCCACTCATTCGTCCCATACATAATCGAACAGCAGGACGGCCGCCGAGAGAGTCGCGCCCGCAAACCCCACGAGCGTCAGGAGCTCATCCTGCGCCGCCATCCACCGCTGGCCAATCAGCGCCTTGCGCGTGGCGCCCACCCCCGACACCAGCAGCGGCACCAGCAGCGGCAGCAGCAGCACCGGAAGCAGGGGCCCGCCCCCCGAGGCCCGCGCCACCAGGGCCGACAGCAGCGTCGTGACGCCCGTCAGCCCCACCGCCCCCAGCGCCAGCGTGCCCACGAACAGGCCCGGCGAGCCCACCGAGCTGCCCAGCAGGAGCAGAAAGACGCCCGTGGCCACGACCGTGAGCAGGCCCACCAGGCCGAGGTTAAAGAGCAGCTTTCCGGCAAACACCATGCTCGCCCGCGTGTGCAGCCGCAGCAGGAGCGCCGTCTTGCCCTCGTACTCCGCCACGAACGAGCGCCCCAGCCCGATGGAGGCGGCAAACAGAAGCACAATCCACAGCAGCGCCGCCCGCACCCGGGCACTCACCGGCTGCGGCCCAATGGCAAACGCAATGAGCAGCAGGGCCCCAAGCGCAAACAAAAGCAGCGTGTTGGCGGCGTACCGGCTCCGCAGCTCGATGCGCAGGTCCTTGCGAAAAATTGCCCAGGCACCGGCCAGCCAGTCCATAGGGAGCGGGGAAGGGAAACAAACAGACAGGCGAGCACAACTCTCGTTGCGTCGGAATGAGAGAAAAAATAGAGGGACAAGAATGGAAAATCGATTCTCTGTCCGCTATTCTCGGACTCCTTCCACGATCCACGAACCGACATGAGGACTTGCTGCCTCTTCTCCCATGAGTGATGTTTCTCCGGACGCTGTTCTCGGTGCCCTCCTCGGCACGGCCGTCGGCGATGCCCTGGGCATGCCCATCGAGGGCCTGAGCCACCAGAACGTGCGCACATACTACAAAGGCATTAAAGAATACCGGGACGACGACCAGCGGGGCGACCTGGAGGCGGGGCAGTGGACCGACGACACGCAGATGACCTTTGCCCTTGCCCGAGCGCTCGCTGCGCACCCCGCGGCGCCGGACCGGTGGCCCGACGCCGCGGCCGAGGCCTACGTGGCCCTTCGCCCAGAGGCGCGCCGCTGGGGCCAAACCACGACCACCGCCGTGGACCGCCTTGCCGAGGGGGCGTCCCCCTCCGCGTCTGGCGTCCCCGACCGCCCCACCGACGGCGCCGCCATGCGGGCTGCGCCGCTCGGGGCCTGGTGGGCCGCCCGCGACGCGGACCGCGCCGAGGCGTTTGCGGCGATCCGTCCCGTCCTGGCCGTCACGCACCACCACCCCGTGGCCCTCGTGGCGGGGTGGGGCCAGGCCGCTGCGGTGCGCCGGCTCCTGCCCCACTCCCCCGATGCCCTCTCGCGCGAGGCGTTCTGGGACGGGCTCCTCGACACCACGCGCTGGGCCGAGGCGCGCCTGGAGGCCGACGATCGGGTCTCGCGCCGCCTGGCCGCCCTTGCGGACCGGCTCGATGCCTTCCCCCTCGACCTCCGCGACGCCTGCGACGGGGTGGGCGTGCGGGCCGACGAGGCGTGGCCCTACGCCTGTGCCATGGTGGCCCGCCGCCCGCACCTGCTCGAAAATACGCTCCTCTCCGGCATCAACGTAGGGGGCGACGCCGACACCACCGGGGCCATGATGGGGGCCATGCTCGGCGCCCTCCACGGCTGGACCGCGTTTCCCGACGAGTGGAAAGACGGGCTGGAAGACGCTGGGCGGCTGGAGGACGAGGCACAAGCGTTCATCGACGCGCTTCTGTGACCCCCGAAGTGCGTTCGAGCAGATTCTTGCGGAATCCGGTCATTTCGACCGGAGGGCGCCAAACAGGCGCCCGGAGTGGAGAAATCTTCATGTTGAATGACCAGGTATGTTTGCGACGGCTGATCCCTTTTCTAGAGGGAAAGCTAGAGGGAAAGAACGGTCGAACGTCTCCAATCGTGCCCGTGCTTGCACGCAGGAAATGGGGGGGCGGGGAGACGGAGGGCAGCCATCCTTCTCGTCATTCCTCCCGCTGCTCCTCGTTTAGGACGCTTTCGCCCGATCGGCCGCTGTCACGAGGTCGGGGTCCTTCGGGACGAACGTCGGCTCCGCGTCGGTCGGCGGGGCAAACTCGCCGACGAAGTCAATTTCCGTCTCCAGGCGGTAGCCCGTCTCGCGCTCCACCGTGTCGCGCGCCAGCTCAATGAGGGCACACACGTCCGCCGCCCGCGCGTCCTCGGCGTTCACAAAAATGTTGGCGTGGCGGTGCGTGATCATCGCCCCCCCAATCCGCGCGCCCTTCAGCCCGCACTCGTCGATGAGGCGCCCGGCGCCGACGCCCTCGATTTTCTTGAAGATCGATCCCACGCTCGGCTCGGTGTCCAGGGGCGGGTGCCGCTCGGCGCGCCACTGCAGGTTGGCGTCCATAATTTCGCGCATGCGAGCCCGGCTCCGCCCCCGATGCAGCTGAAAGGTCGCCGCAAGCACCACGTCGTCCCGGTCGTGCAGGATGGAGTAGTCGTAGCCGAAGTCAAAGTAGTCGGCCCCCACCGTCTTGCGGGTGCCGTCTTCGGCAAGAATCTCGGCGGAGTGGACCGTCTCTTCCAAGAACATTGTCCGGTCCCGCTCGGGGGGCGGCGAGAGGAAGTGCAGGTTTTGCCAGAGGGCGCCGCCCACCGTGGAGGGGATGCCCACGTAGTGCTCCAATCCGGAGAGCCCGGCCGAGACGGCCCGCTCGATGAGGTCGGGGTACATGACCGCCCCACTCTCGGCGCGCACACGGTTCGTGTCGGGGTCGACGTGGAGGCTGCGGGCCCGGTTGTGGATCACGAGGCCGCGCACCCCCCGGTCGCCCACAATCACGTTGGCCCCAGTGCCGAGCAGAAAGTAGGGGACATCGTGCGTTCGTGCGGCCTGCAGTACGGCCGCCAGCTCGTCGGCCGAGCGCACGTCGGCGTACCCGTCGGCCGTCCCGCCGAGCTGGAAGGTGGTGTGCGGGGCCAGGGGGACGTCGGCGCGGAAGCGATCCGGAGCCAGAACCTGGCGAAACGTGCGACGTGCGGTCGGGGAAAGGGGCATGCGGAGGCGAAGACACATGAAAAAGCACGTTTGTAAATGCACGTACGGAGAGCGGTGTTGCCTTGCACGTCTCCCGATGCTGCGCCCGCGGTGGTGCGCGCGGCGCGGAGGACCGCCCCGGGAGGCCTGGTGTTTGAATTGTTACATTCCGCAGAGAATAATTTCTGAGCGGCGGAGGCCCAAGGGGACGTCGGTCCGTTCTCGGAGGAGCCATCTCCGCAGCCGACCAATTCCCTAAAAAGACTTGTCGCCCCGGCCCGTTCGGGACGGCCGATGCGCCTGTGAAGGCAGGGCTGAGCCAGGGGGGCGTGACGCTTCGTCGAGGGGAGAGACGATCAGCGTCCCTTCCTGGAAATGCACGTAAAAATGCACGTAGGAGCGTGCAGGGCGGGGTGGGGCCGCCTGTGGCCTCGCGCGAAGCCGGGACGGGGGAGGGCGCAGAGACGGCCGGAGGCGCAGGCGAGGCCGCGGGGCCCAAAGGCGGGCGCACCGGCGACACGGCTCCCAAAAATAGGGGGGACGTGTGGCCTCTCGAGACGGGTCCCGAACGGGCGCGATCCGCCTACCGGCAGCCCGAAAGGGGCCGGGCCCGCGTTTGAATGTTATTTGATTGTTTCTGACGCGCTGCTTATAAAGGGTTGTACAAAGTTAGAAAGCACCACACGCGCCGAGCAGTTGCCGGCGCCACGCGGCCACCAGGGTAAACTCTCCTGCGCTGTCCCGGATCATGATGGACCAGCATCAAGCACGCGAGGCTGAGCGCACCCCACGCGGTGTCCCCCAATCAGAGGGCACGAATTTGACCGTGTGGAGCGCCGGAAAGAGCGGGGGAGTTCTGCCCTTCGGAGTGGCCCTTGCCAACGCGGAGCGCCCGACCTGCGATGCAGAGGGTCAACCCGCGTGGTTTTTCGTTCATGGATCATAGTTAGACCGAAACGATGAAGCGATTGATACCAAGCCTTGCCTTTGGACTTGTGCTCCTGTTGCTTCCGGGGCTCGCCTGGGCACAACAGGGCACCGTCACCGGAACGGTTACGGAGGCCGAAACCGGCGAGCCCTTACCTGGGGCCACCGTCCAGATTCCAGCAGAAGGGGCGGGGGCCGCTGCTGATGCTGAGGGCCAGTACCGCCTTACAGGAGTACCGGCCGGAGAGCAGACCCTCCGCGTTTCGTTCGTGGGATTTCAGTCTCAGGAACGCACGGTGAACGTACCGGCGGGAGGCACCGTCCGTGTCAACTTTGAGCTCCAGCAGCAAGCCACCGAGCTTGAGGAGGTCGTCAAGATCGGGTACGGAGAGCGGGAGCGCCAAGAGCTGACCGGATCGGTATCGAGCATCAGTGTAGGAGAAATTGAAGACGTGGCGTCGGTCGGGTCCCCGGAGGAGCTTCTCTCGGGAACTGCAGGCGTCAACGTGACCAGCTCTTCGGGGCTGGCTGGCCAGGCGGTCAGCGTTTCGGTCCGTGGCGTGTCTTCTCTCAACGGCAGCAGCCAGCCGCTGTACGTCGTGGACGGAACGCCGATCACGTCGGCCGCCACAGGCGGCGGGTTTGGACAGGCCACCAACGCGCTTTCCACGATTAGCTCTCAGAACATCCAGTCGATTGAAGTCCTGAAGGGTGCGGCCGCGACAGCCATCTATGGGTCGCGAGCGGCCAACGGCGTTGTCCTCATCGAAACGAAGAAGGGGCGTGCCGGAGAGCAACGGTCGGTAACGGCCAGCTACCAAATCGGAGGGGTAACCTCCACGTCCGACTTCGACGACGTGCTCCTCAACGGTCAGGAGTGGTCGAATGCCCACCAGGACGCGACGCGGGGCTTCTTCAACACCTGCAACATTCCCGGCGCCTGTGGGCCCACGACAGGGCTGTCGCTGGAGGAGTTTGAAGGAGCCATCGGGGCGCCGTACGAGGTCGCCGTCCTCGGCACTCCGAGTGCATACCCAGACTCCGCAACTACCAACCCCTGGCTCGACCAGGCCCAGCAGACGGGTCTGACCCAGCAGGCAAATGTCTCTGTGAGTGGTGGGGACGAAGACACGGAGTACTTCATTAGCGGGACCTTTTCGCGGGACGAGGGCTTCGTCCGAAACAACCAGTTCAACCGCTTCACGGGTCGGATCAACGTCACCCAGGAGGCAACCGACTGGCTGGACATTGGAACCAACACGTCGGTGACCCGGACGGAGAACTTCCAGGCATCGTCCGACAACAACGTGTCCGGCGTGCTCACGTCGGCGGCCCTGATTCCTCCGATCGTTTCGATTCGAAATGACGACGGGTCGTTTAACTTCAACAACCCGTGGAATATCGCCGCGAACTCGATCGCAGAGTCGGAGGTCAACGACAAGAACATCCGCAACTGGCGAATCCTCTCTACGACGTTCGTAGAGGCGCAGCCGCTCGAAACGCTCACGCTTCGCGCGGAGGGAGGGGTAGATGCCTTGATTGTGGACGACTTCACGCGCTACGACCGCCGTACGACCGATGGGGCCCCGAGTGGCTTTGGAGAGCAGGTCTACGAGGACGAGCGCCGCTACAGCGTTCGGGGAACAGCTACGTACAACCGTACCTTCGTGGGGCGACATGACGTGAGTGTCGTTGCTGGAGCGAGCTTCGAGGATTCGCGCCGGAATCAGGTGCTTGCTGCGGCACTCCAGTACCCGTCTAATGCCTTCAAAAACCCTTCTTCTGGTGCAGAGCCAACCACCACGATTGGTCAGGTGGTTCGCAAAGATGGACTCGCTTCCTTCTTCACGCGAGCGACATACACGCTCGACGGAAAGTACACGCTTGAGGGAAGCTTCCGCCGCGACGGATCCTCCCGCTTCGGAGACGACAACCAGTGGGGGAACTTCGGCTCCGCGTCCTTCGCCTACCGCATCGGTCAGGAAGACTTCATGCAGCAGGTAGGATGGGTTTCGAATCTGAAGCTACGTGGATCAATCGGCTGGGTTGGAAACCGCGACATCGGTGGGTTCTTTCCGCAGCTCGGCCTTGCCACCGGAGGCAATGACTACAATGGAGCCCCGGGAATCTCCGCGTCTCAGCTCGCAAACCCACAACTGAAGTGGGAGTCGACACGGAGTATTGAGGCTGGGCTCGATCTCGGTCTCGTCAACGACCGCATTTTCCTGACGAGCACGTACTTCCGTAGCCGGACCAACGACCTCATCACTGACCGGCAGTTGCCGTTCAACTCTGGGTATGGGAGCGTCACACGGAATCGCGGTGAGCTGCTTAACGAAGGCGTTGAGGCGCAGCTTGAAACCCAGAACCTCGTGGGCGAAGACTTCCAGTGGTCCACAACCTTTACGCTCACCTGGAAGCAGAACGAGGTCCAGGATCTCCCCGGTGGCGAGCCCATCCTGAGTGGGGCGCAGCGTGCCATCGAGGGTGAAGAGCTCTCGTGGTACATGCTCGAGTACGCAGGGGTCGACCCGGACAACGGCAAGCCGCTCTGGATCGGTGCGGACGGAGAGCCGACCAGCAGTCCGTCGGGAGACGCTGAGGCCATTCAGGGGGGCGTTCTGCCCAACTGGACGGGTGGATTCTCGACCACTGCGAACTACAAGGGCTTTGATTTCCGCGCCCAGCTTACCTTTGAGGACGGACACAGCATCTACAACGACACGCGTCGGTTCCTGATGCTGTACGCCAACTTCGGGCTGCACGAGAATGCGCTCGACCGCTGGCAGGAGCCGGGCGACCAGACGGACGTGCCGCGCGCGGTGTTCGGGGATTCTGAGGACAACAGCACCCGAGAATCGACGCGGTTCCTCGAAGATGGGGGATATCTCCGGTTGCAGAATGTGACCCTCGGGTACACGCTTCCGCAGAGCCTCACGAATCGGCTGGGTGTGAGTAGCCTCCGCATCTACTTCCAGGGAAGCAACCTCTTTACGCTCGACGACACGAGCATTGGAGATCCGGAAGGAAGTACAGGGGGGCAGACGGATCCGCTTGACCGCGGCGAGCTCTTCTTCACGCCCCCGCAGGCACGCTCCTTCACGGGAGGGGTTGAGCTTCAGCTCTAAACGAGTGGAGAGCTCCCCCAGATGTCAGACAGGAACGGGTCCGCCGTTTTTGACGGCGGGCCCGTTCGCCTGTCGCTTTGCTCACCCGTGCCGATTGCCTCTTATCAAAGAACGCTACAATCAATGAGTTACTCTACTACAATTAGAAGCTTTCTTGTCGCCCTTGCCGCCATCGGAGTGCTGGGCCTGACGGCCTGTGATCAAACCATCGACAAGGCCCCCGAACAGAGCATTCCCATTCAGCAGCTTTTTGCGGACAGCACAGCCGCATCCCGTGCACTTACCGGGGCCTACGATGGGCTTCAGGCAAACGGGGTTTACGGAGGATTCCCGGTCATGGCTGCTGACTTCACGGCCGATGTAGCCAACTTCAGCGGCTCCTTTACCACGTGGCAGCAGGCACAGAACTTCAACCTTGCGTCCACGCACGGCCCAACCCTGAACATCTGGGCCGATCACTACGACGTGATTAACCGGGCCAATCTGATTATCGACAACGTCCCCAATATCGACGGGATTAGTCAGGCGGGAGTCGATGACTTCGTGGGGCAGGCCAAGTTCATCCGAGCCCTTGCCTACTTCAATCTTGTCCGCTGGTTTGGAGAGCCGTACGAGCCGGGAGCCTCCAACGATCAACCGGGTGTAATTCTGCAGACAACGGGTGTGCAGTCCACCGATCCCGAATTCAATAAGCCACGGGCCTCGGTGGAAGAAATTTACACGCAGATCCGAACCGATCTTGAAGACGCGATCAGTCGGCTTGATGTGGAGGGATCCCGTACGCGAGCCGGACAGTCTGTGGCGAATGCCCTGCTGGCGAAGGTGAGTCTCTACCAGGGCCGCTGGGACGACGCTGCCACGCGCGCCCAGGAGGCCATTGACCAGCCCGACTTTGCGCTCTCCGGCGATCCGCTCACGCCCTACGCCAACGAGTCCAGCACGGAGATTATCTTCTCGGTGTCCTACAGCAGCACGGACAATACGGGCACCAACGACTTCATGAGTTCGTTTTATCTCCCGGGAGACTTGGGCGGGCGTGGAGACATCAACCCACTGGCCCAGTTTCTCGACGACGCAGAGTCCGGTGACAT
Source organism: uncultured Bacteroidota bacterium (assembly GCA_913056185.1). Lineage (GTDB taxonomy): Bacteria > Bacteroidota > Rhodothermia > Rhodothermales > Salinibacteraceae > Salinibacter. Next base: position 30,255 of record CAJXLV010000031.1, read on the forward strand.
TCGGGCAGGGATCGGTGGCGTAGGAAGCGGAGAGGTTAACGGAGACAGTCTGCTATATGAGTTCGGCGGCAACGTGTGGACCAACAAGTGGACACAGAACTCTTTCGGGGACGACATGCCAGTGCTTCGCGTGGCAGAGATGTACCTGATCCGAGCGGAGGGCCTCGCGCGCGGTTCCGGGTCAGCTACCGATGCACGGAGTGCTGTGAACGAGGTTCGCGACCGGGCAGGATTGGAGGATGTCAGCCCGTCCCTCTCGGGAGATGCGCTGATTGACGAAATCATCCGGCAGCGCCGGTACGAACTGGCGTTTGAGGCGGATCGCCGCCATGACCTGCAGCGCCTCGGGCGCACCATCAACAGTGGAACGCAGGTGCTGCAGCCCGGAAATAATCAGCGGATTCTCCCGATTCCCAACCGGGCAATCCAGGTCAACGACGCCCTTGACCAAGGCTCGCAGAATCCCGGCTATTAGCGCCTGGCCTTCTGCGTTATCGGCAATACAGATCGGCCGTGCCGGTCCTTCGCGAGAGGGGCTGGCACGGCTTTTTGTGTTCTATGCTGAGGAACACGAGCACAGTCTTTCAAGTGCCCCTCACTGCTATTTGGTCGTTTCTCTTCCCAATCTCCGTCTTGCTTATGTCCGTGTCGCGTTCCACCGCCCTTCTTTTGCTTGTTGCCCTACTGATTGCGGGGTGTGGTGGAGGACAGGCGGCCTTTCAGGACTACGATGCGGACTCTGGACAGACCACGTACCGGACCCGGGCGTACACCGTCTCAACCCTTTCGGGGGCAAACATCGGGAGCTCAAAGTCCATCAGCCTGCGGGCTCGCGGGCAGTGTACGGGGCGCGGATGTACCCCCTCGACCCTGCAACTTATCTTCTCGGCGAGTGGGAACCAGGAGCTACAAATGTCGGGCCTCGACGGGCGAATTGTGGCCGACGATGCCCGGATTACGTGGAGCAGCCGGGAGGCGGCTCAAGGCCAGGCCGGCCTGACGAACGATCGCGTCATCACGGCAATCGGGCAATTTGCCGCCATCGATGTCTCGCTCCAGCAGGCAGAGCAAGTTGCGGCGGCGGGATCGGTGGAGGGGGTCATTGGGGGACGCTCCCTGCGGATTGGAGAGGGGGTCCAGACAGGTCTGCAGACGCTACTCCGCAAGATCAAGGGAACGCCGGCTCGTTCCAAAGCTGGCACCCGCGAAGAGCGGTAGGAGGGGCGCCGTTTGAGAGACGACGTTTAAAGACGCGTCGACGCGTGTCCCAACAGGAGGCCTGCCGATGGGGCCGAGCCCTCCGACCACGAGAGACCCGCTTCCGCGCATCGCCGCGCCGCAACATCGTCTATCTGCCTGGAGCACCGGTTTCTGGGACCGGAGGAACGAGGTTCAAGGCCGTCGCAATGGGGTCCAGGTCCATCGCAATGAAGTCTGGACCTGTCGCAACAAGATCTGGGCCCGTCGCAACGAGGTCCAGGGCCGTCGCAATGGGGTCCAGGTCCGTCGCAACGAGATCTGGACCCGTCGCAACGAGATCTGAGCCCGTCGCAACGAGGTCCAGGGCCGTCGCAGCGAGGTCTGGGCCTGTCGCAACGGGGTCTGAGCCCGTCGCAACGAAGTTTGGGGGTGTCGCAACGCGTTCTGAGGACGTCCGAACAAGTTGCGGAGACGGAGAAGCATCTTTCGGGCGGTAGGACGAGCAGGAGCGGAGGGGGGAGGCCCAGTCGCGTACGTCGCCGCCCGCGAGCCGTGTCGTACCGGTCACCAGTCGCACCGCTGATGTGCCATGGAGTCGTCGTCCGACCCCTCCTTCTTCGAGCGTGTCTGGGCCGTCGTGGCCCAAATTCCACCGGGGCGGGTTGCCACCTACGGCGACATTGCCGAGCACCTGGGCCGGCGCGGCGCCGCCCGCACCGTCGGGTGGGCGCTCAACGAGGCCGTGGGGTCGGGCCTCCCGTGTCATCGCGTCGTAAACCGCAACGGAGAGCTTACCGGGCGGCGCCACTTCGAGACGCCCCACGTGATGAAAGAGCGGCTGCGCAGCGAAGGCGTTGAGTTTGTGGACGAGCACCGCGTGGCCCTCGACAAGCACCGCTGGACGCCGTCCGACGCCGCATAGCCAGATGCGTCGCTGGCCCCACAGGCGACGTCGAAGCGCGGGGAGACGCGAGCGTTCTGGCTCCACAGGCCGGTGCCGTCCGCCTCACGGGGCGCTGGGCACGTCCCAGAAACGCCGCACAGCTCATACAAAAACTCCCGACCTGTCCCCTTCCGCATCATCCGGCACCGGGCTCCAAGATAGCTCCCACACGAAGCGCTCTTCGTTGGAGATGGCCTTCATCTCCGGCGAAGGGCGTTCTTGTTTCTCCGGGCGGGCATTCTTAGGACAGCAGCTCCACAGCAGGCCACGCCCTCAAGAGCCCCAGACGCCCCCCTCCCGGCACGGTCCGCGAAATCATACCGAGAACGGACGTACAGAAAATTCCTACCGGCAACAATTTGACATTCTCGATACGGGGCTTGACATTAAGGAGGCGTTACGATAGGGTTCATATCCTGTTGAACAAATCGAATGCTTTTGTAAAGAAAGCCAAGTGACACGTTCGCGCTATCAGGAGGCTCGGGCAGACGAGAGGGTCCGGTTAGGCACTGGCTTTCGTCACTCTCATCCGAGCCCAACGATGGTTATCGAGGGGAGGTGCCCAGTCGGGCACGCATCGCGTTTCAGGGGGCAAACCACCAGTCGTGTGCTGTTTGCAGGCTTGCCCTCAGCGTCTCATCGCTCGTATACTCTGCCGCCTATTCACTCTACGTCCATTTATGTTTCGAAAGGTACTAGCTGTCCTTATTGGTGTATTACTGGCAGGGCCGGCCACGGCATTTGCCCAAGAGACCGGCACCATTGCCGGGACGGTTGTCGATAGCACAACCTCCGAACCCTTGCCCGGCGTTAATGTGGCGGTTCAAGGCCTGAACATCGGCGCAGCCACCGGGCCCAACGGGCAGTTTGAAATCTCCGGCGTGCCGGCCGGGGAGCAGACCCTTCAATCCTCCTTTGTGGGATACTCCACCAAGTCGATGCCTGTGACCGTGGAGGCCGGAGAGACGATCACCGTGAACCTTCGCCTCGCTCCGCAGGCCGTCGGGCTGGAAGACGTGGTTGTGACGGCACTGGGTCAGGAGCGCACAGAGCGCTCGATCACGACCTCCGTTCAGGAGGTAGAGGGAGGCGACCTTGCAGTGACGGACAATGAGAACTTCGTCAACTCCCTGAAGGGGAAAGTCGCCGGTGCAAGCATCCGGTCCGGGAACACGATGGGCGGATCCAGCAACATCGTGCTTCGCGGCTACAGTTCCATTACCGGCAACAACCAGCCGCTCATCGTGGTGGACGGCATTGTGATCAACAATCGCCGCGCCACCGACAGTGGCGTTCAGAACCAGGGAAGCGGCGGGTTCGACCTTGGAAACGCCGCGTCGAGCATCAATCCGGACAACATTAAGTCCGTGTCGGTGCTGAAGGGCCCCTCGGCGGCGGCGCTGTACGGATCCCGCGCCTCGAATGGGGTGATTCAGATCACCACCAAGGACGGATCGGCCCGGGGCGACGAGCTGGGCGTTTCTTACACGCTGGGCGTGCAGGCCACGCAGGCCTACAACTTCATGGACTACCAGAATCAGTACGGCGGAGGCTCCTCGTCGGCCTTTCGCACGCTCGACGGCGACTACGAAGTGGACGGAAGTCTGGAGAACGACCCGTACCTGCCCAGCTACGCCATTGACGAATCCTGGGGGCCGGCCCTGGACGGACGCCCGGCGCGCCAGTGGTACAGCTGGGACGACGTGAACGGGCTGGAAGGCCAGGCCACGCCATGGGTGGCACACCCCGACGCTGTAGAGGACTTCATGAACACGGGGGTCACGTACAACAACAACCTGGCCCTCTCGAAGGGGGCCGAAGACTTCAACTACCGCCTGTCGCTGAGCACGCGCAACCAGACCGGCGTGATGCCGAACAGCTCTCTGGATCGATACCAGATCCAGTTCAATGGATCGGCCGACCTGAGCGACGCTCTCACCGCCACCGCGGTGGCACGCTACAGCTACCGTCAGGCCGAAGGTCGCTCAGGCACAGGGTACGGCTTCGAGGAAAATCCCTTCGCGGCCTTCAACACCTTTACCCAGCGCCAGCTCAATTACGGCGACGACAGCTACATGCGCGACTACGAGCGCCCGAACGGGCAACAGCGTGGATGGAACTACCTGGGCATCTCCGGGGCGCAAAACCCCACCACGTTTAACTACACGGACAATCCGTACGTCGGGCGCTTCGAAAACTTCCAGGAGGACGACCGACAGCGCATCTTCGGGAAGGCGCAGCTCAGCTACGACTTCCTCAGCAACTTTACGGGGACGTACTCGGTGAGCACGGACTTCTACACGGAGCGCTTCGGGGACCGCCTCGCGGAGCTTTCCACGGAGAACCCACCGTCGTACAACGAGTCCGTCCGTGAAGTCCAGGAGATCAACACGGAGCTGAAGTTTGACTACGACACCCAGATCACCGACGAGATTGACGTAACCTCGTTCGTGGCTGGGAGGGTGCGCTACGAGACGTTTGAGGAAAATGCCTCTGCAACGTCGCAGGGCCTCTCCGCCCCGGGCGTCTTCACGGTCGAAAACTCCGTGGGGCGGCCTGGCATCACGGACTTCTTCCAGGAGAAGATGGTGTACAGTACGTACGGCTCGGTGAACGTGGGCTACAACGACCTGGTCTACCTGGAGGGAACGCTCCGGAACGACTGGTCCTCGACGCTCCCGGAAAACGAAAACTCGTACCTGTACCCGTCGGTCTCGGCCAACTTCGTCTTCACCGGCCTCGATGCCCTGCAGGACCAGGACATCCTGACCTTCGGAAAGGTGCGGGCGAGTTGGGCCCGCGTGGGGAACGACACGGATCCCTACCAGCTCTCGGCCTCGTTCCCGGTGAACACCCCGTTCCAGGGGCAGCCGCTTCAGCAGGTGCAGCGGTCCAGCAGCAACCCTGACCTGAAGCCAGAAATCACGACCGGCATCGAGTTTGGTGCCGACCTGGAGTTCTTCCAGGATCGGGCCAGCTTGAGTGCCACGTGGTACCGCGACGTGACGGAAGACCAGATTCTGAACGTCGACGTGTCGAGCGCCTCTGGCTTTAACTCCGCGCTCATCAACGCCGGAGAGATTTCCAACCGCGGCCTGGAGGCCAGCCTCTCGGTTACGCCGGTCCTCACCGAAGAGACACAGTGGGACCTGACGTTCAACTTCAACAAGAACGTCAACAAGGTCGAAGACCTCGCGGAAGGCATCAGTACCTACGTCATTGGGGGCACGACCTTCGGGCCGAACATCGTGGCGAAGGAGGGAGAGGCGTACGGTGCGTTTGTGGCGCCGGAGCTTCTGCGCGACGCCAGCGGAGATGTGGTGTATACGCCGGGAGGCGTTCCGCGCACTACCTCCCAGAACCAGACCATCGGCAACTTCCAGCCGGACTGGACAGGGGGCATCTCCACCACGTTCTCCTGGGAGAACCTCACCGTGACGGCCCTCGTCAACGGCCAGAAGGGCGGAAATGTATTCTCCATTTCCAACGCCTTCGGCCTGTACAGCGGCCTTACGGAAGGCACGGTGGCGGGCAACCAGCGCGAGACCGGCATCATTCCGGATGGCGTTGTGATGCCCAACACGCCGACCGATCAGGTGGCGAACAACGAGGGAACCCCCTTCGGAGAAGCTGTGGGCCGTCTTCCGGCCGCGTCCTTCTGGAAGAGCTGGTTCAGCGGCGCCCGCTACGAAGGGTTCACGTACGACGCGACGTACGCGAAGCTGCAGGAAGTATCGGTCACCTATGCCCTGCCGGTCGAGTGGTTTGGCCAGGTGCCCATCCGCCAGGCGAGCGTGTCGGTTACAGGCAACAATCTCATGTTCCTCTACCGCGAGTCCCCGAACATCGACCCGTCGGTCACCCTCGGGGCCGGAAACATTCAGGGATACGAGATTGGCCAGATTCCGACCCAGCGGTCGTACGGCTTCCGCGTGAACCTGACGTTCTAAGCATCTCTCGGGTGCAGAGCCGCCCCGGGGGCAGATTGCTCCCGGGGCCGGGCTCTCTCCCTCTGTGTACGCCCGCGGTCTTCCATCGTCAACGCTTGTCCCTATGTACTCCAACGTTTACAACATGACACGCTACGTTCCCTCATTCGCACTCCTTCTCGGAGGGGCCATGGCCCTGACCATGCTGCTGGGAGGGTGCGACAGCCTTTCGGAATACAACGAAAACCCAAACCAGCCGACCTCAGCGAACCCGAACAACGTCCTCGCGAACGCTCAGCGAGATCTTGCCTTCGAGACCTACGGGGGCAACGAGACCATGCGAGGGGCCAACCTCCTCGCCCAGTACACCACCCAGAACTTCTACACGACGGAGGAAAGCCGCTATGGAAGTGTGGGATACGGATGGTCGAACTTTTACACTTCCCTCAATGACCTCCGCCGGGTGAAAGAGCTCGCCCGCCAGAACCAGCCCCCCAACGCAGCCAACCTGGAGGCCATCGCCATCATCACGCAGGTCTGGGCGTTCCAGATTCTGACGGACGCGTACGGCGACATTCCGTTCACCGAGGCCCTGCAGGGATCGGCCAATCGGGACCCGGCTTACACCCCGCAGGAGGAAATCTACCCGGCCCTGGCGGACTCCCTCGACCGAGCGCTTGGTCTCATCCAGACAGGGAGCGGACCGGCGGGAGACCTTGTGCACGGCGGTGACATGACCAAGTGGAGCCGCTTTGCCAACGGTCTCAAGATGCGTCTCGGCATTCGGGCCGCGGACGCCAACCCGCAATTCGCGGAGACCGTTATTAACGAGGCCAACGGCAACGCCCTGCAGAGCAACGCGGACAACACGTATTTCCAGTTCGGGACCAGCTCTGCCCACCGCAACACCTACTACGAGAATCGCTTCGTGGACGGACGTGATGACTTCGACGCTTCGGAGCGGTTTGTGCAGGCGCTGAAACAGTACAGTGCCAACGACCCGCGCCTCGATGCCTTTGTGGAACAGACGTCCGACTCGGCGCCGCCGTGCGAGGACGGGAGCGGAAACTACGATGGGTTCCCGTACGGCATGGAGCAGAGCGCTGCGCAGGGGCGACAGACCTCGCGGCCGACCTGCAATGAGTCGCGCCCGGAGCCGTTCTTCTCGGCCGGCCCAAGTGGGAGCGGCGACGCGTACGCGCCCATGATGTACTACGACGAGGTGCTCATCACCAAGGCCGAAGCGGCGGCACGCGGGTTCATCAGCGGAGGCGATGCCGCTGCGAAGGACTTCCTGGAGGAAGCCATCCGCGCATCGATCAACTTCTACGGCTCGGAGACGGACGCCGCCATCAGCGGGTCGAGCGCGGCCGCCGACTCGTACGTGGATGCGGTTCTCAACGACTACGACGCGAACGGGTACGAGCAGGTAATTGGCGAGCAGCGCTGGATTGGGTTTTACTTCAACAACATCCAGGGCTGGAATACGTGGCGTCGGCTTGACTTCGGCGGATGGCTCGGTCCCCCCACAGGCGGCCCTGCGGGCGACCTACAGGGACGAGACCTCCCGATCCGCATCGACTACCCGCAGTCGGAGTTCAACCTCAACGAGAGAAACGTCACCGAGGCGGCCAACAGGCAGTTTGACGGTGTGGCCAACGAGGGGCCCGGACGTCGCATCTGGTGGGACACCGAAGAACCGTCGTCGGAGGTCTACCAGCCCTAGCGAGTACACTCATCCCCGCGCGAGGCGCGCAGCCCGGAGAGGCTGCGCGCCTCCCGTTTCCGGGGAATTCGGCCCTCGCTCCCCCCTTCTTTTGCTGACTGTCACGGATTCAATCAACTATGGAAACCATTGCAACGACACACACCTCGATGACTATTTCTCGGAAGGTCCTCTCGCTTCTGCTGGTCGGCGCCCTGGTGGTGCTCGCGGGCTGTGACCAGACGGAGCAGAACATCCAGCCGGACTACGGCGACCGCTACATCATCAGCCTCGGAAACTCCGTGGTGGGCGATGCCTCGGGGGTTGACATCAACGCCTCCACAGCAACCGTGACGGCGCCGGACACGGTGTCGTACTTCGTGCAGGGATTCACCACCGAGAAAAATTATACCTGGACCCTGAACGGGGAAGAGCTCCCTGTGGAAGAGCGGTCTGAAAATTCGTACGTGCGAAGCCGGCGGGATGGTGAGTTTGTAACCATCGTCTTCTCCCAGGATGATCCGTTCGCGAATGTGAATCCGGGAGGCTCGGCGACCAACACTCTCCGCGTTAACTCGCCGGACGACAACATCAACGCCGAAGAGATTGAGATCTCCACGGAAGTGCCCAGCTTTGGTGAGCAGGTTGTGCGTCTGGGAAGCCTTGGGTACTCGGCACTGGTTGACCTGGCCAGCGCCTCGGGAGTGGCTTCGGTCCTGACGGACGGGTCGACCTACACCCTCTTCGCGCCCACGGACGCGGTGCTCGGAGGCCTTGAAACCGCGCCGACGCAGGCCACCGACCCGGATGAGCCGGCCTCCTCCAGTGTGCTTGGCGACATCCTCAAGTACCACGCCCTTGCGGCCGATGTGGCGTCGGGCGACATCAGCGACGGCCAGACGGCCACCACGCTTCTGGGCAACCAGACGGTGAGCTTCTCCACCACCAACGGCGTCTCGATCAACGACGGGCAGGCGTCTGTCGTGAATCCTGACGTCCTGGCCACCGGCGGCGCAATCCACGGCATCGATGGCGTGCTGCTTCCATCGACGGCCTCGGTCGACTTCACGGACCGAGAGACGGAGACGCTTGCCGCTGGGGACACGGTGACGGTCGATGGGTCGTACATCGGCGATCAGGGCGGCTACATCGTCCTGCACGACAGCACGTCGCTGGCAAACGGAAACGTCATCGGCAGTATCGTTGGGCACTCGGACTACATTGCGCCGAACAGCATTGCAAACGAGGTGGCGGTGCCGCTCGACGCATCCATCTCGGACACTACGACGATCGGCGCGATGGCTCACCGAGACAATGGAAACGAAACCTATGACTTTGAGACGTCTGGAGGCACCCAGGATGCACCGTACACCCTGGACGGAAGTGCGGTGATCGACTACGGCGTGCTGGACGCTTCTGCAGAGTAGTCCTGACGAGCCCACCAGATCAGGAACAGAGCCTGAGCACCGGCACGAGGGCCGGCCGCCCGTTTGGGGGGTCGGCCCTTTTCGTTGAGACGCCTCGCTCCAGAGCCGTTCCGAAGGCAGCAGGCATTTCGCAAATGAAACACCCTCCTTCTGAGAAAGGAGTCTCGGGAACATCATGCAAAGAGAGGGTAAAGACCTGTGTGCATGTTCGTAATCCCTAATGAGCTCAAAAGTGCCCCTTTTGATGATGGACTTACGACCCGCAGCATTCCGCTTCCTCCACCACGTTCTTGGAGTGGGAGCCCTCGTGGGCCTCGTTGCGCTCGGGGGATGTGCGACCACGACGCAGCCCGTTCAGGTAAAGCACGATGACGCGTCCGGCACAACCACGTACGAGACGGCCCGGATGCGGCTCGATGACGTGGACATGACGGAAGGCCTTCAGAAGCAGAATCGGTTCTTCGTGCAAGTGGTGGGGACGTGCAGCGGAGACGGGTGTGCACCCTCCGAGTACGCCATCCACTTCATCAAAGACGGGCCCCAGCCCGTGCAGCTCGGGGGGCGGGACGTGGCGATGACCATCGGAAGCGAAACCATCACCTGGGAGGATCCGCAGACCCGCGATGCGTCGCAGACGACCACGGTGCGAAGCGGCATTTTTGCGCGCATCAAGGTATCGAGCGGGCAGCTTTCTACCATCGGAGGGGTAGCGCAGGTGAGCGGTGCGGTGGGCGGGACCAACTTCTCCATTCCGTACGAACAGCGCCGTCCCATCCGTACGCTGCTGAAGCAAATAGAGGGCGACACGGCCGACTCCGCCTCGTGAGCTTGAGGACCTCGTGGCCCCGGTCTGCTTTGTGCGGGTGGAAAGAGGCCTGTAGTCTGTTGAACAATGCCCGAGTCTTGTGACGCCACTCTTCTCTCGTGCGCAGGCGAACGGCATCGCGCAGGACGTGTGTGGAGAGCCCCGTGGCCACATGGGGCTGGTCGTGGCTGCCCTTCTTCTGTTGCTGTCGGGCGGCGGCGTCCAGGCGCAGCCCTCGTCGAGCACGGAGGCGGCCACCTTGAGGGGGTTCGTTCGTGCCGCGGCCAGTGGCCAGCCGTTGCGGGGGGCGAACGTGGTGGTGCGGCGTCTAACGGGGGCGCGGCAGGGCGCGGCGGCCACCGACGAGGAGGGGTTTTACCAGGTCTCCGGCGTGCCGGCCGGGCGCCACGTTCTTCGAATTAGCTACGTCGGGTTTCGTCCGTACCGCGATACCCTGCGTCTGCAGGCGGGCGAGCGGCGGACATTGTCGGTGCGGCTCTCTGTGGCCGCGCGGCAACTCGGGGAGGTTACCGTGGAGGAGCGGGCGCGCCTCCAGGGCGAAGAGGCCGGGCTGCGCCGGGTGCGGGCGGCCGACATCGCGGCCATTCCCACCCCGGGGCCCGGCAGCGACCTGGCCGCCTACCTGCGCGCCCAGCCGGAGGTTACGGCCACAGGCGACCGTGGCGGGCGCCTCTACATCCGCGGGGGCACTCCCTCCCAAAACCTCGTGCTGGTAGACGGAACGCCCATTTACAAACCGTTTCACATTGTCGGCTTTTATTCAGCCTTTCCTGGCAACCTGGTGGCGAGCACAGACTTCTACGCCGGAGGATTCAGCGCAGAGCACACGGGGCGCATTTCGTCGGTCATGGACGTCCAGCTCCGCTCCGGAAACACGGGCGAGGTGCAGGGGCAGGGAGGGGTCGGGCCTTTTCTTGCCTCTGTGCGGGTGGAGGGGCCGCTGCAGAAGGGGCGCAAGTCGTTCCTGGTGAATGTGCGGCACTCGCTCATCGAAGAAGCGGGGCCGTCCCTGCTCGGAGAAGAAACGCCGTATCGGTTCTACGACGTCACGGCCAAGCTTCATACCCAGAGCGCGTCGAGCCAGTGTTCAGTGACCGGGGTCCGAACGTACGACCGGGGACGGATCGACCCGGATGTGGCGGCGTCGTTTCAATGGAGCAACACCTCCGTGGGCGGCGAGTGTTTGCTATTTGGGCAGGCGTCCGCGCAGACCTTCCACGTTGCGTTCGGGGCGACCCACTTTGGCAACGAGGTGCGTTCTACCGACCAGACACGCCGCGCCTCCGACACGTGGAAGGCGCGCACGAAATTCGACCTGACGCAGCCGGCCCCCTGGGAGGGCACGGTGCAGTGGGGAGGGACGATTCAGGCCGACCAGTACAGCTACGCCCTGAACGAGCCGTTCCTGGGGTTTACCAGTGAGGACCGCTTCCTGTTGAGCGCCTCCCTCTACGGAAAGACGACCTGGGAGGCAACGGATGCCCTCACCGTGACGCCGAGCATCGGCGGGCAGTCGCTGTTTGCCTGGGACGGGGCGTCGGTCGATCCGCGCCTGCGGCTCGCGTACCAGCCGGGCTCCGAGAACGACCGAACCCTGACGGCAGCCGTGGGGGTGTACCACCAGATTCCAACCACGATCGCTGATGAGCGCGACGTGGGGTCGATATTTCGGGCGTGGACCCCGACGCCGTTTCTGAACAAGCCGCTGCGGGCCGACCACGCCCTGCTGGGATGGGCACAGCCGCTGGCGCCTGGGCTTCGGGCGTCGGTGGAGGGCTGGTACAAGCGGTTCCAGGATCTGCCAGTGCCGCGGTGGACGCCACTCGTCCGCACCAACACCACCCTTGCCCGGGCTGACGGACGCGCCTACGGAGCGGATGTCCGGCTGCGATACACGCGAGACCCGGTCCGGCTGTCCCTGTCGTACGGCTACGGCCGCGTTGCGTACGAGGCTGCGGGGGACGCGTTAGGGGCGTGGACCGGAGAGGACCTCGTGGAATACAATCCACCGCACGACCGCCGCCACAAGCTCTCGGCACGAGCCACCTGGCAGGGGGACTTGTTGAGCGCATCGGTGCGCTGGCAGTACGGGTCGGGCCTTCCCTTTACCCAGGTGTACGGATACGACACACTCCTCGAAATCCGAGGCCGCCGCGACGCCCCCACAGACGTAGTGGGGCGTCCCCGTACGCTGTACCGGCGCCCCTACCGAGACCGGCTGCCGGCCTACCACCGCCTCGATCTGTCCGCAAAGCGAACCCTTCCCCTGGGCCCGGCCCTTGACCTTACCGTGGAGGGCGGGGCGATAAATGCCTACAACCGGGCCAATCTGTTCTACATTGACATCTTTACGCTCGACAGGGTCGACCAGCTTCCCCTCATTCCGTATCTCTCCCTCCAGGTAGACGTCCGGTGACCCGCCCACGTCCATCTGTCTGCGCACAAGCCTCACCCTTCTCATGACTGGTTTCGGGACAGCCCCCCGGTACCCCGTCGGGCGACTGCTCGGGGCCCTGCTTGCGGTGCTTCTGCTGGGGGGGTGCGACACCTCCGTGACGGTGCTCAACCCAGATCCGGACTATCAGTTTTCTCTCTTCGGCACCCTTCAGGTTACGGCCGACACGCAGGTGGTGCGTGTAGAGCCGCTGGGCGACTCTACGCAGGTGGGCGCGCCGGCCTCCCTGAACGCTCGGGTCGTCCTCAAAAACCTGGACGCCGGCACGCAGGTGGCGCTGCGCGACTCGTTTGGCACCGTGGGCAACGTCGCACCGGTGCACAATGCCTGGACCCCCCACGCCATCGAGCCCGGCACCACGTACCGCGTGGAAGTGCAGGTGGATGGGCAGGCCGTCACGACGGCCACGACGACTACGCCTGCTCAGGCCCCTCGCCTGCGTCACGCCCCGGCCGCCACCAGAGATCGTCCCTTCGAGCTCCCCTGCCGCTTCTCTGCGCGCGGCACCCCTGTGGAGTTGGCCAATACGTTTGACCTGCGGGTGCGCGGGGTGGATGCCGTCGCCGCGGCCGAAGTGCGATATCCGCTGCCTCGTCCTTCCGCCCGCCGTCCCTGGCTCGACCACTACGACCGGGTGGAGGAGGAGCCAGAGGAAAATCGATTTCGGGTGTCCGTGTTCTACGCGGACGACCTTCTGTTCTTGACCCGCCCGAACGCGGGGGATGGCATGAACCAGTGCCCCGACCCGAACCAATTCACTGCCCCCCGAGCCGTGGTGCGCGTGACGGCAGGCGGCCCCGACTGGCCCGACTGGCAGGGCGCCTCCCTCAACGCACTCGCCCGTCCGGATACGTTCTCGAACGTGACCGGCGGCCACGGCTTCGTGGGCGGCGTGTACGCGGACACCATCCACATTCCCATCCAGGAGCGCGAGTAGCGCCCACGGCGCCCCGGGCTAAAATCCACGTGGATTCTACGGCCTGGAGGTGATTCGGAGGGCGGGCGGGGAACGGGCCGTGGGCAATCGGACTACCTGCTACGTGGCGTGGCCCTATGCCACTTCGCTGCTTCGACAAACTGGGCCCTTCCTGCTTGTTATGGCTGCCCTGCCCAACCTGGGCCGTTTCTGGACCGCCGCCAACACGCTCAGCCTCCTCCGGCTGGTGCTGGTGGCGCCCCTTACGGCCCTCCTGTGGCAGGACGGGCCCCTCGACTGGCTGCTCGGGCTCATCCTCCTGGTCATCCTCACCGACTGGTTCGATGGACGGATCGCGCGGTGGACGCGCACCGTATCCGACTGGGGCAAGGTGATCGACCCGGTCGCCGATAAGGTTACGGCCGTTGCGACGGTCACGGCGCTCACGTTTCGCCCGGCCGACCCGCACCTCCCGCTCTGGTTCTTTGGGGTGGTCGTGGGGCGAGACGCGGCCCTCTTGCTGGGAAGCGCGGTCATCGTCCGGCGCTCGGGGCAGATCGTAATGAGCGCCTGGGCCGGCAAGGCGGCCTCGCTGTGGCTCGCCCTTACCATCGTGGCGGTCGTCCTCCGGGCCGACCCGCC
>CAJXLV010000032.1 GCA_913056185.1 uncultured Bacteroidota bacterium
TTTTTTTTTTTTTGTAAAATGTGCCTCCTGCACGCCCTCCTGTACGTCCCCTATCGCAGTTGCGCTCAGGGAAGATGCGAGTTTTTGCAGGCGCGGAGGGCTCGGTGAATGGACGGCTGCACGGCTGCCCAGGAATCCGCGTCTTGCATGCGCTGGTGGGCCGCCCCGGCCTGGGCACGGCGCTGCTCCGGCCGCGCAAGAAGATGCGATGCGACCGCGATGCTGCAGTCCCCCGATGCAGAACGCGTCTCAGGCGGCGCACAGGGCGGAACAGACGTGCGGCCCCCTGGACGCAGAACCTGGAGGGGGGCACACGGGCGTCGGTCTCCTGCAAATATGTTCGGAGATCGTCCGCGGTGGCGTTGGAGGCCGCAACGACCTGCGGAGGTGCATTAGCGCTCAGGACGGTCGCTTCCGCCGGTCGGCCTCTGGCGTTGTCGCCTCGAATTGGTCGCAGAGGCGCTCGGCCGCATCGAGGCCAGACGTAAGCGCATCGCCCACGGAGACGCCTTGCCGGTAGTTGCCCCCGAAGGCGAGGCGAGGATGCGTCTGCTCCAGTGCATCCAGCGCGCCCTTCACGCGCTCGTAGCCGAGGGTATACTGTGGGATTGCGTGTGGCCAGTGGATGTGGCGCCGAAAGACCGGCGAGCCCTCCACCCCCAGGAGCCGTTTCAGGTCGGCAGTCACGAGCGACTGCAGGGCATCGGGGTTGGGGGTGGCGTGCTGCGGCGCACGGGCCCCACCCACGAAGGTGGTCAGCAGCACGTGCCCGTCCGGCGCCCGCCCAGGAAAGAGCGTAGAGGAAAAGATCGTCCCCAGCACGTTCAGGTCGTCCTCGACGGGGGGAACGAGGGCCCCAAACCCATCGAGCGGGTGCGCCACTGCGTCGCGCGGGTAGCCCAGTGCCAGCACGCTGAGGGGCGGGTAGTGGACGTCCACGAGCGGAGACAGATCGACCGGCGTCTCCAGGTCCATCTGCTCCAGGCGGTGGAGCGGAGCGGTGCAGAGGAGCGCGTCGAACGTGCGGGTGTGCTCGGGGGCGTCCGGAGGAGAGACGCGCACCTGCCACTGCGAGCCGTCGTGGCGGGCAGCAGCGACGGGAGCATGCAGGACAACAGCCGCGCCCAGGGCGTCGTGGAGCGCCAGGGGGAGCGTCTGCAGACCGTTCCGGAAGGAGAACAGGCCGGAGGGCACGTCGGTCGTATCGTCGTCGGAGCCAGAGAGGGCGCGGCGGAGAGCCCCCACGAACAGAGAGCCGTACTCGTCTTCCAGGCGGGCGAGGCGCTCAAAGGCATGTTGCACGGAGAGATCGTCCGGGGCGCCCGCGAAGACCCCGCCCACGAACGGGGCCACGGCGTACCGGAGCACCTCCGGGCCCAGTCGCCGCCGGGTGAACGCCGCAACGCTTTCCTCCGCCGCGTCCGCCCGCCCGATAAACGGCTCGGCCAGGAGGCGCACCTTGGCCCGCGTGGAGAACAGGTCGGTGGAGAGGAAGGCCCCCAGAGAGCGGGGAAGCGGCGTGGGCGCACCGTCGCGCACCACGTAGCGCGTGTCGGCCGTGTCGTTGGCCCACACCCGCTCCGCGTCCAGCCCCAGGTCCTGCACGATGTGCTCCAGGGCGGGGGCGCTCGACCGGAGGGAATTGGGCCCGTGCTCTACCAAAAATCCCTCGTGCTGCTCCGAGCGAATGACGCCGCCGACCGCATCGGAGGCCTCCAGGACCTCTACGGAGAGGCCGTGGTCCTGCAGCCGATACGCGGCGGCCAGCCCAGCGATGCCGGCTCCAATGACGCCAACGGTAGCCATAAATGCGGATGAGGAGACAGTGGAAAGCTGTGCGCAGCGAAAATGGGGTCTTCCAACGTTCCATGCTCGCACCCGTTTGGAGAAAAAAGTGAAACCCCGCCTACAACCCAGCAGTACGAGTTCATCGGCACACTCTTGCTCACAACTCCACCGCTGGACTATGGCGACAGAAAAGATGAACGAGGACTGGCGTCGGATTCGGGATCAAATCAAGGAGATTTGGTCCGAGACCGATTTCGACAACAAGCAGATGAAGCGGGCTCGGGGGGACATGCAGAAGATCATGGGCCTGATCCACGACAAAACCGGTGAGTCGATCGAGGAAATCCGCCGCAAGATGAGCGCAATCCTGTAGCACTCTGTAGCAGAAGCCTGTCCTTGACGGGGACACTCCACGCGGCCGGCGTCCCCTTTCGGGGAACCGGCCTTTCGTGTGGAATTGTGCAGAGGACGCCCGCGCGGCGTTTTGGATTGACGGCCGTGGCGGTTAGATTACGACTGTCGGCTCGGGTGTTCGGGGCCGACTCGCACTCGCCCATTCCCCACCCCAAGATTCTCCGGTTGTATGTCCGAGTCTGAGTCCCTTGGCACCGAGGCGCCCGCTGAAAGCGCTTCCTACCAGGAGCAGGCCGCCCACTACGAGGCCCTTCTCGAAACGATGACCCGGCGGGCGGACGAGATCCGCACAGGCGGGGGAGAGGCGAAGATTCAGAAGCAACACGACCGAGGGAAGCTCACGGCCCGGGAGCGCATCGCGTCCCTGGTGGACGATCCGGAGCAGTTTCGGGAGCTGGGCCTGTTTGCCGGGTACGAGATGTACGAGGAGGAGGGGGGCTGTCCCGCCGGGGGCACCGTCATGGGCCTCGGCGCCGTCTGTGGCCGAGAGTGCATGATCGTGGCCAACGACGCCACCGTGAAGGCCGGGGCGTGGTTTCCCATCACCGCGAAGAAAAACCTCCGGGCCCAAGAGATTGCGCTCGAGAACCACGTCCCCATCATCTACCTGGTGGATTCGGCCGGCGTGTACCTGCCGCTGCAGGACGAAATCTTCCCCGACAAGGACGACTTCGGGCGCATTTTCCGCAACAACGCCAGGCTCTCCAGCAAAGGCATTCCGCAGATTGCGGCCATCATGGGAAGTTGCGTGGCGGGGGGCGCGTACCTGCCCATCATGAGCGACGAGGCGATCATCGTGGAGGGCACCGGGTCGGTCTTTCTCGCAGGCCCGTACCTGGTGAAGGCCGCCATTGGGGAAGATGTAGAGGCGGAAGAGCTGGGCGGCGCCACCACCCACGCCGAAATCTCGGGCGTGGTGGATCACAAGGTGGAGGACGACGCGGCGGCGCTCGACAAAATCCGGTCCATCGTCGCCCATTCCGGCCCCGTCGAGCGCTTCGGCTATGCCCGCACGGAGGCGACCGCGCCCGCCTACCCGGCGGAAGACCTCTACGGGCTCTACCCGGCGGCGGACAACGGGCAGTACGACATGCGCGAACTCCTGGCCCGCATTGTCGACGCGGACTCCTGGACCGAATACAAGAAGGGATACGGGCGCACGCTCCTCACCGGCTACGCCCGCATCGAGGGCTGGAACGTGGGGGTGGTGGCCAACCAGCGATCCGTCGTCCGCAACCGCACGGACCTCGAGTCGAAGGGCGAGATCCAGGTGGGCGGCGTCATCTACGCCGACGCAGCGGACAAGGCGGCGCGCTTCGTCATGAACTGCAACCAGAAGGAGATCCCCATTGTCTTTTTTCAGGACGTGACCGGCTTCATGGTGGGCAAGCGGGCCGAGCAGGGGGGCATCATCAAGGACGGGGCGAAGATGGTCAACGCGGTTGCCAACTCCACCGTCCCCAAGCTGACAGTCATCGTGGGCAACTCGTACGGCGCCGGCAACTACGCCATGTGCGGCCGTGCCTACGACCCGCGGCTTGTGCTGGCGTGGCCGAGCGCCAAGATTGCGGTGATGGGGGGCACGCAGGCCTCGACGGTGCTCAAGCAGATCAAGGTGCGCCAGTTGGAAAAGCAGGGCGACACGCTCTCTGAGGACGACGAGCAGGCGCTGCTCTCCGAAATTCAGGACCGCTACGAGAAGCAAACCACGCCCTACTACGCCGCGGCGCGGCTCTGGGTGGATGCGCTCATCGACCCGGTGGACACGCGCGACTGGCTCGCCCGCGGGCTCACGGTGGCCGACCACAACCCGACGCTGGAGCGCTTCCGCCCCGGCGTGTTGCAGACGTAGGCGACGGAGGGCGCGGGCAGGGGCGGCGCTACGCGTCCTGCTCGTACCGCTCGCCGTTGACGGTGAAGGCGTAGGTGATGGCGGCAGTTTCGCCTATCATGTTCGAGACGGAGCAGTAGGTCTCCAGGCTCAGATCGACGGCCCGGCGCACCTTCTTCGGGGCCACGTCGCCCTCCAGCACGTAGTGCATGTGCAAATCGGTAAACACGCGCGGCGGCTCCTCGGCACGCTCGGCGTCTACCTCGGCGTGGAAGCGGTCTACGTCCTGCTGTTGCTTCTCCAGAATCAGGAGGATGTCGATGCTGCTGCAGCCGAGGGTGCTCAGCGCCGCCATCTCCATGGGACTGAGGCCCTCCTGATCGTCCGACGAGGCAATCTGAAGGTCGTACGCGCCGTTGGTGCCCGTGAACTGAATGTCGGTGCCGGTGCGCTCTAAGCGAAGATCCATAGGGAACGAGAAAACGGATAGGAAGGAAAACTCTGCGCTCCAAGGTAAGGGCCGGGCGGGAGAGGATCAGGGCGGGAGCTTTTGGGCGGCAGGCCCGTTGGATCTGTGTGTTTGTGTCCCCCCCGCTGCTCCACCTTTCCCATGGCTGCTCGCTCCCCCGCGTCTCCCGACGAGGCCGCTGGCGAACGAGGCGCCCCGTCCGTGCTCGCCCGCGTGAAGGCCCGTGTGCAGGACACGGCCGTTGCCGACCGGATCGCTCGCATTGATCCCGAGTACGTGAAAACGAGGGCTCGGAAAATTACCGAGGCGGACCTCGACGCCGTGATCGAGCGGGCGGACGCCATCGAGAAACGGTTTCGGACGAACGCCTCGCTGCGCCGCCTGCTCGCGGACGGCCGCCTGCTCGTGCACCTGGTGCGAGACGCCCGGCGGGGGCGTTACCGCGCGCTCCCGCTGTGGACCCTCAGCGCCGCCGGGTTTGCGCTGGTGTACGTGCTAAACCCGTTCGATCTGATTCCCGATACGCTTCCGCTCCTGGGCCTGCTCGACGATGCCGCCGTGGTATCGGCGTGTCTCTCGCTCGTGGAACAGGACCTGCGCGACTACCGGGCGTGGCGCCGCGCGCAAATCGCCGAGCCGGAGGGCACGACGGAAGCATCCGAAGGAGGCGCTGCCGCAACACACGGGCCTCGTGAAGACGCCGCGTCGTAGAGCCGGCTGTGTGTAGGACCGGCTGTGTGCGCGTATGCACGGCGTGGTTTGTGGCGCGCAGTTTGATTCCATCCCCCGCAAGGGCGAACCAGTCCAATGCCGACCTGGAATTTTGAGGACGAGTCTGCCGACCCCGCCCAGGACCCCACCATGCCGCTGCACAAGCGGCAGTCCTACGAGGAGGAGCTCGCCAACGCGATTACGCACGGCGTTGGGCTGGTGCTCAGCGTGATTGGCTGGGTCGGGCTGGTGCTGCTCTCGGGGTGGGCCGGGGGCGGGTGGGAGCTGGCCGCGGCGGCCGTGTTTGGGGGCACGCTGGTGTTTCTGTACGCCACCTCCACGCTCTATCACAGCGTGGGCACCCCGCGCCTGAAGCAGACGATGCGGGTGCTCGATCACGTCGCGATTTTTCTGCTCATTGCAGGCACGTACACCCCGTTCGCCGCGCTGCTGCTGCGGGACGGATGGGGGTGGAGCATTCTCGCGCTGGTGTGGGGGCTTGCCCTGGTCGGCCTTCTCTTTAAGCTCTTCTCCCCCCACCGCTTCCATCCGGCCGCCACGGGGCTGTATCTGGCCATGGGGTGGCTCGGCGTGCTCTTCGTGGATCCCATGAGTGCGGCGCTGCCCATCGGGGGGCTGCTCTTGATTGCCGCGGGCGGGCTGGCCTACACGGTGGGTGTGGTGTTTTACGGATGGCACTCGCTCCGCTACAGCCACGCCATCTGGCACGTGTTTGTGCTGGTGGGCAGCGCCTGCCACTACGCCGCGGTGGTGCTGTACGTGCTGTGACGAGACGGGCCGGGGACGAAGAGGGACGGAGACGAAGAGGGCCCGTCGGTCGGCGGAGATGCGTCAGGCAGACGGAAAGGCGTAGGTGCCGAGCTCTTCGCCCAGATCGGTGTGGGGGAAAATGGTGCGCGCCTCGTGGAGTGCGGCGGTCTTATCGCCCGGGGGAAGGTGCACCAGCAGGAGGCGGTCCACGTCGGCCTCGGCGGCCACCTCCGCCGCCCCCGCCGCGGTGGAGTGCCCGTCGCCCGTGCCGTTGGCCTCGTGGACGAGCACATCGGCGCCGCGGGCCAGATGGACCACGCTGGAGGTGGGCGCGGTGTCGCAGGAGTACGCGAGCACGGCGTCTGCGGAGGCATGCTCGATGCGCAGGCCCACGTTCGGCATGTCGCCGTGGTCGACCGGGGCGGCCGTCACGGTCCACGGCGCCTCGCCCCAGATCAACGCGTCGCGCTTGTGCCGGGCCGGGCGCCACTCAAGGGGCGGAAGGTCGTCCCACCCCTCGTGCACCGGTTCGAACGCGTCCCAGAGGCGCTGCACCTGGGCCAGCGCCGGCTCGATGCCGCACACGGGCATGGGGCGCATGCGGCCGTCCAGCCAGATCTTTTCCATGAAGAGCGGAAAGCCGCTCGTATGGTCCATGTGCGCGTGAGTGACGATGAGCGCACTGACGCTGTCGATGGAGGGGCCGCAGGCCTGGAGGCGCTGCAGCACGTCGCCCCCGCAGTCGATGAGGAGCGTGTTGGAGGGCGCGGCATCGTCGGAGACGGCCAGCATGGTGGTGGTGCGGTGTGGGTCGCTAAGGGCGGCCCCGGTGCCAAGGAGGTGGAGGGCAGGCATGGCGGATTCTGGTCGAGAGAAGAGAAGGAATGGGCGAAAGAAGGCCGAAGCTGCCGGTTCATTTCCGCAATTCCACCCCGCGTTCGGCAGTCCTCCTTGCACCGTCCGGACTCGTTAACGGGAGCGCTGGATGGCAAACCGCGTGAGGCCAACGAGCGACGCGCGGGCCTCAGAGGGAGGAAGGCCGCTGAGAAGGGAGCGGGCCTCCGCCGCCAGCGATTCCATCTTGCGCCGGGCGTGCTCAATGCCGCCGTGCTCGTCCACAAACGCGGCGATGGTGCGCAGGTCGTCGTGGTCCTTCTCGTCCTGGTCCACGATCTTGAGGATGCGCTTCTGTTCGCGGCGCCCGGCCTCGCGGAGCGAGACGATGAGGGGAAGCGTCATTTTCTTCTCCTGTAAGTCAATGCCGATGGGCTTGCCCGCATCCTCCACGCTGAAGTCGAACAGGTCGTCCCGGATCTGGAAGGCGAGGCCGAGGGTTTCGCCGAACTGGTCCATGCGCTCGACGAGGGCTTCGTCGTCGGTCACGCTCACGGCCCCGCTCTTGGTGCAGGCCGAGATGAGGGAGGCGGTCTTGTCGGAGATAATGCGGAAGTATGTCTCCTCGTCAATGTCGAGCAGGCGGGCCTTTTCGATTTGCAGGAGCTCGCCCTCGCTCATGCGCCGCACCGCATTGGAGAGGGTGTGGAGGATGGAGTAGTCGTTGTGGTCGAGCGAGAGAAGCAGGCCGCGGCTGAGCAGGAAGTCGCCCAGCAGGACGGCGATCTTGTTTTTCCAGAGGGCATTGATCGAGAAGACGCCCCGTCGCTCTTCGGCGTCGTCCACCACATCGTCGTGCACCAGGGTCGCGGTGTGCAGCAGTTCCACGAGGGCGGCGGCCCGGTGGGTTGTGTCCGCGGCCGTCCCGCCACAGGCCTGCGCGGAGAGGAGGACCAGGATGGGGCGGATGCGCTTGCCCTTCTGCCACAGCACATACTGCGTGATTTTGTCCAGCAGCATGTGATCCGAGCGCATTGCCTCTCGGAAGTAGGACCGGAACGCGTCCAAATCGGCCTCCACAGGCGCACGGATGTCGTCGAGACTCGTGGGCACGGCACGGTCCAGGGCCAGCGCCTCTCCATCCTCCCCCGTACGGTTGGAGGAAGCACGGCCGTCCGAGGCGGGAGAGGGCGCGTTGGGCATTGCGGATTTCAGCTTGGAGTGAAAGCAAGGACCATCCGTACGGTGCGGGCGTGGAAAGGTTTGGCACAGGGCCCAGTCTGGGGGGAGGGGCGCATGCGGCGAGCGGGGCCAGGGAGGAGGGCGCGCGGCCCGCCGTCGGTCGCCGTCTGTCGGTTACCGTCTGTCGGTCACCGTTGTCGTCTGTCACCCGAACTGGTAGGCGCGCTGCCGCAGCAGGACCAGGAAGAAGGGCACGCCGCAGAGGGCCGTGAGGATGCCCACCGGCAACTCCTGGCCGGGCAGGAGGGTCCGGGCCGCGAGGTCGGCCCAGCAGAGGAAGAGGGCCCCGGCGACAAAGCTGAGGGGCACGAGTCGGCGGTGCGGCACCCCCACGAGCAGGCGGATTGCGTGCGGCACGATGAGCCCTACAAACCCGATGGCTCCCGACACAGCCACCAGGGCGCCGGTCACGAGCGTGGCGAGCACGATGAGCCCTCGTTTGAGCGTCTCGACCGGCATGCCGAGGCTGTAAGCGGGCTCCTCGCCCACCAGCAGGGCATCGAGCGGGCGAGCCAGCACCAGCAGGGCGCCCAGGCCGAGGGCCGTAGCCAGGGCGGGCAGGGGCAGGAGGCCCCACCGTGCACCGCTGAGGGAGCCAAGAAGCCAAAACAGCACCGCCCGCAGCTTGCCGGGGTCCGGCGAGGAAAAGGTCACGAACGAGGTAATGGAAGCCATGAGGGCCGACATGGCCACGCCCGCCAGCAGGAGCCGAGGCACCGACACGCGGCGTCCGTCGCGCGCCACGAGGTAGACGATGGTAATCGACACGAGGCCCCCGGCGAACGCCGCGGCTGGCATCGACACGGCTTTGCTAAGCAGCGGCGGGAGGAACCCCAGGTAAAACAGCGCGGCCCCCGCCGAGGCCCCGCTGGAAATGCCCAGAA
Source organism: uncultured Bacteroidota bacterium (assembly GCA_913056185.1). Lineage (GTDB taxonomy): Bacteria > Bacteroidota > Rhodothermia > Rhodothermales > Salinibacteraceae > Salinibacter. Next base: position 8,945 of record CAJXLV010000032.1, read on the forward strand.
TGTAGGGCTCTGCCAGCGGGTTGCGCACGAGTGTTTGCATGGCCACGCCCATGATGGACAGGCCGCCGCCCACGAGGCAGGCCAGCACCGCCCGTGGCAACCGAAGCCGCCACACGATGCGGTCGAGCGTCGGGGAGGGCGCGCCGCCCACGCCGAAGAGGCGATGCGCCAGCACGTGATAGACATCGCCCCAGCCCGTAGGAGCACTGCCCACCGATACGGACGCCCCGATGGTCAGGACGAGCAGGGCCGCCAGTCCGAGTCCGACAAGCCAGGGCCGCGTCATGGAGAGGAGGCCGGCGTGGTGGGGGAAAAGGAGGAGAGCGCCGTCGCCGTTTGCGGCGGGACGCGAGCCGGGTGCAGGCGGCGGGCGAGCTGCCGGGCGCCCTGCAGCACGCGCGGGCCGGGGCGGGCAAAGAGCGCGGCGGGCAGGCTGTAGACCCGATCATTCTGCACGGCCGGCACCACGTCCCAGGTCGGATGCAGCGACAGGAGCCGGTCCGGGTCGTAATCTGTGCCCCAGAGCCCGAGAATCACGTCCGGTTTTTGGGTGAGGACATACTCCGCGCTAAGCGTGGGCGCCCGACTCTCCATGGATGCAGTGATGCTGCGTCCTCCTGCCAGGTCCACCAGCGTGTGCACGTAGCTGCCCTGCCCGAAGCTGTAGAGCGTCTCATCGCCTACCAGCACCAGCACGCGCGGCCGCTCGTCCTCGGGAATTGGAGCGGTGCGTGCCCGCAAGGTGTCGATCGCCCGCTCCAGGGCTGCGGCGCTGTCCCGGGCTGTCGCCTCCGTGCCCACCAGGCGCCCCATGGTGCGAATGGCGGCGGGGATGTCGGCCAGGGTGGCGAACGAGAAAAAATAGACCGGGAGGCCCAAGGCGTCGAACGTCTCCGCATCTTTGGGGGCGTTAATTTGGTCGGTGGCCACGATGAGGCCAGGGTCGTGCGCGGCCACGGCCTCAAAGTCGACCGGCAGGGCGCTCACGTGGGGCAGCGTATCGACCGGCGGGGGGAAGTCGCCGGATGTTGTGACGGCTGCCAGCGTGGAGCCCGCCCCCGCGGCAACGGCAATCTCTGTGAGGTTGGGGGCAAGCGATACGGTACGCTGCACCGGAGAGGCCACCGTTACCGTTCGCCCCAGGTCGTCGCTGACCGTGTCGGGGGCCGGCGTAGGGGACGACTCGCCGCACGCGGTTGAAAGCAAGAGCGCCAGAAAGAGAAGCGCGAAACGGAAGCGTACATGGCGAAGCCGCATCGAGGAAGAAGGGGGAGGCGGGAGGCGAAAGGGCGCACTCATACGGCGGGAGGGAGGTGGGGTTGTTGCAGGGTGCAGCGCGGGCGCCCGGTCGTATGGGCACATCGCAAGAATTTTTCCCCGGACTGTTGAACGCGCATCGGCAGAACCTCTACATTAAACTCCGTAAAAAGCGTATATGCTTCACAGCAGTGTTCCGATGCTACACCGCTGACGAGGGCCGCTGATCTTCCCCACCGCAGACTCTTCAGACGCCTCAGGTGCTTCATGGCCACGCGGATTTTTGTTGTTGACGACGAGCCCAAGATGGGCACGCTTTTTCAGAATGTATTGGAACGGGACGGATACGAGGTAACGGCATTCGTGCATCCGGCCTCACTTGTGGAGGCTGTCGATGACGGGGCCGACGCTCCCGATGTAGTGCTTACGGACATGACGATGCCGGGCATGACGGGGATTGAGCTCATGGACGTGCTGCACAAGCGAGGATTTGAGGGGCCCGTCATTATTATGGCGGCACAGGCGTCGGTCCAAACAGCAGTGAGGGCCATGCGCCAGGGCGCGTTTCACTACCTGGAGAAGCCGATCAACCTGGAGGCGATGCGGTCGCTTTTGTCCACGGCCGTTCAGCAGCATTCGCAAGATCGCGGAGAGGTCACGTCGGCGCCGGGGGCCCCCGCGCAGGGGCAGTATCCCATCGAGAACATTTTGGGGGAGAGTGCCCCGATTGTGCAGGTGCGTGACACCATCCGGACGCTCCGTGGTGTCCCAAGCACCACGGTTCTGTTCACGGGAGAGACGGGCACGGGCAAGAATTTGGCGGCCCGCACCCTGCACAGCAACTCGCCCCGTGCCGCTGGACGATTTACGGACATCGACTGTGCCTCGCTGCCGGGCAATTTGCTGGAGGCGGAGCTGTTTGGGTATGAGGAGGGGGCGTTCACGGACGCGCGTGAGGCGAAGAAAGGACTCATCGAGGTGGCGGATGAGGGCACGCTGTTTCTCGACGAGATCGACTCGATGAGCCTGGCGCTGCAGGCAAAGCTCCTCTCGTTTTTGGAGAGCCGGACATTCCGGCGGCTCGGCGGGGTGGAAAACCGTTCGGCTGACGTACGGGTGCTTTGTGCCACCAATGCCGATCTGACGGGGCGGGTGCAGGACGGGGACTTTCGGAAGGATTTGTTTTTTCGCATCAATGTGGTGAACGTACGGCTGCCGCCCCTCCGCCGCATGGGAGATGATGTGCTCCTGATTGCGCGTCGGACCCTGGAAGAGGTAGGGGCAGAGCTGAATGTAGAGCTCCGTGGCTTTACCGAGGCGGCCGAACAGAAACTGCACGACCACCCCTGGCCCGGCAATGTGCGGGAGCTGCGCAACGTCATCGAGCGGGCAATGATTTTTGCGGAGGGGCGCTGGATTGGGGCGGACGACCTGTCGCTCGCGCCGCCGGAATATCTTCGCGCTGGGGCCTCGTCCACGGGCGCTTTTCGGTTTGAGCTTGGTCGCACGCTCGAGGCGGTGGAGCGGGAATACATCCGCCGCACCCTCGAAACGCGAACCAACGACAGCTATGCCAACATCGCCGATGATCTGGGTATTTCCAAAAAGACGCTCTGGGAAAAGCGCAAGCGGTATGAGTTGGATGCGCTTGTGGATCGGTGACGGGAGCTGGTTCGTGGCAAACATGTCCGCGCGTTCCGAGTAGGGATGCTCTGCCGACATGCTTAATAGTGTTGATTCTCCATGGCACCTCCCGCGCAAAGAACGCCTTTGCCCATGCAACAGCGGCCCCGCACCGCCGACTATCGTCCTCCCCAGGTCCCCAGCGTCGACGAGGTAGCTGCCAAGGAACGCGCCTCGCGCCTGGCCAGCCGCAGCATCAAGCAAGAGGCCAAGGTGGAGGGCCTCCTGCGCCTCATCACGATGCTGGACCTGACGACCCTGGAGGGCGCCGACACCCCCGGCAAGGTGACCTCCCTTTGCCAGAAGGCCCGCACTCCGGATCCGGACCGCGACTACCCGTCGGTCGGCGCCGTCTGCGTCTATCCCCCGATGGTGCCGGTGGCGCGGGAGCACGTGGCGGGGACCGACATCAATGTGGCGTCGGTGGCGAGCTACTTTCCCAGCGGGCAGGCCGCGCTCGACGAGCGGGTGGAAGAGGTGGAGCGGGTCCGCGATGCCGGGGCCGACGAGATTGATGTGGTGATCAACCGCAACGCCTTCCTCTCCGGGGAGTACGGGCGGGTGCACCGCGAGGTCAGCGCCCTGGCTGAGGCCTCCGGCGATGCGCACCTGAAGGTGATTCTGGAGACGGGCGAGCTGGCGACCTACGACGCCGTCCGCCTCGCCAGCCGGATTGCCATGGACGCCGGGGCGGACTTCATTAAGACGTCCACCGGCAAGGTAAAACCCGCCGCCACGATGCCGGTGACGCTGGTGATGCTGGAGGCCATTCGCGACTTTTACCGCGAGACGGGGCGCAAGGTGGGCATGAAGCCGGCGGGCGGCATCCGGAAGGCCAAGCCGGCGCTCCGCTACCTCGTGCTCGTCAAGGAGACGCTCGGGGACGACTGGCTGACGCCCGAGCGCTTCCGCATCGGCGCCTCGTCGCTGCTCAACGACCTGCTGATTCAGCTGGAGAAGGAGCGCACCGGGCGCTACCACTCGAAGCGGTATTTGTCACTGGGTTGAGGGTTGTGCGTTCTGAGTTGAGCGTTGGCCGATATGCATCGTCTGACGCCTGAGAAGGTCTTCTCGTTGAATCTTCCAATCTGCTGATTTGCGTTATGGCTGAGTTAGAGGCGGCCCCCGATACGGCCCGCGAGCTATTGTTTGGCGACGAGTGGGAGTACGCGCCCGCGCCGCAGTCCGCCGACCACGTGCGGCTGGCGGATCGGTACGGTTCCTTCATTGACGGAGAATTCCGCGAAGCCGACGACTACTTTCCGTCGATCAACCCGGCCACGGAGGAGACGATTGCGGAGGTGGGCCTCGCGAACGAGGCGGTCGTGGATGACGCGGTACATGCGGCCCGGAACGCGTACGAATCGACCTGGCGCGACCTGCCCGGCAAAGAGCGGGCGAAGTACATCTACCGCATCGGGCGCATGATCAAGGAGAAGTCCCGCGAGTTTGCGGTGCTGGAGTCGATGGACGGGGGCAAGCCGATCCGCGAGTCGCGCGACATGGACATTCCGCTCGTGGCGGCGCACTTCTTCCACTACGCCGGCTGGGCGGATAAGCTGGAGTACGCCCTCCCGGGCCCGGGCCGCCCACGATCGCTCGGCGTCTGCGGCCAGATCATCCCGTGGAACTTCCCGCTCCTCATGGCGGCGTGGAAGCTGGCCCCAGCCCTCGCCACCGGCAACACGGTCGTCCTGAAGCCCGCCGAGACGACGCCCCTCACGGCCATCAAGCTGGCCGAGGTGATCCAGGAGGCGGGCCTGCCGCCCGGCGTCGTGAACATCGTGCACGGGGCCGGCGAGGTCGGCTCGGCCATCGTGGAGCACCCCGACGTCGACAAGGTCGCGTTCACGGGCTCCACCGAGGTGGGCAAGCACATCCAGAAGCAGCTGGCGGGCTCGAAGAAGCGGCTCACGCTGGAGCTGGGCGGAAAGGGGGCCAACATCCTCTTTGAGGACGCGCCCATCGACCAGGCCGTGAAGGGCATCGTGGACGGCATCTACTTCAACCAGGGGCACGTCTGCTGTGCCGGGTCGCGGCTGCTGGTGCAGGAGAGCGTGGCCGAGGAGGTGACGCAGAAGCTGCGCGACCGCCTCTCGACGCTTCGGGTGGGGCACCCACTCGACAAAAACACCGACATCGGCGCCATCAACTCCAAGCAGCAACTGGAGAAGATCCGGCGCCTCGTGGACATCGGCGAGCAGGAGGGGGCGGACAAGTTTCAGCCCGAGTGCGACCTGCCGGAGAACGGGTTCTGGTTCCCGCCCACCTTCTTTACCAACGTCACCCAGTCGCACCGCATCGCGCAGGAGGAGATCTTCGGCCCCGTCCTGTCGGTCACCACGTTCCGCACGCCCGAGGAGGCGGTGGAGCGCGCCAACAACACCGAGTACGGCCTCGCCGCCGGCATCTGGAGCGACAAGGGCTCGAAGCTGTTCTCGATCTCGCAGGCGCTCAAAAGCGGTGTGATCTGGGGCAACACCTATAACAAGTTCGATCCCGCCAGTCCCTTTGGCGGCTACAAGGAAAGTGGCTTTGGCCGCGAAGGGGGCAAGCACGGTCTTCTTCCGTACCTTGAACATCCATCACAATCATGGCAGCCACAGACGCCCACGAACGGCTCCCCGTCTACAAAACCCGAAAGCTCTACATCGGTGGAGGCTTCCCCCGAACCGAAAGCGGACGGTACGTAACCGCCACTGACCCAACCGGCGAATTCGTGGCCAACATCTGTCGCGCCTCGCGCAAGGACTTTCGAGATGCGGTCGTGGAGGCCCGCGAGGCCCAGGACGGCTGGGCCGGGCGGAGCGCCTTCAACCGCGGGCAGATCCTGTACCGGATGGGGGAGATGCTGGAGTCCCGTCGGCAGGCCTTCGTTGATGTGCTGGTGGGCACCGCGGGGTACTCGGCGGACGAGGCCGTGGCGGAAGTGGACGTGGCGGTCGACCGACTCGTCTACTACGCGGGATGGACCGACAAATTTGCGCAGGTGTTCGGGGCGGTCAATCCCGTCGCCAGTTCGCATTTCGACTTCTCCGTGCCGGAGCCATCGGGCGTCGTGGCGGCATTCTGTCCCGAAACTGCGCCGCTCCTGGGCCTCGTCTCCTGCATGGCGCCCGTCATCGCCACCGGCAATACGGTCATCCTGGTGGTGGAGAACGACGCCCCGACGCTGGCCCTCGACCTGGCGGAGGTCCTCGACACGAGCGACCTTCCGGGCGGCGTCGTCAACATCCTCACCGGCTACCGGGAGGAGCTACGCGAGCATGTGGGGGGGCACCGCGACGTGGACGCCATTCTAAGCGTGGGCGCCTCCACCGAAGAGCGCACCATCCTGGAGCGGGAGGGGGCGGAGAGCGTCACGCGGATGGAGTTTCGCCCGGATCGCTCCCCCGCCGAGTGGCGCTCGGGCGAGAGCCAGTCGCCCTACTGGATGACGCCGTTTGTGGAGTTCAAGACCACCTGGCATCCGGTGGGACGTTGAGGGGGCACGCTCGTATGTCATGTTCTGTTCACTTGGTCGTCAGGCTTATCATGCGGATTCGCCCGCGCTCCCAGTTCCCGCTCGCCGTCCTCGTGCTGGCCGTGCTGGTGGGGGGCTGCAGCGGATCGTCCCGGACCGCCGGGCAGGGCGGCCCCTCCGAGCCGTCCCCGGGCCCGGCGGACGAGACGAGCGTCTCTGTGGCCGAGTACGAAACGTTCGATCCGTCGGCGTACGAGGTGACCCCGCCGACGCGGCCCGTGTCGGTGTCGCACCAGGTTCCTACCCGACTAATGCGAGGGCGGGCCGACGAGGGCGTGCGGCGGGCCATCGACGGGTTTCGGATCCAGGTGTTCTCGGCCCGCGACAAGCAGGCGGCGCAGGATTTTCGGGAGCGGGTGCGGCAGTGGTGGCGGCAGGAAAACGCCGAGGCGAAGGGGGCGGCGCTCGGCGCGGACCCGCCGATTGTAGTCAAGTATTCGCAGCCCTACTACCGAGTGCGCATCGGGGCGTTTGCCGATCGGGAGGCGGCCGAGCAGGCCCTCTCCGTCGTCAGTCAGGAATACCCTAACGCCTTCATCTCACGCGGCACCGTCACGGTCACGAACTGAGCCTGGCGGGGGTGCGAGGGAGCGGGCCGTATCGGCCAGGCGGTCCACCAGGGAAGCAGCGTGCGTCTCGTGCTCCGGTTTCATGAGGACGCTGCGCAGGACGGCCGCCTCGTCGCGGTCGGCCGTGAGGGACGGGTGGAGGGACGTAAGGGCGTCGGCGGAGAGGCGGTAGACGCTCGTGAAGATGGGATCGTCCGGGTCGTTCATCGCTGTGTCGAAGAGGGTCTGACTGGCGTCGTGGAGGGCCGAGAGCGTGGGCTCGTCCGTCGTGGGCCTGTACGTCACAATGTCGGTTTCCGGCGGCGCGACGACGGCGAGCGTGTCGGATGCTTTCACCGCGTCGGTCCAGGTCCGCGCCGCCCGAACGCAGGCGGCCAGGATGGGCCCGAGGCCGTCGTTCGGGGTGAGGGGCAGCGCCTTTAGCGTGCACCAGAGCGCCCCGGCCGCCGCTCCGGCGCGCGAGCACTCCAGGCTGATCTCGCCAAGGTGCAGGTCGTCGGACGTGAAGTAGGTGTAGGGCGAGTCGTGCTGATAGAAGCGGCCCACTGCGGGGTCGCGGAAGAGGATGCACCCGCAGCCGTAGGGCTGCAGGCCGTGCTTGTGCGGGTCGATGGCCACGGAATCAGCCTCCTCGATGGCCCGAAATCGCTCAGCGGGAAATCCCTCGATGTCCGGCGCCTCGTCCAGGGCCAGCAACCGGAAGAACCCTCCGTACGCTGCATCGACGTGAACACGGACTCCGTGCGCCTTGCACAACGGAATCGCCTCATCGATCGGGTCCACCGCGCCGAGGCCCGTCGTCCCGGCGGTCAGCACCACCGTCCCGATGTCGTGCTGCTCCAGGGTGCGGTCGAGGCTGTGCAGGTCCATTCGCCCGCGCGCATCGGCCGACACCGGGACCACTTCCGTGTTGAGCACATCGCTCATGCGGCCGTGGGTGTAGTGCGCGGTTTCCGCGACGGCAAGGCGCTTGTCCGGGTGTAGCTCACGCGCCACCCAGAGGGCCTCCAGGTTGGCCACGGTGCCGCCACCGGTGAGGTGGCCGAGGCTGGTGTCGGGAAGGCCCAGCATGGCGGCCAGGTCGGCCACGACTTCTTTTTCCATCTGACTCGTGGGCGGGCCGCCGTCGAGCGCGTGGTTGTTCGGGTTGATGCGCTGGGCCGCCGCGTATGCCGCGAGGGCGACGGGGTGGGGCGGCTTCAGCATCTGCCCGGCGTAGCGCGGGTGGTGGAACGGGTAGTTGCCTTCCAGTCGCCCCAGGTACTCGTCGAAGACATCGTCGAGGCGGGCCGGGTCGACCCCCAGCGATGGATGGCGGTCGAAAGCGCCCCAGGTCTGCTCCCAGTCCTCGACGTGCTGAAGGGCGCGGTGCAGGAGGGCGTCGGCAGTCGGATTTGGGGTTTCGGGCACAGTGGAGGGTGGGAGGGTTGAAGGGGGAAACGTTGACGTTCGGAATTCGGGGGGCTATTGCGACCGCGTGGATACTTCCTGGGGAAGCGTGCTGGGGGTGTCGAGGTAGGTCGGGAGGTCGAGGGCGAGGTGGGGGGCGCTGAGGAGGCCTTTGGAGCCGAGGGCGGTGAACGTCCAGAGGCGCTCGCGGCGGGGAAGGGGGCCGAGAAGGGGCAGATTCGAGTTTGCGTGCTTTACGCGGACGCCGGCCGTCTCGTCGAGGAGTGGGGGCTGATCGACCTCCGGAATCATCTTGCTCGTCTTCTCACGGATGTAGGCGGTGGCGTCGGGATCGGGGGTGAGGTCGTCGAAGTTGTTGTCGTAGTTGCTGCCGAGCACCAGGGTGTCGCCCTCGGGCACGACGTAGCCGCGGCCAGACATCGGGGGGAACGCGCCCGGAAGGTCGGCGGGGCGGCGGATGCGCACAGTCTGGCCCTTCACGCCGTCCAGCCCCAGCCGTCGCAGTTCGGGGAAGGGGGAGAAGCCCTGCCCGAGTGCGAGAAGGACGCGGTCGGCACGGAGCTCTTCGGTGTCGTCGCCGCGATCCACCTCCACCACCGCCGCGGCGGGCGTCTCGCGCCAGTAGAGCACCGGCGCCTGCGTCTCCACCGTCGCGCCCCGTTGCTCCGCCGCGTCCAGCAGCGCCCGCACCATCGCGCCCACATTGACGGCCCCGCCACGGGGGACAAAGAGGGCGCCCCGATCGGGCTGTACGGCGGGAAACCGCTCGTGCACGGCCCCGGGTGACAGCCAGATGGCAAGGTCAGGATGCGCATCCGCGGCGTCCTGAAACGGCTCGACCTGATCGGGCTCGACGGCGGGGCGGAGGACACCGGTGTCGGGAAACAGCTCCGGGGCGCCGGCCTCTTCCAGGAGCGCCGGGACAGCGTCGAGGGCCGCTTCCAGTCGCCACACGGGGCGGGCGCGACGGCCCATGAGGGGGTTCACGAGGCCCGCGGCGGCGCCGGAGGCCCCAGAGGCAGGGGCATCGGCCTCCAGCACGTGAACACTATGGTTCCGGCTGAGCGTGAGGGCTGCACAGGCTCCGGCCAGGCCCGCTCCCACGATAATGGTATCAGCGTCGTAGCGCATCGGTTGCACTTGGCAAGAGGGGACAATTCGATCTACCCACACGCGCTCCGTGCGCACGCGTTCGGGACATCTCCGGGGCTTGCCTCGTTAAGAAATACGTGCTCAAATCGGCAGCCTCAGCGACGTGTCTCCGAGGCCGCCTGCGATCATTTTTCCGGCAGACTTGCAGTATCCCATGGACACAGACGTACTCATCGTAGGGGGCGGGACAATTGGCCTCGCCATCGGCTTCGAGCTCGTGCGCCGAGGGACCCCCACGACGATCTTCGAGAAAGATCGCGCGGGCCGGGGCACCTCGTACCAGGCGGCCGGCATGTTGGCCCCCGACGCAGAGATCGAGTTCGAGGAGTTGGAGCTCTACACCTTCAACCGGGAGAGCCTGCGCCGGTGGCCGGACTTCGCCAAGCGGGTGGAGGCCGCCAGCGGGCAGTCGGTCGACTACCGCGACGAGGGCACGCTCATCGTGGCCGACGACCGGGACGCGGCCGAGGCGCTGGAGCGGCTCTACACCTTTCAGCAGGAGCAGGGGCTGAATGTGGAGTGGCTAACGGGCGAGGAGGCGCGGGAGATCGAGCCATTCGTGGCGCCCCGCCTCTCCGCCGCCGTGTTTGCCCCCGCGGACCATCAGGTGGACAACCGCCGCCTCGTGGATGCGTTGCGGACGGCCTTTGAGGCGGAGGGAGGCACGCTTCACGAACACACGCCCGTGGACGCTGTGGTGCCGGATGCGGAGGCGCCCGCTGTGCGGACGGCAGACGGCGAGCGCGTGGCCGGGAAGCGCATTGTGGTGGCTGCCGGCGTGTGGTCGCGGGAGCTCGACGGCCTGACGCCCGACGCACAGCCGCCCGTGCGCCCGGTGAAGGGGCAGATGATTCAGATGCGCCGCACGCGCCCGTTTGACCTCCAGCACGTGGTGCGCGGCCCCGAGGCCTACCTCGCCCCAAAAAGCGACGGACGCGTGGTGATGGGGGCGACGAGCGAAGAACTGGGGTTCGATACGACGGTGACCGCAGGGGGGCTTTTTGACCTGCTGGAGGGCGGATGGGAGGTGGTGCCGGGCATCCGCGATTTGCCGGTCGACGAAACCTGGGCCGGCCTGCGACCCGCCAGTCGCGACCACGCCCCGCTCCTGGGCGAATCGGCGGCTCCCGGCGTCGCCATGGCCACCGGCCACTACCGGCACGGCATCTTGCTCACGCCCATCACGGCCGAAGAGATGGCCCGACTGATTTGCACGGGAGAAACCTCTGAATGGATCGAACCGTTTTCTCCCCAGCGTTTTTCTCTTGCCGACTCTCCCGCCGCATCGGCATAAGCATGCCAATGGATGCATCCGCCTCCGAAACGACTGTCCCCGTTACCGTGAATGGCGACGCTCGTACGGTGCCGGATGGGTACCCGCTGCTCGATCTCCTACGCGACCTGGACATCGACCCGGACGACGACGCGGCAACGACGGGGGTCGCGGTTGCGCTAAACGAAAGCGTGGTGCGCCGCCAGGACTGGGTCGATGTGCGATTGGCGGAGGGGGACACGGTCGAGGTCATCCAGGCGCAGCCGGGGGGATGAAGAGCGGGGGATCAAGAGACGGAGAGGGCCTTGCTGACATTCTCGCGGTTAGCCGATCGATTATGAATGACGATGTGCGCACCAACGGGGCGGTAGAGAGCGAGGCGGGGGATGCCCTCGTGATCGGGGATCGCACGTTTACGTCCCGCCTCATTGTAGGAACGAGCCGGTACCCCAACCCTCAGGTCATGCTTGAGGCCCTGGAGGCGACGGGGACCGAACTGGTGACAGTGGCAATCCGGCGCGTCAACGTCGAAAACCCAGCCCCCGAGAGCCACCTCGACCTCATTCGGCAGGGCGGGTACGAGGTGCTTCCCAACACCGCCGGCTGCTACACGGCCCGCGAGGCCGTCCTCGTTGCCCGCCTCGCCCGGGAGGCGCTCGGGACGGACCTCATCAAGCTGGAGGTCATCGGCGACGACGAGACGCTGATGCCCGACGTGGAACAGCTTCTCGACGCCGCCAAGACGCTCGTCGACGATGGCTTTACGGTCCTCGCCTACGCCAACGACGACCCCATCACCTGTCGAAAGCTGGCGGACCTTGGCTGTGCGGCCGTGATGCCGCTCGGCTCGCCCATTGGAAGCGGCATGGGCATCGTCAATCCCTACAACCTGCGCATCATCCGCGAGGAAATTGACGACACCCCGCTCATTGTGGACGCGGGCATTGGCACGGCCAGCGACGCGGTGACGGCGATGGAGCTTGGGTACGACGGCATTTTGCTGAACACCGCCATCGCCCAGGCGCAGCACCCGGTCGAGATGGCCCACGCCATGCGGCTGGCGGTCGACGCCGGCCGCAACGCCCACCAGGCCGGGCGCATCCCGCGCCGTCTCTACGCCGAGGCGTCTTCCGCGATGGAGGGGCGAGTGGGGACGTAGCACACTGTCAGGATCTTTTCCTTCGGTGCCAGTTCATTTGCCTGCTGACAGTTGGAAGAAAGCGTGAGACGTGATTCGTGAAGCAGGCCTGCCCCGGGTCCGTTTGCGTTCACGCGTCACAGTTCACGCATCACGCCGGTGCGGATCTCCCTGGGGGACTGCGCCATACGCTGAGCAACATCCGCAAATTCCCCAACTGAACCTGATGGCCGCCCTCCCATATCCACGCCTCGCCCTCATTGCCGACGGATTTGCGGACGACGCTCGTGCCGACCGCGCCGTTGAGGCGGTGGCAGCGGGGGTGCGCTGGGTGCACCTGCGGGATCACGAGGTCGGCCCCGACCGCTTCCGGGAGGCGGCCCGCTCGGTGGTGGCCCGCCTGCGGGACGTCCACGAGGACGTCACGATCACGATCAACAGCCAGGTCGACGTCGCGGATGCCCTTGGGTGTGGGGCGCACGTAGGATGGCGCGGCCCGACGGTGGCGGAGACGCGAGACCAACTCGGCCCGGACGCCCTCATTGGATACTCGGCCCACGAGCATGTGGAGGCGGAAGGGGACCGCACCCAGGGAGTCGACTACTATTTCTTCAGCCCCGTCTTTCCTACCTCCAGCAAGCCCGGCCAGCCGCCCACCGGCATTGGGCCCCTTCGCGCCTTCTGCCAGACCGCCTCGCCGGTTCCCGTTCTCGCCCTCGGTGGCATCACCCCCGATCGCGTGTCGGCCTGTCGGGAGGCCGGAGCCCGCGGCGTTGCGGTCCTGTCCGGCATTATGGACGTGGACACGCCCCAAGCCGCGGCCCGTGCCTACCTGCGCGCCTTGAACGAAGTCAGGAAGTAGTTTTGGCCTGCGCCCCGAACGCAGTGCGAATGTAAAGTCCGAACCTGTCGTATCACTTTCTCTCCGTACCCATGTCCCCCAAACCGGTTGCCCTCACCATTGCCGGCAGCGACTCCGGCGGCGGGGCCGGCATCCAGGCCGACCTGAAGTCGATGGAGGCGAACGGCGTGTTCGGCACCTCCGCCCTCGCCGCCGTGACGGCCCAGAACACCGAAGAGGTGGCCCAATCCCACGACTTGCCGCCCGCCCTCGTCGCGGCACAGATCGACGCCGTGGCCGAAGACATGGACGTACGGGCGGCGAAGACGGGCATGCTCTCGGCCCCCGCCATCATCGAGACGGTGGCCGACTGCGTGCAGGCCCACGGCCTGGTTCCTTTTGTCGTGGACCCCGTCATGATTTCGAAGAGCGGCTTCAAGCTGCTGCAAGACGCGGCCATTGAGACGCTGAAGGACGCCCTCCTTCCGCTGGCGACCCTCGTGACGCCGAACGTCCACGAGGCCGAGCACTTGACCGACGTCCCCATCGAGACGACGGCAGACCTCACGGCAGCCGGCCAGGCGCTACTGGAGCACGGCCCCGACGCGGTCCTCGTAAAGGGCGGGCACCTTGCCGACGCCGAGGAGGCGGTCGACGTGCTGGTGACGGAAGACACGTCGCAAAGATTCGTGTCGCCCCGCATCGACACGACACACACGCACGGGACGGGCTGCACCTATGCCTCCGCCATCGCGGCCAATCTGGCGAAGGGGTACGACCTGGACACGGCGGTCGGCCGGGCCAAGCGGTACGTCACCGGGGCCATCCGACACGCCCTGCCGCTGGGGCACGGCCACGGCCCTACGAATCACTTTTTCCACCTGGACCCCGAAGCGGCCCTCCCTGCGGCTAACGAAGCAGAGGAATCCGCGTAGTCTGCGTACCGCCCTGGCGTGAACACTCTGTAAGAATAGCGGCGGCCGGATCTTTTCCCGGCCGTGGATCGTGTATTTGGAGGTCTTGCGCAAAACATACAGCGCGAGGCACACTCCTGCCCGTAGCTCAGTCGGACAGAGCGCAGCCTTGCGGAGGCTGAGGCCGGGGGTTCGAATCCTCCCGGGCAGGCTTTCCCCAGAGTGTCCCCCTCGGTCTCGTCGGAGGCCGAGGGGTTTTTGTTTGCTGGAGATGTTTGCGCCAGGGAAAGAGACCGGGAGCTATGGTTGGTTCGGGGAAGGTGTGTAGGTGCGGAGAGAATCAGTCAGCAGCCGCCCCCAGGTGGCATCGTACGGGTGCACCGCCGCCACGGGCGCCCCGTCCCGGTACACCGGCCGCCCCTCATTCGCCCAGCGGAAGATGGAGCCCTCCAGATTGGCGACACGCGCAAACCCGCGCTCCCGAAGGGTCTGCGCGACCCCGGCTGAGCGGTAGCCCACAGAGCAGTAGACCACGATGGGCGTGTCGGGCGCAAGGGAGTCCAGGGCCGGATACGCATCGGCCGCCGGGTCGACGCGGCGGGCCCCAGGCAGGTGGCTCACCGCGTACTCCTCCGGCGCACGGGCATCGAGCAGGAGTGGGCGCAGCGGCCCGTCCTCATCGAGGCGCGTGGCCAGCGAGTCGGTGCTGATGGTGGGCACGTCCGGGTACTCAGACGCAATCATGTGGTTAACCGCGCGCCAGGTGAGGTCCTGCGAGCACCCCGTGTGGACCGCGAGCAGGCAGAGCGCGGAGGCGAACAGCTTTCGCATCAGAGGCGCCGGAGCAATGGTCAGTAAAGGCGGAAAGAGGACGCATTGTCGTGCGTGTGTAGAGGGACACACACGACGCGCTACAGCGCAATCACGTCCTCGATGCTGGAGGCTTCCTCGTACACCTCAATAACCTCCTTGCTGGAGGACACCCGGAGGTGAGCGGTTACACTTTTATAATTGCCTTCGCTCGACTCCCGCACGCGCACCGGGTGCTCCCCAAACACCTCGCGGAGCTCATCCAGATGCGCCGCGGGCGCAATAAATTTAAAAGTGTAGCGTGTTGGCCAATCGTTTTGGTCATCCAGCAGATCCTTAAAGCGGTCCCACCACGCTTCGTCGCTGTCGGCCGCAGGCTGATTCAAAAACTGCATCGTGAGGCAAGGTTGGTGCAAGAAAGGACGATAGCTTTACGCGCCGGCCGTTCCGTCGTTCAAAAAGAAGACCCGAGCACCAGGGGAAGTGCCGTCTTGAGCCTTGTGGAGCCAGAGCCATTCGGCGGCCCGGGGAAAACAGGTCGGAACTGCACGAACGAATGAACATGCAGAGGAACCAACGGCCTGTCTCTTATCACCAGTGCGGGCAGCCCCCTCCTGGAGGGAGAATTGTCGTACACAGAGCACAAGTGTAAAATTGCCAAAAGAAAAGAGTATACCCTTGAGTGTGCCGTCAACAATTGTGCATTTTGTGTATTGGCATCTCCTTCCGCAGACAGTCTGTCGCCTCAAGCAGCTGCACTTTTCGTTCACAAACCCCACCGTCGTCCCCATGACTTCGCGCTCATTCGTTCCGGGATTGTCGCCCGCTGTGCGGCATTGGACGGGGCTTCTGGCCCTTTTGCTACTGTGGAGCGCCCCCGTCGCCTCCGCCCAGTCCGATCTTCTTGAGCGGTTTGAAGACAAAGTGACCACGTTCACCCTCGACAACGGCCTCACGGTGGTTGTGGTGGAGCGTCACGACGCCCCCGTTGCCTCATTTGCCACCTACGCCGATGTGGGCTCTGTGGATGAGCCCACAGGCAAGACGGGCATTGCCCACATGTTCGAGCACATGGCGTTCAAGGGCACCACCACCATCGGTACCAAAAACATTCGGAAGGAAATGGCGGCCCTGCAGCGCCAGGAGGCGGCCTACCAGGAATTGCGCAGAGCGCGCATGAGTGCCTCCGCCGACTCGGCCCGCCTCGCCCGCTTGGAAACTCAATTCACTGAGGCCCAATCCGAGGCAGAGTCGCACATCGAGGACGGTGCATTTGAGAACATTCTCGAGCGCAACGGGGTGAGTGATCTCAACGCTGGCACCTCGGCCGACGCCACCATCTACCGCTACAGTCTGCCCGCCAACAAGGCAGAATTGTTCTTCGCACTGGAGTCGGACCGCTTTGTCAATCCGGTTCTCCGCGAGTTCTATACCGAGCGCGATGTGGTGATGGAAGAGCGGCGGCAGCGCACCGAGTCGAGCCCGACGGGGCGCCTTGTCGAGGAATTCTTGACGACGGCGTTCAAGGCACACCCCTACGGCAACCCCGTGATTGGGCACATGTCTGATCTGAAGCGCATCTCGCGCACAGAGGCGAAAGCCTTTTTTGAGAAGCACTACACGGCCCGCAACATGACAGTGGGCATTGCGGGCGATGTGGATCCGGAGCGCATGCGAGACCTGGCGGAAGAGTACTTCGGGCGCCTGCCTGCGGGCGAAGATCCCCTCCCCGTCACCACCGAAGAGCCGACGCAGCAGGGCGAGCGACGCGTCCTCCTCCGTGAGCAGACACAGCCCTTCTTGCTCGTGGGGTACCACCGCGGCAGTCGATACAGCGAGGAGGCCCCGGTCTACAACGTCCTTTCGGACGTGCTTTCCGGGGGGCGTACCAGTCGGCTGTACAAGCGACTGGTGGAGACGGAGCAAATGCTGCAGGTGCAGGCCATCCCCAGCTTTCCCGGCAACAAGTACCCCACGCTCTTCGGCATCTTTGGGGTGCCCAGCCGTGGCGTCTCGGCGGATAGCGTTGAGCACGTGGTCTACGAGGAGCTGAACGCCATCGCGGAAAACGGCATCCGCCAAGAAGAACTGGAACGCGCCAAGACGCGAGCGCGCGACCAACTCATCGGACAGCTCGACTCCAACCTCGGCCTGGCCCTTCAGTTTGCGGAGATGGAGGAGCTGACGGGCACCTGGCGCACGGTCTTCAAAAATCTGGAGGCGCTACGAGCCGTTACCGCCGAGGATGTGCAGCGTGTTGCCCAGGAAACGTTTCAACGGAGCAACCGCACGGTGGCCATGATCACCACCACTGACGACAACTCGCAGCCCACCGCGGCGGCACAGTAGCTGTTGTTGCGTCTCTGCTCTCCCCACCGCGTTCCTTGCATTCCGCCCCCCTTCCCATGATGCATTCTCGGCTCTTTTTCCTCCGCGGGCTTTTTGCCACCATTGCGCTGCTGCTTCTCGCTTCTCCCGCCGCAGCCCAGCAGGCCCCCGACGACATCTCCACCGCCGACTACGATGTGGAGGCCCTCACCTACCCCGCCCTGCGCAGCTTTGAGCCCCCCGAGCCCACCCGGCTCGAGCTCGACAATGGCATGGTCCTCTTTCTGCTGGAGGACCGCGAGCTTCCACAGGTGACCGCCGCAGCCCGCATCGGGGGGGTGGGTGCGGTCTACGATCCCGCGGAAAAGCGCGGCCTCGCCTCCATGACGGGCACTGTTATGCGAAGCGGCGGCACGGCCTCGCTCTCGCCCGACAGCCTCAATACTGTCCTCGAAAACCTCGGGGCCACTGTTGAGACCAGCATCGGCCAGACCGCCGGCTCTGCTTTCATGTCTACCCTCGCCGACAATGTAGACACGGTGCTTCCCCTCTTCGCCGAGGTTCTGCGGCGCCCCGCGTTTGCCAAGGCAAAGGTCCAGCAGGCCAAAAGCCAGCAAAAGTCCGCCATCTCGCGACGCAACGACAACGCCCGCGGCATTGCTTCGCGAGAGTTTAATCAGATTCTCTACGGGGAGGACAGCCCCTACGCCCGCACGCCCGAATACTTCACCATCGATCGCATTACGCGGCAGGATCTGGTTGACTACCACGACCGCGCTGTGCAGCCGAGCAACACGTACCTGAGCGTGTGGGGCGACTTTGACGCCGACGCGATGGCTCAGAAGTTGCGGGCACAGTTTGGCGACTGGACCGCCCCGGACGGCTACTCCCCGCCCACCCCGCCGGAGCGCACGGCCAGGCGCGACTACTCGGTTAATTTCGTGCAGAAGGCCGACGTAAATCAGAGCACCATCTACATGGGGCATCCCGGCGAGATTACACGCCGCAGCGACGACTACGCTGCCGTCACCCTCATGAATGAGGTGCTCAGCGGGGGCTTTTCCGGGCGTCTCTTCCAGACGGTGCGCAAGGAGAAGGGCCTTGCCTATTCCGTCTTTGGAAACTACTCCACCGGCTACCAGCAGCCAGGGCGCTTCTTTGCCGGTGTCTTTTCGCAGAGCGCCCGCACCGTAGAAGCCGCCACCGCAGTGATGGAGGAGGTCCGCGGCATGAAAACCAATCCGCCGACCGCAGAAGAGCTGTCGCTGGCCAAAGAAAGCTACCTCAACTCGTTCGTGTTCAACTTTGATACGGAGCAAGAAGTCCTAAGCCGTCGCATGACCTACGCCTACCACGACTACCCGACGGACTTTTTGCAGCAGACGCGGACGGCCATTGAGAATGTTTCTACGGACGATGTGCTGTCGGTGGCGCAAAAGTACCTTCACCCTAACGAGGCACACATCCTGGTGGTGGGGCGGCGGCAAGACTTTAGCGATTCGCTGGCCGCCCTCACGAACGACGGGGCGGTGAACGAGGTCGACATTTCTATTCCCCGCCGGCCCCCGAGTGAGCAGGACGCCGCGCCGACGGCTGCTGAGAAGAAGGCGGCCGCCACTGCCCAAGAACTGATGGCCGACGCCAAAGACGCCCTTGGCGGGACGGCCTTCGATGACATCCAGAGCATGCGGGTGGAGTCGACCCAGCAGGGGCGCACCAGCACGCTTCTGGTTGCCCTCCCCAACAAAATGCGCGTAGAGCGGGGCGGCATCACCATCACGAGTGACGGGTCGACGGTCATGGTCCGACGCGGCGGCCAAACCCAAACCCTCCCGTCGTCGATGAAGGGACAAATCACGGGCCAGCTCTGGCGCAGCATGCCGTACCTCATGGCCAACCTCGGTCACGAAGGCCTGGGCCTGGAGGCCCGGGGCGATACCACGATGAGTGACACCACCTACCGCCGCGTGCGCGTCTCGCCTCCGTCCGGTACGGCCTACACGCTCTACCTGAATGCCGAAACCCTGCGTCCGGAGCGCATGACGCTTACCCAGCGCAATCCGCGCAGCGGCGCCACCGTGGATGTCACGCAGGTATTTCGCAAGTACCAGGAGGTGAGTGGGGTGCGCGTCCCTTTCACCACCCGCACCACACAGTCCACCCCGCAAGGCTCCCGCGAGACCACGTCCACCATCCAGTCCCTTACGCTCAACGTCGATCCGAAGCCCAGCCGCTTTTCGCTCGAGGAGGCCGGGGGACAGTAGGCCCGCAGCGGCCCGACCGGACTGGCCGAACTGTCTGGCGTATGGCATCGTGTACGTTGCGCGTGCAGCCCCTCCACCCGTCTCCTTCGTGCCCATGCCTCTCCCTCCCGAGGTCACATTGTGCGACGTTGGACCGCGCGACGGCTTTCAGTTCGAGGACACGTTCATCCCGACTGACCTGAAGGTCGACATCATCTCGGCTCTCGCCGACGCCGGGCTGCCCCGCATTCAGGTGACGTCGTTTGTGCATCCGGAGTGGGTGCCGCAGATGAAAGACGCCAAAGCGGTGTGTGAGCGCTTGCCGGCGCGGGACGACGTGACGTACGCCGGGCTTGTTCTAAATCCGAAAGGCCTGGAGCGGGCGGGGGCCGCGGGGCTCTCGCACGTAGACCTGTCGATTGCCACGCACGACCAGCACAGCCGAGACAATGCCAACCGCACGGTCGAGGCGGCTGCGGCGCAGGCTGAAGAGATGGTTCGCCGTGCGCACCGCCAGGGGCTCCGGGTGCAGATGGGCTTCCAGACGGTCTTTGGGTATCGGGCGCCGGGCGATACGCCGCTGGAGCAGGTAGTGGAAATGAGCCGCCACTTTGCGCAGATGGACGTCGCTTCGATTTCGCTGGCCGACTCTACCGGGCTCGCCAATCCACGGATGATCCAGAAGCGCGTGCGGGCCGTGCAGGGAGGCATCGGGGATACGCCCCTGGTCCTGCACCTGCACGATACGCGCGGCCTCGGCCTCGCCAACGTCTACGCGGCGCTGCAGTGCGGAGTGGACCGGTTCGACACGTCGCTCGCGGGCATGGGGGGCTGCCCGTTCATCGAAGGGGCCACGGGCAACATTGCGACGGAGGACACAGCGTATTTGCTGGAGGGGCTTGGGGTGCGCACTGGCGTCGATCGGGCACGCGTAGGGGCGGCATCGCGGCGTATCGAATCGTTCCTCGGTACTCAGTTTCCGGGAAAAGGGCACCGTCTTCCGCCCGTTTCTCAGCCATCGGGGCCGTCGGCGTGAGTCGACGTGCGGGGTTAGCCCCGACTGCTGTGGGGAACGCCGCTCATCCTTCTGCCGGGCGGTGCAGGGGGGCCCGGCGGTGCCCAGAGGCACCATCCCGGGGCGACGCTTCCGTGGCGATGGTGCCCTCCGTCTCCTTCGGGATCCACCGCCGCAGCTCGAGGGTGCCGTCCCGATGCTCCACGAGCGCCGTGCAGTTTTGCACCCAGTCGCCGGTGTTTAGGTACCGGTGGCCGTCAATGAGTCGCATCTGAGGGCGGTGGATGTGCCCGCAAATAATGCCGTCTACCGCCTTCTCCTGCGCACGCTGGGCCGCAGCGTCCTCGAAGGTCGCGATAAACTGCTGGGCCTGCTCGTTCGACTCCTTGAGCGCGTTTGCGAGCGACCAGTAGGGCAGGTTGAAAAAGCGGCGGGCGCGCTCAAGCCAGTGGTCCATGGTCAGAACGCCGGCGTACGTCCACTGGCCCAGCAGCTCCACCCAGCGCGCGTGCCGCACAACACCTTCAAACTCGTCTCCGTGCGTCACCCAAAAGCGCCGCCCATCCGCGAGCGTGTGGACGGCGTGCTTCTGGATGGCGATGCCGCCGAGCTGGAGGCCGTCGTACTCGCGCGCTGCGGCATCGTGATTGCCAGGGACATAGATCACGTCGGTGCTCTGGGCCGTTCGCAACAGCCCCTGAATCACCTTGTTGTGGGCGCGGGGCCAGTGCCACGAGCGCTGGAGGGCCCACCCATCAATCACATCGCCTACCAGGTAGTAGCGCTCGGCCTCGTGGTGCTGGAGAAAGTCGAGGACGAACGACGCTTTGGCCTGCGGAGTGCCCAGGTGCAGGTCCGAAAGCCAAATCGTGCGGTACTGGGGGGAGGACGCCATGGTGGAGGCACTCAAACAGTGGACCGGACGGAAGACCGAAGACGGTCGGGACGTCGACGTGTGTCGTCCGTGCGAACCGGATGGGGGAAGGGCCTTTCCCGAGCCGTTGCAGTTTGGTCGGGCTTTCACGAAAGGCACCAGTGCGTGGGGGGCGGCCCGGGAGTGTCCGGTTCAGTCGCCTGCACGATCAGTCGTCCGGAAGAAAGGCCGAGCGGCCCCGCAGCACTGAGTCGTTCCATGCCTCCTCGCGCAGCTCCGCCACGTACGCATACCCGTCTGCCGCTGCGCGATAGAAGGAGCCGGTGGGGGCCGGAGAGAGGCGCAGGGTGCGCTGGGTGTCGTCGGCAAGGTGGAGGCGAAGGGTGTAGGGCGCATTCTGGAGGTCCGAGGGCGAGAGGGCTTCGGCAAACCCATCGGCGCGGGGAGCCGTGAGGGTGCGGAGCAGCGGAGACACGCGGCGCTGCGAGAGCGTATCGCCCGCCGAGACCCAGGTCTCCGGGACGGCGGCGGTGTCGGGAGCGGTAACGCGCCGGAGGGTAAAAGAACTATCGGCGGGGTAGGAAAAATCGATCCGTTGGACCTGCGCGCGGCTCACGCTCCAGAGCCGTTTGTCGCGCCAGTCGGTCAGGTCCCACGCCGAGAACGAGCGGAGGGAGGCCTCCACCACGTACACGTCGGGCTGCTCGGGAGGGCGCACGTAGGTGATGGTCGTGCCAGTGCGCCGTCTTCGCTGCAGAGGGCCGCCGGCGGCCCCCCCGCCCGCAGCGTCTCGAAACTGCGTTCGCCCCAGCACCAGCGCCCCCAGCCGCTCGCCCGAGGCGTCGAGCAGAGTGAGGGTCGTGCCGGTAGAGTCGACGCCGTATCGGGGGTGTTTGGCCGGGCGGCGGGTGGCGACCGCCTCGATGGCGAGGCCGGGCACAGAGCGAAGGAGCTTGCCCACCGCATCGGGACTGGCGGGATAGGTGGCCGTGGTGTCCGCAGACGAGACCGTCCAGTTGCCGTCTGAGCGCGTGAGGCGCAACGTCGGGCGATCCGGGCCAGCAATCCGGATTGTCTGGACCGTGCTGGTATCCACCGGCAGTACTTCGTTCTGGAATGCCGCACTGGAGGTGGAGTCCCACTGCCACGAGGTGGCAAGGGCGAGCACGAGCGAACCGGCAAACACGAGGGCCAGGGTCTTGGTGGCGTTTGTCATGGCCGGGGGCAGAAATCGGATACAGGGAGGCAGAGCAAAGAGGCAGGGAGCACGTCAGGCGCGGAGGCCGCTCTCCTTCCAGCGGCGCCGCTGAGCCTGGTTGCGGCGGTATCGCACCAGGCCGTATCCGACGACGAGCCCGATTGGCAGCAGCACGTTAAGGTACTTCAAGACCGTTTTGGAGGTAGGAGCTATTTGCCGAAGCGGGCGGCTGGTGACCTGCTGGGTGCGGAGGGCCAGCAGTCCTGTGTCGCCCGCAAGGTAGTCGATGCTATTGGCGGCAAGGTTGATGTTGCCGGGCGGAAGCCGCTGTTGGCGGCGGCCAGTGCCATTGACGAGGAAGTCGCCATCGCCGACCACCACCATTTGCGTCTCGGGACTTTGCGTGCGATCGACGGAGAGAGTGTCGGCGTCGGCAAATGCGGAGACAAACGAGCCCTCCAACAGGCCCGCGACGGGAAACGACGCCCCGGAAAAGTCCGCGGACGTCCAGGTGCGCTGTGGGCGGATGTTCGTGGGGAGAGCCGTGGTCGCCGACTGGGCCGAGGAGCGGGCCAGAACCGTGAGGTGCGCTGTGGAGTCGGCCTGCGTAGTATCGAGCGACGACACAAACCGAAACACAGCCTGGTCCAAGCCGCTGCTGATGGGGTGCCCGGCGAAGTTCGAGATTTGAGGGATGTAGGGATACCGGACGCGCCGAACCACGTTCATGCCGCCGCGCTGCTCGCTCATTTGTACCGGCGTGGCGTTGCGGTCGCGGACGAGGTTGGCCTGGATGGGCAGGCCGTACGTGCGAAGGAGCGGCTCCAGGCCCGTGTCCGCCGTGCGCGCCTGCCCGAATCGCATATTTGCACGGCCCCGATTGAGCGCAAACAGCACGCGTCCGCCTCGCATCACATACTGGTCCACCGCCAGGGCCGCCCGAGTGGGCAGTTTCTCGCCGGGCCGGGCCACCAGCAGCACATCCACCGTGGCCGGCACCCCGGCTGTGTCCACCCCTGAGACCGTCTCAAACTCGTAGCGGCCCTCCAGGGCACGGCGCAGCTGCGGCATGGCCTCCAGCGACGGCTCGCCGTGTCCCTGCAGCACCCCCAGCACCGGCTTCGTCTCCGCCGTGAGCTGCTTCAGCGTACGGGCAATCGTATACTCCAGGGGCGCGCCCGGCTCCACAAACGGCACCACCTCGCGCTGATCCTGATACTGGAACACGGCGCCGAGGTAGACCCGCTTCTGCGTCATCTGATTCTGCTGGCGCACGTTCACCGTGACCGGGCGAATGCCCTCCTCGCGCGCCTCGCGGGCGGTTGCGTCGTCGGAGCCGGGGTCTACAAACTGAAACTCCACATTGCCGCCTGCCGCCGCCCGAAACTCCTGCAACAGCGCCCGAAGTTCATCCGCCGTGCGCCCAAACCGAGCGGGCAAATCGGGCGTAACGTACGCCGTCACCGTCACAGGGTCCTGGAGGTCCTGCGCAAGATCGTGGCTCGCAGCGGCGAGCGTATATCGGTTGTTGGCCGTGAGGTCGGCCCGCCACAGAAACTGATTCGCCACGTACGTGAGGGCGATACAGCTGCCCACAATGAGCAGCCCCTGCAGCAAAGCTTCGCGCCGGGTGGCCAAAAAGCCCGCGAGTGGATGGGACATAAGTCGAGAGCGGTTTGGAGGGGAACGGAGGAGCGTTCGCGTACGGGGGCGGGCGGAGGCGTCCGTGCCCGCGCGTCCACACTCACGACCAGCTTCGGCTTTTGAGGGACACCGTGGCGGCGAGAAGGCCGATCAGCGTCAGAGAAACGACGTAAAGCAGCGAGGCCGCGTCCATCACGCCCCGCGCCATGGTCTGAAAGTGTCCCTGCAAGTCGAGAAACGACGCCACATCCGCAAGCGCCCCGGGCAAGACCACGGCCATTTGTCCAAACAGCAGATGCAGAAAGACGGCCAGGAAGAGGCTCAGGAGAAACGCAACGATCTGGTTGCGCGTCAGGCTGGAGGCAAACAGGCCGATGCTCACGTACACAGCGCTCACGAGGAGAAGCCCAAGATAGCCGCTGAGGGTGGCGCCATGATCAATCGGGCCCAGTTGGGCAACGGTGATGTAGTACGGCAGCGTGAACAGAAGCGCCACCGCGACCAAGAGCCAGGCCGCAAGCCACTTCCCCGCCACGATTTCCATATCGTCCAGCGGCTTGGTGGCCAGCAGCTCGAGGGTGCCGCTGCGTCGCTCTTCCGCAATCATGCCCATGGTGACGGCGGGGATGAAGAAAAAGAGCGTCCAGAACGCCACCTGAAAAAACGTGTCCAGCGAGGCTTGGCCGACGAAGAAGATATCGCCCTGGCCAAAAAGCCACGTAAAGGTGCCACTGAGGCCGAGAAAAAGAACGAGCAGTACGTAGGCGGTCAGGGAGTCAAAAAACGCATTGATCTCCCGTTTGCAGATCGTCAGAACGGCGTGCATGGGCGCAGGCGAATGGTGCGTAGCGAGTGGGAGTGTGAACGAGGCCGAGGCCTCCGCACAGATCACGCTTCACGAATGATGTCTCCCCGTTCTTCCTTCATCCGGTGCTGTTGCTGGAGGGGAATCGGAGGAGGGCGCCGCATCCGGAGGCGTTTCCGGGGTCTCCGTGAGCTCGCGGAAGACATCCTCGAGGCTCGACTCCACCGGCGTCAGCTCCGTCAGCACCCAGTCCCGGTCCGCACAGAGGCGAAACACCTCCGCGGCCGGCGGAGCAGCCCCCGTGGCAGACAGCGTGTAGGTCCCCTCGCTGCCGTCAACCGAAGCAACGCCGCGGAGCGACGCCAGTGCGGCCGGCACGTCGGTATCGTCGGGGGCCTGCACCGCCACGCGCAGTTGCGCTCCGCCCCGAAACTGCTGGCGCAGCTCCTCCGTGGCGGCATCTGCGACAACCTCCCCCTGATTGATAATGAGAATGCGGTCGCACGTCATTTCCACCTCCTTCAAGATGTGAGAGCTGAGCATGACGGTCTTCTCCTGTCCAATCTCCTTGATCAGCTCGCGGATTTCGACGATCTGGTTGGGGTCGAGCCCCGTGGTCGGTTCGTCGAGAATGAGCACGGGCGGGTCGTGCAGGAGCGCCTGGGCAAGCCCAACGCGCTGCCGGTATCCCTTCGACAACTCGCCGATGCGCTTGTGACGCTCACGGCCGAGGCCGCAGACATCCATCATTGTCTGAATGCGATTGTCGATGGTGGCCGGGGGGACCGCCTGCAGGCGGGCGGAGAGGCGCAGGTACTCAATCACCGGCATATCGGTGTACAGCGGCGCGTTTTCGGGCAAGTACCCAATGCGACGGCGGACAGCCTCCGGATGGTCGTGGATGTCGTACCCGTCGAGCGTCGCCGTGCCGGCGGTAGGTTCCAGATAGCACGTCAGAAGTCGCATCGTCGTGGTTTTTCCGGCGCCATTGGGGCCAAGAAACCCCAGCACCTCCCCGGTGCTCATCTCAAAACTCACGCCGTCCACGGCGGCCTGGTCGCCGTACCGTTTGGTCAGGTTGGATGCGGTAATGCCCATGGGGTGCAGCCAAGCAAGAAGGAGAAAGCCGAACGCAAGAAGCCGAACGCGGTGAGGGGTTCTCAATTTCTGGTGGTCCCAACGTACAGGCCCAGTCGATATTGCACGGACTGCACACCAAAATTCTGAGTTTTAATGAATTTGAACGAAGCGGGCCGGAGGGCGATCTTTTCGGCCGTACTGGCATTGGGGAGCATGGCACCCCCCTTTCGGGGAAGGGCTCGGGCCCCGTCTCGTGGCCTCAGACCGACAGACTCGTAACTCATCGTTATTTCGGTTGCTCATGTCCGCGTGTTCGTTGCCCAACTGGTCTCGCGCGGTGGTGAAGGTGGGCAGTGCCCTGGTGGCGCCCGATGACCGGGGCTGCAGCACCACGCACCTGTTGCCCATCGCCCGCTTCGTCGCGGACAGCCGCCGACAGGGCAAAGATGTGATCCTCGTCTCGTCCGGCGCCGTGGCCGCGGGCCTGGCCGAGCAGGGACGAGACGGCCCCGGCACCGGCCTGTCAATCCCCGAGCGCCAGGCCCTTGCCGCCCTCGGGCAGCCCTTGCTGATGGCCCACTGGCGCCGCCTCTTCGATGTGCCCTGCGCGCAGGTGCTCCTCACGTACGACGACCTGCAGCGACGGGCCCGCTTCGTCAACGCGAAAAATACCATCGCAGAGCTGCTCGATCGCGGCACGCTGCCCATCGTCAACGAAAACGACACAGTGGCCACCGAGGAACTGCAGGTGGGCGACAACGACAACCTCGCCGCCTACGTGGCGGTGCTCGCCGAGGCCGACCTGCTCGTCATCTGTTCCGACGTGGACGGCCTCTACACCGCCGATCCGCACGACGACCCATCCGCGGAGCGCATCGCCGAGGTGGACACGATCACCGACGACATCTACGCCATGGTCGGCCCCTCGCACCGGGCGGTGGCCACGGGCGGAATGCAGACGAAGGTGGAGGCGGCCGAAAAGGCGACCGACCGGGGCATCGATACGGTGCTTGTCAACGGCACCAACGGCGACCACCTCGATGCCCTGGGGCGGGGCGAGATGCCGGGCACCCACTTCCGCCGGGCCACCCAGCCCCTCCCGGCCCGCAAGCACTGGATGCTCCACGCGCTCCCCACGGCGGGCCGCCTTGTGGTGGACGCCGGCGCGGCCGATGCGCTGCGGCACGACGGCGCCTCGCTGCTGCCTTCCGGCATTGTGGCGGTGGAGGGCACCTTTGCGCAGGGCGATGCCGTCGCGGTGGTCCTGCAGAGACAGCGGCAACGCGTGGCCAAGGGCATCACGCAGTATGACGCCCCGGCCCTCCGCCGCATCCAGGGGCGGCAGAGCCACGCCATCGCGGACCTGCTCGAGGAGGCCCCGGCCGACTACGTGATCCACCGCGACGACCTGGTGGTGGAGGGGTGATGCGTATTCCGTATCGCGCAAACGACCGAGAGACGCACCGCACACAACGCAGTACGCAGAAGGGACGGAGCACCTTCGTCCGTCCCGTGTACAGACAGTCCCTTCCCGACTCTCTTCATTCGGTCTTCCCTTGCCATGCCCGATGCTGCCACCGACACGCCGTCCGTAGAGGCGCTCGCTGCACACTGCGAGGACGCCGCCCGCACGCTGAGTACGCTCCCTACCGACACCAAAAACCGCGCCCTGCGCCGCATGGCCGAGGCCCTGCAGGCGGCCGAGGACGACATCCTGGCGGCCAACGAGCGCGACATGACTGCTGCGCGGGAGGACGGCCTCTCCGACGCCCTCCTCGACCGCCTCCTCCTCACCCCCGAGCGCATCGAGAAGATGGCCAACGCGCTGCGCGACGTGGCCTCGTTTTCCGACCCTGTGGGCGAGATGAGCGCCACCCGAAAGCGGCCCAGCGGCATCGAGGTGGGCACGATGCGCATCCCGCTCGGCGTCATCGGCATGATTTACGAGGCGCGCCCCAACGTCACGGCCGACGCCGCCGGGCTCTGCTTCAAGGCCGGCAACGCGGTGTTGCTGCGCGGCGGCTCCCACGCGTTTCACTCCAACCGGGCCATCGCCGCAGCCCTGCAACGCGCCCTGACGGCCGTGGGCGCCCCGCCGGCTGCCGTGACGCTCATTCCCACGACCGACCGGGCGGCGGTGGAGGAGATGCTGACCCTCAACCAGCACCTCGACCTCATCATCCCTCGCGGCGGCGAGGGCCTCATCCGCTTCGTCGACGAGACGAGCCGCATCCCTGTCATCAAGCATTACAAGGGCGTGTGCCACCTCTACGTGGACCGCGCCGCCAACCTGGAGATCGCGGAAGACCTGCTGCTCGACGGCAAGGTGTCGCGCCCCAGCGTCTGCAACGCGCTCGAAACCCTGCTCGTGCACGAGGACGTGGCCGAGGCCTTTCTGCCCCGCGCCCAGGAGCTGCTGGACGACGCCGACGTGGAACTGCGCGGCGACGCGGTGACCCGCCAGATCCTGGACGGCGTCGGCGAGGCCACCGACGACGACTACGCGGCGGAGTACCTCGACCTGACGCTGGCCGCTCGCGTCGTGGGCAGCGACGACGAGGCGATGGACCACATCGCCACGTACGGCTCGAACCACACGGAGGTGATCGTGAGCGACCGGCTGCCCACGGCCCGGCGCTTCGTGCGGTCGGTGGACGCGTCGGTCGTGCTCGTGAACGCCTCCTCCCGCTTCTCGGACGGGGGCGAGCTGGGCCTGGGCGCCGAGATCGGCATCTCCACGACCAAGCTGCACGCGTACGGCCCGATGGGATTGGAGGCGCTGACGACTGAGAAGTTTGTGGTGTACGGGGAGGGAGAGACGCGCCATCCGGTGGAGAAGTAGTTCCTGTACGTGGCTTTGTCCCCTCTCCGCTTCGGAATGACCTCGCTTACGCGCCGGACCGTCTATTACCTGCTGGTGCTGCTCGCCGCTACGGTCTTGTTCACGGCGGCCTATAGCACCGGCATGCGTGTGTGGGAGGGACGAGCGCGGCCCTGGTACCGGGCGCTGGAGGTGGTGGTACAGACGTTTACAACCACCGGCTACGGCGAAGATGCGCCGTGGCAAAGCCCACAGATGAACCTGCTGATGGTGCTCATTCAGCTGGCAGGCATTGGGCTCATCCTCAGCGCCGTGGACGTGTTTGTGGTGCCCTGGCTGCGCCAGGCGCTCCAGCCCGCCGCTCCTACCCGCCTCTCCGCCCGTGCCGACCACGTGCTTGTCTGTGGGTACACCCCCCGCGTGGAGGCGTTCGTGGAGGAGATGAAGGCGCGCGGCCAAGACCATGCCTTAATTCTGCCCGATGCGGACCGCGCCGCGACGCTGTTTGAGGCGGGCTACGAGGTGATGACCGGCGACCCAACGTCGACGGCAACGCTGGAGGCGGCACACATTGCGACGGCCCGTGTGCTGGTAGCGGACGTGGCCGACGATGAGAACGCGAGCATTGCGCTGGCGGCCCGAGAAGCGGACCCGGAAGGGCGCGTTCTGACACTGGTAGAGGACGCGTCCCTCGCCCAATATCACCGCGCGGCGGGGGCGGACCTCGCCCTCTCCCCCCGCCAGCTCCTGGGCCAGAGCCTGGCCGCCCGCGTGCCCATGGCGGCGGCGGCCAACGTAGAAACAAGCGTCGCGGAGCAGGAGGACATTGAGTTTGCCGAGATCGCGGTCACGCGCCGAAGTCCCCTCCACGGCCGTACGCTGGCCGAGGTGGACCTGCCGGACCGCTTCGGCCTGCGGGTGATTGGGGCGTGGGTCGAACACGCATTCGAGACGTCTCCGTCGCCGGATACAGTTCTCGACGACCGTACGCGGCTGTTCGTGGCGGGCACGGGCGGCCAACTGGCCGATGTGCAGCGCGAGATGGCCGCCTATGTCCGCGCCTTTACGTCGCAGTCCATCGTGCTGGCCGGCTACGGCGATTCGGGCCACGCGGTGGCGCGGTCCCTCCGACAGGCACGCGCGGAGGTCACTGTGGTGGATATCAACGACCAGGAGGGCGTGGACGTGGTGGGCGACGTGCGAGACCCCGCCGTGCTGCGCAAGGCCGGCGTCGAGGCGGCGTCGGCCCTCATCGTGGCGGTCGACGACGACACGGTGGCTACGTTTACCACGCTCATTGCCCGCGACCTGAACCCCAACCTGCAGCTTCTCGTCCGCGCCCACGAAAAGTCGGCGGTCCGAAATCTCTACCGCGCCGGGGCTGACTTTGTGCAGTCTCTGCCGGTGGTCTGCGGCCGCATGCTGGCCACTACGGTCTTTGAGGACGAGGGCCGTCTCGGCTCCGACCCGCAGGTGAACGTGGTGCGCCTTCCGGTCCCGATGCTCGAAGGACGAGTGCTGGCGGACGTCGATCCCGATCCGCAGACCAACTACACGGTGCTCGCCGTGAGCCGCGGAGACGCATTTCTGACGGACACGGACGACGGTACGTTTACGTTCGAGGCGGGCGATGAGGTCATTGTGGCCGGCACTGATGATGGGCTCCAGCAGTTTCAGGAGCGCCTGGAGGAGGCGAACGTGTCGGCGTGAAGGCACGGGCGGTGCCGAGGCTACTCTGCGGAGGCGGTGGGCCCTGCTGCATCGGCCCATCCGTGCCGGTGCAGCTGCTGCCACGCCGTTGTGATCTGCGTCGGCGAGAAGCGTTCTGCCGCCCGGCGGCTCCAATCCTGCACGGCCCGCACGGCCGCGTCGGGGCGGCGACGCACCGAGGCGTCGTGCCGCACGAGCCAGCCCACGGTGGCCAGCAGTTCGAGCGTGGGTGCGGCCCGCCCCTCCTCCAGAAGGGCCCGAATCTGGTCGTGGCGCTCTGCCGCTTCGTCCCTCGCCATCACAGCACGCTCGGCCGTCTTGGTGGCACCGTGATGCAGGCCAAATGGCGAGTCCTGGTGCGACGGGGCGTAGCCGTCGATGAAGTGCCCGTCGATGCGCCGGAGCACGGCGGACAGGCCCGCGGCGCGGAGGCCGTGTGCCCCGGGCTCGAACGACAGGTGCAGGGCCGCCCCCATTCCCTGCAGCAGAAAGGCAAGGTTGTGGGCCGCGTGCGGATGGACGCGGGCGTCGGGGGCGGCGCAGGCCGCCAGCCCGAGCAGCAGTTCGGCCCGTCCCTGTGTCATGGCGGGCGGTTCGGCGGTCGCAGCCCCGCTGTGTTCCTGCGTCGAGCGGGGCGCGTAGACCCGGGCCTGCACGCCCTCCAGCGCCGCAAGCGGAGCGGTAAGGAGCGGGCGCACCGTCGACCAGTGGAGCCCGCCCCCGCCGCAGCCCAGGGCCGGCACGGCCAGGGACGAGAGGCCGCGAGTCGTCACAGCGTCCACCACCGATGCCATTCCCGCATCGATGTACGCGGCCGACGAGTCGTCCCGCCAGTGGTCTTTCGTAGCCACGTTGAGGACGTAGCGGGGCTGCTGGGCGTCCCCAAAAAGCCCACCGCGGTCGTGCACGAGCACGTCGCCTGGGGCCAGCGCGTCAGCGTCGCACGCCGCCTTGTACTGCTCAAAATTGTCCGGAAACCGAGTCTTGAACTGGCGGCACAGTCCGCGCTTCATGAGGCCGGCGCAGTGGACCGGGTTCACGAGCGCCGCCGCGTCCGCGCCGAACAGATCGCCCTGTACAATCTCGACCATGGCGCGTCGTGAGGGCTGCCACAGAGGGAGGGCCGGGCGGCACGCGCCCCTTCGTACCACACGCCCCTTTTGTCGGGCGTGCAGACGCGTGCGAGAGCAGAGCTCCCCACGGAGCTCGGGCCTACGCCGCGTTCAGGGCCGACTCCAGTTCCTCCTCTTCGTCCGCTTCGTACGCGTCGGTCGGCGGGCAGGCACAGTAGAGGTTGCGGTCGCCGTAGGCATCGTTGACGCGGCGCACGGTGGGCCAGAACTTGCGATCGCGCACCGCTTCCACCGGGTAGGCCGCCGTCTCGCGGCTGTAGGGGCGGTCCCACTCGTCGGCCGTCACCATTTCAGCGGTGTGGGGGGCCTGCTTGAGCATGCTCTCCTCCGTCTCCAGCGTGCCGGTCTCCACGGCTTCAATCTCGCTGCGAATGGCCTTGAATGCCGTGACGAGGCGGTCGAGCTCCGCCTTCGACTCGCTCTCGGTGGGCTCCACCATGAGCGTGCCCACCACCGGCCAGCTCATCGTAGGGGCGTGGAAGCCGTAGTCCATGAGGCGCTTGGCCACATCCTGCTCGTTGAGGTCGAGCTCCGCCCGGAACGGACGCAGGTCAAGAATAAATTCGTGGGCCACGCGGTCGTTGGGCCCGCGGAACACAATGTCGTAGTGGTCGGCCAGCTGATCGGCCAGGTAGTTGGCGTTGAGAAGGGCCGTCTTGGACGCCTTTGTGAGGCCCTCGGCCCCGAGCAGCTTGATGTACGCCCACGAGATGAGCAGGATGAGGGCGCTGCCGTGGGGCGCAGCGGCGATGGCGGGGATGCTCTGCTCGCCGCCGGTATCTACCACCGGGTGGCCGGGGAGGAAGGGGCTCAGGTGCTCGGCGGTGCAGACGGGGCCCACGCCCGGTCCGCCGCCGCCGTGCGGAATGCTGAACGTCTTGTGCAGGTTGAGGTGGCACACGTCCACGCCGTACTCGCGGGGCCGGCAGAGGCCCACCTGCGCGTTCACGTTGGCGCCGTCGAGGTAGACCTGCCCGCCGTGCGCGTGCACCACGTCGCAGATCTCTTCGACGTGCGCCTCAAAGACGCCGTGCGTGGACGGGTACGTGATCATCGCGGCGGCCAGGCGGTCGCTGTTTGCCTCGGCCTGCTCGCGGAGGTCGTCGAGGTCCACGTCCCCGTTCTCGTCGCAGTCGATGGTGATGACCTCCATCCCGGCCATGTTGGCGCTGGCCGGGTTGGTGCCGTGGGCGGATTCGGGAACGAGGCACACGTCGCGCTGTGCCTCGCCGCGCGCCTCGTGGTACGCCTGAATAATCAGCAGGCCGGTGTACTCGCCCGAGGCGCCCGAGTTGGGCTGGAAAGAGATGTCGTCGAAGCCGGTGATCTCCGTCAGCGCATCGCTCAGCTCGTCGATCACCTGCGTGTAGCCTGTGGCCTGCTCCGTCGGCGCGAAGGGGTGCAGGCCCGCAAAGTTCTCGTCCGAAATGGGCGCCAGTGCCGTCGTTGGGTTCAGCTTCATGGTGCACGACCCGAGCGGGATCATGCTGTGGACAAGCGAGAGGTCCTTGTCCGCCAGCGACTGGATGTAGCGCGTCAGCTCCCCCTCGGAGTGGTACTGGTGGAAGACCGGATGCTCGAGGTAGGAAGTGCGGCGCGGCATCGGGCCGTCGTAGCCGCTGTCAAGGTCGGCGGCCAGGTCCTCGGCGTAGAGCTTCTGCCCGTTGGTGGCGCCGAAGACAGTGAAGAGGGCGTCGAGGTCCTCCGCGCGAACGGTTTGGTCGAGCGCCACGCCCACCGAGCCGTCGTCGTAGTAGCGCAGGTTGATCTCGTGCGCCTCGGCTCGTTCTCGCACCCGCTCCGGGGTGGTATCCGCCAGGTCCACCCGCAGCGTATCGAAGAAGGCGTCGTGGCGGATCGAGTGGCCCGTGCGCCGCAGCCCCTCGGCCAGCGTCTTGGTGAGGTCGTGCACCCGGGTGGCGATTTCGCGGAGGCCCTTCGGCCCGTGGTACACGGCGTACATCGACGCCATGACGGCCAGGAGCACCTGCGCGGTGCAGATGTTGGAGGTCGCGCGCCCGCGGCGAATGTGCTGCTCGCGCGTTTGCAGGGCCATGCGAAGCGCCATCTCGCCGTCCGCGTCCTTTGTGACGCCGATCATGCGGCCCGGCACCTGCCGCTGAAAGCGCTCGCGGGTGGCAAAGTAGGCGGCGTGCGGCCCGCCGTAGCCCATGGGCACCCCGAAGCGCTGCGTGGAGCCCACGACCGCGTCCGCCCCCCATTCGCCCGGCGCCTCCAGGAGCGTAAGGCTCAGCAGATCGGCGGCCACGGCCACGTACGCGTCGGCGTCGTGGGCCCGCTCGGCCACGGCGCGGTAGTCGTGCACGGCGCCGTCGGTGGTGGGGTACTGCAGGAGACAGCCGTAGGTGTCCTCGCCGAAGACAAAGTTTTCCGGCGCCTCCACAATGATGTCCACGCCAATCGGCTCGGCGCGGCCTTTCACCACCTCAATCGTCTGCGGGTGGCAGTCCTCCGCGACGTAAAAGGTGGAGGCGTCGCTGCGGCGGTCCACGCGGTTGAGCATCATCATCGCCTCCGCGGCCGCGGTGGCCTCATCCAGCAGCGAGGCGTTGGCGATCTCCATGCCCGTCAGGTCGATCGTCATGTCCTGGAAGTTGAGCAGCGCCTCCAGGCGGCCCTGCGCAATCTCGGCCTGGTAGGGCGTGTACTGCGTGTACCAGGCCGGATTCTCCAGGATGTTGCGCTGGATGACGGGCGGCGTGTGGGTGCCGTGGTAGCCCATCCCGATAAACGATCGCCAGGATTCGTTTTTCTCCCCCCGTGCCGCGGCCGCGTCGAGCACCTGCTGTTCGGTGAGGGCGGGCGGCAGGTCGAGGGGCTCGTCGGTCCGAATCGAGTCGGGAATGGCGGCGTCGACGAGCGCATCGAGCGACTCCACGTCCAAGGCATCGAGCATGGCGTCCACGTCGGCCGCGTCGGGGCCGAGGTGACGCTCGTCAAAGGTGTCGGCGAACGAAAGGTCAATGGCCATCTGCGGGCAGAGAATTGAGTGAAGGACCGCGGCGGTTGGCTGCGTAGCGTGTTCGTATATGCCGCGTGGGCGCGCGATGTTGTCCGGAATTGCTGAAAAGGCTGCAACAGACCCCGTCGGGGTGCGCATCGCGGCGGGCCGGGGGCACGAAACGGCGACCGCCCCGTTTCGACTCTTTCCATTCTGCCCACGTGCATCTTCCTGTTCTCTGTTCCAGGGCCGCCCACCGATGATTCCGGACAAGCTTCAGCTCTCCCGCGAAGAAATGCGCTCTCTTGGCTACCGCGTGGTAGACCTTTTGGTGGACCATTTTGCGGAGGCGGAGGAGGGGACCCTGGGGGCGGAGGACCTGGGAGCGGCGCCGCCGCGCCGGGCCCTGGAAAAGCGACTCCGGGAGCCGCTGCCAGAAACCGGCACCGACCCACACGCCGTTCTCGACCAGGTAGAAGCCGACGTGCTTCCCCACACCATGCGGGTGGATCACCCGCGATTCTTCGGATTTGTGCCCAGCCCCAACAACTTTGTCGGCGTCCTGGCCGATGCCCTGGTGGCGGGATTCAACGTGTTCTCGGGCACCTGGATTTCCGGCGCCGCGGCGGCGCAGGTCGAGCTTGTCGTGATCGACTGGCTCCGCGACCTGTGCGGGCTGCCCCCGTCGGCAAGCGGCCTCTTTACGAGCGGCGGCTCCATGGCGAACGTGACGGCCCTCGCCGCGGCCGCGCCGCCACACCCATGCCAGTCCGCGACGGCGTCACCGAAGCCATCGCCCTCGCAGCCGTCGTCGTCTTCCGCGGCG
>CAJXLV010000033.1 GCA_913056185.1 uncultured Bacteroidota bacterium
CGCTGCACCTCAAAGCGGGCGTTGCCGGTCTCCGCGGCGGTCTGCCACCGCAGCCGGACCGCCTGGTCGGTGGGCTCGGCCTCGAAGGTGGCCAGTTCCACCGGCAGCGGTGTGGCCTCCGCCGCCAGGCGGGCGTTGGTGAAGGTGGTGGCGCGCTGGTCGTTGACCACCGCCAGTGCCCCGCCACTGAGGGCGAGGGCCGCCTCGGAGGCGAGGGCCGCCTCGACCGTGCCCCCGGCCTCGGGGTTCAGGTCTGCCAGCACGAACAGGTAGGTGCCCTCGATCGGGATCGGCACGCCGAGCCCTTCGAACGTCACCAGCGTGTCCGGTTGGGAGAGCCCCAGCGGCTGGGCCGTCCCCGCCACGAAGGTTGGATCCGGGGAGACCCACAGCTCCAGGTTCGCGAGGTCCGTCGCCGCGTCGGCCCCGCCGACGGTCACAGCCACCGAGTCGAGCGTAGCGCCCGCCACGTCGGCGGTCAGCACAAAGCGCCCGATCGGGTTGTCCGAGGTGCCGGGCTGGGCCGGGGGCGGGACGTAGTCGGTTCCGCCGTTGGCGTCGTCGCGCCCGTCGGTCAGGGCAATCTCCGGGGTGGGCACCGCAGAGAGCCAGGCGTCGGCAAAGGCGTCGGTCGCATTGCCGTTGACCGAGACCAGCGGACCGCCCTCCAGGGCCAGGGCCGCCTCACTCCCGATCTGCGCCTGCAGGGCGCGGCGCGGGCCGGGGTTGACATCTGCGACGACGAACAGGTAGGTGCTATCGGTGGGCACCGCGTGGCCGAGCCCGTCGAACGCAACCACCGAGTCCGGCAGGGCCAGGTCGAGGGGCGCGTCCGTCTGCGGCGTAAAGTCCGGATCCGCAGAGGCCCACAGCTCCACGTTGGCCAGCTCCAGGTCCTCGAGCGTGGGGGTCCCGGCCACCGAGAGGCGGACCGCCACGGAGTCGAGCGTGGCGCCGGCATCATCAGCACTTAGCACAAAGCGCCCGATCGGGGTGTCCGAGGTGCCGGGCAGCGGGCTGCTCGCGGCGTAGGGCGCGCCGGCGCGCCCGTCGGCAAAGGCGACGTCCGGCACCGGGCCCACCGTCACGTCAATGGTAAGCGTGTCGGGCTGCTCCGGGGTCGGGTCGTCGGCGATGACGTAGAACGCAGTGGTGCCGTTCTGGTCCGGCGCCGGGGTGAGATCGATCTCGAGAGTGCTATCGGCGGCGGGGCCGCTCAGGTCGATGCCCTCGGGCGGAAGCAGCGTCGAGTCCTGCGCCACCGCGCGGATGGCGAGGGAGTCGATCGGGGTGTCCGGATCGCTCACCGAGACCGTGATCGGGTCGAGCGTGGTGTCCTCCGGGCCGGAGACACTGCTGGGGCCGGAAAGGGCCGGCGGCTCGGTTGGGGTGACGGTGATCGCCACCGTGGCGGTGTCGCTCACGGCATTGGGCGTCGGGACGCCATCCCGGGCGACGTAGGTGAAGGTGTCGGTGCCGTTGTAGTTGGCATCGGGAGTGTACACAAAGCCGCCATTGGCGTTGAACGCGACCGAGCCATGCGTCGGCTCGCCCACGAGGGCAGCGGTGAGCGTGTCGCCATCCACGTCGGCGTCATTGGCCAGGACCGTCGCCTCCGGCGCATACGTGACGGCGAGGCTGTCGGCAAGGTCCGTCAGCGGGTAGCTCGCCTCCAGGGGCGGCACCCCGTTGGTCTCGATGCCGACGACTTGGCCGGGTGACACCAGGCCGAGGTCCAGGTACTGGTACGTGATGCGGCCGCTTGCGTCCAGGAGCACCTGCATGGTGTGGGTTCCCGGGCGGTCTTCGAACTGCAGGTTGGTGAACTGCACCACAAACTGGTCGCCGAGGGTCTGCGTGTAGACCCCGTCCACCGTCACATCCTGCGCAACGCTGGGACCGAAAGGGAGCAAAAAGATGGGGCGACCCTCCGGCCCACCAAACAAAAGCCCGGTGCGCTGGATGAAGGCGCTCTGCTGCAGCGCGCCGCCGATGGGCACCTCAAACGGCAGGTCCACTTGCGGCGCTGGAACCGCCACCTCCGTGCCGCTCTCGGAAATGTCCGTCCAGTCGAAGGCCGGGCCGTCTGCGGAGCGGCTGTTGGTCCACCGGTAGCCCACCGGCGCGGGACTGAAGAGCGGCTCCGGCGAGGGCGCGTCGGTCGTCGGCGCAGTAGAGGCCGACGTCGCGGCCCCAAACAGGCCCGCAGGCGCTTCGGCGGCTGCGAGTGGCCCGCCGAATTCGGGCGCGGACACCGTCACGTTAACGATCGTGTCCGCGCGAAGCGGGGTGCTCTCCTGCACGAAGAACGAGTCCGCAACGGCGCGCGGAGCCTCGTTGACCGGCTCGAGGTCCACATACACGTAGGCGGTGTCCAGCCCGCCGCCGTCGCTTACCACGTAGGAGAAGACGTCGGTGCCGCTCCCGTCAAGGTCCTCCGGGCCGAAGGCGGTCCCGGGCCCCGTGATCCCCAGCGAGTCGAGCGGGGCGTAGACCAGGCCCGTGCCGGCCGAGTCGATCGAGACGGTGCCAAAGACCGGCGTGCGGGCCAGGGCGGTCACCTGCAGGGAGTTGTCCTCCGGGTCGCTGTCGTTTCCGAGCAGGTCCGCGGCGCCGATCGAGAGCGCCTGCCGCTCGATGCCCTGCACAGTGTCGGCCACGGCAACAGGCGGATCGTTGGGCCCGCCGTCGTTGACCGTCCAGCCGTAGGTGTCGGTCAGGACGTCGCGGTCGGCCTGGCGGGTGGTGGTGTACGTGGTGGCGCCCACATCGAAGGTCACGTCGTTTTGCAGCGTCAGCTGGCTCCAACCGGCCAGGAGTACGTTGTAGTTGGCGCGCGAAAGGCTGCCGCTAAACATGTCGGACATGTCGGTGACGCTGGAGACGTCCCAGCCGCTTAGGTCCTGATCAAAGCTGTTTGCGCCGTTAAACATGTCAGACATGCGAGTGACGTTGGAGACGTTCCAGTCGCCAATGTCCTGGTTGAAGCTTTCGGCACCGCTGAACATGCGGAACATGTCGGTGGCGTTGGAGACGTTCCAGTCGCCAATGTCCTGGTTAAAGCTTTCGGCGCCGAAGAACATCCCCGACATGAAGGTGGCACTGGAGACATCCCACCCGCTGATGTCTCCGTTGAAAGCGTCGTTGACGTAGAACATATTGTCTATGTAGAGAACACTGGAGACGTCCCAGGTGCTAATGTCTCCGTTGAAGTCGGTAAAGCCAAACATCGACGACATGCGGGTGACGTTGGAGACATCCCAGTCGCCGAGGTCCTGGTTGAAGGCACTGGCACCGTTGAACATGCGCGTCATGCTGGTGACGCTGGAGACGTCCCATCCGC
This sequence comes from uncultured Bacteroidota bacterium, assembly GCA_913056185.1. Taxonomy (GTDB): domain Bacteria; phylum Bacteroidota; class Rhodothermia; order Rhodothermales; family Salinibacteraceae; genus Salinibacter. The sequence continues at coordinate 3,344 of CAJXLV010000033.1, forward strand.
CGATGTCTTGGTTGAAGCTTTCGGCACCGCTGAACATGCGCGCCATGCTGGTGACGCTGGAGACGTCCCAGCCGCCGATGTCCTGGTTGAAGCTTTCGGCACCGCTGAACATGTATTCCATGCTGGTGACGCTGGAAACATTCCAGTCGCCAATGTCCTGGTTGAAGGCACTGGCACCCTTGAACATGCGGAACATGGTAGTGACGTTGGAGACATCCCAGTCGCCAATGTCCTGGTTGAAGGCGCTGGCACCGCTGAACATGCGCGTCATGCTGGTGACGCTGGAGACGTCCCAGCCGCCGATGTCTTGGTTGAAGCTTTCGGCACCGGCAAACATGCGGTACATGTTCGTGACGCTGGAGACATTCCATGTGCTAAGGTCTCCGTTGAAGCTGCTTGCGCCATAGAACAGTTGTCTCATTTGGTCGATGCCGGAGACGTCCCAGTTGCTGAGGTCGCCGGTGAAGGCTGCCGCGTTCTGGAACATCCCCTCAAGCCCCGCGACCCCTGAGAGGTCGGGCGCGTCGGTCGCCGCGTAGGTCATGTTTTCAGCTCCGGCGAAGGCGTACTCCATCTCGTCCCATGCGATGGTGCCCCACTGCTCGATCGACGCAAGCTTCTTGGCATTGGCCTCGTCGCCCTCGCCTATCACATGCGCGTCCAGATAGATTCTCGGGAAGGTGCCGGTAATCTCCACCGTGTAGGTGCCGGCGGAGGCGTAGGTGTGAGAGGGGTCCGGGTCGTCGCCGCTGATGGCTTCCACTGTGCCGTCGCCCCAGTCGATCGTGAAGTCGTAGTCCGTGCGGGTAATGGGTACAGAAGGGTCGCCCTCTCCATCTCCGCGTGTGGGAATGAAGACCGACGGGTCGTCCGCCGTTACCGTCCACGTGGTGATGAAGGGAGCCGGCGGGGGGTTGTCTTCGAGATAGGGGTACCCGGCATTGACTGGAGAGCCGAGGGACCACACGTCCTCCGATCCGTTGGCCGTCTCGCCAAGGAAATCCCAGCCCGCATCCGTAAAGGTGGACTCGGTCTTCATCTCGGCTGTGGTTTTGGCTGTCGCACCGGCCCCGGTGTTCTGGTTGGAGGCCTCGCTGTCGAAGAAGTTGTTGGAATAGGTCGGCTCGGATTCGTACCCCACAAATCCGTTGTTGTCGTATATGTCGTTCTCATCCCGATCGTAGACGTTGGCTACGGCATACGAGTTTTCGATCGTCGCATTCTGGTTGGCCCCCGAGAATGCCCCCGCATTGCTGGAGCCGAGCAGCACCGTTCCACGGAAGTACGTGTCAGAGACTGTGCCATTTTCCTTCAGGTATCCCACAACCCCGCCAGAGAATGTATCGCCCCGCATGGTTCCGGTGACGAAGCACCGACGGATGGTCGCGGCTCCGTTGTCATTCCTAGTTTCGCCCACCAGAGCGCCCGAGTAGTTCGCGGCGCTGACATCGGCATCGAGGAGGCCGAGGTCCGAAATAGTCGCTCCGTCGATGGTGCCAAACAGGCCTTGGTAAGCGTTCGTGCCCTCGTCGATAAAGAGGTTCTTGATCTTGTGCCCGTCTCCGTCGTAGGAGCCGGAAAAGAAGAGGTCGCTCCCTTCGTCTTGATCATTTCCAGTCCCGGCATAGAACCCAATCGGGTTGAGGCCCGTGGCGTCCGAGCCATCCCCCACCGTTCCGCTGCCGTCCCAGTCCACGGCCGTCTCGTCCGCATCAAAGGCAATGTCCGCCGTCTGGATGAAGTGCTTGTCCCAGTCGTCGCTGCTCTGTGAGAGAGTGATCAGGTCCTGCGCAGTTGCAATCTGGTACGGATCGCTTTCCGTACCGGAGCCGCCCGCGTACAACGACACAATGTAGCCTTGCATACTGCCACCGCTCTGCGCGGCGAGGAAGCTCCCATTCGCATCTGTAGCGACTGTTACGCCTTGGTAGGGGGTATAGCCCGACGAAATCGAGGTAAAGGACGTCCCTTGGAGAGTGTATGCGCCGCTGGGTGACAAAAGGAGCATGTTGCCTCCAGGAATCTGCCCAAAGTTGAAGGCCTCCTCGCCGACACTAGACGCTTCAAAAATCCGCGTCCACTCCCCAAATCCGCTGGTCGCAGTCCACAGCTCGGATTCATTCGAATCCGCATTATCCGTATAGTAAAAATACAGCCGATCGTTGTCGGTAATCCCGATCTGGTGGCCGAACGACACAGTCTGGTCGAACGCTGCCGAGTCGGACTGGTCCGTCCACGATCCGCTTTCGTACGTCAACACCACAGGGCGTTGCACAGCCCCTGTGTTTCTAAACCCGAAGCTAACCACAGGCACACCGGTCGAAAAAACATCGATGTCAATCTGGCTGGTCCAGGCGTCGGTGCCAGAAATATCGAAGGCGACCCCGTCTACCGGATTGCCCAGATCCGTGACGGAAGAACCATCCCAGCGGATCACAAAGGGCTGGTAGGCTCCATTTGGCGAACTGTACGCCACGTTGGCGATCAGCACGTCCCCGGTCGTCGGGTCGAGCGCCATGTTCGCAGCTTGGTACGTACCCGAGACGTTGTACGTGCTGTTGGTGGTGCCGGAGATCACATCGTTCCAACCGGACGAGGCCGCGTCATACTCCGAAACGAACTGGGTATTGTCCTCGGTCCAGGCGACCAGGAAGTCGTCCCCCTGTTTGATGAGATCGACGCGCCTGTTGATGTTACCGGTCACCTCCGGTCCACCGGACGCCTCGACGGACCAGTCCAGCGCGCTGGGCGACCATTTGAGGACTTCAATTTCGTCGGTGTCCTCGTTTACCCCTGTGGCGTACACCGTGCCGTCGGCCTGGCGCTCAATGGAGGTGTATGAATAGCCGGACAGCGTTGTGGAGAGGGCCTCCCACGAGCCGTCCTGCGCCCAGGCCCCGGGCACAAGTACGAGGGCCGCAAGCACAACACTCAGTGCAGCGGCAAGGGGAGAAAAGAATGATCGCGCGGGCGAGCCTGCAGGGCCCTGGCCACGGGAGGAAGGAGAGGAGTCTTGGGGAACTGGAAGCGGTGTCGTCATGGGACGGTAAGAACCCGTTGTCGAAGGGATGGTGGCTGTATATTGCGGACCTGCGCGCGGAAGCCTGCGGGGCGGGTCGCGCCTGATAAGTGTCTTGCCCAAGTTGTGAGTTGTGTGTCGCTCCACACCCCGATGCTGCGCTGGGAGTGAAGCGACCGAGTGCTACAGGAGTGAGTGCTACAGGAATGGCTCCTCCTTGAACAGGCAGGTTAGCTCACAGAGATTCTGGATCAAGTTCAGAAGGCCCGTCTTCCGGGTCGGCCACAACTTGGGTTGTCTTGCTGTAAGGGTCTTGCTGTAAGGGTCTTGCTTGGCGGATTGCGTCGTGTGGGGCAACTCGGGGGAACGAATCGCGCCGCTCTCCCGGGAAGCACCCGTCATGATGAAGCCAGCCTGCCGTCGCGAGTCAATATTTGTATCAGTATTGGCTCACTGGGCTGCACAGCATACGGCACGACCCTGCCAAACATTTGTCACAGCGTCCCAAATCCTTTTCACAGCGTCCCAAATCCTTGTCATATCGTTCCACACGTGTCCCATTTTGCCTTTTTCCAGGGGTTGAGGGAGACCCCCTCTTTTTGTTTTTAACGTTTTTATATTTTAAAATGAAATGGAGATAAGAGAGTCCACCGCCGTCCTGTGGTTGCCAAAGGGAGGCCCTTGAAGGGGAACTTGGGGGGCGAGAAGAGAACGGGAAGGGGAGAGATGTTCACAGTCTCTCCTCTTGCGGCCTCCTCCTGCGGCCATCGTCCCTGTCCCCAGGCGTCCGCGTCGCAGGCAGGCCCCAGCCGCAGGAGCAGGGCGTTCCCAACAGCCGGCGGGGGTACTCAGGGAGGCGGGCGGCCGTGGAGTGCGGGTCGCGTGTCCCCGGACTGATTGCCCACAGCGCAGTCACGGAGACACCGGCTCCGCCCCGTGCGTGAGGGCATTCTCCAGCATCTCGCGCACGTGGTCGTCGGCCAGGCAGTAGTAGACGTGCCGCCCGTCGCGCCGATGCGACACGAGGCGGGCATCGCGCAGCACCCGCAGCTGGTGGCTTACAGCGGACTGGCTCATGTCGAGCGCCTCCACAATGTCGTGCACACACACCTCTTGGTCGCGGAGGAGGCACAGGATGCGCAGGCGGGTGTGGTCCGCAAAGCCTTTGAGGAGACGAACAGTCTCGTCGGTGACCCCAGCTGACGGAAGGGCCTCCGAGAGCGGCGCGTTCGTCCCGCAGGTTGCGTCGGCCGTGTCGGAAGAATTGTCGGGGGCCGCATGGGCGGGCATGGTGGAAGCGGGGAGCCGAGAAAGAGACGAGAGTGGAGAGGAAAGCCTCTATAGGGCGGGTCGTCTCCAGTTCCCCCGCGCCGGGCCTGCTACGGCGCGTACCCGAGCAGTCGGAGCGCATTGGCCACCACGACGAGCGTTGACCCCTCGTGCAGCACCACGGCGGGGCCAATGTGGAGCCCGAGAAGGGTGGCGGGAACAAGCACCGCGACCATGCCGAGGGCGATCCACAGGTTTTGGGTGATGATGCGGCGCGTCTGTCGGCTGAGGCCCACGGCGAAGGGGAGCTGCGAGAGATCGTCGGCCATGAGGGCCACGTCGGCCGTCTCCAGGGCGGCATCCGATCCCGCGGCCCCCATCGCGATGCCCACGGTAGCGGTGGCCATGGCGGGCGCGTCGTTCACCCCGTCGCCCACCATCGCCACGTCTTCGTCTTCGCGGAGCGCCCGCACCGCGGCGACCTTGTCGTCGGGCAGGAGGTCGCCGCGCGCCTCGTCGAGGCCGAGCCGCCGGGCCACCGCGTCCACCACGCGCTGATTGTCGCCCGAGATCATGATCATGCGCCGGACGCCAACGCGACGGAGGTGCGCAAGCACGTCGGCGGCGCCTGGGCGGGGCGTGTCTGCGAGGCCGAGGACGCCCAGGTAGGTGCCGTTGCGCCGGACCGCCATCGTGGTGCGCCCCTCCGCCTCCAGCGCCTCGGCTGCGTCGCGGAGGGCGTCGGGAAGCGGCGTGCCGTCGCGCTCGTCGAAGAGGGCGGCCGTGCCGACGCACACCGGATCGTTGCCGACGGTGGCCCGGAGCCCGCGGCCCGGAATGTTCTTCAGGGCGTGGGCCTCCGCGAGCGGCTCTCCGTTGAGGCGCGCCCGAGCAGCGCGGACGACGGCCTCGGCGAGCGGGTGGTCGCTGTGCTGCTCCACCGCTGCGGCCACGCGCAGGACCTGCGCCTCTGGGGTGTCGCCGTGGGGACGCACGTCCGTCACGCGAGGCTCGCCCTCCGTGAGGGTGCCCGTCTTGTCGAACGCCACCGCCCCCAGCCGCCCGAGCCGTTCGAGCGGGCCGCCGCCCTTCACGAGCACGCCGCCGCGCCCGGCGCGGGCCAGGGCGCTGAGGACGGCGCTCGGGGTGGCGATGGCGAGCGCACACGGGCTGGCGGCCACGAGCACCGCCATCGCGCGGTAGAAGCTGTCGGCAAACGTCTCGTCGAGGGGCACCCACGCAAATAGCAGGAGCACGACCAGCCCCAGGACGGCCGGGACGAAGTAGCGCTCGAAGCGATTGGTGAAGCGCTCGGTGGGGGCTTTTTCGGCGTCTGCCTCCGTGATCGTCTGTACGACCTGCGAGATCGTCGTCTCGTCGGCCCGCCGCGTCACGCGCATTTCCAGCGCACCGCTGCCGTTGATCGTGCCCGCAAACAGGCGGTGGACGGGGCCGAGGTCGTCGGGCGCCTGCAGGGCCGCCTCGGGGTTGTCCACCGGCGCCTTGTCGACAGGCACGCTCTCGCCCGTCACTGGGGCCTGGTCGACGGCGCTCTCGCCCTTCGTCACGACCCCGTCGGCGGGGATGCGCGCGTTCGGGGGAACGACGACCGTCGCGCCCACCGCGAGTTCGTCGACGGGCACCTCCTGCTCCGTGCCGTCGCGGCGGACGCGGGCGGTGTCGGGCGCCAGGTCGGCGAGCGACTCGATGGCGTGGCGCGCCCGGTGCAGGGCGTAGTGCTCCAGCGCATGACCCAGCGAGAAGAGAAACAGCAGAAACGCCCCCTCCAGCCACTTCCCGAGCGCCGCCGCCCCTGCCGCCGCGACGAGCATCAGAAAATCGACCTCGAACCCGCCCGCCTGGATTGTCTCGATGGCCTCCCGCACGGTGTAGGCGCCGCCAAAGACGTAGCCCCCGACGTACAGACCCAGCGAGACGTCCCCCGGCACCGCCCCCACGAAGGAGAGGCCCCACCCGGCAGCCACACACACGCCGGCCAGAAGGGCAAAAATCAGTTCCGTCTTGTCTCCGAACTCCCCGCCGTGGCTGTGGTCGGACATACGAGCGTCAGAGAGGCACCGCGCGCCGCAGGACGTGCGCCGTGCGGGCCGATATTCATTCATGAGTACATGAGCAAGTGCTCATATGAGTCCGACAGAACTCGGGTTCCGTCTGTGTGCAACAGGAAGCAGCGGCGGCCCGCCTCCGCCGTGGGGCGTTAGGCAGGCCCTGCCACCTGCTCAACGGCCTGCAGGACGTCCTCGGGCGCCCAGTCGTTGCCCCGCCAGAAACGCCGCACGCGCCCCTCCGGCCCGATCAAAGCCGTGGTGAGGTTGTGGGTGATTTCGTCGCTGCCGGCCTGCTGCGTATAGACGCCGAACAGCTCCGTGGCGCGCTGCACCTGCGTCGAGTCGCCCGTTGCGAACGTCCAGGTGTCGAGGCGATCGGTGTAGCGCGCAGCGTACTCTCGGAGGACCTTGGGGGTGTCGTAGGCGGGATCGAAGCTAATTGACAGCAGCTGCACGTCTTGCCCATACCGCTCGCGAAGGTCCGGCTGCAGCGCCGCGAAATGCTTCGACATCAGCGGGCAGTAGGTAGGCAGCGGGCAGCGGGTGTAGATGAACGTGAGGACGAGGGGCTGTCCGCGGTAGTCGCCGATTCGGACCGCGGCCCCGGCCTGATTCGTGAGCGTGAGGTCGGCGGGCACCCGATCGCCGCGCTGCAGCAGTGGAGCGCCGCCCCCGTCCGCCGATTGGATCGGGGTGGTGGTCCGGGCGGGGTGGCGGGCCACCGCCGTATCGGGCAGTTCGCGGAGCGCGATAATGCTGACGCTGTCGTCGGAGACAGCCATGCGGAACTGAATCGCGTCGTCCGGGGCCAGCGTCGTCGTCATGCTGGAGTCCGCCACCGGCAGGGGCATAATCATCGGCGGCATGTAGCCCGGAATCTTCTCGTGCTCCACCACGAGGGTGCGCCCCCCGTCCTGGATGCCGGCCACGCGTCCGTTGACCGTGTACGTCTGCGTGCCGAAGAGGTAGAGGAGCAGGGCGCCGGCGGCGAGGAGGAACGCGAGGAAGCCCCCGCCGAGGACAGCGAGTCGGTGGTTGCGCATGGGAGGCGAAAGCAATGATTAGGCGCGGCCGGCCATGTCTTCGAGGCGGGCGATGCGCTCCTCCGTGGGCGGATGGGTGGAGAAGAGCCGCTTCAGTCCGCTCAGGCCACCACTAAACGGGTTCACAATGAACATGTGGGAAGTGGCCTGGTTCGCAGGCATGGACTGGTGTTGGGCGGCGCGCTCCATGCTGCGGAGGGCGCTGGCGAGGCCCAGCGGATTCTTCGCAATCTCCGCCCCGTCGCGGTCCGCGGCGTACTCGCGGCTGCGCGAGATGGCCATCTGAATGAGCATGGCCGCCATGGGGGCGAGGATCATCATGAGGAGCGACGTGACGAAGCCCTGGTCGCGGTCGAAGAAGATGCCGAACCGGGCCAGCAGCGTAATCGCCGCCGCCAGCGTGGCCGCCACGGTGGACGTGAGCATGTCGCGGTTTTTGATGTGCGCCAGTTCGTGGGCGATGACGCCCGCCAGCTCGTCCCGGTCCAGCGCCCGCATGATGCCCTCCGTCACCGCCACCACGGCATTGTCGGGGTTGCGGCCGGTGGCAAAGGCGTTGGGCTGGTCCTGCGGGATGATGCAGACCTCCGGCATCGGCAGGTCGGCCCGTTGGCGCAGGCGATCGACGAGGTCGTAGAGCTCCGGCGCTTCGGCACGGCTGACCTCTTCGGCCCCGTACATGCGCAGCACGATGGAGCTGCTGTACCAGTAGCTGACGCCGTTCATCCCCACGGCGATGAGGAAGGCGAGCATCATGCCGCCCGTGCCCCCGAGCGCCTGCCCGATGAGGGCAAAGAGCACGAGCATGACCGCCATGAGCGCGGTGGTGCGAAAGGTGTTCATGGGTGGAATCGGGTGTCGGACCGTGGAATGCGAACCAAAATTCGTAGCGTCATACGTGCAAGAGATGTGCCGCGGTCCCTCCGCCTGACGGGGTGTCAGACTTTTTCCAAAGTGATGCGGGGGGACTGATGCGTGATTCGTGAACCGTGAGGACCCCGCGCAAGAGAGGCGCCTCACGCACTACGATTCACGTTCCACGAGCGGATTGGCTACACGTTGGGGGCTCTCCCTCGTTCTGGAACGTCCCGCTACCCAAACATCCCCGTCACCACCATCACGTCGTAGAGCGCGTGCGTCCACGCGGCGACCCCAAAGCCACGCCCCAGGAAGAGCGCGTTGAGGGCGAGGCCGAAGAGGAAGCGGAAGGTAAACGAGGGGAGCGCAAACGGATCGCCGAGCGGCCCCACGTAATGCGCGCCGCTAAACAGCACCGCCCCCGCCAGCGCAGCGAGGAGATACGCCTGCGTGGGGGACGTCATCAGCCCCCGGAACAGAAGCGCCAGCCCGCCCACGAGCAGCACGCGGAAGACCAGTTCCTCGTAGAGCCCGGCCCCGATGGACAGGGCGAGCTGCGTCCACAGCGCCCCCTCGGGCGGCGGCACCGCGGCAAACAGCAGCCCCACGGCCGACGAAACAAGAATGGCCACGCCCACGGCGTACACGGCACTCTCCCCCACGAGGCCTACGAAGTAACGACTTCGCAGCGGAATGCTACGGTGCCGATCCAGCAGGTATGCGGCGAGTCCCCCGCCCGCCACGAGGAGTGCGAGGCCGATCCCGCCGGACGCCCCCGTCATTGTCAGCAGGTCCTTGATCCACACCCCCGCGCCCACCCGCACCGGCCGCGTGGCATCGAGGTTGACGAGCACGATCATCGTCTCGTACAGCACGAAAAGCGGCAGGGCGCTCCAGAAGCCGTAGGTCGCCGAGCGCGTGGCCCGGTGGTAGGCGTGCCAGCCGGTTTCGGGACGAGGCATGGACGACAGGGGAGACGAGAAAGATAGGCCGAGGTCGCGAGGCACAACGCGTGATGCGTGAAGAGTGATGCGTAACTTGGTCCCTCACGCCGCGGATCACGCCTCACGTGTCACGCCTCACGTGTCACTCCTCACAAGTCGCACCTCACGTGTCACGCCTCATTCCGGCCGTCCCTCCAGCCAAACGAGTCGCAGCGCCACCGTCGGCGTCGTGTCGGGGTCGATGCCAAGTTGCTCGGCCACGGCCGCCGACACGTCCAGCAGCACGCCCTCGTCGAGCGGGCCGCGGTCGATGACGCGGGCGAAGGTGTGGCGGTCGGCGTCGGGGCGCGAGAGAAGCAGGACGGTGCCGTAGGGGAGCGACGGGTGACTCACCACGAGGGCCTCGGGGTCGTACGGCGCGCCGCTCGTCGTGAGACGGCCCGCAAAGGCGTCGGGATAGACGGCCACGGCGCCGGTCGAGTCCGGTGCGGCCCAGTCGCCGGGCGGGGGCACGGTGGGGGCCTCTCGGCCCGGGAGGCGGAGGCGCTGGCCCGGCTGCACCGTGGTCGTGTCGAGGGCATTGGCAGCGCGCAGCGCCCGCACGCTCACGCCGTACTGCCCCGCGATGCTGTAGAGGGTTTCGTCGGGCTGCACGGTGTGGCCCGGCGGGGCAAAGCGCCGGGGCAGGCGGAGGGTCTGCCCGGGCGAGACCGAGGGGATGCTGTCGTTCAGGGCGTAGAGCGTATCGGCGGGGGTGCCGAGGCGCAGGGCGAGGTGTACAAACGAGTCGCCCGCCTCTGCCGTGTATCGGCCGTAGAGGGGCGGCGGGCCGGTGGGAACCGGGGGAGTCGTGGCGGTATCTGCCGTGGCGGGGGCATCTGTTGCGGCGGGCTCCATCGTGGTGGTGTCCGCCGTTGTCGTGTCTGTCGAGACAGTGTCTGGCGCGGCAGCGGTGGCGTCGTCCGCCTCGCCTGCGGCGTCCGCCGGGCGCTCTGCCTGCGGCGGGCGCACCCGAAGCGCCTGCCCCCTCTGAATGGCCGTTCCCTCCAGATCATTCCACCGCTGCAGGGCCGTCACCGACACCCCAAACCGCTGCGCGATGCTGTACAGCGTGTCGCCGGACTGCACCGTGTACACGGAGTCGGCGGGCGCCTGCTGGGCCGCGCTGGGGCGCGGAAGGGCGGCCGTCGCGAGCACGACGAAAAGGAAGATCGCGGTGCGCATGGCGCCATCGGAACGATCACGAAACTCCACGATCACGAAAATCCAACACCTTCGGCCTTCAGCTTCGCGTCCTGGAGCTCCGAGAGCGCCTTCTGCTCTCGCTGCTCCCGGGCCACGTCAATGCCCTGGGCGTACGTCTCGATTGCAGCGTCGGTGCGATCGAGCCGCTCGTAGAGCTTGCCGAGGTGGTAGTACGTGCCCACATAGTCGGGATCTGTTTCCACCAGCTCCTCAAACAGCGCCAGCGCCCGGTCCGTGTGGTCGTGCTTCAGGTGCTCCTGCGCGAGGGCGTACCGCGTAAATGCATCGTCCGGGTCGTCCGCATAGAAGGATTTGAGCTGCTCCAGTCGGTCGGTGCTCATGGGTCAAGACGGTCAGATTGAGTGTGCCCGATGTCGGATCCTCTATTGAAGTGCGGCAAGAAAGACGACGTGATGCGTGAACACGTGATGCGCGAGAGGTGTCTCTGACGAGTCCATGTGCTGCGTTTCACGGATCACGCCTCATTTCTCACCACGACCCGCCGGCTCCGCCCCCGCCAAAGCTGCCGCCGCCAAAGCCGCCGAAGCCTCCACCGCCCATTCCCCCGCCGCCCCCGACTCCGCCCGATCCTCCACCCCCACCGCCCCAGATGATGATCGGGAGGTCGCCGTGCTGCCGCTTCGTCTTTTTGCTGCCCGTCTTCGGGCCCTGGCCCCGCCTCCAGAACGCACTGCCCACGAAGTACAACAGAATCAGAACGATGTAGATGAGGGTGGTGGAGATGCCATCGTCGGACGAGGCGGCCGGGGCCTCCTCCGCGGCCGTGTACTCTCCCAGGGTGGCCTGGATGATGGCGTCGGTGCCGCGGTCGAGTCCGGCATAGAACTGCCCCTGCCGGAAGGCGGGCGTCATGACACGCTCCACGATGCGGTTGGCGATGGCGTCAGGGAGGGCGCCCTCCACGCCGTACCCCGTGGCGATGAACATCTTGCGGTCGTCCCGCGAAACGAGCACCACCACGCCGTTGTCCTTGCCCTCCTGTCCCACGCCCCAGGCCCGCCCCAGCGAGATGGCGTAGTCGTCGACCGGGGCGCCGCCGAGAGACCGGAGCGTGACCACCACGACGGCGGTCGAGGAGGTGTCTTCGTAGGCGGCCAGCTTGCGGGCCAGCGCGCGCTCCTCCCCGCCCGAGAGCAGGTCGCCCTGGTCAAGCACCGGGCCGCTCGGCTTCGGCGGAAACTCGTAGCGCTGCCCCACGGCCGACGACGCCCAGACGGACACACAAAGCCCGACCGCGGCGAGAAGAAGCAGAATGAAGCGGGGACGAAACGGCACGGGCCGACGCAGACCGGAAAAGAGAGTGCGAATGGAGGAAGACGGCAACACGACACGACGGAATGCATGACTCAGCTGTCGACCCTCCTCCTGCGCCCTTACGCTTCACGCATCACGCTTCACGCACTACGCTTCACGCATCACTCACTGCCAAAGTTCACATCGGGGGCCTGCTCGGCTCCCTGCTCCGCCTCGAACGACGCCTTCTGGTCAAAGCCCATGAGGCTGGCAAAGAGCACCGTGGGAAACGAGCGCACCTGGGTGTTGTACTGGCGCACGGCGTTGTTGTAGTCGCGCCGCGCCACCGTAATGCGGTTTTCGGTGCCCTCCAGCTGTGCCTGTAGGTCGCTAAACGACTGCGTCGCCTGCAGTTGCGGATAGTTCTCGGAGACAGCCAGCAGCCGCCCCAGCGACTGGCCGAGGGCCGACTGCGCCTGCTGGTATTGCTGCAGCTGCTGGGGATTTTCGAGGCCCTCGGGGGTAACCTGAATGGACGTCGCCTTGGCCCGCGCCTCCGTGACGGCCGTGAGGGTCTCCTGCTCAAAATCGGCGGCCCCCTTCACCGTCTCTACGAGGTTCGGGATGAGGTCGGCCCGCCGCTGGTACGTGGCCTGCACATTGGCCCAGGCCTGCTGCACCTGCTCGTCGCCCTGAACGAGGCTGTTGTACGAACTCGTGGCTCCGCAGCCAACGACGCCCAGGACGAGCGCAAGAACGACGAGGGTGATGGCACCTTTGCTTCGCATGAGCGCAGAGTCGGGGTTGGGAGGGTCGGACGTCGAATGCCTTGAGGGGCAGTCTCGGTTCGCCCTACGGCTGAGGCCTTCGGGAGTTGCGGGGAGGGGTCTCGCTCGGGAAGCGTGGAGACACGGAGGCGTAGAGGCTCTCACGTTGCCCTCCTCGGTGGCGGCGCAGGACTTGAGGTCTCACTCGAATTCGACGATGAGGTGCACGTGCTCCTCGGCCCAGTCCACGTGGCTCTGTTTGTGAAGGGCGAGCACTACCACGCCGTCGTACGCCAGCACGCGGTCGAAGAAATACTCGGCCGTCGTGGGCAAGGCGCGCGCGTCCTCGTCGGGCGTGTCGGGGTGGGTATGGGCAAAGACCGCGTCCGCGGCGTCGAAGTAGAGCAGGGCCGACTCCTCCGCGGCGTGGTCGAAGGCTTTTCGCAGGGCATTTTGGGTTCGCATGCGTCGCTCGGCCAGCAGCGACGGCACCTGAAACTGGTGGACGTTGGCGGTGGTGTGGCGGGTGAGCGTGGCCAGGGCGTGCTGCCGGGCCGCACGGGTGCCGCCGTGGAACACAAGACACGGCCCCTCCGCCGGGGCCGCATCCGCCAGTCGTGTACGGAGCGCCGCTCGGAAGGCAGTCGTGCCGTACTGTACCGAGGAGGCCCCACCCGCCTCGAAAGATGAAGAGGAATCGGCCATGGCACTGACGGGCGACACACAAAAGAGTTGGGCCGCTCTTAACGTATTGAGTCGGGAACGACGACAAACCGACAGGGCCTGCTTCCCGTCGGCTGGAGCTGTGGCTTCCCCCTCACCTCTCGTGCCCTCACCTCTCGTGTAGCTCGCGGAGCAGACAGAAGACCAACAGCCCGACAGATCCAGGGCAGTCTGTGAGAACGCGAAACATCTTTCGGCTTCAGCCGGGGGAAGAAGTCAAGTATTCCGAGAAATATTTGTTTCCCGGTCGAAGCGTATGGTTGGGGACGCGAATCGGGAGCGAGGGAGAGCCGCGGTCTCCCCCGTCGCTGCGCCCTTTGGCCCTGCCCGTGTGCCCCTGTGCGCCGGCCGCCCTGCCGGCTGTCCCTTCCCGAGCTACCCCGTGCTTTGCATGGCGGCGGCCACGCCGTTGATGCTGAGGAAGAGAGCCTCGCGGAGGGTTTCCTGCTCTCCTTCATCCGTGCTGGATCGGTACCGTTTCAGGAGCTCAATCTGGAGCAGGTTCAGCACGTCGGTGTACGGATTGCGCAGCTCGATCGACTTCTTGAGAACCGGGTTGCTGTTGAAAAGCGCCTTCTGATCAGTGATCTCGAGGATGGCGTCCTCGGCCTGCTCGTAGTCCTCCACAATGCGTGGGTGGAACGAGGTCTCCACGTCGGCGAGGGCATCGTACCGCTCAGCGATGGGGAGGCGCGCGCGGGCCATCTCGCGCTGGGCGCTGTCCAGCACGGCCTGGAAGAAGGGCCAATGTTGGTACAGGTCGCGGAGGGTCTGTCGGGCGTCGGGGGACTCGTCCAGAAGCGTATGGAGGGCCTGCCCGGTGCCGTACCACCCCGGCACGATGTAGCGCGTCTGGGTCCAGGCAAAGACCCAGGGAATGGCGCGCAGGTTTTCGAACTGCACCTCCTCGCCTTCGGAGGCGCGCGACACGGGCCGGGAAGCGATGGGCAGGCGGCTGATGTGCTCGATGGGGGTGGCGGCGGTGTACCACTGCCAGCCGTCGGGGTCGTCGATGAACGCGCGGTAGGCCGACATCCCCTCCTCCGCCAGGCGGTCCATGAGATCCACCACGCGCGACTCCATCGACACCTTGTCGGCGAGCAGCGGGTTCTCGTCGGACGGTCCGTCCTGCGCAGTGGCCGTGAGGGTGGCACTCACAATTTGCTCTACGTGGCGGCGCGCAATGTCGGGCAGGGCGTAGCGAAAGGAGATGATCTCCCCCTGCTCGGTCATGCGGATGCGGCCGTTGTGCACGACCGGAGGGAGGGCCCGGATGGCCTTGGAGGTGTGGCCGCCCCCGCGCCCGACCGTGCCGCCGCGGCCGTGGAAGAGGCGCAGGTCCACATCGTGCTCGTCGCACACCACCCCGAGCGCGTGGGTGGCCTTGTGCAGGGCCCAGTTGGCCATCCAGTAGCCGCCGTCCTTGTTGCTGTCGGAGTAGCCCAGCATAATTTCCTGAAAACCGTCGCGCCCGTCCAGGTGAGTGGCGTAGACCGGGTGCGTGAAAAGCGTCTCCATCCGGTCGTCCGCCGAATCGAGGTCGTCAATTGTCTCGAAGAGAGGCACCACGTCGAGCGGGCACTGGTAGCCGCCCTCCTCCACCGCGCCGAGGCCCGCCTCTTTCGCCAGCAGCATCGGCTCCAGCAGGTCGCTCACGCTGTGGGTCATGCTCACCACATAGCTGCCCACCCCATTCGGGTCGACTTCGTGCATCGCCCGAATCACGCCGAAGACCTCCATCAGCTCCGCCGCGTCGGGGGGAAGGTCTGCGTGGCGGCTCACCAGTGGGCGCGGGGTCTGGAGCTCGTCGGAGAGCACCGCCAGTTTTTCGTCTTCGGAGAGGGCGGCGTAGTTTTCCGTCACGCCGCCGGCGTCGAGCAGAGCGGCCACCGTGTCCTCGTGGACCCCGCTGTGCTGGCGCACGTCGAGCGCGGCAAGGTGAAAGCCGAACGTCTTCACCAGCGAGCGCAGGCGGTGCAGCTGGCCGCTCCGGGCCGCCTCCTCGAAGCCGTGGTCGTGAAGGCTCTCAGCAATCAGGTCGAGGTCGGCGAGCAGGTCGTCGGCGGTGTATCCGCCCGCCATCTTCTCGATGTCGGTGTCGTCCACCGCGTCGATGAGGGTGCGGAGCCGTTCCTCGATGTAGCACAACTTGAGTCGGTAGGGCTCGTGCCGGTGCTGCTGCCGCAGGGCCTCGGGCAGGTCGATGCTGGACGCATCCGCCTCTATCGACGCCTGCAGGGCGTCCGAGACGGTCAGCTGGCGCGTGGAGATGCTGAGGTCGTCGCGCAGCTCGTCGATCTCGTCGAGGTAGTGCTCCAGCGTGGTGCGGCGCTGGCGGGCAAAGGTCCAGCGCGTCACGTCGGCCGTCACGTTGGGATTGCCGTCGCGGTCGCTCCCGATCCAGGAGCGGTACTGCAGGAAGGCGGGCAGCTCGGCGGTGGCGTCGTAGTGGCGGCGCAGCGCCTGCTGCACGTCGCGGTGGAGGGTGGGGATGGTGTCCCAGATGGAGCCGTGCAGGAAGTAGTGGCCCTGCTCCACCTCCTCCCGCACCGTGGGCCGCTCGGCCCGCACCTCGTCGGTGCCCAAGAGGAACGCGATCTGGCTGTAGAGACGGTCCAGCGTCTCGGCCCGCTCGTCGGGCGTGGCGTCGGGGCGGCGCAGCGTGGAGAGCAGGTCGGCAATGTGTTGCTCCTTGCGCAGCACCGAGCGGCGGCGCGCCTCCGTGGGGTGGGCCGTGAGGGTGGGCTGGATGTCGAGCTGCTCGAAGACCGCCACCACCTCGTCGAGCGAGTACCCCTCGTCGTTGAGGGACGCCACCGCCGCGTCGATCGACTGCGGGCGCGGCTCCGCGTCGGAGGCGCCGTTCTCGGTGCCCGGCCCCAGCGGCCACTCGGACGGGCCGGAAGCACGGGCGCGCTCGCGATTGATGCGGATGATTTCCTGCTGCTCCGCCTGATTGACGAGGTGGAAGAATGTGGTGTAGACGTGCAGCAGCCGCTCCAGCGTATCTTGATCGAGCTCCGCGATGCGTCGCGCCGCTTCTTCGCGCTGCTCCGGTGCCCCTTCCTGCTCCGCATCCTTGCAGAGCGCCCGCAGTCCCTCCACGTGCTCAAAGAGGGCCGTGCCGCCCTGCTCTTCGGCAACGCGCCCCAGCATGCTGCCCACCAGGTTGACCTGGCGGCTGAGGGGGCGCGAGATGCCGGTGCCTTCCGTGTCGAGGTCGAGGGTGTCCCAGCGGGGCATAGGGGCGAGTGGGGCGCGTGTCAAGGTTTTGTGAGAGCACCGTAAACGTACGGCGCATCCGGCACGGCTCCAAACGCGAGGACCTGCCCAGGCAGGCTCTTCAGTCAATTGTAACACCCGCGGCCCCGCCCTTGCTTTTGGAAGCGCTTTTGAAGATCCCCTCCTTCTCGCAAAGCGGATGTTCTGGAGGCCCCCCTCGCCGCGCCGGCGCGTCAGGCCCACGTATGGGGCGCGTCGAACCGAGCAGTGAGCACCTCTCGCAGGGCCTTGCGGGCGCGGTGGAGCCGAACCCGCACGTTCACCGGCGTGAGGCCCAGTTCGTCCGCCGCTTCCTGGGTCGATTGTTCTTCCAGGTCCCGCAGGCGGATGATTTCGCGGTAGGAGTCGGAGAGTTCGCCCATCGCGGCGTAGAGGGCACTCGTTTCCTGCGCCCGGACTGCCCCCGTTGCGGGATCAGGGTAGGGGGGCGGGGCCGTCATCGCGGCAGTGGAGGTGGCGCGCACGTGCTCCAGCATCTCTTCCTCGAGGGGCTGCTGTCGCTTGTCCGTGCGGTAGCGCGCCAGCGCCACATTTTTGGCGATGCTATGGAGCCAGGTGGTGACCTTCGACTCTCCGCGGAAGGTCGGGAGGCTGCGCAGGGCCTGAAAGAACGTTTCCTGTAGCAGATCGCGGGCCACCTCGGCGTCGGCAGAGTAGCGGCGGAGCACCGCCTCGATGTAGTCGCGGCGCTCGTAGATGAGGCGCCGGACCGCTTCCGGGTCGCGGTTGCGCAGGGCCTGCAGGTCGTCGTCGCTGAGGGGCGGCGTGGGAGCGTCGGGGCGGTCGGGGGCGGCTGACGGCATGGGAGCGGGAGCAGCTGAACGGGAGAGACGCGTGGGCATGGGGGCCGAGACGGCGTCGCTCGGCGTTCTTCAACACTCCCCAAGACTGTGCCAGCCCCTCTTCTTCTCGCCTTTCTTCCTTCGTATTCCCGTGCAAGACATACACATAAGGGAAGACCGACCTCCCCAGGCCCACGCCCCAAACTGACGACATGTCGACACTGCGTTGATATGTCGACACGCTCACGCCGCCTCCCTCGTGCGCTCCGCCCCCATGCTCCGCGCGACGCAGGCACGGAGCACGGGGGGACCGGTGGAGGACGGCTTACCGCACAATCGACACGTTCTCCGTTCGGGTGAAGCTGCGACCCGTAATCCGGAGGAAGTACTTCCCGCTGGCAAGATCCGCGGTGGGAATGCGGAGCGTCGTCACGGCCCCGGGCGTCGACCATCCGTCGCGGAGGGTGCGCACGCGCTGGCCGAGCACGTTGTAGAGCTCCACCTGCACCGGCTCACGGTCCCGAACGGCGTACTGCAGCGTTGCCGTTGCCCCCCGACGAATCGGGTTGGCGGTCGTCTGGACGCCCGTGAAGGCGTCTTCGAGGCTCCCTCCAGCGTTTGCGGGGTCAGAAGCGCAGTGGACCCGTCCAGGTCCACCTGGTGGAGCACTACGCAGCGGATTCGCGGCATTTCGTAACGTCGACGCGAAGCCTGTGACCCTTCCGTGGCAGGCTTCGTACACCAAAGCACAGCGCGAATCCTGAGCCGCTCGTCGTGCCGCCCTTATTCTCAGCCCCCCGCTCGCCCCCATGTCCTCTCCTCTCGCCCGCTACGCCGACTGGCTGCACCTGCAGTGGCCCGCCGGAACGCCCGACAAACTGCCCAAGGTCGACGACCACTTCCGCACCAATGTCGACGGCGTCTACGTGGTGGGCGACCTGGCGGGCGTGCCCCTGCTCAAGTTTTCGGTCGACGGCGGCGCGCGGGCCGTGCAGGACATCGTGACGCAGGGCATCGATTCCGTGGAGCCGGAGAATGAACGCGGCCCCTACGATGTGGTCATCATCGGGGCGGGGGCGAGCGGGATGGCCGCCGCCCGCAAGGCGGAGACGAACGGCCTCTCCTACTGCGTCCTGGAGTCGCAGCGCCGCTTTGCCACCATCAAGGACTTTCAGGTCGGCAAGCCGATCTACACCTACCCGAAGGAGATGACGCCGGAGAGCGACATCGAGGTGACGGCACAGGTGAAGGAGGCCCTGGTCGATGAGCTGGAGGCGCAGACCCGCGACCTCCCGGTGCGGCACGCGGAGGCCGAACGCGTGGAGCGGGACGGCGACGGGCACGCGGTGGTGACGGCGGACGGCACGCGGATTCGGGGGCAGCGCGTGATTGTGGCGATCGGGCGGAGCGGCAACTTTCGGAGTCTTGATGTGCCGGGGGAGGAGAAGGGGCATGTGCACCATCGCTTGCACGATCCGGGGCACCACGGCGGCGATGCCTCCGTGGTGGTGGGGGGCGGCGACTCGGCGGCGGAGGCGGCCATTGCGCTGGTGGAGGCGGGGGCGGACGTGACCCTCTCGTACCGACGCGACGCGTTCGTGCGGCCGAAGGAGGAGAACGTGGAGCGGCTCTACGAGCGGGCCACCTACGCGGAGGGCGACGGGTCGCTCACGCTCAAAATGGAAACCGAGGTTGAGGAAATCCGGGACGACGAGGTGGTGCTGTCCCATGCGGACGGCACCACGGAGACGGTGCCGGCCCAGCACGTCTTCGCTATGATCGGGCGGGAGGCGCCGCTCGACTTCTTCCGCCGCTCCGGCATCGAGCTCCGCAACGACTGGGGCGACGTGCCCGACTCGCTGAACGAGGCGCTCTCGGGGCTCGCCTGGCTCAAAGACCTGCGCTGGGACCGCATCGCGGCGTTTGCGGCCTTCTTTTTCTTCATGGTGGCCGTCTACAGCTGGAAGGACGGCGGCTGGGTGGGGCAGTGGGCGCAGGCGACCGGGGGCTTCCCCTTCGGCTGGTCGCCGGACACGAGCGGCACAGGCGCGCTCGATATTCTGCTGACCTCGATGCAGAAGCCGGGCTTCTACTACACCTTCGCCTATTCGGCGCTCGTGACCATTTTTGGGGTCAAGCGCATCCGGCGGCGGAAAACGCCCTACATCAAGGTGCAGACGCTCACCCTGATGGGGATTCAGGTCTTGCCGCTCTTCATCCTGCCGGAATTCGTGCTCCCGTACCTCGGCGCCAACGGCCTGCTGCCCACCGGCCTCCTCGACGCCCTCTTCCCCACCAGCGAGTACGCGGTGCACGGGCGCCAGTACTGGCGGGCGTACGGCTTTATCCTGGCCTGGCCCCTCTTCATCTGGAACGTCTTCACGTCGGATCCCCTCTGGTGGTGGCTCGCCATCTGCTTCGTGCAGACGTTCGTGCTCATCCCGGGCATGATCTACTTCTGGGGCAAGGGCGCGTACTGCGGCTGGATCTGCACCTGCGGCGCCCTCGCCGAGACGCTGGGCGACCAGCACCGCGAGAAGATGCCGCACGGCCCGGGGTGGAACAAGCTCAACCTGGCCGGGCAGGTCATTATGGGCGTGGCGTTTGCGCTGCTGCTCCTGCGCATCGGGGGGTGGGTCTGGCCCGGCAGCTGGGCCGCGGAGGCGTACCGGGCGGGGCTGTACGGCGGCGGCCTCGGCCTCGGCTACAGCTGGGTGGTGGACATCCTGCTGGCCGGGATGGTGGGCTTTGGGGTGTATTTCTGGCTGAGCGGGCGCTTCTGGTGCCGCTTCTTCTGCCCGCTGGCGGCGATTATGCACATCTACCACCGCTTCAGCCGCTTCCGCATCCTGGCCGACAAGAAGAAGTGCATCTCCTGCAACGAGTGCACGAGCGTCTGCCACCAGGGCATCGACGTGATGGCCTACGCGCAGAAGGGCGCGCCGATGGACGACCCTGAGTGCGTGCGCTGCTCGGCCTGCGTGGAGACGTGCCCCACCGGGGTGCTGGAGTTTGGGCAGGTGCAGCCCAATACGGGCGAGGTCATTCACCGCGATGCGCTGGAGGCGTCGCTCACCCGCATCCAGGAGCACGAAAACGGCACCGCGGCGTAGGGTTCGTTTTTGGGTTGAGCGTTGAAATGTCGCACGTTACAGGCTGGGGAGGGAGGCTGAAGAAGGGACACGGACCTCAGGAAGTCGCCCTATACACCGAACTCCCTCTTCCCCTTTCGTCCACTCTCTCTTTCGCCTCACCGACACCGCCCGTAACAGATCGGGGCGCCGGGCCACACAGGGCCACTCGAGTCCCGTTCCCTCCCTTCCTCTGTGCCTTCTCGTCTCTTTGGCAGCGATGTGGCGGTTTTGTGGATCTTGTCGGAAGACAGCCGTTTCCCTAAAGGCCACTGCCGGACCACACATCCAGACCGCAGAGCGGGCTGACATGAGCACGCCAAAAGATGCGCACAGAGGCGCGGAGCGCGACACTGCCGCCGCGATTCCGCTCGGGATCGGTGGGGGCGTCGCTGCCGTGGGCGCCCACATCGCCCACTTCTTTCGGGGCGACTGGCGGCTCCTCGCGCTGCGTCAGCTCGACCGTACCGTTTTCGAGAGCGACGTCATTATGGACGCGCCCGGACCCACCCGTCTTGCGTCGTGCGCGATGTCGTGGTGCCCAACCCGTTTCACAAGCCTCCGGAGACGGTGCGGGCAGAATTGACCGCAGACGAGTGAGGCACAACGGCCACTCCCCCGTCCACTGAGCGCACCCCTCTTCGATGATGGAGCTTTCTCACCACACCTCGGACCTGGACCCGTCGTCGGTTCTGGGCTTCGGGTCGGCCCTGGCGCTTCTGAACGCGCCGGAAGAGGTGGCCCGTCTGCTCACCGGAGCCCTGCGCTCCATGGGCCTTGCGGACCTGCAGGCCGTGGTGCTCGACGACGCCGTGGAGGGCGGGCCCCGTGTGTTGGGGAGCGCGGGGGTACGCTCGTTGCCTGAGCCCGTTGCGGATGAGCTGCAGCAGTGGACCGCCGACGCGTCCGGCCAAGCGGGGGAAGACGCTGCCCCCCCGTCCCACCGCCAGCTGGACGTGCCCGAAGAGAGCGCCGTTGCCGAGCAGGGCATCGACCGCCTCGTCGTGACGCGGCTGGGCACCCTCGAGCGCGACTTTGGCGTGGCCGTGGCGGGGTTGGATGCGGGCACGACCCACACGTCTCTCCAGGTCTCTTCGCTGCAGATGCTGGCCGCGCAGGCCTCAATGGCACTGCACCGGATCGAGCTGGACCGGGAGCAGGCGGCTCAAGAGACGGCCCCGCGCGAGAGTGAGGCCCGCTACCGGGAGCTCTACGAAAACGGGCCGGTAGCCTCCCTGTCCGTCACCGCGGAGGGCGAGATTCGCATGGCCAACCGGCGCGCCACGGAGCTCTTCGACGTGTCGGAGGCAACGCTCGTCGGGCGTTCGATTCTCGACTTCTGTGCAGGGCCCCTCGGGGGCCAAGAGGCCGCCCAGCGACTGGCACAGTGCCTCCGGGACGGAGAGCCAGTGCGCGACGACGAGGTGGCCCTGTGCCCCCCCGACGGAGACCAACTCTGGGTGCGCCTCACCATGCGTCCGGTTGAGGGGGACGATGCGCCCCGCGAGCGCCTCGTCATGATGGTGGACGTGACCGAGCGGCGCCGCATGGACGCAGCCCTGCGCGACGCCCGCGATGAATTGGAGGACCGCGTGGCGGCCCGCACCGCGGAGCTGCGGAAGGCCAACGATCGCCTTTCTCAGCACACCCGCCGCCTGGAGGCGCTCCACGAGATCGACCAGGCCATCCTGGCCGCAGAGTCGCCCCGCGAGATTGCCACCGAGACGCTCCGGTGCGCCTGTCAGCTTATTCCCTTCCATCGTGCCAGCGTTTCGGTTCTCGACCACGACGCCGGCGTGGCCCGCGTGCTCGCTACCCGCCAGGAGGATACGCTCCTGGACCGCGGCACCACCATCCCACTTGACGACTTTCACCTGCCCGAGGGCGTGCGGGCGGGGGAGGCCGTGGTGATCCCCGACCTGTCCGCGCGCACCCACTCCCCCATTGCCGCCCAGGTGCGCGCCGCCGGCGTCCACTCCGTCCTCTGCCTCCCGATGCTCGCGGACGGCACCCTCTACGGCCTGCTCCAAATTGGGCGCACCCACCCCGACGCCTTTTCCGAAGAGGACCGGGCGGTAGGCACCCAGCTGGCCGACCATCTGGTCATCGCCCTCCGGCAGAGCCGGCTGCTGAGGACCGTGCAGGCCCAGCGCGAGCGCCTCGAAGCACGCGTGCAGGCCCGCACCCGAGAGCTAAAAGAGGCCAACGATGCACTCACCGAGGAAGTCGATGAACGCAAGCAGGCCGAGCGCGCCCTTCGTCGCAGCCGCGAGCGCCTCACCCGCATTATCGACTCCGCGATCGATGCCATCATCAGCATCGACCCGTCGCTGAACATCCACCTCTTCAACACCGCGGCGGAGGAGATCTTCCGCTGCAGCGCCCCCGACGCAACGTGCACCTCGCTCGACGCCTTTCTGTCGGAGCCGTTTGAGGCCCTCGTGCGCCGCCATATCGAGGCGCACCAGGCGGCTCAGCGGGCAGGCGACGGGGCGGCCCCAAACGGGCACTACCTCTCCGCCCCCGACGGCCTGCGGGCGCGCCGCGCCGACGGCACCTTCTTCCCCGTCGAGGCCACGCTCTGCCCCATTCAGCTGCCGGGCCGCCCGCGCTACCTCATCATCCTGCGCGATATGGACGAGCTGGTGCAGGCGGAGGAAGAAGTCGCTCAGCTCGAGTCAGAGCGCTCGTACCTGCAGGAGGAGCTCAAAAACGAGTACAACTTCGACGAGATTGTGGGCACCTCTCCGCCCATGCAGGCCGTCTTCGACGCGATTGACCGGGTCGCCGCCACAGAAACGACGGTCCTCGTCTGCGGCGAAACGGGCACGGGCAAAGAGCTGGTGGCCCGTGCCCTGCACGACCGCAGCGCCCGGGCCGACCAGGTGCTCGTCAAGGTGAACTGCGCGGCCCTGTCCAACGACCTGATCGAGAGCGAGCTCTTTGGGCACGAGAAGGGCGCCTTTACCGGGGCTACGGAGCAGCGCGAGGGCCGGTTTGAGCTGGCGGACGGCGGCACGCTGTTCCTGGATGAGGTCGGCGAGCTGCCGCTCGATACGCAGGCAAAGCTGCTGCGCGTGCTGCAGCACCAGACGTTTGAGCGCGTGGGGGGCAGCCGCACGCTGGAGGTGGACACGCGCATTCTCGCCGCCACCAACCGCGACCTGGAGGCCGCGGTGGAGGCGGGGGCGTTCCGCTCGGACTTGTACTACCGCCTCCACATTTTCCCGATTGAGGTGCCCCCGCTTCGGGAGCGCACGGGCGACATTCCCCGGCTCGCGGAGCATTTCTGCGAGATGTATGCCTCTCGTACAGGGACGACGGTGGAGGGGCTCACCCCGGAGGCCCTCACCGTCCTGCGTCGCTACGACTGGCCCGGCAATGTGCGCGAGCTGGCCAACATCATCGAGCGCGCGATTCTCCTCACGCGCGACGGCGTCCTCCGGCCCAAGCACCTCTCCATTCGCGAGGCGGTGGAGAACGAGCGCCCCGCCTCTTTTCCTACGCTGGAGGCGGTGCAGCGGCGCCATATCGAGCGCGCCCTGGAACGAACCGGCGGCGTGGTGGGGGGCGATGCGGGCGCGGCGCAGCTGCTCGACCTCAAGCGCACGACACTGCTCTCCCGCATGGACCGCCTGGGCATCGACGCGGACGCCTTCCGCTCCTGAGGCCTTCCGCTCGCAAGAACGTCACGCGGCCGCTGACGCCCTCAGGTCGAGGTCGGCGAAGAGGTTGTTGAGCGACTCGGCAAGCGTGGGGTGTGCGTACGGTGCCTGCTGGAGGCGCGTTACCGGCACCTCTCCCATCATGGCGGTGTGCAGGATGGACATCACCTCCCCGCCCTCGATGCCCAGAATGGCCGCGCCCAGGAGCTGGTGCGTCTCCGCGTCGACCACCGCTTTCATGAGGCCGCGCGGCTCATCCACCTCCAGCGCCCGGGCCACATGCGCCATCGGCATTCGGGCCACCGCCACGTCGCGGCCCTGGTCGCGCGCCTGCTCTTCGCTGAGGCCCACGCGCCCAAGCTGCGGATCGGTAAAGAGGGTGTAGGCCAGGATGCGGTCGTCGGTGGTGGCAGGCGCTCCGGCAAGCAGGCGGTCGCGCAGGACGCGGTAGTCGTCGTAGGAGACATGCGTGAAAGCCGGGCCACCCGTCACGTCCCCGATGGCGTAGACGCCGTCGACCTCCGTCTCGAGGCGCTCGTTGACCGGCACAAAGCCGCGGCGGTCCGTCTCGAGGCCCGCTGCCTCCAGGCTCAGCGCGTCGGTGTTGGGGCGGCGGCCCACTGCCAGGAGCAGGTGCGACGCGTCCAGGTGGTCGGGGGCGCCGTCGCCGTTCAGGTGCGCCGTAATCGTCCCGTCGGCGGCCTGTTCGACGGCCGTCATGCCGGTTTCGTTGAGGATGCGGAGGCCGTCCTCGCGCAGGATGTCCCCGAGCGTTTCCGCCACGTCGGCATCCTCACGCCCCAGGATGTGCTCGCCCCGGTCAACGATTGTGACCTCGGCCCCAAACCGCCGAAACATCTGCCCGAACTCCAGCCCGATGTAGCCGCCGCCAAGGATGAGGAGGTGCTCGGGCACTGTGCCAAGCTCCATGATGGAGGTAGACGTCAGGGCGTCGACTGCGTCCAGGCCGTCGATGGGGGGACGCACGGGCCGTGCCCCCGTATTGATGACGATGTGGGGAGCGGTGAGGGTGCGCGTGCCGCCGTCGTTGAGATCTACCGCCAGGGCGTGGGCGTCGACAAAGCGGCCCGCGCCCTCAATCAGGTCGAGGCCGTCGGTGTCCTCCACGCTACGGCGGCTTCCGGCCCGGAACGTCTCCACGATGTCGCGCTTGCGTTGGCGCACCGCCGCCAGGTCCACCGTCACATCACCGATGTGAACGCCGTAGTCCTCGGCGCGGCGGGCGAGGTGGGCCACGCGGGCGCTGGCGATCATGGTCTTGGTGGGGGTACAGCCTTCATTCACGCAGGTGCCCCCCACGTGGGCCCGTTCGACGAGCGCGACGGAGTGGCCGTGGTCGGCGGCACTGCCGGCAAGAGGGCCGCCGCCCTGCCCGGCACCGAGGACGATGAGGTCGTAGGAGGTGGGGTCTGCCATTGGGGACTGCGAGGGGGAGATGTGGAGGCACAGCGGGATGTGTGCATCGGTGACGCGGGAGGCGTGGGCGTTACACGATTGGCGCGGGGCCGCTACGCCGTGGGGCGGGCCGCGTGGTCAACATACCAGTCGGCGCGGGTGCGGGGGGCGATGTGGGTGCCGGGGCACGAGGGATCCTGGTCGTCGAGCACGGCGCGGAGGGCCTCGCGTTTGTGTGCCCCTGCGACCAGCACGAGGGCCCGGCGTGCGCCATTGAGCACCGGCAGCGCGCACGTAATTCGTGGAGACACCTCGTGGCGGGGGGGGGCCTCCACGACGCGGACCCAGTCGTCTGATTGGCCCAGCGCCGGGGTTTCGGGAAAGAGCGAGGCAGTGTGGGCGTCGGCGCCGAGGCCCAGGAGGACGGTGTCGAACGTGGCGCCACGGTCCGCAAAGAACCGGCGCAGCGTGTGCTCGTACGCCGCGGCCGCCGCCGCAGGTGGGGTGCGGTCTGTGGGGATGGGGTGTACGTGTGCCGCTGGGCAGGGCGCGTCGGAGAGCAGAGTGCGCTGCACCAGGCGGTGATTGCTGCGGGGGTCCGTGGGCGGCACGTAGCGCTCATCCCCCCAGAACAGATGGAGCTGCTCCCACGGCAGCGGGCCTTCGGCCTCCGTGGCGAGGAGCTCATAGAGCCGCTGCGGGGTGCCCCCACCCGCCAGGGCGAGGGTGTATCGGTCCTGCACGGCGAGGCGCGATTGCATATCCTCGAGGAGGGCACGGGCCGCCGCACGGCTCAGGGGCTCCAGGTCCGCAAATCGGTGAATGCGCGTCATAGCAGAAGAAAATCAGGCCCCGCAGGCGCAGAGGCGGGGCGGCCGTGAAACGGTCTCGACAGTCGTTGCGGGGCGTGGCCCGTCCACACGAGCCCGTCCACACGAGCCCGTCCACACGAGCCCGCCCGGAGCGGAAGGTGCGTTAGGCAGGCGGGGAGGCGGGGCCGCCGGAGGTCCAGGTGGCGAGCAAGCGGTCGACCGCAGCAGGCCCCCAGGTGCCCGCCTCGTACGGATGCACAGGAAGATCGGCGTCGAGCAGCCCGGCGTACAACTGCCAGGACGCCTCCACCTCATCGGCGCGTACGAAGAGCGTCGGATCGCCCATCAAGATGTCGCGGAGAAGCGTCTCGTAGGCATCCGGCACAGGCCCAAAGGCGTCCTGGTACGAGAAGCTGAGGTGCTGCGACTCCAGGGCCATGGCGCCGTCGGGGGATGTCCCCGGCGCCTTCACCTCGAAGCGGAGGTCGAACCCCTCATCCGGCTGTAGCGTGATGAGGAGCTCGTTGGGCGGGGCCTCGCAGTCGGCATTTTGGGGCACGCACGGGGCGCCGTCCGACTGAAACAGCGAGATGGGCGCGCTCTGGAACCGCACAGCAATCTGGGTCAGCTTGCGCGGGAGGCGCTTGCCGGTACGCAGCAGAAAGGGCACGCCCTGCCAGCGCCAGTTGGCCACATTGAGGCGCAGGGCCGCAAAGGTTTCCGTGATCGAGTCCGCGGGCACATCGGGCGCCTCGCGGTAGGCAGGCACCCGCTCGCCGTCCATCGTCCCCGCCGCGTACTGGCCCAGGACGACGTCAGTCTCCGGGTCGGGTTGCTGCAGCGCGTTGAGCACCTTCACCTTCTCGTCCCGAATGGCGTTGGCCTCCATGCTGGCGGGCGGCTCCATGGCCACGAGCGTCAGGAGCTGGGTCAGGTGGTTCTGCACCATGTCGCGCACGTGGCCGGACTGGTCGTAGTAGCCGCCGCGTCCGCCCACGCCCAGCGGCTCGGCCACCGTAATCTCGACCCGGTCGATGTGCTCCCGGTTCCACATCGACTCGAAGAGCGCGTTGCCGAACCGGAAGGCCATCAGGTTCTGCACCGTCTCCTTGCCCAGGTAGTGGTCGATGCGGTAGACCTGATCCTCGTCGAAGTGGCGGTGTACCTGGTCGTTCAGGGCCTGGGCCGAGTCAAGGTCGTAGCCGAACGGCTTTTCGACCACGACGCGCGTCCAGCCGGAACTGTCATTCAGTCCCACGTCGCCAAGGCCCTCGATGGCGGGGCCGTAGACGCTGGGCGGGAGGGAAAGATAGAACGCGCGGTTGCCGGGCAGGCCGAGGTGCCGTTCCAGCTGTTCCACACGGTCGCGGAGCTGCCCGTAATCGTTGCCCTCCGTCCCGAGGCACTGGTAGTAGAGGTTGCGGGTGCACCATTTGGCCACCGCCTCTTCGGAATACCCGTTGTCGCGAAGGGCTTCCCGGGCCTCCTCCCGAAACCGCTCGTCGGACCAGTCGGACCGGGCCGTGCCCAGAACGACACAGCGCCGCGCTACGTCCGCGTCCTGCATCAGGGAGTAGAGGGCCGGGATCAGCTTCCGCTTCGTGAGGTCGCCCGTGGCCCCGAAGATGACGAACAGGTGCGGCTGGATCCTGGGCATTTCGGGTTGAGTGTTGGTGCGTTGTGGGTTGGGCGCTCATGGCTGCAACCGAGCAGACTGGAGGCTGTGGAAGCATGGACGCTTCGGATGCTGCGGACGCGTGGAGGCACCAGCGTTCCTGCCTCCATGCGTCCAGACTTCCACGCCTCCACGCTTTCTCCCCATCGAGGCAGATCCAGTCGAGTGGATCAGTTGCGTTTGAGGAGAAACTGCCTACTCCTCGGACTCCTTAACATCGTGGCCGCCAAACTGATTGCGCATGGCGGCGAGGAGCTTGTGGGTGTAGGAATCCTCCACGCGCGAGTCGAGGCGCGAGATGAGAGCGTCGGTGATGACGGGGGCGGGCACGTCGAGGTCGATCGCCTCCTTCACCGTCCAGCGCCCCTCGCCCGAGTCGTCGACCCAGGGCTCGATGCCGGACAGGTCCTGGTCCTCGTCCAGCGCGCGGGCCGTGAGGTCGAGCAGCCAGGAGCGCACGACGCTTCCGAACCGCCACGTCTCAGCCACCTGCTGCAGGTCGAGGTCGAACTCGTCCTTGGCCTGCATGATGTCGAAGCCCTCGGCGTAGGCCTGCATGACGCCGTACTCGATGCCGTTGTGCACCATCTTGACGAAGTGGCCGGAGCCAACGTCGCCCATGTGCCCCCAGCCCTTGTCCGGCCCCGGCGCGAGCGTCGTGAGGGCGGGGCGCAGCTGGTCGACGGCCTCCTCGGCGCCGCCCACCATCATGCTGTAGCCCTCGTCCAGCCCCCACACGCCGCCGGAGGTGCCGACGTCGACGTAGTGGAGGCCGTGCTCCTGCAGGCGCTCGGCGCGGCGGAGGGTGTCCTTGTAGTTCGAGTTGCCGCCGTCCACGACGATATCGCCCTCGCCCAAGAGCGGCAACAGGTCGTCGAGTGTGGCGTCGACGGCGTCGCCCGCCGGCACCATCATCCAGCAGACGCGGGGCGGGGCCAGTTCGTCGACGAGGGCATCGAGGGCCGGGGCGCCGGTCGCACCGTCCTCCGCAAGGGCCTGCACGGCGCTTTCGTCGAGGTCGAAGCCCACGACCTCGTGGCCGTCGCGCAGGAGGCGCCGGCTCATGTTCGCGCCCATCTTGCCGAGCCCGATCATTCCGAGTGTCATCGCAGAGGGGAATCTTGT
The DNA here is from genome assembly GCA_913056185.1 of uncultured Bacteroidota bacterium. Lineage (GTDB taxonomy): Bacteria > Bacteroidota > Rhodothermia > Rhodothermales > Salinibacteraceae > Salinibacter. The sequence continues at coordinate 32,423 of CAJXLV010000033.1, forward strand.
TCGTATAAAAGAGCAGTGTGGAGCGTCGGGGGGCGTCCGTTTCGGTGGAGAGGGGTGCGTGAGGAGTGATGCGTGAAGCCCCCAGAACAGGCGATCACGGATCCCGTCCTCACGCTTTGCGCATCATGTGCCCCGCACTTCGATCGCGTCGGCGACGCGACCGAGCTTCGAGGCATCCACCCGCACCCGAAGCACCGTCCGATCCGCTTCCTGGAGCGCCTGGTAGTCGCCCGTCGCCTGGGCGGCGATGAGCTCCCTGAACGTATAGTCCGTTTCCGGCACGGGCGCGTCGTTACGCGGCGCATCGACGAGCTGCAGGAAGAGGCCGTTGGGCGGGCCGCCCTTGTGCAGCTGGCCGGTGGAGTGCAGGAAGCGCGGGCCGTAGCCGAGCGTGGTGGCACAGCCGGTGCGGGCGCGCAGCGCGGTGACGAGGTCGTTCAGCGCCGCCGTCGTCTCGTTGGAGGGCGCGAGGTAGGCCTGCACGCCGAGGTAGCTCGTGTCGTCGGCGTTGCCGAGCCAATCGGCAAGCGCCTTCTCCAGCGTGCCCACATCATTCGCGGCGATGGTGCGCGTCTCGCCGTCGGTCCCATCGTCGGACTGCATCGCCTGCCGGGCGAGGCGTTTGGCGGCCTCCACGTTGGGCTGGTTGAAGGGGTGGATGCCCAGCACGGCGCCGGCCGCGGCGACGCCCATCTCCCACCGGTACATCTCGCGGGCGAGGTCGTAGCGGTCGTTGAGCCGCACGCTAATGACGGGGTGCCCGGCCTCGTCGAGGGCGTCGAGGGTCCCGATCGTGTCGCGGTCCTGCTCGCCGTCGAGGTAGAAGTAGACGAAGGCGCGGTCGTCGCCGTAGTGGTCCGGGTCGTCCAGCGGCTCGTCGGCGACGGGGACGATGCCGGTGTCGTCCTTGCCCGTGCTCTCGGCGATGAGTTGCTCCTGCCACGCGGGAAAGCTGTCCAGGGTCGGCGAGGTGACGAACGTGACCTTGTCGCGCCCGGCCTCAGCCAGCTCGCCGAGCGCCGCGCCCAGCTCCAGGCCGGAGTTGTTCGGCGCCTCCACGCAGAAGTCGGAGCCCGCCTCGGCGGACCATGCCCGGTCGAGTAATTCTTTGATGTCGACGCCCATCAGGGCCGCCGGGACGAGGCCGAAGGGCGTGAGGGCGGAGTAGCGGCCGCCCACGTCGGGGGGCGCGAGGAAGACGGCGCGGAAGTCGCGCTCCTCGCCCAGCTCCTCCAGGTTGGAGCCCGGATCCGTGTTCGCCACGAAGTGATCGCCCGGCGTGTCGGTGACGCCCGAGACCCGATCCCAAAAGTAGCGGAAGAAGGAGAGCGTCTCGGTAGTGGTGCCCGATTTGCTGGCGACGACAAAGAGCGTGCGCTCCAGGTTCAAGTCGTCGGTGAGGGCCGTGACGGCGTCCGGGTGCGTGCTGTCGAGCACGGTGAGCTCGGGGTAGCCGTCCGCCGCGTCGAACACCGTGCCAAAGACGTCCGGGGCGAGGCTGGAGCCGCCCATCCCAAGCACCACCACGTCGTCAACGTCGGCGTGCACCTCGTCGGCGAAGGCCGTGATCTCCTCGGCCTGCTCCTGCATCGAGTCGGGGAGGTCGAGCCAGCCGAGCCGGTTCGTGATCTCCGGCGTGTCCTCGTCGGCCCAGAGCGTGGGGTCGTGGCGCCACAGTCGGCACGCAAAGTCGGTCTCGCGCCAGGTGTCCAGCCGCTCCGCCACGCGGTCCGCGACGTCGTGGAGGTGGAACGAAATCGGGGCGGGCTTCTGGCCGAGAATCTCCTCGCGCTTCTCTTCGAGCGTCTCCATCAGGTCGTCGAACGGATTGGCAAACTTCTCCACGCCGCGCGTCTGCAGCGTTTCCGTGACGTCATCGAGGTCGATGCCGACGTCGTCGAGCTTCGCCAGCACTGCCTCGGCGCGGTCGAGATTCTCGGTCACCGTCTGGCCCGCCACGGTGCCGTGGTCGCGGAAGGCGTCGAGCGTGTGGGGCGGAAGAGTGTTGACCGTCTCCGTGCCGATCAGCGAGTCGACGTAGAGCACGTCTGAGCGGGACGGGTCCTTGGTGCTGGTGGAGGCCCAGAGCGGCCGCTGCACGAAGGCGCCCTGCTCGCGGAGGTCGGCAAACGCGTCGCCGTGGAAGATCTCCTGGAAGCGGCGGTAGGCCCTCTTGGCGTTGGCGATGGCCACGTCGCTCCCGTCAACGTCGACCTCGTCGGTGAGGCCGCGCGCCTCCAGCCGGTGGTCGACCTCCCGCGCCACACGGCTCACGAAGAAGGAGGCCACCGAAACGATGCCGCTCGGGTCGTCGGCCCGGCGGAGGCCGTCGAGGTACGCGTGGGCCACCTTCTCGTAGTGGTCGAGCGAAAACATGAGGGTGACGTTGACATTGATCCCCTCGCTCAGCAGCTGCGAGATGGCGGGGATCCCCTCGTCGGTGGCCGGCACCTTGATCATGAGGTTGGGCCGGCTGACGGCCTGCCAGAGGCGCCGCGCCTCCTCGATGGTGCCCTCGGTGTCGTGCGCGAGATGGGGAGAGACCTCCAGGCTCACGACGCCGTCGTAACCCGTTTCGTCGTAAACGGGGCGCAGGATGTCGGCGGCGCGCCGGATGTCCTCGATCGCCAGCCGCTCGTAGATGTCATTGGCCTCCATCGTCGGGTCTTCTTCCAGGAAGGCCGCGATGGCGTCGTCGTACTCGTCGCTTCCGCCGATGGCCTTCTGGAAGATGGCGGGATTGGAGGTGAGGCCGCGCAGGGCGTCTTCGTCGACGAGTCGCTGAAGTTCGCCGCTCTCCATGAGGCTGCGGCGGATGTAGTCGAGCCAGAGGGACTGGCCCTGGGCACGGGCGGCGAGGGGCGGCGAGGCGGGGGCATCGGTGTGGGGCATGGAGGCGCTTGGGGCGACGGGGGAGGGAACGAGAACGGCGAAAGACGGAGGCGGGCGCCCTGAAGGCAGTGGGGGCTTGTTGCTGACCCTGTTGCTGACCTTTCGAGCGCAGAATCTCATGCGTCAAACCAACGGCCCGCGTGCGATCGGGGTTCATAAGGACGGGCCTGCGGTCTGCGTTGCAGCCCACGCTTTCAGCACCTGCGCCACGGACTTGCGCCGGGGGGCCGCGGGGTCAACGACGCATCGACCAAAGCTGGGGGCTTGTGGCTGTCCCCCACCGCGACCATTGTCGCACGCCGCCCATCGGACTCATGCCTGTCCTTCTTCCGAGAGGTCCCCCCCGAGAGCACTCACTACGCAGCGCCTCGACTCCGCTTCGCTCCGAAGGGCGATGTTCAACGCTGTTTTGCCGGGCTCCTGAGTTGCATTGACTTCTCCCCCGGCGTTGCCCCGAAGGGGGCCTCCGAGCAGCCAGGAAGGTGTCAACGTCCCTGCGTCTGTGCCTGCACCCGCTCGCGATACTCCTCGTTCGCGTAGATGGCCACCTCTACCCGTCGGTTCTTCTGGCGGCCGGCCTCCGTCTCGTTGGTCGCCACCGGCTCCGTCTCTCCCCGCCCCACCGACACGATGCGGTCCGCCGCCACGCCCTGTTCCATCAGAAACGCAGCCGCCGCATCTGCGCGGCGCTCTGAAAGGTCCCGGTTGTAGTCCGCCGCCCCCTTCGCGTCGGTATGCCCCACCACCAGAATCCGGGTGTCCTCAAAGTCTTGCATGCGAGTGGCAAACTCACGGAGATTGGTGCGTGCCCTGTCCCGAAGCGCCGCCGAGTCGAAGTCGAAAAGGAGGCCGCCGTCGAATGTAATCTTGATGCCCTCTCCCACACGCTCCACCTCCGCGTTCTCGAGCTCTTTGTCCAACTCTTCTGCCTTCTTGTCCATTTGGTTGCCGATGATGGCGCCGGCGGCCCCGCCCACGGCCGCCCCGATGATGGCCCCTTCAGCAGTGCCCCCTGCGGCCTTCCCAATAATGGCCCCGCCCGCGGCCCCGGCCCCCGCCCCAATGACGGCGCCCTTCTGCGTGTCACTGAGCGAGGCGCAGCCGCCCACGAGCAAGGCCGCCGCTACCAGGAGGATGGACAAAAGCGATCGTGTGTGCAGTCGTACGAACACCATGACAACGCGGAGAGCTAAGTGCAACGTGCGTGACGAACGTCCGGCCCGAGGCGTCGGCCCACGCCGAGCGGAACGCGGCGACGAGGCTGAGCAAGAGACCCCGTTTGTTTTGCCGAATTTGTTTTACCAACAGGCAGGCCCCATTGCTCCGTCTCTGCTTTCATTTCCTCATCTCCTTCGACGCGCCAAAGGCACCGGGTGGGGAAACCCAAAGGCGGCCCCGATAGGGGTCATTGGATTTTCACGCCATCCACTTGGCAAACCCCGCCCAAATCGCGACTCTTGTACCAGCACATGTCCGGGTTTTGACCGTTGCCCCCAAAGTGCCGCCGCCGGCGGTGCCCCTGCCCGGAGTCGCAGTAGGGCGCTGTGCCTCTCTTCTTCCCCCTCCTCTGTCTTCTTCTCTTTTTGCCACCGCGACTATGTCTCCCAACGGACTGACGCCGCGCGACAAGCTTGAATCGATCGCCATCAACCTGTGGTGGACCTGGGACCCCGAGGCACGAGCGCTCTTCCGGCGCCTCAATCCGGAGTTCTTCCGGGCGGCCGACAACAACCCCCAGGCGGCCCTGGCGACGGCCAAGGACGATGTGCTCAACGATTCGGCCTTTCAGGACGCGGTGGACGCCGTCTACGCCCGCTACCGGGACTACATGGAGCGGGACCCGCAGGTCGAGGAAGCGCCGGATATTGGGTACTTCTGCATGGAGTACGGCCTCCACGAAAGCCTCTCGCTGTATTCCGGCGGCCTGGGGGTGCTGGCGGGCGACCATGCCAAGGCGGCCTCCGACCTCCATCTTCCCTTCACCGCCGTCGGTCTCTTCTTGAGCGAGGGATACTTCCGGCAGTCGTTCGATGCCAACGGGTGGCAAGAGGCAACCCATCCCGTCCTCGACTCTGCCAAGCATCCGCTGTCGCTCGTTCTGGCGCCCGGGGGCGATCCCCTAACCGTGCCCGTCCACGTGGGCACCCGTACGCTCCAGGTGCGCGCCTGGAAGCTGGCGCTGGGGCACACCGACCTGTACCTGCTCGATACGGATTTCGACGCCAATCCGGAGGAGTACCGCCCCCTCACGCGCCGGCTCTACCAGGGCGGCGACCACGAGCGCATCCGGCAGGAGCTTGTCCTCGGCATCGGTGGCCTGCGCCTGCTGCGTGCCCTCGATGTAGAGCCGGACGTCTACCACGCCAACGAGGGGCACTGCGCCTTCCTCATGCTCGAGCTCATGCGCGAGCGCCTGGACGCAGGCCTCGACCAGGCGGCCGCCGAGCAGTGGGTCCGCGATCGCTGCGTCTTTACCACCCACACGCCGGTCATGGCCGGGCACGATCACTTTCACCCCGATCTCTTCTCCGAGGCCATCGCGGGCTTCCGGGATCAGATTCATCTCAGCACGCACGACCTCCTCAGCTACGGCCGCGTGCACCCCGACGACCCCGACGAGACGTTTACCATGACTGTGCTCGGGCTCAAGCTGTCCCGTGCGGCCAATGGGGTCTCGGAACTGAATGGGCATGTGGCGCGCCAACAGTGGCAGGACCTCTACCCCGATCGCTCGCTCGACGAGGTGCCCATTGATTCCATCACCAACGGGGTCCATCTGCCCACCTGGACCGCCGGGCCGGCGCGCGACTTTCTGGACACGCACATTCAGGTGGATCTCACCGAGCGCCAGGACGCGGACGACTGGGCACGGCTGGCAGACCTTTCCGACGAGGTCCTTTGGCGCTACCGCTCGCAGCTCCGCACGCGCCTTGTAACGTACGTGGAGGCGAAGGTGCAGGCCCAGAGCCTTCCCATGCACCCGGCCCTCGACCCCGATGCCCTCACCATCGGGTTTGCCCGCCGCTTCGCAACGTACAAGCGTGCGCCCCTGATTTTCCGCGACCGTGAGCGCGCCCGCGCTCTCTTTGCCGACCCCGAGCGCCCCATCCAGCTCCTGTATGCAGGCAAGGCGCACCCGGACGACGACGCCGGCAAGCGCTTCATTCAGCGCATTTACGAGATTAGCCGGGAGCCCGGCTTCGAGGGCAAGGTCATTTTCCTGGAGGGCTACGACATGGAAATTGGGCGCATGCTGACCTCCGGCTGCGACATTTGGCTCAACAACCCCCGCCGCCCGCTCGAAGCCTCTGGCACCAGCGGCCAAAAGGTGGCGGCCCACGGCGGGCTCAATCTCAGCGTGCTCGACGGCTGGTGGCCCGAGGGCTACACGGGCAACAATGGGTGGGCCATCGGCCCCGAGCCCACCGGCGACTACGGCACCGCCGACCCCGAGGTGCAGGACGAGCAGGATGCCGCCTCGCTCTATACACAGCTCGAAGAGAGCGTCATCCCGACCTTTTACGACCGCAACGCGGACGGCCTTCCCGAGGACTGGATTGATCGCATGCGCGCGGCGATGGCGGAGCTGCCTCCTGCCTTCAGTGCCAAGCGCATGGTGCTCGATTACGTCAATGAGATGTACCGCACGGACGGGTGACGTCTCCCCGACAGCCGGCAGCAGCGCGTGCGTCTTCGAGCGCCCTCGGGGCTGCCGCCCCCATCGCCTGCTCTCATAAAAAATGCCCCGCCCGACGTCGGGCGGGGCAAAGCCTGGGGATCGACCGTAGTGGCGGAAGCGCCCGGGGCGTACAGCAGGCCGTACGCTGCCGCCCCGCATGCTCTCCGCTACGCCAGGTCAAACCGGTCCAGGGTCATCACCTTGGTCCAGGCGTCCACAAAATCGTGGACGAACGTCTCCTCCGCATCCTGAGCGCCGTAGACCTGCGACAGGGCTCGGAGGCGCGAATTGGAGCCGAAGACCAGATCCACACGCGTCGCCTTCCACTTCACCTCGCCCGTGTCTCGGTCTTTCACCTCAAATGTCTCGTGGGCGTCCGAGACCGGCTCCCACTCGTAATCCATGTCGAGTAGGTTGACGAAGTAGTCGTTGGTGAGCGTTTCCGGGCGATCGGTAAAGACGCCGTAGCCGTCGGCCTGCTCGTGGGTCGCGTTCAGCGCCCGCATGCCCCCAACGAGCACCGTCATCTCCGCAGGCGTCAGGCTCAGCAGGTGCGCCTTGTCGACCAAGAACTCCTCCGGCCTCCAGTCTTCGCCCAGCTCGTCGGCCGTGTAATTGCGGAAGCCGTCCGCCGTGGGCTCAAGCTGCTCGAACGCATCCACGTCGGTCTGCGCCTGCGTGGCGTCGGTGCGGCCGGGGTGGAACGGCACCTCTACGTCGTAGCCGGCGTCTGCAGCGGCCTGTTCGATGGCAGCCGCGCCGCCCAGCACAATCAGGTCGGCCAGCGACACGCGCACATCATCGTCTCGGGCCTCGTTGAAGTCCTGCTGGAGGGTCTCGAGGGCATTAAGCGCGCGCGACAGTTCATACGGCTCATTGGCCTCCCAGCTGCGGTGCGGCTTGAGGCGGATGCGCGCCCCATTGGCCCCGCCGCGCTTGTCGCTGTCGCGGTAGGTGGAGGCCGCTGCCCAGGCCGTCTTGACCAGGCGAGAGAGGGACAGGCCGGTGTCGAGGATGGCCTCTTTGAGCTCGGCAATCTCGGCCGCCCCAATGAGGTCGTGATCGACGTCGGGCACCGGGTCCTGCCAGATCAGATCCTCCTCGGGCACCTCCGGCCCCAGGTAGCGCTCCTTCGGGCCCATGTCGCGGTGGATCAGTTTGAACCACGCCCGCGCAAACGCATCCTCGTAGGCCTCCGGGTCCTCCCGAAAGCGCTCAATGATCTCGCGATAGTCCGGATCCCGCTTCAGGGCAATGTCCGTCGTGAGCATCATCGGGTCCACCGTCTCCGACGCCTCGTGGGCATCCGGCACCGCGCCCGCCAGCGCATCGCCCGTGGGGCGCCACTGCCACGCGCCGCCCGGGCCCTCGTGCACCTCCCACTCATGGTCGAGCAGAAAGTCGAGGTAGCCCGTGTCCCACTGGATGGGATTGGCCGTCCAGGGCCCCTCAATGCCACTGGTAATGGTGTCGCCGCCCTTGCCAGAGCCGTACGCATTGTCCCAGCCGAAGCCCTGCTGGTCCATCGAGGCAGCCTCGGGCTCCGCCCCAAGGTGATCGTCCGTACTGGCGCCGTGCACCTTGCCAAACGTGTGGCCTCCGGCAATGAGCGCGGCGGTTTCTTCGTCGTTCATTGCCATGCGGGCGAACGACTGGCGAATGCGCCGGGCCGACCACTCCGGATCCGGCACGCCTTCCGGGCCTTCCGGGTTGACGTAGATCAGGCCCATGACTGTTGCGCCCAGGCGTCCTTCGAGCTGGTCCTCCTCGTCGAACCGATCCCAGGTTTCCATCTCCTCTTCCGGCCCCCAGTCGATGGAGCCGTCGGGCTTAAAGTCGTCCTCGCGCCCGCCGCCGAAGCCGAAGGTCGTAAAGCCCATCGACTCCATGGCCACGTTGCCGGCGAGGACCATCAGGTCCGCCCACGAAATTTTGCGTCCGTACTTCTGCTTTATGGGCCAGAGCAGGCGGCGCGCCTTGTCGAGGTTGGCATTGTCGGGCCAACTGTTGAGGGGCGCCAGGCGCTGGTGGCCCCCCGCCGCACCGCCGCGGCCGTCGGTGGTGCGGTACGTGCCCGCCGCGTGCCACGCCATGCGGACAAAGAGCGGCCCGTAGTGACCGTAGTCTGCGGGCCACCAGTCCTTGGAGGTGGTCATCACCTCTTTGAGGTCGCCCTTGAGGGCGTCGTAGTCCAACTGCTGAAATGCCTCTGCGTAGTCGAACTCGTCGCCCCAGGGGGTGACGTCCTGTGCGTTCTCGTCGAGAATCTCAATGTCCAGGCTGTCCGGCCACCACTGGCGGGTTGCCTCGGGCGCCCCCGATCGTGCACTCGCCGAGTCGCCGTGCATCACCGGGCACCCGCTGGTATCGCGTTCGGAGTCTTCCATGGGGGGGTCTTGGGGCATAAAGAAAGGGAGGGTCAGACAAAGAGACGGGAAGAACACCGATGCCCGCGCCGCAGGGGACCAGGCATCGTAGGAGGTGCGACGAAGCAGCGCGGCAATTGTTGCTGGGTTTGCCGCGGCGCACGGGACAATTGGATGAAAGCCGCCTCGGTCACGAGGCCCTGTACTTCCACCAGCCCCTTCAATCAAGCGGCGGTGCAGATCTAAAATCTCGGCGATGCCAAGATGCCGCATGCCGCTTGTTTTGACTTCTCCCCCGGCTGCTCGAAGAGGACCCCTCCGGGGCAAAGCGCGGGGGATTCTCCTGCGGGCGTCTCCGCCCTTATCCCACGGGGCTGCATCC
>CAJXLV010000034.1 GCA_913056185.1 uncultured Bacteroidota bacterium
CGACCCGCCGCTTTGTCGCATGCGCCGCATTCCGATCCGCCGATCCCGCTCCACCACCCAGGTCGATCCCGACCCCGAGGCCGAGCAGCGCATCCTCGACGGCCTCAACGAGAAGCAGCGCGAGGCCGTGACGACGACCGAGGGGCCCGTCATGATCATCGCCGGGCCCGGCTCCGGCAAGACGCGCGCCCTCACGCACCGCATCGCCTACCTGCTGGCCACCGGCAAGGCGCAGCCGCGCGACGTGCTGGCGCTCACCTTTACCAACAAGGCCGCGGGCGAGATGCAGGAGCGCGTGGAGGCCCTCGTGGGCGACGACGCGAAGGGCATGTGGGTGAGCACGTTCCACTCCGCCTTCGCCCGTCTGCTGCGGCGGGAGGGCAACAAGATCGGCTACTCCCAGGACTTCTCGATCTACGACACGTCCGACTCCAAGCGCCTCATCAAACAGCAGATGCAGGCGCGCACCCTCGACACCGACGTGGTAAAGCCTCGGTCGGTGCAGCGCATGATTTCGAGCGCCAAGAACGAGATGATCGACCCCCAGGAGTACGCCGACCTGGCGCGGGGCGACCAGCAGGAACTGGTGGCAAAGGTTTATCCCGCCTACGAGCGCGCCCTCCAGCAGGCCAACGCGCTCGACTTCGACGACCTGCTGCTGAAGCCGATCGCACTCTTCGAGCAGCACGAAGACGTTCTCGAGAAATATCAGAACCGCTGGCAGTACGTCCACATCGACGAGTACCAGGACACGAACCAGGCGCAGTACGTCCTGGCCCGCACCCTGTCCGGCCGCCACAAGAACCTCTGCGTGGTGGGCGACGATGCGCAGAGCATCTACGCCTTCCGCGGGGCCGACATCACCAACATCCTCAACTTCGAACAGGACTACCCGGACGCCACCACGATCCGGCTGGAGCGCAACTACCGCTCCACCAAAAACATCATCCGCCTGGCCGACTCCATCATCGAGGAGAACGACGACCAGATCGAGAAGGAGCTCTGGACAGACAATGCGGAGGGGGCGTACGTGGCGCTCATGGAGGCGCTCAGCGAGAAGGACGAGGCGCAGAAGATTGAGCGCCGCATCCGCGACTTTCAGCTGCGGGAGGGGCTGGAGTACGGCGACTTTGCGGTGCTCTACCGCACCAACGCCCAGAGCCGCGCCATTGAGGAGGCGCTGCGCAAGGAGAACGTGCCGTACCGCGTGATCGGCGGCACCTCCTTCTACGAGCGGAAGGAGATCAAGGACGTGCTCGCCTACCTGAAGCTGCTGGGGAACCCGAACGACACCGCCAGCCTGCAGCGGGTCATCAACTACCCCACGCGCGGCATCGGCAGCAAGACGCAGGAGCGCCTCCAGCGCTACGCGCAGGAGCACACCCTCTCGCTGTGGCAGGCCGTGGAGCGGGTCGAGGACATCGACACGCTGGGCACCCGCGCCGAGCGGGCCGTGGGCGCCTTCCGCACCCTCATTGCCCGCTACGCCTCCAAGGCCGGCACCGGCAGTGCGGCGCCGGACGACCTGGCGCGCGACCTGATCGACGACGCCGGGCTCCTCAGCGAGCTGCGCAAGGAGCACACCCGCGAAAACCTACAGCGCTGGGAGAACGTGCAGGAGCTGATCAGCGCCCTGGCCGAGTACGTAGAGTCGACCGAAGAGGCCACCATCAGCACGTTCCTGCAGGAGGTGGCCCTCATGACTGGGCAGGACGAGGCGGAGGAGGGCGACGACAAGGTGACGCTGATGACGCTCCACGCCGCGAAGGGGACCGAGTTTCCGGTCGTGTTCGTGGCGGGGCTGGAGGAGGGCCTCTTTCCGCTGGAGCAGGCGACGCAGGAAAAGAGCGAGCTGGAGGAGGAGCGGCGCCTTTTCTACGTCGGCGTCACGCGGGCGGAGGAGCGCCTCTACCTCAGCTGGGCGCGCAGCCGCTACCGCTACGGCGAACAGACCTCCAACACGCGCAGCCGCTTCCTGGAGGAGGTCGACCGCGACGTGGTGCGCACCGAGGCGGGCGGTGAGCTGGAGCAGGAGTCCAGCCGTTTCTCTGCGGGCGAGGGCGGCGGCAGGCAGGCATACGACGACATGGACCCGCACTACTACCGCCAGGACCTCAGTGGGGGCCGCAGCGGCGGAGGCGGCTCCAGCCTACGCCGCACCCCCAAAGCGTCCGGGGGCGGCGGGCGGCGCGTGGTCTACGACGAGGGCCAGGGCGAGATCGTGCCGGGCGCCCGCGTGGAGCACCAGAAGTTTGGGCAGGGCAAGGTGCAGTCCCTGGAGGGCGAGGGGGAGAAAACGACTGCGGTGGTCTTCTTCGGGGCCGAGGTGGGGAATAAGAAACTGAAGCTGAAGTACGCGAATCTGCGGGTTGTTGGGTGAAAGCGTTGAGGGTTGGGGGTTGAGAGGTGAGGGTTGGGGACGTTAGGGAGGGGAAGAATAGAGGAAGCGGGAAAATGGGGACGTCAGTTCGGGGCGGGCGACGGGCCTGATTGGTAGCTGACGGAGCGCATCCGGCCCTGGTCGTCGATGACGTTGGCCTCCGCACCCGGCGCCACGTCGGTATTTTGCGCCGCGACGCAGCGCCAGCCGTCGTCCGTGCGGCGTACCACGAACGTGAAGATGGTGCGGCGGGGGCGGGGATCATCCACGTCGGCGACGGCAGTCTGGCCCGCCAGCTCCATCTTGGCGTGGACCAGTGCGGCGGCCAGGGGACGTCGGGGCCGCCCACGAGCCCCCGGACGCGCCGCTCTACGAGCACGATCGTCGACCGGTCGAAAATCGTGCGCAGGCCGTAGTCGTGGGCCCGGCGGATGGCCGCGCGGTCGTGCCACCACAGCCCGGTCACGCTCACGAAGTCGGCGTCCTCCACAAACAGCTCCGCCAGCCGGCCCGCGTCGCGCCGGTTCCAGGCCGCGACCCAGATCTCCGCGATGCGCTCGGGGGGGCGAAGGGCGGGCAGGCAGTGTCCGGCATGGCGACGGGATGGGTTCTGGGAGGGAATCAACGATGACGACGAGTTCGGAGGAGGAGTTTGGCGCTGTTGCAATGAAGCGACGGACCGCCCAGCGGATCCACGAGTGTCTCAAAGACACGTCCACCGACGGGCGGTGGGCGGACTGGCAGGAGCGGACCGAGGCCCTTCGAGACCGGCAGGAGCAAACACGACGAGACCGCCGGGAGGCCCCTGAATCGTAAGCAGGACCGCTCTGGACGAGACGAGTCAGGTCGGCATCCTATGGTCGACGTGGACGAGCATTGTCTTCACTTGGTCCATTCCCACCATGGTGTCCACGTGATCGAGCGGCGAGGCGTCCCCGAGGAGCGAATAGGGGAGCGCGGAGCCACTCACGGGCCGCAGCTTGCCTATCGAAGGCCCGATAGGCGAGGACGATGACCTCGGCCAGCAGCAGAGACGATCCGACTCGTCGGAGGTGAGCGTGCCGGTCTCGCGCCGCCGTCGGAGGGGGCGGGGGGAGATGCCGAGGATCAGGGCGAGACGCGCGTCTGAAACGTCGAGGTGCGACTGGATGCGGTCGAGGATGGCGGAGAGCAGTCCCGCGCGGACGGCGGCGACCGGGTCGGAACCAGGCTCTGGGAGCAGCGAGCGGGCGGAGGGAAACACCTGCTCGTGGGAGCTACCCATCGGCGGTGAGGGGACTGGATGACGACGAGACGAGGTCATGAATCCTCCACTGCGCCGCTCAGGTAATTGCCTTTCTCGGGGATGACGTTCCGTATACCGCCCGTCGGGTCGTCGACATCTCCCGCGTAGCGAGGAATGACGTGGATGTGCGCATGGGGGACGGTTTGGCCGGCGTCCGTGCCGACGTTGAGGCCTACGTTGAATCCATCGGGGGCGTGTTTGTCCTGAAGACGGGATTGGACCCGATTGACCATAATCTGGCACGCGGTCTGCTCGCGCTCCGAGAGTTCGAAATAATTGTTGACGTGTCGCTTCGGCAGCACGAGGGTGTGTCCGTCGGTGACAGGATATTTGTCCGAGAGTGCATATGCCTGTGCAGACTCCGTCACCAGTGTACTGTTTGTGGACGGCGAGCAGAACGGGCAGTCCGTCGAGCCGTCAATGTCAAGCTGGGGATACGGACGGTACCGATAGATCTCGCAGAACTTCGTCCGCAGAATCGATTCGAATGGAAGGCGCACGTTGGTCTGGTAGGTTGGAACGCCGTGCTTGTAGTGACGGCGAAAGCCCTCGCGCCGCAAATCACGCCGAACTGAGTAGAAGGCAGCGCCGGATGATCGCAACAGCTCTGAGACCTCCATTAGCACGTCCGTCTGCTCGCGCTGCATAAGCACGTTGAGGACGTACTGACACAGAATCGTGTCGAACGTCCCGTCAGGTCGTTCCGGGGCGTAGTGAGGGTCATAGCCCTCCACATCGAATCCCTTCGACCGCAGAAATTCCACGTCGGCCCCGTGGCCGCAGCCGTAGTCCAGCACGCGGCCCTCGATGTGGCCGAGCCCGAGGAGCTTGCGGGTGGGGAAGGACGGGCGGTCGCGTTCTTTCGCCGTGAGGTGGGCGTTGGGATTGTCGTGACGACTCATGGGTCAAATCGGGCCAGATTGCGGTACGTCCCGATGCGGTCAATGAGCGAGGTTGCGGCCTCGGCTACTTCCTGAGAAAAAGTCTCACCCTCGGAGGGCAGCGACGAAAATCGAAGGGAAACGTCGTTGCGCAACGCCTCATCTAGGGCCTCTCGTTCCTGGTACTTTTCGTAAGTGCGCGCAAGCCGCGGGCGGGCACGCTGTAGTGCATTCTGGGAAGGAATCCGATCCCGCTTTTTCTGCTTGTTGACGCGTGGATCCGCAGGTGCAAGATTCCACATCTCGTTCATGGGATATACCGAGACGGGCAAGAGATGATCGAGATTGTAGCAATTGTTTTCTCGAATCTCGGTGCCTGTCCACGGACAGATGAAGCATTCTCCCTCCATAAGAAGAATGTCGATCTGGTTGCGCTCCCAGGTCAGAGAGACCCGATTGTCGGGACGGGAGGTAAGAATAGAAAAGACGTCGCCTCGCTCATAGTTCTCATCTGGCTGGTCAACGGACTCCGTAAACAAAGACCACTCGTGAATACACAACGCTTCCACCCAGAGCGATAGATTTTGGAAGGAGCGCCAGAGGTCGTGGCGGACCACGAGGCAGCTTTGATTTCCACTTGTACCCGGAACGGCCACGACATCGCTCAACTCTCGACGCCGCGTTGGCTTCGGGAATACCTGCCATTCCCCCGGGCCCGCGTAGCGGATAGGCATCCGAATGGTGCGAGCCACCTTTGTTCGCGCCGCTCGGTACGACTCAAGAAGCTCGGAAGAAAGCGTTTTGCGCTTTCGAGGCATACGGAGTTGGTTGATTAGGAAGAACCCGTCCGACGCCGTGGAGCCCCCGTGTTGCCGGTGGAATGTGTACCTGAGGGCACGAAGTTCGGGGCGAAATGCCATATCGTTTCGCGGAGAGCCGTCCAGCGTGGCGCGTGGCCCCTGATAAATTGGTTGATCAGGATGCGCGAACGACCAGTAGTACGCGATCCAGAAATCGGCGAGCAGGAGAAGGGGAACCGCGACATCACGGTCTGTGTCGGCCAGGTCGGGAAAGTTCAGAACGACGTCGTTGATGCTTCGCAGAAGCGCAATTTTGTAGCTCGTTTGCTTGCTGTCGTGGCGGAGAATCGTGCTAATTTCGTTGCCAGCCGGAGGTGAAGGCATGGTGTGCGCAACAATGTGAAAAGAAGCGCCCGGAATCAAAGCCAATCCTTACCAAACTTTTGGAATCTGAGGACCAAATGCCAGTTCAGAAACAGGGAGTACTCGATCTGGAGGCCTCCTCTCGAGCTGTTTCGCCGTGGGCGTGAGCTCTACGATGCACGGCAGGACAAGAAGTGGGGACTTACCGACTGGATCTCATTCGTGACGATGCGCGACTGGAGGATCCAGCCGGCACTCACCACAGACTGCGACTTTGAACAGGCGGGTTTTACAGCCGTGCTGCGTTTGTGCCCCTGGTGTCTGTCCAGCACGCGCCGGGCCGCCGGTGCCATCCACCACGGTGCCCCCGCGGAGATGCCAGTCGGAGGCGGCGGCGTTGGGGGCGGGGGCCGGGCTAGAGGAGAAGCCCAGAAGGAGCACATTTACGAGGAGGCCGCGCACGTCGGGGGCACAGGTCACGACGAAGAAGCGCGGATTCGAGAGCGATAGGAAGAAGGTCCTACGCCGGCGTCAGCGCCCGAAAGGCCGTCAGCAGCTCCTGGGTCACCGGGCCGGGGGTGCCGTCGGCCACCGTCCAGTCGTCCACCTGCACGATCGGCATCACCCCCGTGGTGGTGCCCATGAGGAAGAGCTCGTCGGCGGTGGGGAGGGCATCTACCGCGACGGGGGTCTCCTCCACGGGCACGTTCAGCGCCTCACACAGCTCCAGTGTGGTTTTGCGGGTGATGCTGGGCAGTGTGTAGTTGGTGATCGGAGGGAGGGTGACGGTGCCGTCAACGACGGCCGCGACGCTGGAGTGAGACCCCTCCGTCACGAACCCGTCGCGCACCTGCAGCGCCTCGTAGGCGCCGGCCTCCTGCGCGGCCTGGTTGGCGAGCACGTTGGGGAGGTAGTTGAGCGACTTGATGTCACAGCGGGCCCAGCGCTGGTCGGGCCGAAGAACGACGCGCACGCCCGCCGCCCACTCCTCCACCGGCAGTTCGTAGGCCGAGGCGCGGGCGTAAACGGTAGGCGCTACGGGCGGATCGGGGAAGGCATGCTGGCGGGGCGTGGCCGCGCCGCGGGTGATTTGGAGGTACACCTTGGCCGGGCCCGTGTCCAGGTCGTTGCGGGGCAGCAGCGTCGGCACGGCGTCCCAGAGGGCGTCTGTGTCGGCAGCATGGAGCTGGATCGCTTCCAGGCTGCGGGCGAGGCGGCGGCGGTGGTCGTCGAGCCGGAACAAGGCGCCGTCGTGAGCGCGGACCACCTCGTACACGCCGTCTCCGAACAAGAAGCCCCGGTCATCGGGGGAGATGGACACCTCTGACTTTGGCAGAAAGGTGCCGTTGAAATAGACAGTCATGAGCGGTTGCGGTTGTGAAGGGGTGCCGCGCCCGTTCTGGGGCGGCCGTGGCGCTGTGCGAAGCATCGGGGGACGCATGAGGCTCGCGCGTCCGTCCCTCATTCACGGTGCAAGGCGCTCAAGGGTCCAGTCGGCATCGAGCGCAGGGCGGCGGTAGCGGAGGCGATCGTGGAGGCGGTTGGGGCGGCCCTGCCAGAACTCAATCTCGGTGGGCCGAACCACGTAGCCGCCCCAGTGTGAGGGGCGCGGGATCTCGTCTTGATCGTCGTACTCGGCCTGGGCGGCCTCCAGGTTGTCTTCGAGGGCCGTGCGGCTGTCCACCACGCGGCTTTGGGGCGAGGCCCAGGCGCCCAGCTGGCTGCCTCGCGGGCGGCTGTGGAAGTAGCTCGTGGATTCCTCGGGGGGCATGCGCACCACCGACCCCTGCACGCGCACCTGCCGCTCCAGGGGCTTCCACAAGAAGACCAGGGACGCGGTCGGGTTCTGGTCCAGTTCACGGCCCTTTCGGCTGTCGTAGTTGGTGTAGAAATGGAAGCCGCGCTCGTCGATGCCTTTTAGCAGCACAATGCGGGCGGAGGGCGTCGCGTCCGGGGCGGCGGTGGCCAGCGTCATGGCGTTGGGCTCCTCCAGCTCGGCATCGAGCGCCTCTTCAAACCACTCCGCAAACTGATCCAGGGGGGCATCGGCCACGTGGGACCGATCGAGCTCGGCCTGGGCGTACTCCTGGCGCAGGTTGGCAAGGTTGGGCATACGGAGACACAGGTTGTGATGGAAACACGACGAAATCGCAACGACGGCTGCGGCGCCCTCGTTTCGCCCCGGTGCCATCTGTTGCGCGGGGATTACGCGCCGGTGCCGCCCACCGGACGGGGGCCTGGGCACCGTTCCTCATCGCCAAATTTCCATGCGCAAGCCGCGGTCGTTGCGAGGGGCGCGGGTGGCACAGGGCGGGCAGCGCTCGGCCGTGTCCGCGTAGATGCGGCGGGCCGTCCAGCAGGCGGCGTGGGCGTCCAGCAGATCGTCGGCCCCCAGGGCGCCCCGGGCCTGCCCGCAGGCCGCGTCGACATTGGGAAAGCCGTGGGCGGCCAGGAGCGCGGCGCGTGCGTTTCGGCCCGTCGCGGTGTGCTTGCTCTCCGCCATCGGCGTGCCGCCGCGGAGGGCGTAGAAGGCAAGTTCTGGGTGCACCTCGCGGACGCGGTCCTGGAGGGCGGCGGTCATGTGGGTGGCCAGGGCCCGCATCTTCGGGAAGAGGTGAAACGTTTGCTTCGAGAGGCCGGGGGCATCGGGGCCGCTGGCGCGGTTGCGGCGCACGGCCTCGTCGTACGTTTGGGCGGAGAGGGCACCGTAGGCCGGCGGCGAGAAGACACTGGCGCTGCGCGGGCGACCCAGCAGTTGCCGTGCGGCCCGGTCGCAGCGCCGCCCGCCGGGCGCGGCCTGGTCGGGCAGGCCCACCACCATATCGATGCCGAGCACCGCGGGGGCTTCGGGGAGGGCGAAGAGGGCGTCCACGCCGTCCACGGTGCGGCACCGCGTCGTGTCCGTGGCGGGCCGGTGCAGAACCACCGCCCAGCCGTCGCGGTAGCCATCGGCCCCGGCCACCCAGGCTGAGGAGGCATCGGGGGAGAAAGCAGGCATGGCGGCAGGGGGGATGAACGGCGAGGGCACGTGGTGCGTCGTTTCCTCAACTTCTCTGGCGGCCAGATGTTGGTACATTGACTGGAAAAAGCGCTTCCAACCCCGTGTGGCCCTGCCCCGGTCTGTCCGGGCGCGTGCCACAGGGCGCGAGCGCAGGCGTCCTTCCCGAACGTGCTCACGGATCACGCCGTGCGCCGTACGCTTTCCGGTGCAGCCGCACGCCGACTGTCCTTCTGAGAACCAACCCCACTCCTCCCCCCGCATGACCCTCCCGTTTTTTCTCGCCAGCCGGTTCGTGGCCGGCGAAACGCTTTCCGACTCCCTGCCCGTCGTCGATGCCCTGAACCAGGACGGCCTCCACGTCGCCCTCGACAAGCTCGGCGAGCATGTGCACGACCGGGGCGAGGCAGAGGCGGCCCGCGATACCTATATCGACCTCGTGCGCACCCTGGCGGCCCGCGACGGCTCCGCGCACCTGCGCAATCGCATCTCGATCAAGCTCTCGATGATGGGCCAGCTCCTCGACGAGGACTTCTGCGAGGACAACCTGCGGCAGCTCCTGGAGGTGGCCGCCGAGGAGGACGTGTTCGTGCGGCTCGACATGGAGGGCAGCGCCCTCACGCAGTCGACGCTCAACATCTTCGAGGCTGTGTACCCCGACTACCCCAACCACGTGGGGCCGGTGCTGCAGGCCATGCTTAAGCGCACGGATCGCGACGTGGACCGCATGTGCGAGCTCGGGGTGAGCGTGCGTCTCTGCAAAGGGGCCTACGCCGAGCCCTCCGAGAACGCCTACCAGGACATGCCGCAAATTCGAGACCGGTACCTCGACTACATGGAGCGGCTGCTCCGGCACACTGATTATTCCGGAATTGCCACCCACGACGATACACTCATTGAGGCCACGCAGGCGTTTGCCGACCGCCACGACATCGGCCCCGACGCGTTCGAGTTTCAGATGCTCTACGGCCTGCGCCGCGAAACGCAGCGCGAGATGGCGCAGGACGGATACAACATGCTGGTGTACGTGCCCTACGGCACCGAGTGGTTTCCGTACTTCTCGCGTCGCCTGCGGGAGAAGAAAGAGAACGTGTGGTTTGTGCTCCGAAGCTTGTTCAAGGGCTGACGCGGGGGGGCGCCTGCGGCCCTCCGACCTACGAGTGCCATCGGGTGCGGGCGACAGTCAGGAGGGCGTCCGTGTCGGCGTGGCGAAGGGCGTGCCGGGCGACGCGTTCGTCGGGGTTTGCGTCGAGCTGCGCCGTGGCGCGGATGGGCATGCCAAGGGTCGCCTCGGCCCGGAACTGGAGGGCGACGCCGGTGCACCGGTGGGTGTCGAGGACGTCGTCGGGGAGCGTGCCGAGCACCCACTCCAGGTAGCGGGCACTGTTGACGTGCCGGTTCAGGTCGAGGTCGGGGTAGTGGGCCCGCCGGAGGGTCTCATGGTCGATGCGGGCCGGCGCAGGCAGGTCGTCGAAGTCGTGCGGAAGCGGGCGGGGGCGGTCCGGCGTCTTCAGGTCGTAGAGCGAGCGCGGCGGGCGCACGGGGCGTCGCCGTTCGGTGTCGATGACAAACCAGCGGCTCGTGGCCCGCCCGACCTCGGCGCCACGGATGGAAAGCACAAACTCGCGGGTGGCGTAGAGGCCCTCCAGGCTGGACGGCCACGTCTCGATCGTGACTGCGGAGGCGCCTGCGGGCACCCGGTCGAGCGCAAGGTGCAGGTGCGACAGGACCCACGCCCGGTCGTCGTCCTGCAGCGTCTCCATCGACACCCCCAGCTCTTCGGCGTGGCGCCCGGCGGCCTCCTGCAGATAGACGCACAGGGCAGGCACCGACACGGTGCCGTGGGGCGTACAGTCGGAGGCACGAACCGGGAGGGATGCGGTCCAGGGAGCGGCGGTCATTGCATTGTGGAGGACGAGGGGCGGGACGGGCGGATGGAGGGTGGCGTTGGGCAGCGCCGGGCCGGAGTGTTTAGGTGGCGTTCCGTTCGCCCAGAAGGGCGCGCAGGGCCCGTTCGTGGGCGCGGAGGGCGGCCTCGTCGAACAGGACGACCCGAATGTGCGTCACGGAGTTGAGGGTGGGGGCCGCGTCCAGAAGGGTTTCCAGGGCGATGGGGGCAGCCTCGTCGAGCGGATAGCCAAAGGCCCCCGTCGAGAGGGCCGGGAAGGCGATGGAGGTGATGCCATGCTCCTCGGCCTGCCGGAGCGCATTCTGGTACCCGGTGCGGAGCAGCGCATCGGACGGCTCGTCGCGGCCGTAGACGGGGCCGAGTACGTGGATGACGTGGTCGTTCGGCAGGGCGTGCGCGCCGCTGCGGACGGCCTCGCCGGGCTGGAGGGGGGCCATGGGGCGTGTCTCCTCGGCGAGCCCGGGGCCCGCCGCGGCGTGAATTGCCCCCGCTACGCCCCCGCCCGTCCGCAGCTGTGCGTTGGCCGCGTTGACAATCGCGTCCACGTCGGGCTGCTTCACAACGGTGCCCTTCGTGAGCTCAAGGGTCACGCCGGCCTCGGTGTGAGTCATGGCTCGGGGCAGTCGGGAGGGGACACAGAGAACAACGAACAGGGTTGACGCGCCGGGGTACAGTCTGTAGTCTCACATCGCCGTCATGTTCGTCGCGGTGCCCCGTTCGGCTCCTTCCGCCCCGCGCCGCCCCGTTTGGCAGCTTCGTTCAGTGCGGAGCACGGTGCGCGGGCAGTGCAGTCATGTCCGGCAATCAGCGCGAACGCCCACGCCCCTGTACGCAAACTCTCCCCCCGCAAACAGATGAAGTACGACCCAATCAAGGACCGGCTTGGCCGCATTGCGAGTCGCCATCCGCTGCTGCAGCGCCTGCTCTACGGCATCCTCAACCTGCTTTTCCTGCGGGCCTGGTACGTGCGGCGCGAGGTGCGGGCGTTGCTGGGGGCGCTCCCGAAAGAGCGCCCGGCGCGTGTGCTCGACGCCGGCACCGGCTTCGGCCAGTACGCCTACTTCGTCGCCCGTACGTTCCCGACCGCGCAGGTGCGGGCCGTGGACGTGAAGCAGGACTACCTGGACCGGGCGCAGCGGTTTGTGGACCAGACCCCGCAGGCCGACCAGATCGAGTGGGCGATCGACGACCTGACGGATCTGCGCTCGGAGGGCCCTTTCGACCTCATCCTGGCGGTGGACGTGATGGAGCACATCGCCGAGGACGAAGCGGTCTTCGAGCACTTCGAGCGCGTGCTGCGGCCGGGCGGCCACGTTATCATCAACACGCCGTCCGATCGGGGCGGCTCGGACGTGCAGGCGGAGGGGGAGGAGAGCTTCATTGGGGAGCACGTGCGGGAGGGCTACGGACGAGACGAGCTCGCCGAGAAGCTGCGCCGGGCGGGGCTGGAGCCGGTAAAAGGGCTCTACACCTACGGCCCGTACGGCTCGGCCGCGTGGCGGGGGCTCATCAAGTGGCCCATGCAGCTGCTCGGGGCAACGTGGGCGTCGGTCGTACTGCTTCCGCTCTACTACGTTGCCGCCCTGCCGCTGGGGCTGTTGCTAAACGCGGCGGATGTGGAGCGCACCAACGAGGAGGGCACGGGGCTGTTTGTGGTGGCCCGCCGGCCGCAGCACTCTGAGTAGCCGCACCACAGTCCCCGGATCCGTGCCGAACACCGCCATGCCTTGCCGGTTTTCACGCCAGAGCGCGGGCGGAGGCGGTGCAGGGCCCTTCACATTCAGCCGGGCCCCTTCGTTCATTCAGTGAGTCCGTGTCCGCTCCTCCCAAACTGATCCTCGTTTCGCCATGACCGTCGACAAGATCATGAGCCGCAATGTGGTGACCGTTCCCCCGGACGCGGCCCTCATGGATATTCGCAAGCGCCTGGAGGAAGGGGGCTTCAATCACATGCTCGTGGTGGAGGGGGGCACCCTGCGTGGCGTCATCTCCGACCGCGACGTGCTTCAGGCCCTCAGCCCTTTTCTCGATACCTACAGCGAAGAGCACCGGGACGTCAAAACGCTCAGCCAGCCGGCGTCGGCAATCATGCAGGCGGATCCCATCACGGTGTCGCCCGGCACGCCCGTCGCGGAGGCCTCGCAGACCTTGCTCGACCACCGCGTCTCGTCCCTGCCGGTGGTGGAGGGGGACGCGCTGGTGGGCATCGTTACGGGCAAAGACATGCTCGAATATTTCATTGGCGAGGCCGCCTGACCCAGAGACGCGCTGTGGCGCGCGCTGCCCGGTGTGGACCGCCGTGAGTGTCGGGGCGGCCCGTGCGCGTCCGCTGTTGCTGCTTCGCCGCGATGCAGCGAGAGGGATCCTCCCCGACGGGCGCCGGTGGAAAATGCTTTGTCCCCGGGGCCCTGCCTGACGCTTCCCCCGTTGGGCCCTGTGAGGGGCCGTGTGCCCTCCGCAGACAGCTGCCCCCGAACCCGCAGCTGCCCCGAACCCGTGCGGGCTACTCACGGGCGCTCACCCAACACCATCGACAGAATTTTGCAGGACCGCCGATCGTGAGGCCGTCCTCCCCTGCCCTCGTCCCAAGCCCCCTCCTTGTCCGTGCACACCAAGTACATCTTCGTGACCGGCGGCGTGACCTCCTCACTCGGCAAAGGCATCTACAGTGCCTCGCTGGGGCGGCTGCTCGTCGATCGCGGGCTCGACGTCACCATCCAAAAATTCGACCCCTACATTAACGTCGACCCGGGGACGATGAACCCGTACGAGCACGGCGAGGTGTACGTGACGAGCGACGGCGCCGAGACGGACCTCGACCTCGGCCACTACGAGCGGTTCCTCGACCAGCCCACGAGCCAGGCCAACAACGTGACCACGGGGCGGGTCTACATGGAGGTGATTAGCAAAGAGCGCGAGGGGGCGTATCTCGGGAAAACCGTGCAGGTGGTGCCCCACATCATCGACGAGATCAAGCACTGGATGCTTAAGCTCGGCGAGACCGACGACTACGACGTGGTCATTACCGAGATCGGCGGCACAGTCGGCGACATTGAGGGGCAGCCCTACCTGGAGGCCATCCGCCAGCTGCGCAACGAGTTGGGGCCGCGCAACACCATGATCAGCCACCTCACGCTCATTCCCTACCTCCGTGCGGCCGGCGAGCTCAAGACCAAGCCCACCCAGCACTCCGTGAAGGAGATGCTCGCCCACGGCCTGCAGCCCGACACCATCATCTGTCGCTCGGAGCGGCCCCTGGACGCGGACGTGCGGCGCAAGATCTCGCTCTTCTGCAACGTGGAGGAGGAGGCCGTCATCCAGATGCTCGACGCCGAAACCATCTACGAAGTGCCGCTTCTCCTGCAGAACGAGGGGATGGGCGAGCTGGTGGTGGACCGCCTCTACCCCGACCGCAACGACGAGGTCTGCAGCGCCTCCCCCGACCTCAGTGACTGGATTGAGTTTCTGAAGCGCCTGAAGAACCCCGACAAAACGATTCCCATCGCCCTGGTGGGCAAGTACGTGGAGCACCAGGACGCCTACAAGTCCATCTCCGAGAGCTTCATCCTGGCCGGCGTGCCGGACGAGGTGCAGGTGGAGGTGCGGTACGTTCTCTCGGAGGACCTGACGCCGGGCAGCCTGGAGGCGATGCTCGGCGACGTGGCGGGCGTCTTGGTGGCGCCCGGGTTTGGGGACCGGGGCGTGGAGGGAAAAATCCTGGCGGCCCGCTACGCCCGCGAGCACGACCTGCCGTTCTTCGGCATCTGCCTGGGGCTGCAGTGCGCCATCATCGAGTACGCACGCCATGTCTGTGGCTGGGCGGAGGCGCACTCCACCGAGTTCGATGCGGGGACGGACCGCCCGGTGATCGACCTGATGGAAGAGCAGAAGGAGGTGACAGAAAAGGGGGGCACGATGCGCCTCGGGCAGTATGAGTGCCGCGTGCAGGCGGGGTCGCATGCGCGAGAGATTTATGAGACGGCGGCCGTGATGGAGCGCCACCGCCACCGCTATGAGGTCAACAACCAGCTCCGTGCGGAGCTGCGGGAGGCGGGGATGCGCTTCAGTGGGGTGAACCCGGAGACGGACCTCGTCGAGATTATGGAGCTGCCGGACAAGCGCTGGTTCCTGGGCGTGCAGTTTCACCCCGAGTACCGCACCACGGTGGGCAACCCGCACCCACTGTTTCGCTCATTTGTGCGGGCCTGCACCGCCTACGCCCGCGAGCAAGGCCTCGTTGCCTCGCCGCAGCCCCCGGAGCGGGAGACGGTGCCCTTCGCATCGGTCGACATGTAAGGGCGCCCTCGTCCTGCTGGGGCCGCTGCCTCTCGTGGACTGGTGCGCGGGGCGATCCTTGACATTGGGGCGCACACCCGTACATTGTGAAGCGTGTCGGGAGGGGGGAGCGGGTCTGGACGAGGAGGGATGGAAGGAGGGATTGCGGGCGAGACGCATCGGCTCCGCTGCGTGCAGCGACGGGTGTGCGTGCAACGACGGGTGGCCGCACCATGGGGGGCGAGCACGGGGGGCGAGCACAGTGCTGGCTGAGGAGGAAAGGGGGCACTCGCGACGCGTCCTGCGCACGACGGCCCCGGCCCTCGGGCGCCGCCTACCGACTGGCTCTTGGTTAGAGATTCCTGAATGTCTACGCGCACATCCCCATACGATTCCTCAACCGACGACCCGCTGGCGTACGCCACGGGGTTTCATGCTCCGGTCCTCGCGCGCGACGTTCAGCAGCGGCTTGTGACCGCGGCAACGGGGGTCTACGTGGACGCCACTCTTGGCGGAGGGGGGCACGCCCGCGCCCTGCTCGACGTCCTCGATCCGGAGGGCCTGGTGCTCGGAATCGACCGCGATCCCGAGGCGCTGGCGGAGGCCCGCGAACGGCTCGCCGCAGCCCACGACGCGGGCCGCTTCCGAGCGGTGCGGGGGACCTTCGGGCGGCTCCGAGAGCTCCTGGAGGCAGAGGGGGTGCGGCCCGTCGACGGAATGCTGTTTGATCTTGGGGTGTCCTCCCACCAGATCGACGCCCCGGGTCGCGGCTTTAGCTATCGGGAGGAGGGCCCGCTCGACATGCGGATGAACCCGCAGCGGGGCCTGACGGCCCGGCAGGTGGTGAATGCCTGGAGTGAGCGCGATCTGCGCGAGGTGCTGCGCACGTACGGCGAAGAGGCGCGGGCCGGGGCCCTGGCGCACGCCATCGTGGAGGCCCGCCCGCTCGATACGACACGGGACCTCGCGGAGGTGGTGGAGGACCACGTGCCGCCCCCAGAGGCCGTAAAGACGCTGACCCGTGTGTTTCAGGGACTTCGCATTGCGGTGAATGCAGAGCTGGAAGAACTGGAGGCGGCCCTGGAACAGGCCACCGACTGCGTGCGGCCCGGCGGCCGCATCGCGGTTATCAGCTACCATTCGCTGGAAGACCGTCGGGCCAAACGGTACCTGCGCTACGGCAACTTTGAGGGCACCCCCCGGCGCGACCTCTACGGCGATCTTGTGGCCCCGTGGACGGAAACGCCCCGCGCCCCCATTGTGGCGTCTGAGGCGGAGGTCGAGGCCAATCCGCGGGCCCGCAGCGCCCGGCTGCGCGTCGCTGAACGCCGCGAGGACGAGGCCCTCGGCACGCCCCTCCCGCCCACCTGAGCCGCCGCCCCTTTCCCATCGCCGTTACTGCTCCCCCCGTCCCCGACGTGTCCCATGCCGCCCCCGAGCGACGATGCCTCTCCCGATTCTGCATCCCGGTGGGGAAGGACGGTCTTCTGGCCCCGCGGCGCCGAGGACGATGCCTCCCGCGCCTCCACTGCCCGCTCCCCGTCCCCAAACGACAGCGGATGGAAGCGCCACGGCACGGCACTGCGAGAATGGGACGACCTGGACTCCACGCCCCGCCGTTCCTCGTCGGCCCGCGAAGACACTGTGCTGCAGGGCCTCTCGACCGGACGGTTTGCCCTTCTCATCCTGCTGGTTGCCGGGGTGTTTACGCTCTACGTGGGCCACGTCCATGCGACGTCGGACCTCTACACCCAGCTCCAGCAGGCCCGCACGACAAACCAACAGCTGCACCTAAAACACAATCGCCTGGAGGGGGCCTACCACCGGCGCACCGGGCCGTCCGTCATCTACGAGCGGGCCCGGGCACTGGGGCTCCGCGAGAGCGTCTCCTACGGCCCGCCGGTGCACGTCGAGTAGCCCCCACCCCCCTCACTGCCCCCTCCTCGCCATGACGCCGAAGGATCAAATCCTGGCCCGGATGTACATGATGCTGACGCTGCTCGGCCTCGTCCCGCTGGCCGTGGCCGGGCAAATGGGCTGGATCGTGGTCTCGAACCCCGAAAGCCTGCGGAGTCAGGTGCGGGCCCAGGCGCGGTCGGCCGTGGAACTGCCGGCGATGCGGGGCGCCATCCTGGACCGGGACGGCCGCGGCCTCGCCATCAACACGGCGCGCTACACTCTCGCCCTGGACCCCACGGTCGAAGGCTTTGCCGAGCAGGCCGACTCCTTCTTTGAGGACCTGGCCGCCCTCACGGGGGAGGCAGCAGCGCAGTACCGGCGCGCGGTGCGGTCGCGCCACAGCCCGCAGTACGCAAAGCTGGACGACGGCCTGACGCCCCAACAGGCCGAACAGGTGCGGGCGTGGGACGTCCCGGGCGTCATCCTGACGGCCGAGTTTGGGCGGCGGTACAACTACGGCACGACGGCGGCACACCTGGTGGGGCACGTGGGGGGCAACGGGCAGGGCCTGGCCGGGCTGGAGCTTGCCTACAACGAGGCCCTGCGCGGAACGCCGGGCCGCCGCATCGTGCGTCGCGATCGGAGCGGCCGCATCCAGGCGTTCGTGGGGGGAACAGTCGTGCCGCCAAAGCGCGGCGACGACCTGGTGCTGACGATCGACCTGGCGCGACAGGCGGCCCTCGAAGACGAGCTCCGCCGCGGCGTGGCGCAGAGCGGCGCCGAGTGGGGCACGGCGGTCGCCATGAATCCGCACACCGGGGCTCTTCTCGCCCTCGCCAATGTGCCCGCGTACAACCCCAACCGTCCCGGAGCCGCCCCGGACGCGGCGCGGCGCAACCGCGCCATCACCGATCGCTTCGAGCCGGGCTCTACCTTCAAGCTCGTGGGGGCTGTGGCGGCTCTCGAACAGGGCCTTGTGGGGCTGGGCGACTCGGTGGAGACCGGCGACGGGTGGGCGGTTTTTCACGGGCACACGATGGAAGACGTGCACGCCTACGGCACCCTTTCATTCGGGGGCGTGCTGGCCCACTCGAGCAACGTGGGCATGGCCAAGACGGTGGACCGGCTCGCCCCGGGCGTGTTTTATCAGTATGCTCGCAACATGGGCTTTCGGCAGCCCACCTGGGTCGACCTGCCCGGGGAGGTCAGCGGTGTGCTAAAGCGCCCTCCCGCTTGGAGCGCCACGACACAGACCTCTATGGCCATTGGCTACGAGGTGGCCGTCACGCCGCTGCAGCTGCTTGTGGCGTACAGCGCCCTGGCGAATGGGGGGCACATTGTGAAGCCGTATGTGGTGGCTGAGCAGCAGACGATGACGGGCCGCACCCGGTGGCGCAATGAGCCGGAGGTCATCCGGCGTGCCTTCCAGGAGCGCACAGCCGACACGCTGCGCTCTGCCTTTGAGCGCGTGGTCGAAGAGGGCACGGGCACCAACGCGCAAATCGAGGGGCTGCCTGTGGCTGGTAAGACGGGGACGGCCCTGGCCGTGACGGACGGCCAATACGCGTCGGACAAGGCCCGGGCCTCGTTCGTCGGGTTCTTCCCGACCGAGGACCCCGAGGTGGCACTGCTGGTGGTGCTGGGGAGTCCGGATGGGGAGCGCTATGGCGGCGAAGTGGCGGCTCCGGTCTTTCGCCGGGTGGCCCGGCGCTGGGCCGGCACGTTCCCGGCGGTGGTGGAGCGCATGACGCGGACGGCGTCCGCGGAGGGGGCCCCGAGGGAGGCGGCGCCGGCAGTGCGGGCCTCTGCGCTCCCTGCCGATGCGCCGGCCGACATGCCCGATCTGCGTGGGCTGAGCACCCGGCAGGCCATGGCCTGGCTCCGGGCCCGCGGCGTTTCTGCTCGCCTGCAGGGGCACGGCACGGTCGTGCGCCAGACGCCCGCCCCAGGGGCGCCCCTTCCCA
Source organism: uncultured Bacteroidota bacterium (assembly GCA_913056185.1). Classification (GTDB taxonomy): domain Bacteria; phylum Bacteroidota; class Rhodothermia; order Rhodothermales; family Salinibacteraceae; genus Salinibacter. Next base: position 18,755 of record CAJXLV010000034.1, read on the forward strand.
CACAGGTCTTTCTCGCCGGTTCGCAGTAATCCCATGACCACGTCCCCCGCTTCACAGTCCCCCGCGGAGAATTTGTCAGAACGCCCGGCGCGCACCGGAGCGGCGCTGTGGCGCCGGCTACGGGCCGCGGGGCTGCTGGCGGAAGAGCCAAGCGCGGCCCCTCCCGCTGCCCTCCCCGCCGGCCCGCTCGGCGGCGTGTCGCACGACAGCCGGACCGTCGTGCCCGACGGGGTCTTTGTGGCCATCCGGGGAGAGGCTGCCGACGGGCACGCGTTCATTGACGAGGCGGTGGCCCAGGGTGCGGCGCTGGTGGTTTGCGAGGCCGTGCCGCAGAGCGCCCGCGCCCGCTTCCCCGACACGGCGTTCGTTCGGGTGACGGATGCGCGCACCGCGTGTGCCGAGATGGCGGCCGCCTGGCACGGCGACCCGGCGGCCGCCCTGGACCTCGTGGGCGTGACAGGCACCAATGGAAAGACGACGGTTGCCTACCTCGTGCATCACCTGCTTGGGGCCCTCGGTCGCCCGGCGGGCCTCCTGAGCACCATCGAGGGGCGCACTGGGGACGGGACGGAGCCGATGCCCCTCACCACCCCGGGCCCCCTTGCGCTGCACCGACTGCTGCGGAACATGGTGGACGCCGGTTGCACGGCCTGCGCCATGGAGGTGTCCTCCCACGCCCTCGCCCAGCAGCGGGTCCACGGGCTGTCCTACGACGCGGCTGTCTTTACCAACCTCTCCGCCGACCACCTCGACTACCACGGCTCGCGCCGGGCGTACCGGGCCGCCAAAAAGGGCCTCTTCGACGGGCTCGGGCCCGGCGCTACGGCCGTGTACAATGCCGACGACGAGGACGGAACGGCGATGGTGGCCGATACGGAGGCGTCGGTGGTGTCGTACGCCCTCGACGCGGCGGCGGACGTAGAGGTGGATGTACTGCAAAGTCGCGTCGACGGGCTGCGCCTGCGCCTCAATGGGCGGGAGCGGGAGGTGCAGCTGGCAGGGCGGTTCAATGCGTACAACCTGGCGGCCGCCTACGGCGTCGGCCGGGCCCTTGGGGGCGAGCCGGCGTCGGTGCTCGACGCCCTGGCCGCGGCGCCTCCGGTGCCGGGGCGCTTCGCTCCCCTTCGGGTCTCAGAAGGAAGGACGGTGGTGATCGATTACGCCCATACCCCCGATGCACTGGAGAATATTCTCCGGGCCGTGCGCGCCACCATGCCCGAGGAGGCCACGCTCTGGTGCGTGTTTGGGTGTGGGGGCGACCGCGACGTCGGCAAGCGCCCCACGATGGGCCGCATCGCTGAGCAGCGGGCCGACCGCACCATCGTCACGAGCGACAACCCCCGCACGGAGGCGCCCGAAGCAATCCTGCGTGACATTCGCGACGGGGTGGAGCGCCCGAAGGCCATGCGGTGGATCGTGGACCGCGAGGAGGCCCTCCGGGCCGCAGCCGACGCGACGGCCCCCGGCGACGTGGTGGTCATCGCGGGCAAGGGCCACGAGACCACACAGACCATCGGCTCTGAGACGCGCCCCTTCAACGACCGCACCCTTGCCCAAAAATACTTTTAGGGGCGGACGGATGAACGTGTGGCAGGGCAAGGGGGAACGGAGGGGGGCACGCCTCTGTGCGCCGCTCATGCCTCCGTGCGTGCAATCCGTCGGCCCCTCCGTCTCTTCTCCCTCACGTCCCCACTGCGGAGCGCAGCAACGCATGCTCTACTACCTCATCGACTACATTGAGCGGCTGTACCACCCGCCGGGGTTTCAGGTGATTCGGTTCATCACCGTGCGGGCGGCCCTGGCGTCCATCACGGCGCTGGGCATTGCGCTGGTGGCCGGACGCAGCATCATCGACTGGCTGCAGCGGCAGCAGCTGGGCGAGCGGGTGCGCGAGGGCGCGGCGGCGGGGGCGGTAAGCCACGGCCACAAGGCCGGCACCCCCACAATGGGAGGCATCATCATTCTGCTGTCCGTCGGCGGGGCCACCCTGCTCTGGGGCGCCATTGCCAATACGTACGTGTGGCTGGCCCTCGCGGCCACGGCAGGGCTTGGGGCGCTGGGCTTTCTGGATGACTATTTGCAGACGGTCGAGGGCTACGAGCAAGGCCTCCGCCCGCGCGACAAGCTCCTCGGGCAGGTTGTCATCGGCCTCGGGGTGGGAGGGGTGTTGTACTTTCATCCCGACTTTCAGGCGTACAATACGCTCACGTTTCTCCCGTTTCTGAAGGGACAGGTCGTGGACTATGATCTCTTCCGCTTCTGGGACGTGGGCATGGACCTGGGATGGGGGGTCTACCTTCCGGTGGTGGTGTTTGTGATGACGGCCGTCTCCAACGCCGTAAACCTGACCGATGGGCTCGATGGCCTCACAACCGGCGTCACGGCGTTCGTGTCGCTCGGCCTGCTGGCGCTGGCGTACATCTCGGGGAATGTCAACTTCGCAACGTTCCTCAACGTCATGTACCTGCCCGGGACGGGGGAGCTGACGGTGTTCGTGGCGGCGGTGGCGGCCAGCTGCTTTGGCTTTTTGTGGTACAACGGATATCCGGCAACGGTCTTTATGGGCGATACCGGTGCCCTTGCGCTGGGGGGAGCGGTGGGGGCGACGGTGCTGATGGTCCGCAAAGAGCTGCTTCTGCCCCTGCTCGGCATCGTGTACTTTGCCGAGGCGCTGTCGGTCATCGTGCAGACAAGCTACTTCAAGTACACGCGCCGCCGGACCGGGACCGGAAAGCGCGTGTTTCAGATGGCGCCCCTGCACCATCACTACGAGGCCCTCGGCCTCCACGAGGCCAAGATTGTGACGCGGTTCTGGATCGTGACGGCCATTACTGTGATCGCTGCTCTGCTCCTGCTCCGCCTCCGATAGGTGTGCACAGTCGCGGAGGCGCAGGGGCACAGGGCCGCCCGGCGCGTTTGCGTTCGCCAAACGGCGTTCGCCAAACGGCCGACGGCCGCAGTCCCGTCACCGAGAAACGATACGCGACCCATTGACACGCATCTTGCTCCCACGATGACTCCCGACGAGGTCCGTACAAAGCGAGCCACTGTGGTGGGCGGCGCCCGCAGCGGACGGGCCGTGGCCCGGCTGCTGGCGGAGGTGGGGGGCACGGTGTTTTTGACCGAGCAGGGGCCGCTGTCGGCCCCGACCGAAGCCGCCCTGGAGGCCGCCGGGGTCGCATACGAGTGGGGCGGCCACACCGCACGGGCCCTCGAGACGGAGTTTCTCGTGTTGAGTCCCGGCGTGCCCACGCAGTCGAGCCTCGTGCAGCAGGCCCTGCGCGCCGGTCTCGCCGTATATTCCGAGGTTGAGGTTGCGTCTTGGTTCTGCGCGGCGCCCATTGTGGCCATTACTGGCACCAACGGCAAAACCACCACGACGCGTCTTACAGGGCGCGTCCTGCAGCAGGCCCTGGCGGATGCCCCCGGGCGGGAGGTCCTTGTGGCGGGCAACATTGGAGATCCGCTGTCCAACCATGTGCTCGAGGCCCGGCCGACGGACGTGGTGGTGCTGGAGGTGTCCAGCTTTCAGCTCGACCATGTGGAGGCGTTTCGGCCGCGCGTGAGCGTGCTGCTAAACATCACGCCCGATCACCTGGCGCGCTACGACCACAATTTTGAGGCGTACGTGCAGGCCAAGTGCAACATTTTCCGGAATCAAGGGGCGGGCGACGTGGTGGTGTACAACCGCGATGACGAGACGGTGCGCGCAGCGGTGGAGACGATGGCTCGGGAGGCAGCCGTCTCCGCGCGGCCCCTGACGCTCGACGGGCTGCCGGAGGCGGGCGGCGGGGTGTGCGAGGACGAGCTCGTCCTGCGTACGGGCGACCAGGCAGAGCCCCTCCTCCCCCGCGACGCGTTTCCCCTGCGGGGGCGCCACAACGTGTACAATGCGCTCGCGGCCGCGGTGGCGGCACGGAGCCTGGGGGTTGGGAGGGACGCGCTCCGCGAAGGGCTGGCCGGGGCGGAGGGCGTGCCGCACCGGTTGGAGGAGGTGCGCACGGTCGACGGGGTGCTCTACGTGAACGACTCGAAGGCAACAAATGTGAGTGCGGTCTGGTATGCTCTTCAGAGCTTTGCCCGGCCGGTGGTGCTCATTGCGGGCGGACGCGACAAGGGGAACGATTATACGGACCTGAAGCCGCTCGTTCGAGAGGGGGGACGGGCGGTGGTGGCACTGGGGGAGAGTGCGGAGACGGTGATGCGGGCGCTTGGTCCGCAGGTGCCCCGGTGTGTGCGGGCCGATTCTATGGAGGAAGCGCTTCGGCGGGCCCGGGCGCTGGCGTGCCGGGGCGACACGGTGCTCCTGAGCCCGGCCTGTGCCTCGTTCGACATGTATGAGAGCTACAAGGAGCGAGGCACACACTTTCGCCGTCTTGTCGAGGCCCTGCCGTAGCGCAGCTCGCATTGCGGACTTTGTCAGGACAACTGCTCCAGGACAACCGTTCTGGGACAACCGCTCGAGAACAACCGCGCCTGTGCATACGGCGCACCCGACAGACGGGTTGACCTTTCCGACGCAGCACACACGCTCGATGCGCCTTGCCCACATGCTCTGGCAGAACATTACCGATCAGCCGCCGGCGGACAAGTACGTGGTGTGGACGGTCCTGGCACTGGCGGCGATGGGGGGGGCGGCGGTATACAGTGCGGTGACGTATTTTGCGGAGGTGCGGGCGGGCACGGAGCCGGTTCACTTTCTGGTGCGCCACCTGGCGCGTGTGGGGGTGGCGCTGGGGGCCATGGCGGGAGTCAGCCTGATTGATTACCGCACGCTGGCCCGATACAGCCGACTTGCGCTCCTGGGCACCCTCGGGCTGCTGGTGCTGGTGAAGATCGGAGGGCTGTTTACGCCTGGGGCCGACCGGTGGCTGCGGGTGGCGGGGATGGGGCTGCAGCCGTCGGAGCTGGCCCGGGTGGCCCTGGTGTTTTATGTCGCGGTGTTGTTGGTGCAGAAGCAAGACTACATCCAGAGCTTTGGCCGTGCGTTTGCGCCCATCCTGGTATGGGTGGGCCTCACGGTGGGCCTGATTGGGCTGGATGATCTTTCGACGGCGTCTGTGGTGCTGGTTGCGGTGATGGTTATGTGCTTCGTGGGGCGCATCAGTGCTGTGCAGCTCTCGGGGCTTGTCCTTCTGGGGGCGGTGCTGGTGATGGGGCAGGTGGCCACGTCGCCGGAGCGGGCGGCCCGCGTGGAGGCCTATCTGGGCATAGACCTGTTTGCTACCACCTCCCCCGAAACGGTGATGGACGCACAGGGCGAGCGCTACCAGTCGCGCCAGGCGCGCATGGCGTTTGCGATGGGCGGGCTCACGGGCGTGGGGCCGGGCAAAAGTGTGCAGCGCGACTTCTTGCCGGCCCCGTACAACGATTTTATCTTTGCCATCATCGCTGAGGAGTACGGGCTCATCGGTGCCCTTGCGCTCCTGCTTGGGTTCTGTGTGCTTCTCTTCCGCGGCTACCTGCGTATTGCGCGGGATGCGCCCGACCCCCTGGGGCTCCTGTTGGCGCTCGGCTGCACCACAATGATTGCGCTGTACGGCTTCGTCCACGCGGGCGTGTCCGCCGGCCTGCTGCCGGTCACGGGCCTGCCGCTGCCGTTTGTCTCGTACGGGGGGACGTCGCTGCTGTCGAATGGCGTCATGGCGGGGGTCTTGCTCAATATCTCGCGCCACTCGCATACGGATCTGCGCTCATGAGCGATCGTGCTCCTCACATTCTGATGGCGGGCGGAGGCACGGGGGGACACGTGTACCCGGCCATCGCGATTGCTGACGCCATCCGGGCGCTGCGTCCGGAGGCACGGGTGGTCTTTGCCGGTACGAACGACCGCCTGGAGGCGCGGGCGGTGCCGGAGGCCGGCTACGCCCTACACCCGATTACGGCGGAGGGCGTGCACCGCGGATCGGTAACGGCCAACCTGACGGTGCCCGTGCGAATGATGCGCGGGCTGCTGCAGAGCTGGCGCTTGGTCGGGGCCCTGGAGCCGGACGTGGCCGTGGGGACGGGGGGCTACGTTGCTGCACCGGTCCTGCTGGCCGCCTGGCTGCGGGGGCGGCCCCTGCTCATCCAGGAACAAAATGCGTACGCCGGCCTCACCAACCGGCTGCTTGCGCGCCTCGCTGCCCGCATTCACCTGGCCTTCGATGAGGCCGCTGCCTGGGTGCCGACGGAGCGGGCGGTTGTCACGGGCAACCCTACGCGCCGTGCCCTCCGCCAGGCGGAGAGGTCGACGGCGCGTGCGGCTTACGACCTGCCTGAGGACGCGCGCGTGGTGCTGGTGATGGGCGGGTCGCTCGGCAGTGCGGCCCTCAATGAGGCCCTGCACCACCACCTGCCCTCCCTGCTCCAGGCGCCCTCGGTACACGTGCTGTGGCAAACGGGCCAACGCTACTACGAGGCCGTGAGGGATGCTGTGCAGCCGCATCCCCGCCTCCGCATCGTCGAGTACATCGACCGCATGGCGCAGGCCTACGCCGCAGCCACCCTCGTGGTGTGCCGGGCCGGCGCCCTCACCTGCAGTGAACTGATGGTGACGGGCACGCCGGCGGTCCTGGTGCCCTCGCCCAATGTGACGGCCGATCACCAAACCAAAAACGCGAAGAGCATGGAGCGCGCCGGCGCGGCCCGGCTGCTGGCGGAGGCAGCCCTCGAGGCGCGACTGGGCACGCTGGTGATGCGCCTGCTCGACGACCCGGCGGCCCTGGACGAGATGGCGGCGGCGGCCCGCGCCCGCGCTCACCCCGACGCCGCCGAAACGATTGCCCGTGACGTGCTGGCCCTCGCCGGTCACGACCCTTCGGGCTGATGCCTCTCTGTCCTGTTCTGCTGCGCAGCGCCCCCCCGCGGCGGTTGCCTCTACAGAGCAGCCCCCGTAAGGGCCAGCGGCTCGTGTCCCAATGCCGATGTCTCCCTGCTTCGTCCTTCTCCCGACCCGCCCGCCTCCATGGCTGAACTTCGTCCCCAACCGGCCCTTGGCCGCATCCGACACGTCCACATGGTGGGCATCGGCGGCGTTGGCATGAGCTCCATCGCCGAGGTGCTTCTCAACCGTGGCTATACCGTGACGGGCTCGGACCTGGAGGCGAGCGACCGGACGGACCGGCTGGCGGCGCACGGGGCCACCATCTATATTGGCCACGCGGCCGAGCAGGTAGGGGCGGCCGATGTGGTGGTGTATTCCAGTGCCATCGACCCCCACGACAACCCGGAAACTGTAGAAGCCGAACAACGGCGCATCTCGCTCATCCCGCGGTCGGAGATGCTGGGCGAGCTGATTCGGATGAAGTTCGGCGTCGGCATTGCCGGCACCCATGGCAAAACGACCACCACCTCCATGGCCGGCCTCGTGGTGGCAGAAGGCGGCTTCGACCCCACCGTCATCGTCGGCGGCAAGGTCACGGCCTTTGGCTCCAACGCCGTCACGGGCGAAGGCGACGTCATTGTCATTGAGGCCGACGAATACGACCGCACGTTCCTGCGCCTCACCCCGTCACTGGCGGTCGTTACCAACATTGAGGAGGACCATCTCGACGTGTACGACAACCTCGCCGACCTGCAGGCGGCGTTCGTCGAGTACGCGAACAGCGTTCCGTTCTTTGGCGCTGCCATCCTGTGCCTCGACGACCCCAATGTTCAGGCCATTGTGGGGGACATTGAGCGGCGTGTGATCACGTACGGCACCACGCGCCAGGCAGAAATCCGGGCCGACAACATCCGCCGAGAGGGCCTGACGACGCGGTTTGACGTGACGCTGCGCGGCCGCCCCCTTGGAACGGTGGCCCTCCACGTCCCCGGCCGGCACAACGTTCGCAACGCGCTCGCGGCGGTGGCGGTGGGGCAAGAGCTTGAAATTGCGTTCGAAGAGGTGCGGGCGGGGCTGGAGCGGTTTACGGGGGTGCGGCGCCGTTTTGAGCGCAAGGCGGACACCGCCGGCATCACGGTGCTCGACGACTACGCCCATCACCCCACGGAGATTGAGGCGACGCTCCAGGCGACTCACCAAGGCTTTCCGGACCGGCGCATCGTGGCGGTTTTCCAGCCGCATTTGTATTCTCGAACCCAGAATTTCATGGACGAGTTTGCCCGGTCCTTCTTCAATGCGGATGTGCTTGTGGTGACCGATGTGTACGGTGCGCGAGAGACGCCCGTGGAGGGCGTCAGTGGACAGCGACTGGCGGAGCGCGCCGAGCAGTTTGGCCACCGGGCAGTGCATCATGTGGCGGACACGGCAGACCTGCCCCGGTGGCTCGTGGAGGAAACGGCGCCGGGCGACGTGGTGCTCATGCTTGGTGCCGGCGACATTTGGCGCTCAAGCGAGGCCTTCGTGGAATTGCTCAACGAAACGGAAAGCGAGTCCCCGACATAAAGCGCCGCGTGCGGGATGCTGAGGCCCTGGACTGGGCAGTGGCGAATGCCCGCCTTCCGGATCGCGCCTCCCGCATGCCTCACTCTGTGAGCGCACCTGAGAGGACGCCCCCCACAGCACTCGATCTGTGTGACCATGACCTCCACGTTCGGATCCATACTCAATCGTCGTGCCGTGCGGCTTGTGGGAGGGGCGGCGTTCGTGATGGGACTGGCGGTGCTGGGCCTGCTGGGGTGGCAGTGGCGGAGCGAGGCGTCCGTGGAGCGCGTGGCGGTGACGGGGGCGACGCAGGCCCCTCCCGATACAATTCGGGGCCTGACTGGCGTGGCGCCCGGCACGTCGATGAGCGATGTGCGCCCCGCGCTCGTCTCCGACCGGGTCGTGCGGCACCCGTGGGTCCGTGCCGCCACCGTGACGCCTCATTGGATGTCGGGCACCCTCGCGGTGTCCATCACCGAGCGCACCCCCGCGGCGCTCGCGGTCGATGCGCAGGGCCGCCCCGCCTACTATCTCGACCGCGCCGGGCACGCGATGCCGCCCCCCGACAGTGCAGCCTTCAACGTGCCCCTCGTCCACGGGCTGCCCCCCCGTGCTCCTGGGGGCGGCCCGGATCGACCGGCGGCCCCTGCGCCCCTGCGCCGCCTGCTTGCTGCCCTCGCAGACACAGATGCCCGCCGCCTTGTCTCCGACATCGAGGTCGCCCCAAAGAACCGGCTGCGGCTCACCACGGTGCCTTTGGATCGGTACGGGTCCGTGTCGGTACGCCTCGGACGGGGCCACATGGCTCGCAAGCTGCGGACGCTCCGGGCGTTTGCCCGACAGATCCTCACGGCTCCGCCCGCGGACTCCGTTCACGTTATTGATCTCCGGTTTGACGGGCAGGTGATCACGCGCCCCCGCCCGCTTGATGGGTGAGGTCGTCTGCCGGAGGCGGCGGCCGAGCCGCGACGGTGTCGCGTACGCCGACCTGTCCCGGCACGGTGGTGGAGCAGCCCGCGATTCTGTACACGAGATCTCCGAAGATGCACCCGGCATCCACAGCCCGATCCGACACGCCCCGGCAGGTGCGGCCCGATTGCCCGTAGGGCCCTCCGTCACGCTCCTCCCCTCCGAACTTGCCCCGCAGTAGACTCATGAGCGAAAACATCGTCGTAGGAGTCGACATCGGCACGACGAAGGTGTGCGCGGTTGTTGCCGGCACAGACGACCTCGACCGCGTTAACATTCTGGGCGTTGGGATGGCCCCGTCCGATGGGCTCAACCGCGGGGTGGTGGTCAATATCGACCGGACCGTGGCGGCCGTGCGCGAGGCGGTGGAGGAGGCCGAGCGGGCGGCGGGGGTGGAGGTGCGCGAGGTAATTGTGGGCATCGCGGGCGACCACGTGCAGAGCTTCCAGACACGGGGCGTCGTGACCATCAACGCCAACGAGATTACACAGAACGACGTGCAGCGCCTCCTGGAAGATACCACCCACGTGGCCCTGCCCGCCGACCGCGAGATCCTGCACGTGATCCCGCAGGAGTTCATCGTGGACGGCCAGGATGGCGTGGCCGACCCCGTGGGCATGAGCGGGGTGCGCCTGGAGGGCGACGTGCACATCATCACGGGCCTTGTCTCGGCCGCCAAAAACATCTACCGCTGCATCGAGAAGGCGGGCTTCCAGGTGTCGGACCTCGTACTGGAGCCGCTCGCCTCCTCGTTCAGCGTGCTGCACGAGGACGAGAAAGAGGTGGGGGTGGCCATTATTGATATTGGAGGCGGCACTACGGACATTGCAGTCTTTGAGGACCATACCATTCGCCACACCGCAGTGATCGCCGTGGCGGGCGACAAGGTGACCGACGACATCCGAAAAGGGCTGGGCGTGATGCGCAACCAGGCGGAACAGCTCAAGCGCCAGTTTGGCGTAGCGCTGGCGGAGCAGGCGGGCACGAACGAGAAAATCGAGATTCCAGGCATTGGCGGACGTGACGAAAAGACGATTGGCCGCGACACGCTGGCCCAGATTATTCAGCCGCGCATGGAAGAGATCTTGGAGATCGCACAGATGGAGATCAAGCGCAGCGGCTACGGCCGCCACCTGGGCGTCGGGTGCGTGCTCACAGGAGGCGGCTCGCTGGTCCCTCACACCGATGAGCTGGCGGCCGAGGTGTTGGGCATGGAAGCCCGGGCCGGGCGGCCCATGGGGCTGAGCGGCGGGCTGGTGGAGGAGGTCAGCGACCCAAAATACGCCACTGGCGTGGGACTTGTGTTATACGGCATGCGTCACGACATTATTGGGGGCAATACCCTCTCCGACGAGGTACAAGCCGGTGGCGCCGGCGAGTCGCTCATGGTTCGCATTGCCCGCCGCATGAAGGCATGGTTTGATGAACTTTGAGTGAAGCATGAGCGTCCCGGTGGTGGGGCCGCTCGGATCGCCCTCCGGAATGCACCGTTGGAGGTCCTCATACGAAGGCATTCCCGGCTTCAGCGAGGAGAGAAGTCAGCGTCTTACCAACTACGAGAGCCTATCGCACAGACCGGCGGACCGGAACCCACACGTCCGAAGCTGCTCACTTCGGCCCTTCCGGACCAACACATCTCACGAACACCCCCACACATCGTACTGGAGGGACCATGGATAACAGTTTTGCCTCACGATTTTCATTTGACGACGCGGCCAACGAGGAGGCCAAGATCTGTGTCGTTGGGGTTGGCGGCGGGGGCGGCAATGCCATCAACAACATGGTCGAGAAAGGCATCCACGGCAGCGTCGAGTTTATTGCGGTGAACACCGACGCGCAGGCCCTCGCCGAAAACCGGGCGCCCCAAAAGATTCAGGCGGGCCAGAGCCTGACGAGCGGTCTCGGGGCGGGGGCCCGCCCGAGTGTGGGCGCGGAGGCGATCGAGGAGAGCAGCAACGAGATCAAGCAAGCCCTCGATGGCTACGACATGGCGTTCATCACGGCGGGCATGGGCGGCGGTACGGGCACCGGCGGGGCGCCGGTGGTCGCGGCCCTCGCCCGCAGCCTCGATGTGCTGACGGTGGCCATCGTGACCAAGCCCTTTGAGTGTGAGGGGGCGCGGCGCATGAATACGGCCCTGGAGGGCATCGAACTGCTGCGCGAAAACGTGGACACGCTTATCGTGATTCCCAACGAGCGCCTGCTCGATATCGCCGACCAGGACACGAGCCTGATCGAGGCGTTCGAAAAGGCCGATGAGGTGCTTTACAATGCGACCCGTGGGATCAGCGACCTCATTACGGTCCACGGCCTGATCAACCTCGACTTTGCGGACGTGCAGACCACCATGAAGGACGGGGGCACGGCGCTCATGGGCGCGGCCACGTCCAGTGGCGAGAACCGCTCGGAGAAGGCGGCGGTGCAGGCCATCAGCAGTCCGTTGCTTGACGGTCTCTCGATTGGCGGTGCCACGAACGTGCTCGTTAACATCACAAGCGGGCCCTCCCTGGGCATCCGCGAGGCCACGCAGGCGACCGGCGTCATCCAAAAGGAAGCCGGGGAGGATGTGGAGGTCATCTTTGGCACTGTCATCGACGAAGACCTGGAGGACAAGCTCCGCGTGACGGTGATTGCTACGGGGTTTGATCGCAATTCGGAGCCGACGGGCGACGACGCGGATGCGCGACGTACGGTGCCGCTGCAAGAGGAGGACGAGGACGACGAGAGCCCGGCTCCCTACAAGGGGGAAGGCAATCTGCGACAGTTGGACGAGCCGGCCTTTGAGCGCCGAAATGGGCCGCTGCGCTCCGACGCATCGGCCGAGGAGGCGGGGGACTCAGCGACGGACGAAGAGTCCGGCGAGGAAGAGGGCACCGTCCGTCGCCTGAAGTCGGGCGATCTTGAAAACCGTGGAGACCGCGACGAGCGGTCCCGCCCCGAGGACAAGGAGGAGGATACGGATACGCCTGCCTTCCTCCGAAAAATGATGGATTGACGCCTCCTCCGCCTGAAGGCCGGTGCCGAATGCCTTCGGGGCCGCCGGGGCGCGTCTCGGTCGTGCCTCTCTACCACGTTCCCGTTCCCACCGCGTTGCCGCAGCCCAGGGGCCGGCGCCCACGCCCCGAACGCGTCCGCTGCACGTCGGCCTGATTCTCTCCGGTTGCTCCCTGCGTCAGTGCTCCATCGTGAGGACGGCGCGGAAGCGGGCCTCGTTGTTGATCATGCGGTCGTAGGCCGCGGTGGCCTCCTCAAGCGGGAAGGTTTCAATCTTGGGAAGCGCGTGGGCCTGTGCGCTGAACGCGAGGGTGTCCTCCGAGTCGTCCGCATCGCCGCTGGGCCAGCCGGAGACCGACTTGCGGCCCTGAATGAGGGCCATGGGCGGCACCTCGACCGCCTCGCCCGTGGCGGCCACGATGACGAGGTCGCCGTCGCGCCCCAGGCCGCCCACCACCGAGGTGATGGCGGCGGAGTTGGGGGCGGTGGCCAGAATGAGGTCGGCCCCGCCCAGGGCCTGCAGCGCCTCGGCCGCGTCGGTGCTGGAGGCGTCGATGAAGTGGGTGGCGCCCAGGTCGTGGGCCAGCTCTTCCTTGTCGGGGCTGGTGGAGAGGGCCGCTACCTCCAGGCCCATCGCCGCGGCGTACTGCACGCCCAGGTGGCCCAGCCCGCCGATGCCCTGCACGGCCACGAGGTCGCCCGGCCGCAGGTCCTGGTTGCGGAGCGCGTTGAAGGTGGTGATGCCGGCGCAGAGCAGGGGGGCTGCGTCTTCGGCGGACAGGTCGTCCGGCATCTTCGCGACCGCCTCGGCGGGGGCGGTCATGTACTCGGCGTAGCCGCCGTCGAAGCTGATGCCGGTAACAAGTGCGTTTTCGCAGTTCACGAAGTCGCCCTCGCGGCAGGCGTCGCACGTGAAGCAGTGGCCGCCGTGCCAGCCCACGCCCACACGGTCGCCCTCGCTCCACTGCGAGACGTCGGCGCCGACGGCCTCTACGACGCCGGCCACCTCGTGCCCCGGCACGCGGGGGTAGTCGATGCCGGGAAAGGTGCCTTCTTTCACGAAGGCGTCGCTGTGGCAGATGCCGCAGGCCTCCACGCGGAGGCGCACTTCGCCTGCGTCGGGCTCGGGCACGGGACAGTCAACGATCTCAAAGTCGGCGCCGGCGCTGGGCACGCGCGCCGCTTGCATGGTGGACATGAGGGGAGGAGAGTTGTCGGAAAACAGTGTAGAGGGGCCTCCGGAAGCAACGTCCGGTGCTCCTTGATACCGGAGGGCACCGGGGGCGTTTCGGGGGCGGAGACGTGTCGCCGAAACGCTGTAACGCATCGGGGCGCATCCGCGTGTAGGAACGGGGTGCGGCCTGTTGTCTTTACAAGCTGTCTTCACACATTGCCACTGTCCACAGTCGGTCCCTGCCCTCATGCGCCTTCCCTCTCTCCGCATTCCCCCTCTCCGCACGGCGCGTGTGGCGGCCCTCGGCGTGCTTCTTGGGGCGCTGCCTGTTGTGGCGCTGCTTGCGGCCGGGCCCGTCGCTGCGCAGGATCGTGGTGAAAAAACGTACGTGCTCTCCAATTTCGACGTGACGGTGGACGTGCAGCCCGACGGTCGCTACGTGGTGGACGAGTCGATCACGTACGACTTTCGGCGGGGGACTTTCTCGCGGGCCTACCGGTCGGTCGTGCAGGAGGAAGGCGTGCTTCGCAGGGTGCGGGTGACGAGCCCCGACGCCGCGGTCGACTCGGTGCGGAGCGAAGACGAAGATGGACCGCCGCAGGTGCGGTGGGGCTTTCCGGAGCGCGCGGCGCCGGCCCGGTTCGAGGTGGGCTACGTCCTGGAGCGGGCGATCTACGAGCGGGGCGGCCGCAACGTCGTGCGCCTTGAGGTCATGGCGGACGGGGCGGTGGTCCCGACGGCGGATGTGGACGTGCGGGTGGCCCTGCCGGCTGTGTTTGGCCTCCAGAAGGACCAGCTGCGGCTCGACCCGGCGGGCACGGTGGAGCGTGCGGCCGACCGGCTCGTGGCCACGTTTCGTCGGGACCGTGTGGCGGAGGGCGACGACTATGCCGTGGAGGTGTCGTTTCCGAAGCGGGTGGACGGGGCGTTCCTGCCCACGGGGGCGCAGATTGTCTTCGGGCTGGTGCTGATGCTGCTGGGGGGCGCGGCGGGGGGCGTCGCTGCGTGGCGCTGGCGCGGCCCGCGGCCCGACGTGACGGCCCGCCGCCCACCGTCCGACTTGGACCTGCCCACGGCGGTGGCCCTGCTACAGAATCCCCACGGCCAGGCCTTCCTGGCGGTTGTGCTCGACCTGACGCGCCGGGGCCACGTCACCCTCCGCCACGACCCCGACGCCCCGCCGTCCGGCTCTGCGGAGGGGGTGCGGGTTGAGGTGGACCCCGATCCGGCGTCCCTCTCGGAGCTGGAGAAGCGATTCGTCGACGAACTTCGGGACCACGAAACGCTCGACGACGCCTGGACTCACACCTCCTCATTTTGGAGCGACGAGATGAGCGCGCGGCGAGACGCGCTGTACGACCGCGGATGGATGCGGAGCCACGCCGGCCGCTCGAACCTTCTCTTCGGTGTTGCCATTGTGGCGATCCTCGGGGGGATCGTTGCCATTGCCACCGGGGACAGTGCCGTGCGCTTCTACCTTCTCTTCGGCGGCATCGGGGTCAGCCTCGGTGCCTTCATCGCGGGCACGCGCCGATCGACGTGGACAGCGGAGGGGGCGCGCCGGGCGATGGCGCTCCGCTCGTACCTCGACCACGAGAAGGCGGAGGTGGAGCGCCTCCGCGAAGCGGATCCTGCGCGGGCGGCGGAGCGGCTCGTGGACGCGCTCCCGTGGCTGCTGCTCCATCCCCAGGTGTCCACGTCCTGGATTGAAGAGACGAAATCGGCCCTCGATGCGGCGGACACGCCGCCCGATCTGCCGGACGGCTTCGTGAGCCTCGTGGCCGACCGCGAGGGAGCGGGGGCGCCGGCGGCGGCCCTCCTGCCGGTGGTCGCCGTCATGGGAACCATCGAGTCCTCGTCCGCGGCCGGGGCGGCTGGGGCAGGCGGGGCCGGGGCAGCCGGAGCTGGCGGCGCGGGGGCGGCAGGCGCGGCGTAGGCGCGGGGGCGCGCCAAACGGTGGCGGAGGTTGATCTTCGAGGCTTGACCTCAGTCCCTCAGGCCGAGCACATCCCGGGCCGCGTCCGCCCGGTCGGCGGAGACCTTCACCTGCACGCCGCCCTTCGTGCGCGCGAACAGCGGGGCAAGGCCGGATTGGTCTGCGTTGGCGAGCATGGCGGGGATGCCGGCATCCTCGAGCTGGGCCTGCGCGAGCTGGGCCTCACCGGCCGAGTGGTAGCGGGCCACCACAACAAGACGATCGTCGGTCGGCACGGGGAGTGTTGGGGGCTGTGGTGGGGGCAAGAAAGGACTGGAGCGAGTGGACGCCTTCGGGACGGCACACACAGGGCCCGCAAGTGCGGCCTCCAGCACTCTGGGGCAGAAAGATCAGTCCGCCAGCCACGCCTTTGCCAGCGCGTCCGGGTCGGGCGTTTCGCCGGTGGCGGTGAGGCTGCGGGCCACGTACTTGCCGATGAGGTCGAACTCCAGGTTGACGGCCGCCCCCTCCGTCCACGCCGCCGCCACGTTCGTCTCCCGGTAGGTGTGCGGAATGATGGCCACCGTGAGCGTCTCGTCGCCGAGGCGCGCCACGGTGAGGCTGATGCCGTCGATGGCGATGGAGCCCACGGGGATCAGGTACGAGGCGTACGCCGGGTCAAACCGAATCGTGTAGAGCCAGTCGGTCTCTTCCTGCTCCACCGCCGTGACGGTGCCGGTGGCGTCGACGTGGCCCTGCACGAAGTGCCCGTCGAGCCGGTCGCCGGCCTGCAGGGCGCGCTCCAGGTTGACCGGCGTGCCCGCCTCCAGGCCGCCGAAGGTGGTCTTCCGAAGGGTTTCCTCGATGCTGTCCACGGCAAAGGTGGAGGCCTCCGCGTCGACGTCGACGACCGTTTGGCAGGCGCCGTTGATCGAGACGCTCTGGTCGACGCGCAGCTTGGGGGCCATCGCGGCCTCGATGGTGAGCCGCTTTCCGCCGCCGAGGTCCGTGATGCGCGTGACAGTGCCGATTTCTTCGATGATGCCAGTAAACATGGGTCGGCTGGGGGAGTGGAGGAGAGCGGTCGGTTGGGGGGAGCTGGGGACAGACGATCTGCGTTCCCCTTCATCGCGGTGGGTGTAGGTCCTGGGCGGTCTGGGACACGCCTCGATTGCTTCGCTCGCGTCGGGGATCGGCATCGGTCACACCGCCCGCCGGTAGCCGCGCAGCAGCAGGTCGTCGCCCACGGGCTCCCAGGTCTGTTCGGCGAAGGCGAGGGCGTCGTCCATCTCGGTGATGCCAAGGTCGCGCAGGACCGGGAGGCCTGTGCCGAGCACCTTCGGGGCCACGAAGGCGAAGAAGCGGTCCACGAGGTCTTGCCGGAGCAGCGCGGTGGCGAGGCCGGGCCCCGCCTCGACGAGGAGGGACTGGAGCGGGAGGGCGTCGCGGCCCGCATCGCTGCCCAGGCGCTGGAGGAGCGCGGGGAGGTCGAGGTGGGCGTCGTCCGTCTCCGGAATGCGCAGGATCGTTCCCCCGGCGTCGGTCAGGGGGGCGGCGTACGCGGGAGGGGACCGTTCCGCGCCCACGACCGCCACCGTAGAACTGGCATGATCATCGGCAAAGAGGGTGCGGCTGGGGGGAAGCGTGCCTTCTCGGTCGAGGACGAGGCGCAGCGGCTGCGGCCCGTCCACGTGGCGCACCGTGAGGCGGGGGTTGTCGCTCGCGGCAGTGCCGTGGCCCACCAGCACCCCGTCCAGCTCGGCCCGCCAGCGATGCACGAGCGTGCGGGCCTCCGTGCCCGTGATCCACTGGCTGTCGCCGGTGCGGGTGGCAACGCGCCCGTCGAGCGTCTGGGCCGTCTTTAGCGTGACGAGCGGGCGGCCGGTGGTCACGTGGTGAAAAAACGCTTCGTTGAGGCGGCGGCAGGCATGCGCACACACGCCCACCTCCACCGCCACATCCTGTGCGCGCAGCCGGCGGATGCCGCGCCCCTGCGCCTGGGGGAAGGGGTCGACGGTGCCCACCACCACCCGCGGAATGCCCGTATCGAGGACCAGGTCCGTGCAGGGCGGCGTCTTGCCGTGGTGGCTGCAGGGCTCCAGGTTGACGTACAGCGTGGCGCTGCGGAGCGCATCGGGGCCGTGCCGCTGCCGGGCGGCCTGAATGGCGCGCGCCTCGGCGTGGGGGCCGCCGTAGGTGCGGTGCGCCCCCTCGCCCAGCACCGTGCCGTCCGGGGCCACCAGCAGGGCGCCCACCATGGGGTTGGGGCTCACCGTGCCGGCGCCCGTGCGGGCCAGCTCCAGGCACCGACGCATCCGAGGGGCGTGGCCCTCATCGTCAACGGGGCTCACACTTCCTCGATGTAGTCCGGAAGCGGCGACGCTGTCAGCTGCCATTCGTCAAAGTAGAACTTGGACTCAGAACGTGCTTTCTGGTACGGAAGAACGAACCGGCGGGTCTCGGGAGCCGGGTGGGCGCGAAAGGCGTCCACGAGCCGGTCGCGCAGGGGAGACGCGGAGAAGAAGCCCCAGTCGTGCCCGTCGTGGGCCGGTTCGGGGAAAAACACAACGTGCGCCTCGTCGAGCAGCGTCCGCAGGGCCGCCGCGACACGGCGCGGTGCCCTACCCGCCACAGCGGTGATCCGTTCCGTGTCGACCGGGGCATCGGCGGTGACGAGGAGGGTCGTGCGGGCGGGGCTGCGCAACAGGTCTCGCGCTTGTTCGCTGCGCAGGGCCTCTACGGTGTTTTGCGGGGTGCAGCGGCCCCACCACGATCGGCCCAGCGCCGTCATCACGGGCGGTACGTAGGCCGCGTCGGCGCGAAGGGTGGTAAGGCCCACTGCGTCGCCCGCGTGGTGGGTGCCCGCGAGGTATCCCCGGTACACGTCCCGCGTGTCGAGTAGGTCTTCGAGGGGGACCGACACCCCCTCCGGCAGGTCGGAACGGTCGGCGCGGCGGCGTGCATCGGGATTGGCGTCTGGCGTCACCGGCTCCAGCAGGGCGGGCTCTTCGTGGAAGTACTTCAGAACGTCGGGACGGTTGGGCATGGCGGCAGGGGGGGCGGGGCAAAACCGCGCGGGGAGCGCTATGGGAGACACAGTGTGTGCTTGTTGCGCGTATGCCTGTTACGCGGGGCCCGGCGGATCGATGCGGACCGACGCAGATTTCCCGGATTCTGTCTCCATCCGCGCACCAGTCCCCGCCGGGCGCGCCTGTCTCGAACCAAATGGCCCGGCCGGAGCATAGATAGCGTTCGCAATCGCCTTCACCTCCCTCGCCCCCCTGCTGTTTCCCATGCGTTCTGTGCTCGTGTCTCTGTGGGTGTGGTGTGCCATCGGCACGCTCATCGTGCTATGGCTTCCCATCATGGCGGTGGCGCGAGTGGTGGACCGGGACCCGGCACACTACTACGCCGGCTATGCCCTCCGCATCATGGGGCGCCTGTTCACCTACGTCAATCCCTACTGGACGATTGAACTGGAGGGCCCGTTTCCGGAGAATCCCCGCCATCCGTACGTGGTGGTGGGCAATCACTTCTCCCAGGCCGACCCGCCCATCATTGCCCGCGTGCCGTGGGAAATGAAGTGGGTGGCGAAGAAGGAGCTGTTCGACCTGCCGTTTGCGGGCTGGCTCCTGCGCCTCAGCGGCGACATCTCGGTGGACCGGCGCAGCAAAAAAAGCCGAGCCGCGGTGCTAACGACCGCCCGGGACTACCTTGCAAAGAAGTGCAGCGTGATGTTCTTCCCCGAAGGAACGCGCTCGCGGGACGGGCAGGTGCAGCGCTTCTCGGACGGCGCGTTTCGCCTCGCCATTGAAGAAGGCGTGCCGGTGCTGCCCCTCGCCGTCGACGGCACGCACGAGGCCCTCCCCAAGCATTCGATCTGGTTCGCCCCCAATCCCGAGCCCATCCGCGTGAAGGTGCTCGACCCGGTCGACACCCGCACGTATTCCGCGGACGAGGCCCGCGCGCTGCAGCGTCACGTGCGGGCCCGCATCATCCGCCAGGTGGCCAGGTGGCGCGGGACGTCTCTCGAGGCCGTGGACCGCCAGAGCGGCACGGAGGCAGCCGCCGCGCGGTGGGTTGACGCCGGGCCGAGAGAGGAAGACCACGGGACTCAACGGGGGTCCGGTGAAGCATCCGTCAAACCGCCCACACCGTCTGGGACGTCGGAACCGGGCGGATAGATGGCTCATTTTGTAGACCTGTTGCAACACAGCAGGCCCAACAGTGCCCAGTAGCTCAATCGGCAGAGCGTCCGGCTCTGGACCGGGAGGCTGGTGGTTCGAATCCACCCTGGGCAACTGCGATCAACGAAGCGAAGCCCCGCGGTGCGATTGCGTCGCGGGGCTTTCCTTTTGGCCGAAAGGCGCTGTGAAGACGGGGCGCTGTGGCACCGCAGAGCGAATCATCCCGTTTCATACAGCAGCGCCAGGAAGGCGTCTGTGGAGAGGCCGCCCAGCAGCGGGCCCACGTCTACGTTCGCCAGGGTCTCCCGGAGCGCAGCCGGGGCGTACGGCGTGCCTTCCAGCAGATGCTCCAGGGGCGCCGTGGTGCCCCAGGTGCCCAGAAAGTCGCCGTAGATCTGGACCCGGTCGATGCGCCCGTCCTCTATGCGCAGGCGCACGTCCACCTCCCCCACCTCGAACCGTTTGCGGCGCCGCACATCGAAGGCCGGGGCTGCGCCCACGGTCCACGTCCATCGGCGGTAGCGGCGCTCCGCAAGGTCCACCACCGCGTCCCACTCCTCGTCGTCGAGCGAATACACGGGCGTCTCGTCCTGCGGAAAAAGGCCCTCCACCAGGAGGCGGCGGAACGTGGGCACATCGTACACCTGCCCGCCCACCTCCGCAATGTTGGCCACGCGCCGGCGGACAGACTGGTGCGCCTTGGAGTCGATCTTGTCCGGCGTCACGTCCAGCGCTCGGGCGAGGGCCGTGCGGTTAGTGTTGAACATGAGCGTGCCGTGGCTAAACATGCGCCGCGAGGTGGAGAATTGCGCATTCCCCGAGATTTTGCGGCCGTCGCCCAGCACCAGGTCGTTGCGCCCCTCCAGCTGGGCCTCTACGCCCATGGCGGCCAGCACGCGCCGCAGCGGGCGGGTGAAGCGGTCAAAATCGTGCAGCCGATCCGGCTGATAGTCGGTCATGAAGCTGAAATTGAGGTTGCCCTCGTCGTGGTAGACCGCCCCGCCGCCGGACATGCGGCGCACCACGTGCACGTCGCGCTCCTCGACGTACGCGCGGTTGATCTCCTCCAGGGTGTTCTGGTTGCGCCCGATGATGATGGCGGGCTCGTTGACGTAGAAGAGGAGGTAGCGGTATTGCGGATCGAGGGTGCGGAGGGCCCACTCTTCCAGCGCCAGATTGAGGGTTGGGTCCGTGATGCCCTCGTTGTCGATGAGCACGAGCGGGGCCTCCGAGGGCGCATCCGCGGAGGCGAGCCGGGAAGAGCCGGGGGGAGAAGTGGGGGGCATAAGGCGGCGGGGGACGGTGAGCAGAAGCAGCGCAGCGGCGCCCTACTCGCCCGACAGGGCCTCGTACTCCGCCTGCTGGGCGGGCACCACGTACGCGTCGAAGTACCAGGCCGTCAGTGCTTCGAAGGTGAGGTAGGCCCCCGTGCCGAGCACTGCCACCAGCCCCACGAGCAGGGCCAGGTTACGACGTTTGCGGGCGGGGTCGATGCTGCACTGCGCCTGCCGGCGGCGGTAGCGCCAGACGCCGTAGAGGCCCACCAGCACAGCCACGCCCCGTAGCGCCCAGGCCCCGAGGCCGGCCGAGCCGTCTGGGGCGTAAAAGGCATTGGCAAACGAAATGGCGTAGATGCCGCCCATCAGGCCGGCGCCGAAGAGCACCGCGGGCGCAACGCAGCAGAGCATGCCCGCCAGGCCGACGGAGGTAGCCACCTGCACGGCCCATCCCCACAGGCTGGGGGACGCATCGTCGGGGTCGTTGGTCGTGAAAAGGCGCATGGTCGATCTGCCGTGGGGCAAAAAGACAACACAAGAGAGACAGCGCACAGGAGAGGCAGCACAAAAGAGGCAGCACAAACGCCCGAGCCCGGTTCAGCTACGGGACAATCTGCTCGTCGCCGTCGTAGACGCGGAGCGCGTCGACCGGGCATACGTTGCAGGCCTCCTTCACCCGCTCCGGGTCCAGGTCCGGGGGGGCTTCCTGGAAGCGGACGAGGTTCTGGTCATCGATTTCAAAAAGCTCGGCGGCGAGGGCCACGCAACTGCCGGAGCCAATGCAGAGGGTCCGATCGATTTCGACAGTGAGGCCGCTGATCTCGCGTTTCATAAGGGCTGGGGCGAGGGGGAGGGAAAAAGAAAAGACAGACGCAGAAGCAGGGTCAGCCGAACGCCTGGAAGGTGGAGGGCGGACCGCTGGGGGTGACGTTGGGGCGCGTGGGGGCGTCGGCAGGGGGAGCCTCGTCCGTGCAGTAGGCCTCGAAGGCCTCCGTGAGGTCGCTGGCTATGGCCGCCGCTTCGCGCCCCTCGATGTGCTTGCGCTCTACGATGTACACCGGCTGTCCGTCCCGAAAGAGCGCCATAAACGGCGAAGAGGGAGGGATGCCGGGGAGGTACGTCTCGCGCACGTGGTCGGTCGCATCCAGGTCCTGCCCCGCAAAGACCGTCACGAGGCGGTCCGGAGCCGGGGCCTCGGCCTCGGACGCGAGGGCCTTGGCGACTGCGGGCCGTGCACTGCCCGCCGCGCAACCACACACGGAATTGATGACCAGCAGCATCGTGCCGTCGGGGTCCGCAAACGCAGCGTCGACCGCGTCGGGGGTTTTGAGCTCGTCGGCGCCGAGGCGGGTCAGTTCTTTCCGCATCGGGGCCACCATTGACTTGGGGTACGGCATACGGAGAAAGGGGAGGTGGAAGGAGAAGGCAGTGAAAAAGAGAGCGTGTCGGCGCTCCGCTCGGGAGCGGGGCCTACACGTCCCAGGTGAGGATGTCTTGTTCGGACTTGTCTTTCTCTTCCCAGGCCTCGGCGTCGTCAAGCGGGCCGG
>CAJXLV010000035.1 GCA_913056185.1 uncultured Bacteroidota bacterium
TCCTGCGGGCGTACTTCCACTTCTACGCGCTGAAGATGTACGGCCTGGGCGACGACCGGGCCAACGACGGGCCGGGCATTCCGCTCATCACCGAGCCGCTGCCTGCCTCCGACGCCGACGTGCCGCGCTCCTCGGAGCCGGAGGTGTGGGCCCAGATCGAGACGGACCTGGAGGAGGCCGCCTCTGCCCTGTCGCCCACGGCGCCGGACCTGGGCCGCGCTACGGAGGGGGCCGCAAAGGCCCTTCGCGTGAAGGCGCACATCTTCCAGGAGGAGTGGAGCGAGGCGCAGACGCTGGCGCAGGACATCATCAGCTCCGGGCGCTATAGCCTCGACCCGGACTACAGCCGCGTGTTTGACCAGCGGGGCGAGTTTGGGCCCGGCTCCGTCTTCGAGATCAACCACGTGGACATCACCAACGGCCTGGAGGGCACCGTGGGCACCACCTTTCAGAACAGCCGCGCGACCTGGGGCTACGGCTTCAACTGCCCCACGCAGTCCCTCTACGATGCCTTCGAGGCCAACGACCCGCGCCGCGACGCCACCATCATTGAAGGCGGCGAAACGATCACTGGGCCGCAGGGCAACACCGAGACGGTGGAGGTGATTGGGGCCTGCTCCGCGAATGGCCCCAGCGGCTACCTCAACGAAAAGGTATGGCTGCCGGCCGCCCGCCAGCCCTCCGGCCCGCGCAAGGGCCCCACGAATCGTCGCGTGATCCGCTACGCCCACGTGCTGCTGTGGCACGCCGAGGCCGCCAACGAGGCGGGCAATCCGCAGGCGGCCCTGACATCGCTGAACAAGGTGCGGGCCCGGGCCCGCGACGACGACGCCGACCCGTCCAACGACCCCGACGGCGTGCTGCCCGACATCACGACCACGACCCAGAGCGACCTCCGCGACATCATCTGGCACGAGCAGCGCGTGGAGTTCGCGATGGAGTACCAGCGCTTCTTCAACCTCGTGCGGCAGGGCCGCACCGACCTCTTGGCCGACGAGGGCTTCGAGGAGGGCGTCAACGAGCGCTTCCCCATCCCGCAGGAACAGCTCGACCAGGGCACGGCGCTTGAGCAAAACCCCGGCTACCTGTAGGCCCAGTCGCTCCCCCACTGGGGACTCACATGATTTCCTGACCATTACCGCCCGGATTGAAACGGGACCTTCCGCCATGACCGACCGCTCTGCTGTTTTTCGCCCGGTGCTTTTGCTGCTACTTGCCGTCCTGTCCAGCTCCGCGCTGGTGGGCTGCGACACGGGGCCGTCCGTTGATGCACCTGCCGGTGTCATCGCGCCGGTAACGCCTCAGGTTCAGTTCCGCGTGTTTCCGGACTCGGTGCAGAGCGACACGCTCACGCTCGAATACCAGGGCCTTAGCGAGCGCCCCGTGCCGGACACGGCGAGCGTCCCGCCCATGTACGAGGTCGATGCCCTGGAGACAACTGGGGCCCCGAGCGATGGCGCAAGCACGTTCCGGGTGACCTTCAACGGACCGTCACAGTCCGGCACGTACACTGCTCCGGTGCGCTTCCGGGCGGGGCGGACGGTCGGGACGGTGCGGTTCTCTGGGGTGGTGATCGGGCCCCAACCGATTGCCGACTTCGAGACGGGCCTGGAGGGCTTTTTCGCCTTCAACGGGCCGGGCATCAGTCAGGAAGACGGACAGCTTCGGATTGACGGGTCCGGCGTGGGGGGCGAGGGCGTATTTCCGGGGCTGGCCAAGCCGTTTGGGGCGCCCGTAAGCTTTAAGGCGACCCCGGTCGTGGAGATGCGCATCCGCGTCACGGCCTCGAGCAATGGCCCGGCCGTCCTCCGCACGGCGCTCAATGGCGCGGGCGACAATGCCAATGCCAACGCGACTGTGCCCGACCTTGTGGCGGAGGTGCCCGCCAACGGCGAATACGCCACGTACTACTTCGACTTCCGCGACAACTTCGTCCAGTTTGACGGGGTGCCGGTGGACCCGACGCAAATGGGCGAACTTGTGCTCCTCATCAACGACAACAACCCGGACACCTTCACGGGCACAATTTACATCGACGAGATCCTGCGGCGGCCCGCCCTTCCGGAATCGGCCGAGTAGCGAGGCGCCCGGTGCCGCACGACGGATCCCCGCCTGCTCCCAATCCCTGTACCGACCGATGAGTCTGCTTGTGTCTCTGCGATCGCTTCTCGTGGCCCTTCCGCTGATTGTTGTGACCGCCGGGTGCGATTCGGGGGGGAGCGGCGGCGAATCAACGGCCAACACGGCGCCTGCGGCTGCCTTTGAGGTGTCGACCGCCACGCCTACGGTCGGGGCCGAGGTGCAGTTCGATGCCTCGGCCTCCAGTGACGCGGAGGGCGAGATCGCGTCCTACGAGTGGACCTTTGGGGACGAGGCGTCGACCACCGGTGCGGTGGTTACGCACGTCTACGATGAAAGCGTGGCCAACCGGTACGCGGAGTCGAGCCGCTACGAAGTGACGCTTACGGTGACGGATGAGGACGGCGCGACCGACACGGCGACGAAGAGCGTGCGCGTGGATCCCACCAGCGATACCGTGACCTGGACGCAGGTGTGGGGCGATGAGTTTGACGGGCAGGGCCTCCCCGACTCGGACAAGTGGTCCTACGAGACCGGCGGCGACGGCTGGGGCAACCAGGAGCAACAGTACTATACGGAAAATGACCTGGACAATGCCCGGCTGGAAAATGGCCACCTCATCATCGAGGCCCGCAAGGAATCGTACGAGGGCCGCCCCTACACCTCCGCCCGCCTCAACAGCGAGGCGTCGTGGAAATACGGCCGCTTTGTGATCCGGGCCAAGCTGCCGGCGGGCACGGGCACCTGGCCCGCTCTCTGGATGCTGGCCGAGGAGGATACCTACGGCGACCAGTACTGGCCCGACAACGGCGAAATTGACATCATGGAGCACGTCGGATACGACGCGGGCGTGATCCACGGCACCATCCACACCGAGGCGTTCAACCACATCGACGACACGGAGCGCACGGCCTCTACCACTGTGCCGGACGCGACGTCCGCCTTCCACACCTACGCGATGGAGTGGACGCCGAACGAAATCCGCGTGTTTGTCGACGGCACGCGGTACTTCACCTTCCAAAACCGCCCGCAGTACGACTGGCGGGAGTGGCCCTTCGACCAAAAATTCCACCTCTTGATGAACATTGCCGTCGGCGGGACCTGGGGCGGGGCCGAGGGCATCGACGACTCGGTCTTTCCCACACGGATGGTCCTCGATCACGTACGCGTCTACAAGCCCGAATAGCGCCGATCTCTGGCACCAACCTCAGACGTCGGTTGTCCTCGCGTGCGTGAGGTGAACGGAAGAGACGGTTCCCCTCTCGGCCCCAACGAACGCCGGGACACATCTCTCCAACACGCTCTTTCAACCGCCTTTGCGTCCCCCCGACGCCCCTGCCGCAGGCCCAGCAACGTTTCTCCGTTCGCTTCCTTGTTCATCCCCCCCGACCGGAATGCCCCTTTCCTCGTCCGTGCCCTGCGCAGTGCTTCTTGGCGCCTGCCTCCTTTTGGCCGGCTGTGCCGATACGCGCCCTACGAGCCAACCGTCCGCAATGACTGACCCATCCACTCCCGATTCGACCGCAGAGACGACCGTGGGGCAGACGGGCCAGCGGGCGGACCCCGAGGGACGCCGCATGCCGCTGGGCCGCGACGTCTCGTTGCTACACAGCCCGCAGCCGCCGGTGGAGGCATCGGGGCGGAGCAGTGCGGTCGTCGCCCAGAACATCGTGCGCGACTCGGTCCCCACCGGCGTCGCAAACGTGGAGCAGAAGGTCGACTCGCTGCTGCGCAAGATGACGCTGGAGGAGAAGGTGGGGCAGATGACGCAGCTTACGCTCAGCACCGTCTCGAAGGAGGCGCACCAGGACAACCCCGGTGCGATCCGCAACCACGAGCTGGACCCCGAAAAATTGCGCACCGTGGTGGTCGAGCACCACGTCGGCTCCATCCTAAATGTTGCCGGGCAGGCCTTCTCCGTGGAGCACTGGGCCGAGGTGATGCGGCAGGTGCAGAAGACGGCCACCGAAGAGACGCGCCTGGGGATTCCCATTCTGTACGGCATCGACGCGGTGCACGGCGCCAACTACACGCGGGAGGCGGTCCTCTTTCCCCAAAACCAGGGCCTCGCCGCCACCTGGAACCCGGCGCTCGCCCAGGAAACGGCCGCCATCACCGCCCGTGACGTGCGTGCCTCCGGCATCCCCTGGAATTTTGCGCCCGTGCTCGACATCGGGCGCGAGCCGCGCTGGCCGCGCCTCTACGAAACGCTCGGCGAGGACACGCACCTGGCCACCGTGATGGGGCTGGGGCTGCTGCGCGGCTACCAGGGCACCGACGTGAGCGACCCCGCCCGCGTGGCCGGCACGCTGAAGCACTTCATCGGCTACTCCGCCCCAGAGAACGGCCTGGACCGGACCCCGGCGCAGATTCCCGAAATCGAGCTGCGCGAGCAGCACCTCGCGCCCTTCCGGGCGGCCATCGAGGCGGGGGCGAAGTCGATCATGATCAACTCCGGCGAGGTGAACGGCGTGCCCGTCCACGCCAGCACGCACCTGCTGCAGGACGTGCTGCGCGACGAGCTGGGCTTCGAGGGCGTGGCGGTCAGCGACTGGCTTGACGTGAAGAAGCTGGTGAACGTGCACCACGTGGCCGAGACCGAGCGGGAGGCCACCAAGATGGCCGTCATGGCGGGCATGGACATGAGCATGGTGCCCACCGACCTCTCGTTTTACGACCACCTGCTCTCGCTCGTGCGGGACGGCGAGGTGCCCGAGGCCCGCATCAACGAAGCCGTGCGCCGCATCCTCCGGCTCAAATTTGAGACGGGGCTCTTCCAGGCCCCCCTGCGCGGGCTGGGGCAGTCCGACCAAGTGGGGAGCCCGCGCGACCGCCGCGTGTCGCTGCAGGCGGCCCGCGAGTCGGTGACGCTGCTCCGCAACCGCCCCGTGGCGGACGGTGCCTCGCTGCTTCCCTTGAGCGACGAGCAAGACGTACTCGTGACGGGGCCCACCGCCCACTCCATGCAGTCGATGCACAACGGCTGGTCGTACACGTGGCAGGGCGGGGGCGCGGCCCAGCAGATGTTTCCCGCGGGGCGCCCCACGCTCACGGAGGCGGTGCGGGAGCGCGTGGGCGAAGAGCGCACGACCTACGTCCCCGGTGCCACGCTCACAGATCCTGAGCGGATGGACGCGGCCGTGGCGGCGGCCCGGGAGGCCGACGTGGCCGTGGTGGCACTGGGGGAGGGGGCCTACGCCGAGACGCCCGGCAATCTCAACCACATGGCCCTGCCCAGGGCGCAGCGCACCCTGCTTCGCCGCGTGGCCGACACCGGAACGCCCGTCGTGCTCGTGCTCATCCAGGGCCGTCCGCGTCTTCTGAAGGAGACGGCCGATCTGCCCGACGCCGTGCTTTCGGCCTACAACCCGGGGCCGGAGGGCGGACAGGCCCTCATGGAGGTGCTCTACGGCGACGTGAACCCCAGCGGGCACCTGCCCTACACCTACCCGCGCTCGTCGGTCGGCCTTCGCACGTACGATCGTACCTACAGCGAAAACCAGGACCGGGAGGGCGGCATGAGCGGCTTCGACCCGCTGTTTGCGTTCGGGGACGGCCTCTCCTACACGCGCTTCGCGTACAGCGACCTGACTGTGCGCCGGGACTCGGTGCCGACAGCGGATTTGCGGCGCGGGGAGGCGGTGGAGGTTGCGGTTACCGTCACCAATGCCGGAGAGCGGGCAGGGAAAGACGTTGTGCAACTGTACCTCAGCGATCTCGTAGCCAGCGTCACGCCCTCGGTCAAAGAACTGGTGCGCTTCGCGAAGGTCGACTTGGCGCCCGGTGAGAGCACCCGCCTCTCGTTTGCGCTGACGGCGGATGACTTGAGCCTGATTGGCCGCGACGGCGCGCCGGTCGTGGAGCCCGGAGCCTTTCGCCTGCAGGTGGAAGACCTCCGTGCGCCCCTCCACGTGGTCGGCGACGCGTTTGTGACTGATCTGGAGAGCCCCCCCGGCGCGGCGGACTGACCCGGTTCCCGTGCTGCTTTCCCGAGCGGTGCCGTACACCAGACGCCGAGGCCTCCCCGCGGAGTCGAGGTCTCTTTCCCTACACACCCACACCCGCCACGATGCCTGCGTCCTCCCCGAACGCTGCTCCCCAGACGGACGGGGCAGCCCCCACCGGAAACGTCTTCAAGATCGTTCTTATCTCCCTCTCCGCGGCGCTCGGCGGATTTTTGTTTGGGTTCGACAGTGGGGTGATCAATGGCACCGTTGAGGCGATTCAGGGCGAGTTTGAGTCGGGCCAGGTCGCCACGGGGTTCAACGTAGCCTCCATGTTGCTGGGAAGCGCCGTGGGCGCCTTTTTTGCGGGCAACCTGGCCGACAAAATCGGTCGACGGGCCACGCTTCTTCTCACTGCCCTCGCCTTCATGGTGAGTGCCTGGGGCTCGGGCGCTGCCGTCGGGTCCGTGTCGTTTGTGGCGGCGCGCCTGATCGGCGGGCTGGCGGTGGGGGCCGCCAGCATTCTGGCGCCCGCCTACATCAGCGAGATTGCGCCCTCCAGCATCCGGGGCAGCCTGGCGACGCTCCAGCAGCTCATGATTGTGGTCGGGCTGTTCATGGCATTTCTGAACAACTACCTGATTGCGCAGGCGGCCGGAAGCGCCGCCAATGCCTTCTGGATGGGCTTCGATGCCTGGCAGTGGATGTACTGGATGGAGCTGGCGCCTGCCGGGGTGTTCTTCCTGTCTCTCCTGGCCATCCCCGAGTCGCCGCGCTACCTGGTCGCGGCCGACCGGGAGGACGAGGCTGCCTCTGTGCTTACGGCCCTCGGCACGGCGGCCAATGTGAAGGAAAAGCTTGCCGACATTCGGTCCACCCTGACGGCGGAGCGTCGCCCGCGCCTGACGGATGTGATTCAGGAGCACACCGGACGGGTGCACCCGCTGGTGTGGGTGGGCATCGGCCTGGCCTCCCTGCAGCAGCTGACGGGTATCAATGTGGTGTTTTACTACGGCGGGACGCTCTGGCAGGCCGCCGGCTTTACAGAGGCGAGCGCCCTCTTCACAAACGTGGTGAGTGGCTCTGTAAATGTGGTCTTCACGTTCGTGGCCATTGCTCTGATCGACCGGGTGGGCCGCCGCCCGCTGCTACTGGTGGGCTCGCTGGGGCAGGCTGTTATGCTGGGTGTCATGGCGTACGTCTTCGCGACTGCCGCACAGGGCGGGGCGAGTGGGATTGAGATGCAGGGCCGCCAGGGGCTGGTGGCGCTACTGGCGGCCAATGCCTACATTGCCTTCTTCGCCTTTTCGTGGGGGCCGGTGATGTGGGTCATGCTTGGCGAGATGTTTCCCAACCGGTTCCGCGGCGCAGCGCTGTCGGTGTGCGGCCTGGTGCAGTGGCTGTCCAATTTCTTGGTCACGTGGACCTTTCCCATCCTGCTGGGCAGCATTGGGTTGGGGATCTCGTACGGCATCTACGCGGCGTTTGGGGGAGTCGCCTTCGTTTTTGTGAAGTGGTTCGTGGACGAGACGCGAGGCCGATCGCTGGAAGACCTCTCGCGGCAGGCCGAAGCGACGACTGCGTAGGCCGGTCCGGGTGTGGGAAGGAGGGGAGCGGCAGGCTCGCACGCGGCGCGATCTGGCTTCACCGCCGTCGATGCCGAGGTCTTTGAGGGCGGTGTCGGACGAGTCGGGGATGGGGAGCCGAGGGAAACCGGGCGGGGACGGGCGGAAGGCCTGCGACTGCTGCGTCGGCGAACGCCACCGTCACTCCGCCCGCACCACCGCCGCCCCGGGTCGCGAAAACGACACAGAGCCCTCCCCAAACGTTGGTGGGTGCGGGGCCGGGGTGTAGCCGTCCTGCTCAGTGTGGAGCAGCACCGGGGCGTGCGGCGGCAGAGCCAGGTCGGCGGCGCCCTCCAGACTGATGGCGATGTGGAACGGCGGGCGTTCCATCAGCAGCGTCGTGTCGCTCGGGGCCGCTACGCGCACCGCGTCGCCGAGGCGTGGGCGGAGGGCGAGGAGATCGTGGTAGAGGGCCAGGACACCGTCGTGCGGAGAGCGGCGGGGCTCGTCCCAGTCCAGCACGCTGCGCGTGAAGGTGGCGGGGGCCTGTGGGTCGGGCACCTCCTCGTCAAAGCCCGAGAAGTCCTCGAATTCGTCCTTCCGTCCCTCCGTCACGCGGGGCCCGAGTTCGTCGTTGTGGTCGGTGAAGAACTGGAACGGCGTGGAGGCGGCCCACTCCTGGCCCATAAAAAGGAGCGGCACCTCCGGCACCACGCAGATGAGCACCGAGAGCGCCCGGTACGTCGCGCGCGAGACATCGTCGGTGAGGCGGGTGCCCGTGGGCCGGTTGCCCACCTGATCGTGGTTCTGGATGAACACCACGCACTGGTTGCGGGCCACGTCGGCCGGGTCGGTGCCGCGGGGCTCATCGAGGTGCTCCGAGGGTTCGCCGCGGAAGAACCAGCCGTCGCGGAGAGTCGTGGCGAGGTCGGCGGTCGTTGTGTGCTGATAGTCGCGGTAGTAGCCCTCCGCGTCGCCGGCCGTACCGGCGCGCAGCTGGTGGTGCAGGTCGTCGCTCCAGACCGCGTCGAGGCCGTAGCCGTCGTCCTCGCGCGGCTGCACGAGGCGGTTCAGGTTGCGATGATCCTCGGCGATGAGATGGCGCGTCGGGCCGCCGATGTGTGCGTCGACCGCCGCCGAGAGGGCTTCCAGGAAATGGGGCGTGCTCGCGTCGTGGAGCGCGTGGGTGGCATCGAGCCGGAGGCCGTCGATGTGGTATTCGCGCAGCCAGTGCAGCGCGTTGTCGAGGAAAAAGCGCCGCACGCCCGCCGAGCCGTCGTCGTCGAGGTTGATTGCCGGGCCCCAGGGCGTATTGTGGGCGTTGGTGAGGAAGGGCCCGAAGGCATTTACGTAGGCCCCATCCGGCCCCAGGTGGTTGTAAATGACATCGAGAATCACGGCGAGCCCTGTCTGGTGCGCTGCGTCCACGAGGCGGCGCAGGGCGTCGGGCCGTCCGTAGGCCTGGGCCGGCGCAAACCAGGCCGCCGGGTCGTAGCCCCAGTTGCGCGTGCCCGGAAAGTCGTGCAGCGGCATCAGCTCGATCGCCGTCACCCCGAGCGCCTTCAGGTACGCAAGGCGCTCCCGCACCGCGTCGAACCGTCCTGCATCCGTGAAGGCCCCGACGTGCAGCTCGTAGATCACGAGGTCCTCGCGGGCCACGCCAGTCCAGTCGGCATCGTCCCAGGCATAAGCAGTCGGGTCGATCACCTCAGAGGGCCCGTGCACGCCCTGGGGCTGGAAGCGGGCGGCAGGGTCGGGGAACGGGCCGGCGTCGTCCAGCCAGAGCTGGTAGAGCGTGCCGGGCGGGGCCGTGCGCGTAGTGCCTTCGAACAGGCCCTCGCCCGTGGGCCGAAGCGAGAGCGATGCAGAGGCGGTATTCAGCGAGAGGGTCACGCGGTCGGCCTGCGGCGCCCAGACCCGAAAAGTCGTCTCGTCGTCGTGAGGAAAGGCCCCGTGTAGGGGACGGTGCATGACAGCCGGCCGAGGCTTGGCAACAAGTTCGGGCGAGGTGGAGAGGGCGGCACGCGCCGTCTGCACTCAGTCGTAGCTGGAGGCGCGGCCGTACACGTACGTCAGCTCGTTCAGCATCTCCTCGGTTTCTTCCGAGAGCTGATCGGGGGTAAAGCGCCAGGCCCAGTTGTCGTCGGTGGTGCCGGGCGTATTCATGCGGGCCTCGGTGCCCAGGCCCAGCACGTCCTGGAACGGGATCACGACGCGGCGTGCGACCGATGCCATGAGCGCCCGCACCGCCTGCGTGGGCACCGCCGCGTCGGGGGCAGAGGGCGAGACGTTGAGGTACGATGCCGCAAACGCCCGCCCCTGATCCGAAAGGCCGTGGCGCCACCAGCCGAGCGTCGTGTCATTGTCGTGCGTGCCCGTATAGGCCACCACATTGCGGCGGTAGTTGTGGGGCAGAAAGTCGTTTTGGGGCGTGCTCCCGAAGGCAAACTGTAGCACCGCCATGCCCGGCAGGGCAAACCGGTCCCGCAGTGCCTTGACCGAGTCCGTAATAATGCCGAGGTCCTCCGCCACCACAGGCAGCGCGCCGAATTCCGCCTCCATGGCGTCGAGAAAATGCGCGCCCGGAGCCTGCTTCCATTCGCCTTTGATGGCCGTATTGTGCTCGGCCGGAATTTCCCAGTACTCATCGAAGCCGCGGAAGTGGTCGAGCCGGACAAGGTCGAACCGGGTGAAGGCGCGGCGCAACCGCTCCGTCCACCACCGGTATCCGCGATTCTTCATGCGGTCCCATCGGTAGAGGGGGGTGCCCCAGCGCTGCCCCTCGGGGCTGAAGTAGTCGGGGGGCACGCCGGACACCACGGTCGGCTCGCCCGCCTCATCGAGGTGAAAGAGGTCCTGGTGCGCCCATACGTCGGCACTATCGTGAGCCACATAGATCGGCAGATCGCCAAACAGGCGGATGTTGCGGGCATGGCAGTACGCCTGCAGGGCCGTCCACTGGCGGTGAAAGAGGTACTGCCAGAAAATATGTTTCTTGATCGTCTCGGCATGTTGCTCCCGGGCCTCCTGCAGGGCCGTGGGCTCGCAGCGGGCGAGGGGCGGAGCCCACTCGGTCCAGGGCGCGCCGTCGTGCGCTTCTTTGAGCGCCGCGTAGAGGGCGTACTCGTCGAGCCACACGGACTGCGACTCGCGGAATTTTTTGAAGCGCGTGGCATCGATGGTGGCCGTCTTGGACCGGAAGCGCCGAAACGCCGTGCGCAGCACCGCCCGTTTGCGAGGCACAAGGCGCTCGTAGTCGACCCGGTCCTCAGGCAGCGCGGCGAGGGGCTCCAGCTCGTCCGCCTCCAGCAGGCCGCTTTCCACGAGGGGCTCCGGTGCAATGAGGAGCGGATTGCCCGCAAAGGTAGAGGGACTGGAGTAGGGCGAGGCACCAGGCCCGATCGGCCCCACCGGCAGCATTTGCCAGAGGCGCTGGTTGGTGCGGGTAAGCAGGTCGGCAAACCGGAAGGCTGCGGCCCCGAGGTCGCCGATGCCGTATGCACTGGGCAGGGAGGTGAGGGGGAGCAGAACGCCGCTGACACGTCGGGAATCCACGACAGGCGGGCAGTTGGGAGGAGGACGGGAAAGACTTGGGCACTGTGCACCGCCACAGTCAACGAAACGCAGCCGACAAACCCCAAACCACCGCCGCTGCTCTCCAGGCGATTGTGTGTTAAGTAGGCCCGAAGAAATGCGTGCATTCAAGCGTCATCCTGGACACCCCACGACCAGGGTGCGGAGGGGGCGGGCCCACAGGGGCCTCCCTGCCCTTCTTCCGAGAGATTCTCTCCAAGGGCACTCGCTCCGCAGCGCCCCGGTGTGGAGGGAGGCCCCGAGAGTGCACCGCGGTCGTCTCCCCAGTCCCTTTCCGTCCGTTCAGAACAGGGCGTTCAGAGAGGAGCATTGGTGGGGAGGCGGGGCCGTTCGTGGGGGGAGAGGCGCGTGTCCGGGGCTCCGGTGGCCGCCTCCACGCGGGCGCGGTACAGGCGGCGGAAGCGTCGGTAGAGCGTCCTGAACTGTTCGTCGGCCGTTTCGGCAGGAACATCGATCACCTCAGGGTACGCAAATCCAGCAGCCCCAGCAGTGTCCACGAACAGCGTTTTGAGGCCGAGGCGTCGCTGAAAGAGTGACGCGGTGGCGTGGAAGGCGTGAAATTTTTCGGTGGGCACGATCCAGAGGTAGTGCGACAGCACACCGCGCCGGATATAGAAGCCGTCCGCCCCCACCGCGTACGTGTGATTGCGATACTGGAGCACGGCCCACCCGAGCGCGGCGGGCACAAGGGCGAAGCCCCACCAGGGAAGCGCCGCCCCCGCGGGATGGAGCCAGTCTGCCGGCCAAAAGTACACCGCAGGCAGCAGGCCGGCCGTGAGGGCCGCCGTATAGCGGAAAAACCGGCGGCGAATGGTCAGGTGCGACACGTGGGAGAAGGAGTCGGGCAGATCGAACGCCCGCACGCGGCCCGCCAGCTCCAGGATGCGCTCGGCACTCGCAAACGGCGCAATGACCCGGTGTCCTTGCTCGTCCACATCGATCCCGATGGTTTGCACCTTCAGCTCGTACCACCCAAAGGCCCGCATGAAGGGATTGGTGCGGAGGATCAGCGTCTGCACCTTGTCGAGCGGGATGGTGCCCTCCGTGACTGTAAAGAGGCCGTGGCGCTTGCGCAGCTTATCGCCCTCCAGCCACAGCCGAAAGTTGTAGTAGCGCGCGAGGTGGACCGCGATGCCGCTGGCCCAGCCCAGCAGGATGGCCACCAGGACCGTCGTAGCGATGGCGGCGGCCGGATGGCTGAGCACAAGCCCGGCGAGCCAGTCCAGGCGGTCGTCGCGGAACACTCGTTGCAGCAGCGTCTCCGGATTGAAAAACTCCAGCACCGAGAAAATGACCGCCAGGTACAGGAGGGAGAATCGAAACGCCCCTGAGAGCAGCACGCGGCGGAGGGGCATCGCAAACAGGGTCTCCGCGGCGGGGTCCGCGGCATCGGCTGCATCGTCGGCCCGCGACGGGGCCTCTGTCTCTGCGGTGTCGCGCTGGAAGGAGCGCACCGCCCGCCGAATTTTGCGGGCCTCATCGGCGCTTACGTACTCGAGGCTGCCCTCGGTGCCAGAGCTGCCCGCCGTCTCGATTTTGACCTTCGCCAGCCCCAGGCCCCGCGCCACGAGGCTGCGCTCGATCTGAATGTTTTGGATGCGTTCGATGGGGATGCTCCGGTTTTTGCGGGTGAGCACGCCGCTCTGAATCACGATCTGCTTGGGCGTAATGCGATAGCTGAACCGCCAGTATTGGAGCAGGATGGCAGGCAGGGCAAACAGGCCGTATAGGACGCCCAGCACCAGCGACGTGATGTTTTCAGTAGAGCCGGGGTTGCGGAGCAGAGGGAACAGGATGACCAGCAGCGCCGGCAGGCTGGCGCCCACGCGCAGCAGCAGCGTAAGCGGGTGCAGGCGCTGCGGCTCGTGGATGGTGCCCAGGGTGGTTGCGGCAGTCGAGGCAGTCTCGGCGTCCGCAGGCGCATCCGACGAAGCAGCATCGGGGGAGGGAGGCTCCGTGGAGGAGGGAGGCTCCGTGGAGGAGGGAGGCTCCGTGGAGGAGGGAGGCTCCGTAGAGGAGGACGACGGCATCACACCGGCTCTTCAACGAGCGGGTCTTCGAGGATAAAGCGCTTGATCTTGTCCCGGATTTCCTCGGCTTCGGGCAGGGGCAGGCCTGGAATTACGACATCACTGCTCCGGGAGCCGGCGGTGTGCACCACGAGCCGCCCCAGTGCAAACTCGCGCTCCACCAGGTCCTGCGACACATCGACGTGCTGGATGCGGCGCAGCGGGACTACGGTGCGAATGTGCCGGAGGACACCGTGCTCCATGTAAATTTCCTCTGGGCGCAGCGCAAAGCCCCAGGCTCGGTAGCGGAGGCGGGGCCACATCAGGCAGTAGAGCGTGGCACTCACCAGCACGCCCCCCGAGATCACGCCGAAGGGCAGCTGCGCGTTGGGCGAGAACAGGTGCGTCAGGTCGTAAAACAGGACCGGGAGAAACAGCAACACCGAAAGGCCGACCATCTTGATGCGCCAGGCGGCCCGGATTGAGGGGGCGAGGGAGCGAAGGGGCTCTCCGTCCGCCACATCTGCACGGGCGGGCTCGGAGGCGTCAGCATCCATAGGGAAAGGAAAGGGCGAACACCAAGATCGATTCGTGCATCAGATTCATTCAAACAAAGGAATCAGGCGAGGTTTCCGGAGCGTCTTTCAAGGTCACGCATTCGTGTTGTTCGGAGAGGGGGGAGAGGCTGCGGCGACCACGGATTGCACCACGGCCTCAACCGGGCGCCCCGCGTCCACGGTTGCGTCGGCCGCCTCGTAGTGCGGGCGCCGCTCGTCCAGCAGGTCTTCGATGCGGGCCTGCTGCGCGTCGCGAGGCAGGGGCGCGCCGGTGTCGTCCTGGAGCAGGGGGCGGGGAGTCTCGTCGTCGGCCACCCGCTCCAGGAGGGCCTCAACAGGCACCTTTAGGTAGACGGTACGCCCGTGCTCGTGGGCGAATGCCCGGCTGGTCTCGTCCACGAGGGCGCCGCCGCCCAGGGCCACCACGAGGTCGTCCGTCTCCGCCGTGCGGCGAAGCATCCGGCGCTCGAGCGTGCGGAAGTGCGCCTCGCCGTCCTCCGCAAAAATATCCGGAATGGAGCGCCCGTCGTGGGCGGCAATGAGACGGTCGAGGTCGAGAAACGAGAGGCCGAGTCGTGCCGCGGCGCGCGGGCCGACGGTCGACTTGCCGCTCGCCATGAAGCCGGTGAGGTAGATGCGCATGAGGGGGAGTAGGGAATTGAGAATGCAGGCTCTCGTCAATCGGGGCGCGGGGCATGCTCACAGCTCCTGATGACCACACGGGGGCGGAGTCCGTAGCAGTTGTTCAGGGTTGTCCGCGGCGTCATGCCGCTGGCCTCGCTTCTTTGGCTCTTTGTCCTCCAATACGATGCCCCGCTACCGATTGCTCATCGAATACGACGGAACCGACTTCCACGGGTGGCAGATCCAACCGGACGTGCCCACGGTGCAGGGCGCGCTGGAAGCGGCGGTGGAGACGATCGTGTCTGCGGCGTGCCGGGTCACGGGGGCGGGCCGCACGGATGCAGGCGTGCATGCGCGGGGCCAGGTGGCGCACGTGGATCTGCCGACGGCGCACGACCCGCACCGGCTGCGACGATCGCTCAACGGCCTTACGCCGCCGGCCGTGGCGGTGCGCCGCGTGGAGCGCGCCCCGGATGACTTCCACGCCCGCTATGATGCACGCCGCCGCCGCTACCACTACCGGCTGCACACCCAGCCCTGTGCGCTGGAGCGGTGCGCCCGGGCCTCGGTGCGCCCCGTGCCTGATTTTGATCGCATCCGGGCCGCCACGCCCGACCTGCTCGGGCGGCACCATTTTGGCTCGTTTTGCCGCACGCAGTCCGACACCGACAACCGCGTGTGCACCCTTCACCACGCCCGGTGGGTGGAGGAAGAGCGGCGCGGATTCTGGCGCTTTGAGGTGGCCGGTACGCGCTTTCTGCACGGCATGGTGCGCGCCCTCGTCGGCACGCTCCTCGAGATTGGGCACGGAAAGCGGGCGGCGGACAGCCTTCCCGCGGTGCTGGCCGCACGCGACCGGCGGGCCGCGGGGCCGTCTGTGGACGCGGCGGGGCTCGTGCTGCAGCGGGTGCGGTACGAAACGCCGGTGCTGGGCCGTCCGTCGGCGGAGCCGGTGCGGTGACGGAATCGCGGGGCGACAGCGGGGCCGCATCGATCGCGGTGGCCCCTGCCCGCGACGGCCTGCACCGAGACGGCCGCTCCACGTAACACCGCTCCACGTAACACCGCTCCACGTAACACCGCTCCACGTAACAATGGACGCACGCTGAGCGTCTTCAGAATCCCTCGTCGCCCCATTGCTTACGGACTGCTTCGTTCCATGGACCTCGACATCCGCACGGTTCTCCGCTGGCTCATCATCGGCGTCATTGCGCTCCTCGGGCTGAGCCTCGTGGGGCTGCTCATTGACCTCGTACAACCGCTCCTGCGTCTTGTGTTGCGTGTGGGCGCCGTTGTGCTTGTGGTGCTCCTGGTCATTCGGGGGCTGGAAGAGATCCGCTCCTGACATCAACCGTGCGTGGTGGCTTTTCTACAGCGCAGTCCCGATCATGAAGCTCCCCTTGTCCACTCACTCAATGGCTTCCCGTTGTGGCCCCTGTTGACGCGCCTTCCCGTCCCTCCGTCGAGCACACGTCCACCTACAGCATCCCCGCCGAGGCCCACTTGCTGGAGCAGGTGGTCGTGCACACGCCCGGGGACGAAATGGAGCTGGTCGCGCCCGGCAACCGGGAGGATTTGCTCTTCGACGACATTCTCTACGTGGGCCACGCCCGGCAAGAGCACCTGCTCATGTGCTCCATCTTCGAGAAAATCGTGGGCCGGCCCGATGCTGTGCTCCAGATCGAAGATCTTTTGCTGGAAGCCTTCGAGGCGAAGGACGCGGCGCGGCACGCGTTTGTGGACAGGCTGTGCCGCAGCCTGCCGGAGCAGAACCTGACGGCGGTGGCGGATGAACTGAAGCGCTTTTCCCCGGAGGACCTCCGGGCCTTTGCGCTCACCGGCGAGTCGGAACTGCCCATCCGTGCTCAGCCGGTTCCCAACCTTATGTTCACGCGAGACCTGGCGGCTGTCGTGCACGATCACATCATCCTGAGCCACGCCGCCACGGTGGCGCGCACGCGGGAAAGCATCATCATCAACGTCATCCTGCATCACCATCCCCGGTTTGCTCCGCACAGCGACAAGATCATCGAGCTTCCCCCTGGGGTCACGTTCGAGGGCGGCGACCTGCTCGTGGCGAGTCCGGATACGGTGCTGATTGGACACTCGGAGCGAACCTCCCTCGGGGCCGTCATGGCCATAGCGCACGAGCTATTCGAGCGGACGCCCGTGGAGAACGTCTTGGCCGTCGACCTCCCGAAGCGGCGCGCGACGATGCATCTCGATACGGTGTTTACCTTCGCGTCGCCGGACGAGATCATCGTGTTTCCTCCCCTGCTGGAGACGCATGGCTTCGGGTACGCGGTGCACTTCCGGGCGGCGGACGGGGCGGGGCGCTTTGTGACGGACATGCGCCGCAATCTGCGCGATGTGCTCACGGAGCTGCTCGACCGCGACCTTACGTTCATTCCCTGCGGCGGAAACGAGCGCCTGCACCAGGAGCGCGAGCAGTGGACGGACGGGGCAAACGTGTTCGCGGCGGCGCCCGGGGCCATCCTGGGCTATGAGCGCAACCGACGCACCTTCGAGCGGCTGCGTGAGCACGGCTACCGCATTGTCTCGGCAGAGAGCTTTCTCTCGTACTTTGAGGCCGGCGACTTCGCGCCGGGGCGGGAAAAGGTGGCGATCCAACTGGGGGGAACCGAGCTGTCGCGGGGCCGGGGCGGGCCGCGCTGCATGACGCTTCCGGTCTCCCGCCACACCGCACCCACTGGTGCGTGAGGGGGAAGGCTGTGGACGAGGGCTCCACAGGGCCCTCCGTACGGCTGCTACGCCTCTGAGCGTGGGGGCTTGCACCTCTGGCCTGCGCGCCCCGCCACCACGCTCGCGTTCCCCCATTCTCCCATTTTCTGCGTCGGGCCCCGAAACTGCAGGCCTCGCCTACAGGTTCGGACATGTCGTACTTACTCCAAACTCAGTCCTCCGTGCTCATGCACGACGTCATTGTCATCGGGGCTGGTCCTGTGGGACTTGCCTGCGGAATCGAAGCCCAGAACCGCGGGCTCGACCCACTGATCATCGAGAAAGGGGCCCTCTGCAACTCCTTCATCGGCTACCCAACGCAGATGGAGTTTTTCTCCACGCCCGAGCTGTTGGAGATTGGCGGCCATCCGTTTCCCACGCGCGACTACAAGCCCCGCCGCGAGGAGGCGCTCGATTACTACCGCCGCGTGGCCACCACGGAGGGCCTCGACTTGCGCCTCTACGAACCGGTGACCGATCTGCGCGGCCGCGACAATGCCTACACGGTGGTCACCGACGCGGCCACCTACGAGGCCCGCAAGGTGGTGGTGGCCACTGGCTTTTACGACGTGCCCAACCGCATGGACGTGCCGGGGGAAGACCTTGACAAGGTGCGGCACTACTTTAAGGAGCCCTACCCCTACGCCCTTACCGACGTGGCCATCGTTGGTGGCGCCAACTCGGCGGCCAAGGCCGCCCTCAAGTGCTACCGCCACGAGGCCAATGTGACGATGGTGGTGCGCGAACCGGACATTGGGGAGAGTGTGAAGTACTGGCTCCGCCCAGACCTTAAAAACCGAATCGCGGAGGGCTCTATCGAGGCCCACTTCAACACCACCGTTTCGGCCATCGAGCCGGACGTCCTCCATCTCGACACGCCCAACGGGCCGGCCTCCATCGACAACGACTTTGTGCTCGCGATGACGGGCTACCGCCCCAACTATGCGTTCCTGGAGCAACTCGGCATTGCCACTCGCGACGACGAGGCCCGCACGCCGGTACACGACGAGGAGGAGACCTTCGAGACGAACCGCGACGGACTGTACCTCGCTGGCACCATCTGCGGCGGGTGCAACACGAGCCGCTGGTTCATCGAGAACGGCCGTGCCCACGCTGGGCAGATTATGGACCACATTGCCGGGACGCTTGAGGCCGCGCCTGCCGTGGCGTAATGATGCGTGATGAGCAAAACGTGATGTGTGTGGGCGGCTTCCTTACGTTTCACGCCTCCCTCCTCATGACACCGGGGGGAGGACCCCGCCTTGATAAGCCTCTGTTCTGCGTCGAAGGTGCCGAGCGTCGCGGACCTCACGCCGTGTCGTTGACCTTGAACTGGCGCAGGGTCCGGATGGCGCGCGGATCGTCGGACAGCGCGCTGGCGGCCTCGATGATGTTCTGGAGCTGCGCCTCAGTGAGGGGCTGGTCAATGGCGTTCACGTCGTAGGCAATGCCCAGCTCCGGAAAGTCGCGGTGGCTGGACTGCAGGTTGCTCGCGCCCGCCTCGTAGATGCTGTCGTCAATGGCCTTTTTCGTCCCCCGTACGTCGCTGTGTACCACGGCCAAGACCCAGTGGGGCGGCTCGGCGTTCACCCCAATCGTGTGCCCCTGGCCAAAGACCGTGTCGCGCACGGTGCCCTGCTCGTTGAGCAGGCGGGTGGAGGTGGCCATGCGAGACGCGATGCGCGGCTGGGCCTCCTGCGTCGCCGCGCCAATGTGGGGCGTGGTAAAGACATTGCCCATCTCGGCGTACGGGTTCGTCCACGCCTCGTCCGCGCTGCCCGGCTCCTCGGGAAAGACGTCCACCGCCGCGGCCCGCACGTGCCCCTCGTCGATGGCCCGCTTCAGGGCCTCTGGGTCGTACAAAAAGCCGCGTGCCGCGTTGATGAAAGCCCGCGGGCTGTTTTCCGGGCGGTCCGCGCCAAGCTGGCGGAAGTGATCATAGTCGAGCAAGCCCGCGTTGGACTGTCCCTGCGGGTCTTCGGCGGAGACATGGACGGTCACGAAATCCCCCTTTCGGAAGGCCTCCGAGAGGGTGGAGCAGGCCGTCCATCCCAGCGTGGTGCCGACCTCCTGCGCCACGTCGGACCGGTCGTAGAAGCAGATGTTCATGCCAAAGGCGTCGGCCAGGCGGGCGAGCTGCTTGCCAATGTTGCCCAGGCCCACGACCGAGAGCGTCTTGTCCATCAACTCGTACCGGCGCGTGCTGTCCTTCGTCCACCGGTGCTGCCGCCCCGACTCGTTGGCCGTGTAGAGGCGGCGGGCCAGCACAATCATCTCGCCCACCACCATCTCCACCACCGAGCGCCCGTTGCTCACCGGGTCGTTGAGCACCAGCACGCCTTCGTCCGCACAGGCGGGCTTGTCCACCGTGTCGTCGCCGATGCAACAAAGCATGACGGCCGCCAGGTTGTCGGAGGCCTGCACCACGGCCTCGTCAACGACGAATTTGCTACGCTTGTAGATGAGGTCGTGCTGCCCCTCGCGCAGACGCTCCACCATCGCGTCCTGGTCGTAGCAGTCCGGCTTGGGCACACGATCGGGCTCAATGCCCTGCTCGCGCAGGTAGTCGTCGAGGCTGGGGTCGGGCTGTTCGAGGATGAGGGCCTTCTGAAAGTGCGCGTTCAAAAACCGAGTCTGCGGATGCTCCATGCGTCCGTGGGAAAGGTGGGAGGAGCGTGAGAGGGGCGAGGGGCCGTCCCCACGGCAGTGGGAATCCCGCGGCGGTGGGAATCAGCAACGGGGGGACGGATGGGGACCGGTTAGGTACCGGTGGGAGCGGTCAAGTGCAGGCACCAGGCGTAACAATGACAACACGTCTTGGAGGGGACGAGCCGGACTCAGCTCTTTCCGGAACGGCACTTGGCACGGCGGAGGCGTACAGGCCCTCGGCCGCTTGCCTGCGCCCGAACCTGCTTGCCTGCGCCCGAGCCTTCCTGCGCCGAGCCTCGCGGGGCTCAGAGCGCGCTCTGGACCGTTTCGCCGATGAGGGCCGGATTCTTGACGACCGTGGCCCCCGCCGCTTCGAGGGCCTCGAACTTGGCCTCCGCCGTGCCGGAGCCGCCGGAGACAATAGCGCCGGCATGGCCCATGCGGCGGCCCGGCGGGGCCGTGCGGCCCGCGATGAAGCCAAAGACCGGCGTGTCCATCTCATCGTGGATGTAGCGGGCGGCCTCTTGTTCGTCCGCCCCCCCAATTTCGCCGATCAGGACCACCCCTTC
The DNA here is from genome assembly GCA_913056185.1 of uncultured Bacteroidota bacterium. Lineage (GTDB taxonomy): Bacteria > Bacteroidota > Rhodothermia > Rhodothermales > Salinibacteraceae > Salinibacter. Next base: position 20,333 of record CAJXLV010000035.1, read on the forward strand.
CGTATCGGGGTCGGCCTCAAACAGGGCCAGCGCATCCACAAAGCGCGTTCCAATGACCGGGTCCCCACCAATGCCGACCGCCGTGCTCTGCCCGAACCCGGCCCGCGTGATCTGGTCGACGGCCTCGTAGGTGAGGGTGCCGGAGCGGGAAATAATGCCGATAGTGCCGGGGGCAAAAATCGAGGCCGGCATGATGCCCACCTTCGATGCGCCCGGCGTAATGACCCCGGGGCAGTTGGGACCAATGAGGTGGGTGCCCTGCTTGCGGGCGTAGTGGTAGGTCGGCTTCATGTCGGCCTGCGGAATCCCCTCCGTGATGCAGATGACAACGTCCACGCCTGCATCGGCGGCTTCCTGGATGGCATCGGCGGCGAACGGGGGCGGCACAAAAATGATGGACGTGTTCGCGTTCTCACGCTCCACTGCTTCGGCGACGGTGTTGTATACGGGCCGGTCGAGGTGGGTGTGTCCGCCCTTGCCGGGCGTCACGCCCGCCACCACAGTGGTGCCGTACGCCATCATCTGCTCGGCGTGGAAGGTGCCCTCCGAGCCGGTGAAGCCCTGCACCACCACGCGGGTGTTGTCGTCGACGAGTATGCTCATCCGTTCGAGGAAGTTTGGAGAGGGGAGTTGGGGGAAAGGGGCCGGACGTCGGCTGGAGGCGTCAGGATGTAGAGTAGCGGGCGGCGCCTCCAAGCGCCAGGGGCAAAGAACGAAAAATTGTCCAAAATGAAGCCGGTTGCCGGGGCGAGGCCGTCCTGGGACGAGGCGGGCAGATCCCTCGACGCGGAGGCCGCCGGATGACGTCGGGGTTTGTGGGGCGGGGCGGGATTTCGCCCCCGAGTCGAGGTCCGCGTTTTCGTGTCGCGCCCTCACGCACCATTTTTCAGAATCGCGTCCCCGATGCGGAGGAGCAGGGCTTCGTCGAAGTGTGGACCCAGGAGCTGCAGGCCGACGGGCAGGCCGGGCGTGCCGGGGTGCTCGCCGATGGGCACCGTAAGGCCGGGCAGGCCCGCGAGATTGGCCGTGACGGTGTAAATGTCGTTGAGGTACATCTCCAGCGGGTCATCGGTTTTTTGGCCGAGCCGGAAGGGGGGCGTGGGCGTGGTGGGCGTGATGAGGGCATCCACCTCCTCGAAGGCCCGCTCGAAATCATGGCGGATGAGGCTGCGTGCGCGCTGGGCTTTCTCGTAGTAGTCGTCGTAGTAGCCGGCGGAGAGGGCATAGGTGCCCAGCATGATGCGGCGCTTTACTTCCGTGCCGAACCCCTCGGTGCGGGAGCGGGTGTAGAGGGCATCGAGGGCACTGGCTTCGTCGTCGAGCTGTGCTTCGAGGGCGGCGGCGCGGTCCTCGTTGCCGGCGGTGCGGGCGGCTTTGAGCTTCGTCTGCAGGGCCTCGCGGCGCTCGCGGAGGGCCTGCTTTGTCTCCTGCAGGTCGGCGCGGTGGCCATAGCGGATGCCGTCGTAGCGGGCGAGGTTGCTGGAGGCCTCGGCGGTAGCGAGGAGGTAGTAGGTGGCCACGCCGTACTCGGTGTGGGGCAGCGATACGTTTTTGATTGTGGCCCCGGCCTCTTCGAGCCGTCGCACCTGCGCACGCACCATGCGGCGGATGTCGTCGTCGAGCCCTTCGGCAAAATACTGCGACGGAAGGCCGAGGCGAAGCCCCTCTACGCCGGCCCCGAGCGCCGCCGTGTAGTCCGGCACATCGACCGGCGCACTGGTCGCATCGCGCTCATCGTCGCCCGCCATCACGCCGAGCAGCGTGGCCGCGTCTTCGATGTTGCGCGTGAGTGGGCCGATGACATCGAGCGAGGAGGCGAACGCCACGAGGCCGGAGCGGCTCACGCGGCCGTACGTGGGCTTGAGGCCCACCGTGCCGCAGAAGGCAGCGGGCTGGCGCACCGAGCCGCCGGTGTCGCTGCCCAGGGCGGCGTGGCACAGGCCCGCCGCCACTGCCGCGGCCGACCCGCCGGACGACCCGCCCGGCACGTAGTCGGTGTGGTGCGGATTGCGCACCGGGCCGAAGTGGGACGTCTCGTTCGACGAGCCCATCGCAAACTCGTCGCAGTTCGTTTTGCCGATGAAGATGGCCCCGGCGTCGCGCAGGCGATCGATCACCGTCGCATCGTAGAGCGAGGAGAAGTCCTCGAGCATTTTTGAGCCGCAGGTGACCGGGTAGCCGCGGATGCAGATGTTGTCTTTGACCGCCAGGACGAGGCCGGCCAGCGGGCGTGCGTTGCCGCGCTCGCGCTGGCTGTCGAGATAGCGGGCGTGGTTGAGGGCGCCCTCCCGGTCGACGGTTGTGAAGGCGTTGAGTTCGTCGTCGCGCGCGTCGATGCGCTCCAAAAAAGAAGAGACCAGGGCTTCGCAGCTGGTCTCTCCGGCGTCAAGGGCGCGACGGGCCTTCGCAAATGTCGAGTACTCCATACGGTGCAGGGCGGGGGCAATGCGAGGCGGAGAGGAGAGGGGCGGTGCGGACGAGGGGCGCGCAGCGGATGTGATTTTGGGGCACGGCGGCCCAACGCAGTTACGACGCGGTGCTGGATTCCTTGGAGTCCTGGGAGGCGGACTCCGGAGGATCGGAGGGCTCTGCCTGTGCGGAGGGCTCCTGGGCGGCAGGCTGGGGGCTGCTGCGGGCCTGCGGCTGTCCCTGCTGCGGGGACTGCGGCTGGTTGATCTGCCGCTGCTGGCCCTCGGCCTCAATCTCGCGCGTGATCTCGTTGGTGGCGTCCTTAAACTCGCGGATGCCTTTGCCGATGCCCCGCGCAATCTCGGGAATGCGCTTGGCCCCAAAGACCAGGAGCAGGACGAGGAAGATGATGATCAGTTCCGGAAAGCCGAGGCTGCCCATGGGCACAGCAGCGCGTTGTTGAATGGGGAGTGGAGCGGTCGAGGGCCCTGCCGCAAGGCCGCTGCACGGTGGCAAGGGCTCTGTGGAGTCGAGGCCGATGGGACCGCTGAATGGGACAAAAACCGAACGATGCGGGAGAATTGGGGTTCCAGCGCGCTTCCTCCACGCCCCTGGAAAGGGTCCGTGGAAAGGATCCGGCCGGGCAAGGCAGGCCTCGTGGCCGCCAAGGGAAAACCCCGTGCAGGAATGTGGACCACCCGCGAGCGGCGAAAGAAACAGGTGCCCGGGTGGCCATGTTATGCACGAACCTCTTTTTTGCAGTGCCCGGCGGCGCAGAGGGTGCGGCCTGGGGCGCTGCGGTTCGGTTGTTCTTCCTCACGCACGGCCGTTTGCCCATGCCTCCGACGACTGCTCCCGATTCCGTCTCTCTCACTCGCGACGACATCGCGTCCTGGCCGAAGGCGGAGCTACACTGCCACCTCGATGGCTCGATGCGCCTGGAGACAATGCTGGACATTGCGGAGACGGACGGCAAACGGGCGGTGCTGCCCGCTGACAGTGTGGCGGGGCTGCGGGACGAGCTGCGGGCGGTGGAGGCCTCCGGCACCCTGGAGGCCTACCTGGCTTGGTTCGAGTATACCATCCCCCTCCTGCAGACGCGCCAGGCGCTGCGACGCGCGGCCTACGAGCTGGCGGCCGACAATGCCGCCGAGAATGTGCGCTACCTGGAGGTGCGCTACTCCCCCATCCTGCACGTGGAAGAGGGCCTCTCGCTCGAGCAGGTGAACGATGCGGTGCTGGACGGCCTGGCCCGCGCCGAGAACGACCTCGACATCACGACGTCCCTCATCATTTGTGGCCTCCGCGACCGCTTCGAGAGTGCCTCGATGCGCCTGGCTGAGCTCGCCGTGGAGTACCAGCACGAGGGGGTGGTGGCGTTCGATCTGGCCGGGGGCGAGGCGGGAAACCCGCCGAAGGGGCACCTCCACGCGTTCTACCGCGCCCGCAACAATCTGCTCAACCTCACCATCCACGCGGGGGAGGACTGGGGCCCCGACTCCATCCGGCAGGCGCTCTTTTATTGCGGGGCGCATCGCATCGGGCACGGCATCTCGCTGCGCACAGATCCGGAGCTGATGCAGTACTTTGCCAACCACCGCATCCCGCTCGAAATCTGCCCCACCAGCAACGTCGACACCCAGGCGGTGCCCAGTCTGGAGGCACACCCCATCGAAACGTACGTGCGGTCCGACATTCCGGTGACGGTGAACACGGACAATCGCCTCTTTAGCCGCACTACCATGACGGAGGAGCTCTGGCGCGTGTATCAGCACTGCAACCTGGAGGCCCGTCACCTCCGCGAAATCGCGCTCAACGGCTTCCGGTACGCCTTTTTGCCGTATGCGCAGAAGCAGTCGCTCCTGCGCACGGTCACAGAGGCGTTCCCGATGCAGAAGACCCCGGAAACCCCGCTCTGGTAGACGGCCTCTGACTGGGGCCTGATTGTTGCGGTGCGCGCTGATGACTATCATGGGGGCACATCCGCTTTGGTCTCACGCCTACGCCTCTTATGGTTCAGACAGTTTCGCAGGCCGCGTCCGTGCGCGGCACCGTCACCCTGCCCTCCGATAAGTCCATCGCGCACCGCTCGGCCCTGTTGGCTGCGCTGGGGGCGGGGGAGTCGCAGGTCCATAATTTTCCGCGGTCGGCCGATCCGCTTTCCACGCTCGACTGTGTGCGCGCGCTGGGCGTGGAGGCGACGCGGGATGAGGAGGGAGTGCTCAGTGTTCAGGGACGTGGGCGTGAGGGGCTGCGTCCACCGAGTGCGCCCCTGGATTGTGGCAACTCGGGCACAACCATGCGCCTGCTCACCGGCATTATGGCGGGCCAAACGTTTGGGAGTGTGCTAACGGGCGATGAGTCGTTGCGGCAGCGGCCGATGGAGCGCATTGCGGACCCACTGCGGGCAATGGGCGCGCGCATCGATCTGCGCAGCGGCCACGCCCCCATCCGCGTCCGCCCGCACCGGTCCGGCCTTCGTCCCATCGAGTACCGGCTGCCCGTGGCGTCCGCTCAGGTCAAGTCGTGCGTGCTGCTTGCGGGCTTGTATGCGAGCGGGCAGACGGTGGTGATCGAGTCGACGCCCTCGCGCGATCACACGGAGCGCATGCTGGGGCTGGAGGTGCAGGAGGTAGGGGGCGAGCGCCACATCCTGGTGGAGGAGACCCACACTGTGCCGGCGGCCCACTGGTGGGTGCCCGGCGACTTCTCGGGGGCGGCGTTTTTTCTGGTGGCGGGGACGCTGGTGCCGGATAGTGAGCTGCGCCTGGAGAACGTGGGCCTCAACCCCTCGCGCACAGCGCTGCTCGAGGTGCTGGAGGGAATGGGGGCCGACATCACGATCGAGAATGAGCGCGTGCAAGGGAGCGAGCCGGTGGGCGACCTCACGGTGCGCTCCGCCGAGCTGTCTGGCATCGATGTGGGCGGGCGCCTCATCCCCAACCTTATCGACGAGATCCCGATCATCGCCGTGGCGGCGGCCTGCGCAACGGGCCGCACCGAGATCCGCGACGCGGAGGAGCTGCGCGTGAAGGAGACCGACCGCCTCCACGCAATGGCCGAAAACCTGCGCGTGCTTGGGGCCGAGGTGCAGGAGCGCGAGGACGGCCTCCTCATCGACGGCAACGGGCCCAACCTGCTGGGCGGCACGGTGCAGAGCTACGACGACCACCGCATCGCCATGGCGATGGGCGTGGCCGGCCTCGTGGCCCACGGCACCACCACGGTCACCGACGCCGAGTGCGCCCGCGTGTCGTTTCCGGGGTTTTGGGATGAGCTGTCCCGCGTGGCGTCGTCCTGAGCCGAGGCGAGAGCCGAAACAGGCACAAGGAGGCCGCGGCCGTCCTGTGCGTTTGGCCCTGCCGCAGGGGAGGTGCCGGGCTCCGTTGCGGCATGTGTCCCCGCAAACGGACCCGTTCCCGAACACCGAGCCGCAGCCGCCTGGAAAGCAGGCCCGTGGACGAACGTTTCTGCCCCCTTCGGCGTGCCTGTACCAGCGTGCCTGTTTTGTCGCGTAACGAAATGCATGAACCATGCGAGGCCCGTCCTCCCGCACCGGAGAGCCCGCCCGCCCGCTCAGCGACCGAGAAAAAGAAATTGCTCGTCGCGTCCGTCGGTCGCTTCACCTGTCCGCCTCCATGTCGGAGGAGGAGGTGGCCTGCCAGCTTCGGGGGAGTGTCGCGTGGCGGCGGGCCCGGATGGGGCTGTTGGGCGAAGAGGTGCGGAAGGGCCTCACGGAGGCGTTGCGTCCGGGTTGGGCACAGGTGCGACGCCGTGTTCAGCCCCTCGTCCGCCGCGCCGAGCGGATGTGGGCCCGCCTGTGGCCCTGACCCCACGTCCCGCAGCGACCTGCCGATCCGTCGTGCCGGCGCAGGGGGCAGGTCTACACTGCGGTTTCGCTACACTGCGGTTTCGCTACGCTGCGTCTTCGCCTGCCCGCCGTGGCACCAACGATTTGCCGAAGCTTTTGACGGTGAAGACGGGGCAGGGGGCGCTGCGGACCACCTTTTCCGTGACGCTGCCAATCAAGAAGCGCTGCAGCCCCGTGCGGCCGTGCGTGGCCATCACGATGAGGTCGGCGGCCTGCTCCGAGGCAAAGTCGACAATGTCGCGAGCGGCGTATCCGGCAAGCACGTGGGTGCGGACCGCCGCGCCTGCGCCCTCGATCTCTGCCGCCAGCGCTTCGAGGGCCTCTCGCGCTCGCTCTTGCACGTCCGGCTGGGTTGGCGAGAGAGGGTCTACGCCGTAGGCAGAGGGGAAGGCCGCCTCCTCCACCACGTGCAGCAGGTCAAGGGGCGCGCCGTACGCCTCCCCAAGCGCCGCGGCGTGCTCCACCACCAGGGGCGACTGTTCCGACAAGTCCACCGGCACCAGGATGCGGTCGATGGGCGTTTGGGGGGCGTCCTCGTCCTGGGCCAGCACGGTGAACACGGGGCAGGGCGCCTGCCGCACCACCTCCTCCGCCACGCTTCCGCTCAGGAGGCGGTCCATGCCCTTGCGCCCGTGCGTTCCCATCACCACCAGGTCCACGTCGTGCTCGGTGGCGTGCTCCACAATGGCCGTCTCGGGCGAGGCGCTTTCCGTCTGGGCGTACACGACCGGCACGGTGCCTCGTTCTTGCGTGACGGTTTGCACCTCCATCCGCTGCGGCTTCGCGCCGTCCATTGCGGGGCCCTCCACCGGCTCCACGGGCAGAAAGTCCATCGGGTTCGAGCCCTCGCCCGTGCCGGGCGTGACGACATTGAAGACATAAACGGTGGCGCCGGTCTGGAGCGCCAGGTGGGCGGCGTGCGCGAAGGCATCCTCGGCCACAGACGAGAAATCCGTTGGGAAGAGAATGGTGTCGAGGTCGAGCATGGGAAGGGGAGAGGCGTGGAGAAGAAACGAACGGTGGGACAACGAACGGCCGCACGAGGGCGGGCCTTCCAGGGGCGGCATTTCGTGAACAGCGATTCCGCAGCAGCCGTGCGGGCAGGGAGCTACGTGCTGCCTTCGCCTTCCACCCACTGCACGGCGTGCTTCATAAGCTCGTTGGCCGAGTCGAAGTTCAGCTTGTTCTTGATGCGGGCGCGGTACGACTCCACGGTTTTCACCGAGAGGTGCAGCCGCTCGGCAATCTCGCGCGTGGAGGTGCCGTGGCCCGTCAGCTCAAAGACTTCCAATTCTCGATCACTGAGCACCTCCAGGGGCGACTGCATCACCCGCTCCCGGCCGCCTTCGGCCATGGACTGCAGCAGGCGTTCGTTGATCGTATCGCTGACGAAGATGCGACCGTCAAGCACCCGTTGGATCGCGTGCACGATGTCGTCCCCGGCTTCCTGCTTCATCACGTAGCCGCGAGCCCCCGCCCGGATGCAGCGCTCGGCGTAGAGGGTTTCGTCGTGGCGCGAGACGACCAGGATCTGGACCTCCGGCATGCGCGACTGCAGATGCTTGATCAGCTCCATGCCGCTCATGCCCGGCAGGGAGATGTCCACAACGGCGAGATCGGGGGCAAGGTCCTCGATTGCGCCGAGGGTTTCTTCCGCGCTGTCCATCTGTCCCACCACGTTCAGGGCGGGTTCTTTTTCGATGGTGCGGGCCAGGCCCTTGCGCAGCAAGGGATGATCGTCGACCAGAATGATAGAGTGCATTGCGTTGGCGCGTGGTGGGCAGAGAAGCAGCAGGGGCCCCGCCGCACAATGTAGCGAGCGGCGCAGGAAAGAAAAAGCATCCTCAGGGCGGGAACGGATCAGGACGGAGCGGGGGCCGCCGGGTCCGTCGCAGACGCAGTGTGCGGGCGGCTGCAGGTGACCACTGTGCCGTCCTCCAGCGTACTGTTGACTTCCAGCGTGCCCCCGATGATGCGGGCGCGGTAGTTCATGATATGCATCCCCATCCCCGAGTCGTCCATCTGGTCGCTGTCGAACCCACTCCCGTCGTCCCGCACCTGCAGGCGGAGCTGGTCATCACCGTCGGCCACCACAATGCCGATGCACTCGGCGTCCCCGTGCTGGGCGGCGTTGCTGACGGCTTCCTGGGCGATGCGGTAGAGGTGAGTCGCCACGGTGTTGTCGTGGACCAGGACCGTATCCACCTCGCGGAAGGTGCAGTGCACGTCGAAAAGGCGTTCGGCATTTTGGGAAAGGCGACGGAGGGCCTCGGTCAGGCCATTCGCCTTCACATCCACGGGAATGAGGCCGTGCGAGAGGTCGCGGGCGTAGCGGTCCGCCTCCTTGATGTGCTCGGTGATCTCGGCCACGTCGTCGGCGCGGGCGTGGCCTTCGGCCTCCAGGTCTTCCGCCACATTCTGGCTCAGCAGGCCGATGCCCGTCAGCATCTGCCCGAGGCCGTCGTGGAGGTCCTGGCCAATGCGTCGCCGCTCCTGCTCGCTGACGTTCAGGATTTCCTTTTCGAGTCGACGGCGCTCACTGATGTCGCGCACAATGCCGGTAAAGAGGGTCCGGTCGCCCAGGTCGACCTCGCTTACGGCGAGGTCCATGGGAAACGTGGAGCCGTCTTTGCGCCGTCCTTGGACCTCACGCCCAATGCCGATGATGTGACGGCGTCCGGTCTCGTGGTAGCTGCGCAGGTACGCATCGTGCTCCTCCCGGTAGGGCGGGGGCATCAGCATCTTCACATTGTGACCGAGGACCGCCGCGGCGTCGTAGCCAAAGATTTCTTCCGCGGCCTTGTTGAACGATTCAATGGTGCCGTCCGCATCGATGGTGATGATGCCGTCAACTGTCGTGTCGAGAATGGCGTGCGCCCTGGCCTCGCTTTCGCGCTGGGCCTCCCGCACCCGCTTGTGACGGAGCACCACGGCCACGGCTCCCCACAAGCCGGCCAGCACCAGGCCGCGATCGAGAAGGGCGTGCATCGGCTCGGTCGGCTCGGGCGCAACAACGTGCCCGCCCGCAACGAGCAGGCTCGTGAGGACGCCCATCCCCAGGGTGGAGGCGCGTCCCGGCAGAAACAGTGTCAGAAGGATGACGGCCACCTGAAGAAGCTCCGCCGAGGTGCTCGCGGGCAAGAGGCAGTCGAGCGTAAAAAACGTGCCTGCAAGGGCCCCGAGCCCGGCGTAGGAAAGAAGGCGTCGGGAGACGGTGCGCATGGCGACGGGGCGCCGCGAGTGAGAAAGAGAGGAGGGAGGCGGTTCCCGGTCCGTCCACACCCTCTGAGGGATGGGGCGTGAGGAATCTCCCCACGAGCATCCCGGGCACGGTCCCACACCGAGAGGGGTAGAGAGTAGGTTGACAGACCCGTTGCATCGACGGGGTTTGTGAATGCCCTTTTCAAGCCAAGGATTCGTTGCGGGACTCCGGGGGGAGCCGGGGGGCGTCTCGCCCCTCTGCCCGCAAGCCCTCAGAAGCTGTTTGGTGGATGGATATTCAACCGACATGAGCGAAGCGACGGACGAGCCCTGCGAGCAAACACGGCGGGCGAGTGCAGAACCCGTTCTGCGCTGGGAACGCGGTGACCGAGTAGTTCCAGAGCTGCACACGATCCGCGAAGTCGTAGGCCGTAGTCGGTCCGCCAAACAGCTTCTCAAGGCTTCATGCCCGATACGTGCTGTGTCCGCACGCGTGCCGTGTGTAGTCACTGCCGCCGCCTGCCCTCGCAGTCGTGGCCCTCATGGTGACGCTCCCCCCAAAGCCCCCGCCGCGCCCCGACCGATGCATGCACACGTGGTCTTCGTGGATCAGGGCAGACGAGACGATCTCCGGACTGTGCGAGGGGCGATGCGAATGGACACCGCCGGCTGTTTTTCTTAAGTTGATCCATCCCGCACCTTCTTGCACGCTCCTTTTGTCTTCATGTCCACTCCCTCCGTTCCCACCGCCCCCGACGACCCGCCGGCGACAACGCTTCCCGCTCCCTGCCCCACCCATCCGGTCGCGGGGCAGTCGGTAGAAGAGACCTCTCCGGCCTTCGACTGGACGCCCGTGCCCGGTGCCGAGCGCTACCGGGTGCAGGTAGCGAGCACCGACGCGTTCGACGCGGTGCACCACGACGCGGTGATGGAGCGGGGCGCGTCCTGGGCCCTGGCCTCGCAACTCCCGGCGGGCACGGCCTCCGTCTACTGGCGCGTGCGGGCCGAGGCTGAGGCCGAGGCGCCGTCGGCTTGGAGCGCCCCCGCGCACTTTTCGGTGGCGGCCGACGAGGCCTCCGCAGACGCACCGCCGTCCGTACGGGTGAAAGCATCGCCTGTGCCCCTTCACCCCACCCGCGAGGATCTGCCTCTGCGTCCTGCTGCCGCCTCCTTCACGTGGGAGGGCATCCCGGCGGCCTCGGGCTACGAACTGCAGGTGGCCCGCACGCAGGCATTTGAGTCTCCCTTGCTGGCGGTGACGGTTGACCGCGTAACCGCCCTGACGCTTTACGAGGCGCTGCCCGAAGAGCGCGGCTCGTTGTACTGGCGGGTGCGCCCGCTCTTTCGGGCCACCGCGCCCGGCCCCTGGAGTGAGGCGCGGCAGTTTGGGGTGGTGCCGCAGGGGCAGGACGAAGCGCCTGCGGCCCCGGCGGAGGATTTGCGGGCCACGGCCCAGGCCGCCGGCCCGGTGCAGCAGGCACGCACCAGCGGTGCGCTTTCCATCGCGGTCGGCCTCTTTGCCCTGCTCAGCTTCCTCGCTATCATTGCACTTATCTATAGTGTTGGGTAGCGCGCGAGAAGGGCCTGAACCTGTTGGTTCATAGACTCCCGGCTTCAGCCGGCCTGCCTGGCGATGTGGCATCTTGGCGATGTGAGATCGCCAGTAGACCCTTCTCGTGGGCGAAGAGCATGTTGCATACGTGCTCTTCGAGCCCCTATCGGCTTGTGATCGTTGGTGATAGGAATGTGACTCACAAAATCAAGTGCACATACCGATACCGGATCTCCTCGAACCCCGATGGGAGTGCTGATTTGAGTCGGCGGTTGACCCAGCAAAAGAAATCGGAAGAGACCAGCAACGGCTCCGGCGGGAAGCGGACGCTCCGCCTCTCGAAGATGCCGGGGCTGATCCGCGTTCGGTGGTCGAGAGAGCGTTCGTCCGAGCGGAGTAGCTGCACCGTCACGAAGAACGCTGCTGGACAGTACCACGTCTGCCTCGTCTGCAAAGAGGACGTCGAAACGCTCCCGAGAGTCAGCGGAGAGGGCGGCGATCTTGAGCCAGTCGGAGCAGACCTGGGCACCGAAAGCCTCGTGACGCTGTCCACAGGCGAAAAAGTCGGCAACCCCCGCTGGCTCGAAAACGAATACGAGCGGCAGAGAAAGCGGGTGGCGAAGGTCCACCAGCGGTGTTCGGAGTGCGGACACGTCGGTGGCAAAAAGCCCTTGAGCGTGCGAGACTGGACGTGCAGCGAATGCGGCACCCATCACGACAGAGACATCAACGCAGCAAAGAATTTGAGTAGGGTCGGGCAGACCCGAACCGAAGCAATTGCGTCAAAAGCACCTGGAGACCCCCGACGCGTTTGAGGTCGTCGGTTCCGGTCGATGCATGGGAGAATTCCTCGGCCTTGGCCGGGGGAGTGCCAACTGGCCGGATAGGTCGTACTCGCATCTTTTCAGCAGAGTGACTTTTCAAGCGTATGATTCAGCGACGCACCGTCGGCATCGTAGGCACCGGAAATGTGGGGACAGCAGCCGCCTACGCCCTCTTCAATCAGGGCCTTGCCAGTGAACTCCTCCTGCTCGACCAGGACACGCGCCGGGCAGAGGGGGAGGCCATGGACCTCATGCACGGCCAACAACTGGTGGGCCGCATCACCTGTCGCGCGGTCGACTACCCTGCCCTCAGCAACGCCCAGGTGATTGTCCTGACCGCCGGGGCCAGCCAGCGCTCGTCCGACGAAACGCGGCTTGACCTCCTCCGGCGCAACGCGGACATCTTCCGCGAAATCATCATCCAGCTCGACAAGCACGCCCCCAACGCCATCCTGGTAGTGGCGACCAACCCCGTCGACGTACTCACCTACATCTGCCAGGCGTTGAGCAGTCGGCCGGACCGCCGCATCCTGGGCACGGGCACGCTGCTGGACACAGCGCGCTTCCGGGCGTTGCTGGGGCGCCACTACGGCGTGGATCCACGGTCGGTGCACGCCTACATCTTGGGCGAGCACGGCGATTCGGAGGTGCCCATCTGGAGCAACGCCACGATTGGGGGGCAGGCCATCTATGAGCGTACAGTGCTGGGCAAGCCGTGGGACGCGGCCACGATGCAGGGCCTGTTCGAGGAGGCGCGCAACGCCGCCTACGAAATAATCGACCGCAAGGGCTACACAAACATGGCCATCGGCGTGGTCATTGCGCGCATCGTGCGGGCGGTACTGGAAGACCAGCAGAACGTCCTGCCGGTGAGCACGCGCCCGGAAGGGGCGTACGGCATCGAGGACGTGTGCCTGAGTGTGCCGTGCGTCGTGGGGCTGGAGGGGATGGAAAAGCGGGTGGACCCGGCGCTGAGTGACGATGAGCGGGAGGCGCTCCGGGACTCGGCCCGCGCCCTCCACGACAGCCGGGCGGAGCTGAACGTGAATATATAGTGCAAGCACACAGCCCACCCCTGTGCGGCGTGGAGCCCTGGTGCCGCCCCGCAAACGGGACGGCCCTCAAGACGCGGGCAAGTCCGGCTTGGTGACGCCCGTCGTGTCCTCCGACTCCTCGTCGGCGGTGGGGGCGCCGTCGCCGGCCGCGTCGGGGGCCTTTTCGGCAGGGGCCGCGTCTTCGTCGTCCCAGTTCTCGATGGCCTCCAAGACCGTGTCCACGATCTCATCCTCGGGGACGGTGTCCACCACCTCCCCGTGCTTAAAGAAGTGCGCGCGGCCCCGGCCCAGCGAGATGCCCAGGTCGGCCCCTTCGGCCTCGCCCGGCCCGTTCACGGCGCAGCCCATGAGGGCCACGTCCAGGTTTTTGTCGAAGCTCTTCTCGGCCACGGCCTCCTCCACCTCCTCCACCACGCTGAACAGGTCGCCCACGAGGCGGCCGCACGTGGGGCAGGCAATGATGTTGACGCCGGGCCGCCCAATGCCGAGCGACTTGAGAATGCGGTGGCCCACTTTGACTTCTTCGACGGGGTCGGCGGCAAGGGAAACCCGGATCGTGTCACCGATGCCGTCGGCCAGCAGCGCGCCAATCCCGATGGAGCTCTTGACCGTCCCGGTGTCGAGCGTGCCGCTCTCCGTGACCCCCAGGTGCAAGGGGTACTCCGTTTCTGCGGCCACCTTGCGGTAGGCCTGAATCATCATGTAGGGATCGGAGTGCTTCACCGAGATGACGATGTCCTCAAAGTCGTTGCGGTGGCACACCTCCACGTGGCGCATGGCGCTCTCGAAGAGGGCCTGCGGCTTGGGGTAGCCGTGCTTGTCCAGAAGGTCCTGCTCCAGCGAACCCGCATTCACGCCGATGCGGATGGGCACGCCCGCCTCCTTGGCCGCCTCCAGCACCTCACGCTCCCATTCGCGTTTGCCGATGTTACCGGGGTTGATGCGCACCTTGTGGATGCCCGCCTCAATGGCCTTGAGGGCGTACTGGTAGTTAAAATGGATATCGGCCACGACCGGCACGGGCGATCCGTCGACGATATCCCCAAGTGCGTCGGCGTCCTCGGGGCGCGGCACGGCCACCCGCACAACGTCGGCGCCCGCCTCGGCCACCCGCTCAATTTCGTTGAGGGTGGCGTCCACCTCGTGGGTTTTCGAGACGGTCATGGTCTGCACCGAGACGGGGGCGTCGCCCCCAATCTGTACGTCGCCCACCTGAACGGGGCGGGAGGAGCGGCGAGGGCGGTCCATAGGGCAAAGGGCGGTTGAAAATGAAGATCGTGGGCGAAGGCCTGCGGGAAGCGGAGGCACAGGGCGGACGGTTCACAAAAGATACAGCCCCGTGGGCACTTCCAAAGAACGAAACGAACATCTTTGCCGGGGGTGGAGGAGCATTACGACTCGCTCGCTTCGTAAAGGATTCGCTTCTCCTCATCGCTGAGGGACTCGTAGCCCTTCTCGCTGATCTTGTCCAGGATGCGGTCCACCTCTGCCGAGCCGTTGTTGCGCTCCGAGGGGGAGGCACTGTCGGTCGAGGCGTGTGGGCGTGAGCGCGGGGCGGGGGTGTCTTCGCGGGAGCCGCGTCCGAACCAACCCTTCAGGCGCTCGAGCAGTGTGGGGGAGCGGGCCGTGGAGCGGCGCGAGGAGCCGCTCCCAAAGAGCGCCCCCATGCCCGAGAGGACGCCCAGCGTGCCCTGCTGGCTTTTGGCGTACAGAAAGCCGGTGAGGGCGCCGCCCCAGTGGGCCGCCACGGCCGTGTTGCCGCCCGGGCGCAGCGCCAGCAGCGCATCGATGGCCAGAAAGCCCACCACCACCCACAGCAACGGCACCACGCCGAAAAAGAGCAGCCGGATCTGCTTGTAGGGGTACAGGATTGCTACCGTTGTAAGCACCCCGAGCACCGACGCCGATGCGCCCAGCACCGGGATGCTGCGCCCGTTTACCACGCCGCCGGAGATGCTGGGCGCAATGGGGCTGAGGAGCAGACAAATCAGCGCCCCGCCCACGGCCGTAGTGAGGTACACCGTCCAAAACTGTTGCGAGCCGTGCATCTGCTCAAACTCGCGCCCCACCCAGAAGAGCAATAGCATGTTCACCCCGATGTGCAGCAGCCCGGTGTGCATAAAGCTGTACGTCACGAGCTGCCAGGGCTCCAGCAGGATGTCGGGAAAGACCGGATGGAGGGCCAGGTGCGCCTGCACAAACACCAGCCCCGCACTCCACAGCTGTAGAAACTGCATCGCCACCCACACCACCACGTTGATCGTGATGATGGTGCGCAGCGCTGTCGGCTGCTGGTAGTACCACGTTCGGAAGTCGTTCACGGTGATGGGCTGGGCTGATGAGCTCCATCAGAGACAGAGGGGGCCGAGCCACGAGGGGGGCTGCGGGGCTCGAAAAAGATGTACGTGCTTATACCGCGCACTCAGGGCAAGGTTTGCCGAGGAGGCGCCCCCCTCTTCTGGGGTCCGTTCGGGGCGTGATCGTCACATTCTTCGTGTTCCGCGTCGTCGGGGCGCGTGAAGCGTAAGTAGTGATGAGTGATTAGTAGTAAACTCACGACTCACGCATCACGGCTCACGCACCACGGCTCACGGGCCGACGCTCGACGCAGGTGTACGCTTGGAGAATGACTCGACCGCGATGAGGACTCGCTCCCTGGATTTTTCTACCACCGCATTGCCCGTTTGGGCTCCATCGGCAGTTTGCCGCGCCAGTACTGAATGAGCAGGAAGCCGATGACCATGCCGCCCAGGTGCGCAAAGTTGGCCACGCCCGCCTGCGTTCCATTGACCGCGGAGTACAGCTCCAGGGCGCCAAACCCAATGACGAGCCACTTCGCCTTAATGGGAAACAGAAACCAGATGTAAATGGGCTGATTCGGGAACATCATTCCGAAGGCCAGCAGGATGCCGTACACCCCTCCCGAAGCTCCGACCGTGGGAATGGCGGCGCTCACAAACGCCAGGTGCGTGAGGGCGGCTCCCACCACGCACGCAAAATAGAAGAAGACGAACCGCTGCGACCCCCATCGGTTTTCCACCTGGACCCCAAACATCCACAGGGCGAACATATTGAAGAACAAGTGCCCAAAGTTCCCGTGCAGGAAGCTGTACGACACCAGCTGCCACGGCCAAAAGTCCGGCCCCAGGGTGCCCGGCGGATACAGTGGCATCATGTTGAGCACAGTCGCCAGGGGGGACGACTGGGCGAGCGTCTCGGCGGTGAGGAACTGGGCCAGAAAAAACAGGCCGTTCAGAACCAGAAGGTTTTTGATGACGGGCGGCATCACCGAAAACCGGGTGGGGGGCCGGTACTGGGTGCGTCGTCGGGGCATGAGGGGGACGAGTTGGGAACAGAAACCCAAAAATCTGTACGTAGCTGTGGCCCCCTTACGAGGCTGCGCGCCGACCGTTCAGGGAACATGCGGTGTGGGCCAGGGCTGCCGTCACGATCTCGCTGCCCATCTGTCGCTGCCTATCTGTCGGGGCCCTGTGATTTTGTTTGTGTCCGATATGCACTTTGGTCGCGGGCCGCGCGCGGCGGAGCGGGACAAGGAGCGGGCTCTCATCGCGTGTCTGGAGGCGTACGGCCGCGAGGTCGATCATCTCTACCTGCTGGGCGACGTGTTCGACGGCTACATCGAGTACCGGCACCTCGTCCCCAAAGGCTTCGTCCGCTTTCAGGCGCTTCTCGCCCGCTGGACCGACCGGGGCACTCCCGTCACGTACCTGCTCGGCAACCACGACCCCTGGCACCAGGAGTACTTCTCCACGGAGCTCGGGGTTACAGTGGCCCCGGACGCGGTGACGGCCCGCCACTTTGGGCGTCGCCTCCATCTGGCGCACGGCGACGCCCTCACGGCCGCCCACCAGTCGCGCAGGTGGCTGCGTGCCCTGCTCCGCCATCCCGTTCCGGTGCGGCTGTACCGGGCGCTGCTGCCGGCCGACCTGGGGCTCGGCCTCGCCCGGTGGGTAAGCCGGCGGCTCCACGACCGCGACGACGAGACGCCGGTGGCGCGCATCCTCCGCACCCAGGCCCACGCGCTGCTCCGGCACCAGACGCTCGACGGCGTGGTGCTGGCCCACAGCCACGTGCCCGCCCTGCAAGACAGCCCGCAGGGCGTGTACGCCAACACGGGCACGTGGTGCAAGGGACACACGTTTGTATGTTTGGGGGAGAATGGGATGCACCTGCGGCAGTGGAACGGCGAGCGTGCCCGGGTCATTGAATCGGTTCCCATGTAAACTGGGTTGCCTCTCTTGCTCGCCCAGCGTCCCCCCGCCCCGGCGCCCCATCGCCTGTTTCCATCACCTGACTCTCGGGCCATGTCTGAGTGGTCGTATTCCGACGAAGAACTCGACCAGTATTTCAACGACCGGGCGGCCCGTGATCCGCAGGACGACTCCGGCGGTTCCTCTTCTCGTCCTACCAATGGGCTGCGCGGATTCTTTCACCGGCGCATTGCGGACCCGATGAAAGCACAGGCCGCGGTCGTGCTCTCGGTCCTCACCGTGGTTTTGGGGACGGGCATCTTGGGCATCGGCGCCTACGTGTGGACGCTCACGGACGAGATTCCGTCCACCGAACGCCTGGAAGACCCGACCATGCAGCTGGCCACCATCGCCTACACGGCCGACGGGGAAGAGCTGGCCCGCTACGCCCGCCAAAACCGCTCCTGGGTGCCCTACGACAGCATCTCCACGCACGTCAAGCGCGCACTCATTGCCACCGAGGACCAGCGCTTTCGCCACCACTGGGGCGTGGATCCGCAGGCCATCATGGCCGCGGTGGTCGACATCCTCACCGGCGGCTTTCGGGGGGCGTCCACCATTACGCAGCAGCTCGCGCGCAACCTCTACAACGAAGAGGTGGGCTACGCCGTCACCATCGAACGCAAGCTCAAAGAAATGGTGACGGCCGTCGAGCTGGAGCGGCGCTACACCAAGCGCGAAATCCTCGAGATGTACCTCAACACCGTCAGCTTCGGGGGGAACGTGTACGGCATCGAGTCCGCGGCGCACACCTACTTCGGCCGCCGGGCCGCCGAGCTGACCCCGCTTCAGGCCGCCACCCTGATTGGGCAGCTCAAGGCCACCACCTACTACAATCCGGTGCGCAATCCCGGCAATGCGAAGCAGCGCCGCAACGTGGTGCTACGCCTCATGGTGGACAACGGGGTCCTGGATGCCTCGTACTACCGCACCCACGCCGACACGCCGGTCAACGCCGAGTACCACTCTTCGCGCCTCTCCGCC
>CAJXLV010000036.1 GCA_913056185.1 uncultured Bacteroidota bacterium
CGGAGCGAATTCACGTAAGTAAAAGCGCGGGACCGTTACTGCGCTGCGAAGCGAGTGCTTGTAGAGTGCTCTTCTCGCGCTCTACTCAATACTATAAACCCAAACGAGTGGCGGCCCACTCTACGTCCTCGGCGGCGTCAGGCGGGAGATCACGTGCGGCACGCGTCGCTCCCTACCCCTGCATGGCCCCTTCTTTCAGCCACCGGCACCTCAAGTCTTCTCCATCCGGGTGTTAATTTTAAAAATATAAACGTTTACAAAATTAAAAATTGTGTTTTTCCGGAGCGTCATGTCACACGACCGACGCTCGGAAGAAGGCGGGAGCCAAGGCACTGAGAGCACAGCGCCCCTGGCTCACATGAGGAGGTAGCCACTGTGTGGGACCGTCACTGGACCGTGAATGGGTCCTCCTGGAGTAAGACCTTCTAATCTCTTTCAGGGGCACTTTCGAAGCTCGACAAATGTACCGGGGAGATGTCCTTTTTGCAAAGAGAGATTTGTGGACCAGAGTCTGAGGTGATGTGACGTTACCGGTGTTCCTCGAAGACCGCAATATCGAACAGCATTCTCATTCGCCCAACGGTGCAAACGCCGCAGTCTTTCCTAACTGATCGCCTCTTAAACCGGAAATTTTATATTTTACCCTTATAAATTATGGAAGTATACAAACAAATCTTTTATATACTGATTAACAAACATAAATGCACCACGTCTTGCATATTTTTTTTATAACACCACACGGTCTTGTACGAAAATACGTTGGTTTTATTCTTAATAATCGTTATTAAAAGTATTATGCGTAGTAAAGGAAAGTATCATTTTTACATCAATTGTAATATGAATAAACTGGTAAGTAATTTTACAAAACCGCTTTTTTGTTTTCGTAGAGAACTTTCCCATAATAAAGCTTGATTTTATACGATTCCGGTCTTAGTTCAGGAGTCATCTTTCGCCTACGTCGTGGAAGAACCGTACCAATGCTCCTGACCATACGTTTTTCGTGATGAAAATACGTCCGTTACAGCCCTTTCTTGTCCTCGCCACGGTCTTTCTTTGCCTGTTCGCCGCCGGGCCCGTTCATGCCCAAGAGATCACGGTAACGGGAACGGTGACCGATGCCGGGGCCCAGTCTCCGCTGCCCGGCGCCACCATTACCATTCAAGGCACCAGCCGCGGCACGGCCACCGATGCAGACGGCACCTACGAGTTGGAGGCGCCCTCCAGCGGCACCCTGGTCTTTTCCTTCGTGGGGTACGCGTCCCAGGAAGTACCAATCAACGGCCGCACCACAATTGACATCGCCCTCGCCCCGGCGGAGCAGGCCCTCGACGAAGTCGTCGTGGTCGGGTTTGGTGAGCAAGAAGAAGCCTCGGTGACGGGAAGCATCGCGCAGGTTTCGGCCGATGACATCGAAGCGGCAGAAGTCACGAGCTTCGAGGAGGCACTGCAGGGCCGCATGCCCGGCGTTCGCATCACCAACTCCAGCGGAAAGCTGGGACAGGGCATCCGGGTGCGCATCCGCGGCAGCTCGTCCGTCACCGGCGACAACCAGCCGCTGTACGTGGTGGACGGCACCCCGCTCAACAGCCAAAACCTGTCGGATAATGGCGCGCCCACAAACCCACTTTCGCAGCTGAATGTAAACGACATCGAGTCGATCGAGGTGCTAAAAGACGCCTCCGCGACCGCCATTTATGGCGCCCGCGCCTCCAACGGCGTCGTGCTCATTACCACCAAGCAGGGCGTGTCCGGCGGCTCGCAGTTCTCGTTCAGCCTGAAGCGGGGCTGGAGCGGCCCCACCGGCAACGTGGACATGATGAACGCCAGCCAGTACGTCGACTACTACCTGGAGGCGGCCCGCAACAGCCGGTTTCCCTGGGCCGAAGGCTTCGTGCGCAGTTCCTTTGACGGCCTGGCCGCCGGCACTGACTGGACGCAGGCGATTGGCGAAAATGCCACCCCGGTGGTCGACACCGACTGGACCGAAGAGCCGTTCGCCGACAACCCTACCAGCTTCGAGGCCAACCTCAGCGCCCGCGGCGGCGACGAGAACACGACGTTCTACATCTCCGGCCTCTACAACCAGACGGACGGCATCCTTTTTCGGAACGCTCTCGAAAAGATTTCCGGGCGCGCCAACGTCACCCACTCGTTCTCCGACAAGTTCGAGGTAGGCACGCGCCTGAACCTGAACCGCGTGGTGAACGACCGCGTCCCGAACGACAACCAGTTCTCGACGCCGATCCAGCTGATCGCACAGACGCCGATCTCGCCGGTTTACACCCCGCAGACCGAAGGCATCCCGACAAACGACAACGGCCTGCTCGGCGAGTACCAGCCGACGGACGAGCTCTTTAATCAGACGCTTTACTTCAACAACCTGCTGTACGAGGACAACGTCCGCCACAACGTAACCACGTTCCGGACGCTCGGAAACGCCTACGCGGAGTACGACCTCCTGAGCAGCCTGTCGGTTCGGGGCGAGTTTGGGCTCGACCTCCGCACCCGCAACGCCGACCGCTACTGGAACAGCAAGGTCTTCCAGAATGTGGGGACGGACGAGGGCATCGGGCGCCAGGTCTGGAACCGCATCGAGAACTACAATGTGGATGCCTTCCTGAACTACAACGACACCTTCCTGGGCCTTCACACCGTCTCCGGCACCGCAGGGATGCAGCTGCAGTCGTCAACCACCAACAGCGCGGTGGTCGAGGCCGAGAGCTTCCCGAACGACAGCTTCCAGCAGATCAATAGCGGGTCGGACATCGTGGCCGGCGGCGGGTCGGAAACCACCTACCGGTTCCTTGCCTACTTCGGCCGCCTCAACTACGACTACGACGGGCGCTACTTCCTGAAGCTCAGCGGCCGGTACGAGGGATCTTCCCGCTTTGGCGAGGACAACCGCTACGGCTTCTTCCCCGCCATCTCGGGGGGATGGGTTCTCACGGAAGAGGACTTCCTCCCCTCCGGCGACCTGCTCAACCGCCTGAAGCTGCGCACCAGCTACGGCATCACGGGCAACGCCGGCATCGGCAACTTTCCGGCCCGCGGCCTCTGGGGCGCCTCCTCCTACGCCGGCGCCTCGGGCATCTCCCCCATCCAGACCCCCAACCCCGCCCTGCAATGGGAGCAGACGCGGGAGGTGACCGTGGGACTGGACTACGACCTGCTCGGCAACCGCGTCAGTGGAAGCATCGACTACTACCGCAAAACCACCAACGACCTGCTCTTGGACCTGAACGTGCCGGCCACCACCGGCTTCCTGGCCCAGACCCGCAACGTAGGGGAGGTGGAGAACAATGGCCTTGAGTTCCTGCTCGAGACGCGAAACCTCACGGGCGACTTCAGCTGGTCCTCCAACTTCAACATCTCGTTCAACCGCAACGAGGTCACGGACATCCGGGGCCAGGTGCTCACCGGCGGCTACATCAATCAGGCCCGCGAGGGCGAGCCGCTGGGCGTCTACTACGCCCTGGAGTACGCCGGGGTGGACCCCGAGAACGGCGACGCGCTCTACTACATCAATGAGCAGGACGAGAACGGCAACATCATCAACCCGGACGCCACCACCGACGACCCGAACGCGGCCAACCGGACGGTCCTCGGCAATCCGCAGCCCGACTTCACTGGTGGCTTTGGCAATACCTTCGCGTACGGCGGGGTACAGCTCCGGGTGCTCTTCTCGTTCAGCTACGGCAACAAGCTGTACGACGGCGGCGGCGTCTTTAAGACGGCCAACGGTCGCTTCCGCGACAACCAGCACGTCAGCCAACTCGACGCCTGGAGCGAGCCGGGCGACCAGACCGATGTGCCGGAGCCGCGCCTCTTCGAAAACAATGGCGCCGCGGAGTCGAGCCGGTACCTCTACGACGCCTCGTACATGCGCCTCAAAAATGTGCGGCTCTCTTACAGCCTGCCGCCCCGTCTCTTGCAGCAGCTGTCCCTCAACAAAGCCACGATCTTCGTGACCGGGCAGAACCTGCTCACCTTTACGGACTACCGGTGGTGGGACCCCGAGGCCAACGCCGACTACGTCACGGGCAATATCGGGTTTGGCAATGAGTTCTACACGGCGCCGCAGGCCCGCTCGGTGACTGGGGGCGTCCAGTTCTCGTTCTAACCCGTGCCCTGCCTGGGTCCCTCCTCCCTCCCCCTCCCTTTTGCCCTCTTGTTTTATGCTTCCCTTTCGGACGCGCACCGTTTGGCCTTCTTTTTCCCTCGCCCTCGCTCTCGCTGCCGCCCTGGCACTCACCGGCTGCGACTTTCTCGAGGTCGAGCCCAAGCAATCCATTAGCTCCAACCAAGCCCTCACGTCTGAGCAAAACGTGACGGCTGCCCTCAACGGCGCCTACAACGACCTCAGCGACGCCGACCTCTACGGCGGGCAGTACATGATGTCGCCGGACCTGCTGGCCGACGCAGGCGATGTGCAGTGGGTCGGCACCTTCGAGCAGCCGGACGCCATCATTCGCAAAAACATCTTCCCCAACAATAGCTTCGTGGAGTCGCAGTGGACGGATGCCTACCAGACGATTAACGCTGCCAACAACGTTCTGAGCGCGCTCGACCAGATTGGGGACCCGGCGGAGCGAGAACGCATCGAGGGCGAGGCGCGCCTCATCCGGGGCATGCTGTATTTTGAGCTGGTGCGTCTCTTTGCGAAGCCCTGGAACGCGGTGGACCCGGCGTCGGCCCTGGGCGTGCCGCTCATCCTGGAGCCGACGCGCTCCATTACGGAAGACGACAACGTCACCCGCAACACGGTGCAGGAGGTGTACGCGCAGGTGATTGCGGACCTGACCACGGCGCGTGACTTGCTGCCCGGCTCAAATGGGGTGTACGCCGACACGTACGTGGCCAGCGCGCTGCTCTCGCGGGTCTACCTCATGCAGGGAGACGACCAGAAAGCGGCTGAGGCCGCCGACCGCGTCCTGCAGTCGGATGCGTTCAGCCTCGCTCCCACCTTCGCGGACGCGTTCAATAATGCCTCGGACATCGGAGAGTACATCTTCGCGATCCAGATCAACTCGCAGGACGGCACGAACGACCTGAATACGTTCTACGCGGCCTCGACCGACGGCGGACGGGGAGACATCAACATCCAGCCCCAGCACCTGAACCGCTACGACTCCACCGATGCTCGCGGCGACTTCTTCTACACCGATCCCGGCACGGGCGAGGTGCGCACCAAGAAGTGGCAAGACAATGAGTCGGACGGCGCCAATATTCCGGTTCTCCGCCTCGCGGAGATGTACCTGACCCGCGCCGAAGCCAACCTTCGGAATGGCAGCACCATTGGTGCCCCTCCCGTGGACGACGTAAATGCTGTCCGCGAGCGTGCCGGCGTGTCGCCCCTCTCCAGCGTAACGGTGGACGATGTGCTGCGCGAGCGCCGCCTGGAGCTTTCGTTCGAGGGGAACCTCCTGCACGACCTGAAGCGGACGGAGCGCTCGGTTGGCTCCCTGGACTTCGACGCTGACGACCTGGTGTACCCCATTCCGCAGCGGGAATGCGACGCCAACCCGGAAATCTCGCAAAATCCGGGCTACTCCTGCTAACGGCTCTGTGCAACAGGGCTCCTCCACTACTCACGACTGCTCTCGCCGCCCCGTTTCTCCGTCCCTGGGGAAACGGGGCGGTGCGGTTGTGTCTCCGTTTTTTCTGCTCCAGCCGCTTTTCGCGCCATGATTCGGTCCCTCCTTCTGGCCACCCTCCTCCTTCTGGGCGCGGGCCGTCCCGCCGGGGCCCAGTCGCCTTCCCCCTGCCGCTCCGCCCACGACGCCCGCCAGGCCGCAGGCCTCTGCGAGGGCGAATCGTTCGACTTCTATGCCTTCGGCCCGTACGAGGCCGAAATTCCCACGCCTCGTGCTGTGCTGGGCGCTCCCCTTGGCGCCACCCTCACGCCCTACGGCCGCATGGAAGACTACGTGGACGCCCTCACCGACGCCGCGCCCCAGCACGTGCGCGACATCGTCTACGGCGAAAGCGTGGAAGGGCACGATTTGCACCTCCTCGCGATTGGCTCGACGGAGACGATCCGCCAGCTCGACTCGATTCGAGGCACCCTTCAGCGACTCGCTGACCCGACAGCGACGTCCGCGGCCACCGCAAACGACCTCGCCGCCGACATGCCGGTGACGGTGTGGGTCAATTCGGCGAACGACGGCAACGAAACGGCGGCGTTCGAGTCGGTGCTGCAGCTGGCCTACCAGCTGGTGGCCGGACAGAGCGACCGGACGCTGCGCATCCGCGAGAATGCGCTCGTTCTCCTCAACATGGCCCACAACCCCGAAAGCCACGAGCGCTTCGTGGCCTGGTACAACGCGTTTGGGATGGGCGACGCTGCGCCGAAAGGCTACGAGCACGATGCCCCCTGGGGCGTAAACACGAACAACAACCATTTCCAGATCGATCTGAACCGCGACGGTGTGGGCCTCACGCAGACGGAAAGCCGCGCGGTGAGCACCGCCCTGCAGCGGTGGCGCCCGCAGGTGTTCGTGGACCTGCACGGCCAAACCACACAGTACTTCTTTCCGCCCAACGCTGCCCCCACCAACCCGCTCTTCCCCGACCAGCTTACGGCCTGGATCGACACCATCGGGCAGGCCAACGCACAGGCGTTCGACGGGTACGGCTGGAGCTACTACACCCGCGATGTTTTTGACCTCCACTATCCGGGCTACTGGGACTCGTACCCCAGCCTGCACGGCGCCACCGGGCTGACCTACGAAACGGACGGCGGGGGCGGGAAAGGGGCCCGCTGGCGGCGTAGTGACGGCACGGTGCTCACGCTCGAGGACGGCATCGCGCACCACTTTGTGGCGGTCATGGCGACGCTCGATGCAACGGCCCAACACCGCGAGGCCCGCCTGCGCGACTACTACCGCTTCTTTGCGGAGGCGGTGGAGACTGCCGATGCCCAATCGCCGCGGGGCGTGGTGCTGCGCCTCGGCACCGATCCGCGACGGGCCGCCCGCCTGGCCACCACGCTGCTCCGGCACGGCCTGCAGGTGGACCGCATCACCCAGCCGGGCACTGTCCGCGGGTACGACGTGATGACCGATGCGACCGTGGATCGGCGCGTCTCTCGCGGTGCCTTCTTTGTGCCCTTCACGCAGCCCAAGGCCCTGCTTGCCCGCGCACTGCTGCTGCCCGATGTGCCGCTGCCGGAGGGCTTCCGCCAACAGGAGCTGGCCCGCCTCGCCCACAACCTCCACGTGGCCCCCGGCGAGCGGGAGCCGCACGCCTTCTACGACGTGACGGCCTGGAACCTGGCGCTGGCCGCCGGGGTGCCCGCGCTTTGGACCGACAGCGACGCCCCTCTCCCCACCGCCTCTCTCTCGCTCCCCGACTCCGCCCGGGCCGCCCCGGGAGGATGGGCGCACGACGTGGCGGTGCCCACGGCAGAGGGTGGCGCGCACGGCCGCGCGCAGAGCGCGTACGTGTGGCGGCCCGGCTCGGTGGGCGCCACCCGCCTCCTCGCGCGTCTGATGGGCGAGGGCTTCAACGTGGCTGTGGTCGACCGCCCGATGATGGTCGGGACCGAACCGTTTCCCCGCGGCAGCTACATCGCCCGCGTCGGGCGCAACCCCGCCTCCCTCCACGCTCGCATCGACGCCCTCGCCGATGCGGCCGACGTGCCCGTCCACGCCGCTGCGACGGCCTTTCCCGCCACCGGCCCCACCGGCACGGGCTCCGAAACCACCCGCAACCTGCGGCCGCCCCACATCGCTGTTCTCGTGGGCGACGGCGTCTCGACCACGTCCTACGGCGCCCTCTGGTACGTCCTCCAGGAACGTCTCGGCCAGCCCTTTACGGCGCTCCGGGCGCGCACCCTCACGGCGGACGACCTGGCGGACGAAGATGTGCTCGTGCTCCCGGACGGCCGCTACGAAACGCTCTCGCCCGACCGCCTGCGCACCATACAGGCCTGGGTGGACCGCGGCGGAACGGTGATCGGCTACGCCGGCGGCGCGACGGTGCTTGCGCGCGACCCGATGGGACTCGCATACACCGACACGGCTGGCACCGAGCGGTCGATGACGGGGCTGCGCGACGCCATCGACGCCGCCCTCACGGAGGATCCCGCCCTGCCCCCGCAGCCAAGCCCCTCCGCCGCCATCCCCCCACTGTCCGTGCCCGGCGCCTTCCTCCGCGCCCACGCCGACACCACGCACTGGCTCACGTACGGCCTGCCGGCCGACCTGGCCCTGCTTACCAATCATCGCCCCCTGAACGCGTCGGTCTACGGCGCCAACCCCGTCACGTACGCCGCCACCGACCTGGAGGTGAGCGGCTTTGCCTGGCCCGCCCTCACCGAACACGTGTACGCTCAGCAGCCCTACGCCACCGTCGACCGTCTCGGCGCTGGCCGCGTCATCCGCCTGGCCGAAGACCCGGTCTTCCGCGTCTGGGCCGACGGCCCAATCCACCTGTTGACGAACGCGATCTACCTCGGCGGCCCAAGCGCAAGCGGGGCGTACTGAGGCGCCGACCGAACGTGCCGCACCGGGGCTCCCGGCGTCGTCCCTTCGAACGTTTCGCGCCCTTCACCGGTACACTGAATTCTTCGCTCTCGTGTGTCCCTGCCCCCACCTGCCCGCATGCGCTCCGTCTTCCTCGCCGTGCTCACCGTCCTCCTGCCTCTCTCCACCTCGGCGCAGCCCGCCGATGAAGGCCCCTGGACGATCGACCACGTCCTCACCCAACGCTCGCTGGCAGACGTCGACATCGGGCCCGACGGCGAGCGCGTGCTGTGGGTGAAAGACACGCCCGACCCGGAGGCCGACAAAAGCCAGTCGGACGTGTACCTGACATACCGGGACGACCCGCACGGCGGCGACGCAACCGCCACCATCCGCCTCACCCGCACCGGCAACAACGGCGACCCGCGGTGGAGCCCCGACGGGCACCACATCGCCTTCCTGTCGTCGCGCGAGACGGAGGACGAAGAAAGCAGCGGCCCCCAGCTCTGGCGCCTCGACCCCCGGGGCGGTGCGCCCGAGGCCCTCACCTCCGTGGAGCACGGCGTACAGGACGCACGCTGGCTCGACAAAGAGCGCCTCCTTTTCACCACCCGGGAAACAAGCACGCGTTACGAGGAGCACCTGGAGGCGACCGAGGACGACGCCCGCGTGGTGGAAGACACGACTCTCTTTCGGCCGGTGCGCCTCTTCGTGGTGGACGTCAGCACCGGGAAGGTGACGCGCGTCACAGAGAATGAGAACCAAATCACCGAGTTCGCCCCCTCGCCCGACGGCAAATACGTCGTCTATAGCCTCGACGACTCGCCCATCGACGCCGATGCCCGCAACCAGCCGCACCAGTTCCTCCTCAACCTGGAAACAGGCGAGACGACGGAACTCTTCGACGAGCAATACTTCGACCCCTCCAACTACCAGTGGACCGCCGACGGCTCCGGGTTTTACGCCACAGACAGCTACAGCTCCGACCCCGAGCACGAAGGCGCCGGCATCACCAAGCTGTACCACTACGACCTGGATGCGCGCTCCTACCAGGAGGTACCGCTTCGGTGGGGCGACAAGGGCATCGGCTACGGCGGGTACGCGGTCGTGGACGGCGGCGTGCACGTACAACTCGCGGACGGGCCCACCTTTCAGCCCCGCTTCTACCGAAGGACGAGCGACGGCTGGGTCCCTGAAGCCGTCGAGGACGAACGCCTGGCCCACGCCACCGCCTTCGTGGCCGGGCCGGACGGCGAGACGATCGTCTTCAGCCACTCGACCGCCGACACCCCGCCGGCCTACCGCGTGGGCACCTACCGCGAGGGCGCCGTCCAGGACGACGAAACGCTGACGACCCTCAACGACAATCTCGACACCCTGCCGATCCCACGGGCCGAGGTCGTCCGGTGGACGGGGGCCAACGGCGAGACGGTCAACGGCATCCTGCACTACCCCCTCAACTACGATCCCGACCGCGCCTACCCCCTGATGACCGTCATCCACGGCGGCCCCAGCGGGGTGGACCTCGACGCCTGGTCGCTCGGGTGGACCGTCTACGCGCCCCTCCTCGCCCAGCGTGGCGCCTTCGTCTTTCGCCCCAACTACCACGGCTCCGGCCACCACGGGCTCGACTTCGTGGAGTCAATCAAAGGCAAATACTATGAGCTGGAGGTGCCCGACATCGTGAGCGGCATCGACAGCCTGGCCAGCGCCGGCCTCGTCGACACGGACTCGCTCGGCGTGATGGGCTGGTCCAACGGCGCCATCCTCACCACGCAGCTCACCATCGAGCACCCGGAGCTCTTCCAGGTGGCCGCCCCCGGCGCGGGCGACGTCAACTGGACCTCCGACTACGGCAACTGCGCTTTCGGCGTGCGCTTCGACCAGTCCTACTTCAAAGGCGCGCCCTGGACCCACACCGAGCACTACATCGAAAAGAGCCCGCTCTTCGAGATGCCGACGGTGCAGACGCCCACCCTCATCCACCACGGCACCGAAGACCGCGCCGTGCCCTACGAGCAGGGCTGGGAGTATTACCGCGCCCTTCAGCAAATCGGCAACGCACCGGTCCGCTTCCTGAGCTACCCCGGCGAGCCGCACGGGCTGCGCGAGCTCTCGCACCAGCGGCGCAAAATGGAAGAGGATCTGAAGTGGATCGACACCTACCTCTTTGGGACGACCTCGATGAACGAGCGTGTGGCCGACCGCCTGCTGGCCGACGACGCGCCGCTTGCGCTCCTCGAATCCGCCGATGCGCCCGCCCGCACCGACGGCCGTTACGGCACGCGGGTGAATGGCACTCTCGTCCCCGAAACGGTGACGCTCGGCGACACCCTCACGATCGGCCGCTTCGAGGTGACGCGAGCGCAGTTCCGGGCGTACGACGCGGGCGTCGATGTGCCGCCCGGCACGGCCAACTACCCCGTCCATGGACTGTCGCCCGAGGCGGCCGAGGCGTACGTGGAGTGGCTGCGCGACGAGACCGGCCGCGACTACCGCCTGCCGACCGCCGCGGAGCTAACGGCGCTCAAGAGCGCACGGAGCGGCCCCGCCGAAAACACGCCCGCGTACTGGGCCGGCTACACGCCAAATCCGGATGAGGCCGGCCGCCTGCGGGCCCGCCTGGCGCAGCAGCCCATCGACGCACTGCTCATGCCCGTGGGCAGCCGGCCGCCGGGGCACGGCGAACACGGCCGCGGCCCGCTCGTCTACGACGTGGACGGCAACGTGGCCGAGTGGGCCCGAACCACCGGCGGCATCCGGGCCCAAAACGCTTCGGTCCTCACGTTGGCAGACCCAAAGGCCGAAACCGCCCCGACGCCCCCCCGCCGCGTGACGGGCCTCCGCGTGGTGCTCGATCAGTAGCCCGGAACTGCGTCATGGAGCCCGCAGCGAATGCCCGAATCCTTGACCGGCTCGATCAACTTGCGGAGGCACAGGCCGTCACCATTCTGTACGCCTGCGAATCGGGGAGCCGGGCCTGGGGCTTCCCGTCGGCCGACAGCGACTACGACGTGCGGGTCGTCTACGTCCACCCGCGCGACTGGTACCTCTCCGTCGACCTGGAGCGGCGCGACGACACAATCGACCGACCCATCACAGACGCGATCGACCTGCACGGCTGGGACCTCCGCAAGGCCCTCCACCTCTTCTCCAGCACCAACCCCACACTTCTCGACTGGCTGCAATCGCCCCTCGTCTACCGCGAGCACGAAGCGGTGCTGGAGCAGTGGCGCTCCCTCATCCCGACCTACTACGCGCCCGGCGCCGCCGGGCCCGCCTACCGCGGCATGGCTCGCAGCATAGCGGAGCAAGCCCTGACCGACGCGCAGGTCGCCCCCAAGGCGTACCTGTATGTGCTCCGTGCCCTTCTGGCCGTTCGCTGGATCGAACAGGAGCGTGGGCCCGTGCCGGTTGAGTTTGACCGCCTGCTCCACGCCGCCCGCCTCCCCACCAATCTCCGGGCCGCCATCGAGGCCCTGGTCGCCCGAAAGCGTGCCGGGCTGGAGGACGACGCTGAGCCGCGCCTGCCGACGATCCACGCATTCATCGCCGACGAGCTGGAGCGGCAGGCCGCCCTGCGCTTCCCCAATCCCGAGCCCCGCCCCATCGAGCCGTTGAATGCACTCTTCCGGACCGCCCTGGCCCACGCCTCTTCCCCGCCCTGACGCGACCGCCCCCTTGTCACGGCATCTTCAACGCCCCAAAACAGCCCACAGGGATCCTTTCCGCGCCACACAGGTGTAGTTGTCCCCTCTTGTGACAAAGTGGCAGATTACTTGAAGACAAGACGACTTCCTGCGGTCCAGCAGACGCCACGCTCCTCCGTCGGGACCGCAGCCCGTCCCCGCGGCCACGGTCGGCCGGAGGTCGGGAGACAGGAACCAGCCGCGATTGGTCGCTCTCTCTCCAAGCCCAAAAACGCCCCCATGGATCGCGCGTCCATTCAAGAACGCTTCGGCATCGTCGGGGACTCCGACGTGATCAAAAACGTCATCGACCAGGCCCGCCAGGTGGCCAAGACCGACATCACCGTGCTGCTCCAGGGCGAGAGCGGCGTCGGGAAAGAACTGATTGCCGAGGTGGTGCACGAACTATCCACCCGCCGCCACGACCCCATGGTGGTGGTCAACTGCGGGGCGATCCCCGAGGGCCTCATCGAGAGCGAGCTTTTTGGGGCCGAAAAGGGCGCGTACACCGGCGCCGTGGAGGAACGGACCGGGTACTTCGAAGAGGCCGACGGCAGCACCATCTTTCTCGACGAGATTGGCGAGATGCCCGCGCAGGCCCAGGTGCGCCTGCTCCGCGTGCTGGAAACGGGTCGCTTCAGCCGCGTCGGGGCCTCCACGCAGCAGCAGGTGGACGTGCGCATCGTGGCGGCGACCAACAAGGACCTGGCGGAAGAGGTCCAGAACGGAAAGTTCCGCAAGGACCTGTACTACCGCCTCAGCACAGTCCTCATCGACATTCCGCCCCTGCGGGAGCGGCCCGAGGACATTCTGCCTATTTTTGAGACGTTTCTCTACGAGTACGCGCAGGAGTACAACTCTTCGCGCAAGCGCCTCACGGACGCCGCCGAAGAGCTGCTTCACAGCTATCGCTGGCCCGGCAACGTCCGTGAGCTCCGCAACATCGCCGAACGCGTCTCGGTTCTGATGCGCGACGAAACGGTGGACGTGGACGACCTGCGCCCCCTTCTCCGCGACCTCGGCCGGGCAGCCCCCTCTACCGACCTGATGCGGGTAGAGTCCCCTCCCCGAGACGCCCCCTCGCCCGACGGAGAAGACCCGACCGATGCCCTCCGCCACCGCGAACTGCTTTACCGCGCCATCCTGGAGATGCGGATGGACATGCGCGATCTGAAGGAGCAACTGGGGTCGCTCATCTCCAATGTGGGCGTGGTGGTGCCCCGCGAGGTGGCCGAGCGCGGCGACTTTCCGAGCGACTACGACGACTTTGTAGTGGTCAACAGCGACGCCCCCCCCGACCCCCCTGCGTCCCACGACCGCGATCAGCCAGGCGGCGGAGAGGTCGACTCCATGATGCGCGACGTGGTGTACGAGGTCGGGGAGGGAGAACCAGCCCGTCCTACACGTCGCTCTTCAGACCGGCCCTCCGCCGTCGATTCGCCGAATCCGTCGGCACGGCCCTCCCCCGAGGCCTCCGACGCCCCCCCCACGGAGGACGAGCCGGAGCCGCTCCCGACGCTGGAGAAGGCCGAGAAGCAGTTGATTCGTCAAGCACTCAAAAAATTTGACGGCAACCGCCGCAAGACCGCCGAGGCGCTCGGCATCAGTGAGCGGACCCTGTACCGCAAGATCAAGAACATCGACGAAGACCTGTAGCCTGTTTGAGCTGTCCCGCCCGCCGGTGCTGCGTGGCACGGCACACAACACGCGTCCGGCGCTGCCCCACTCCTAAATTGATGACCACTCCGTCGACATGACAAGGCCCCCACGCCGTCCCACCGTTTTCCCCCCGCGCGTGCTCAACAGTCCCCGACGCTGGTCCGCGCTGGGCCTGCTGCTTGCCATTGCCGCCGGGCTTTCTGGCTGCGCCTTCTACAGCTTCAGCGGAGCCAGCATCCCGTCTCGCCTCGAAACGATCGCGATCCCGATCGCGCAGGACAACACCTCCAGCCCCCTTAACACCATGGGCAGCGACCTGACCAGCCTGCTGACGGACCGCTTTGTCAACCGCACGCGTCTTTCTCTCACTACGGACGACACCGGTGCTGACGCCCTGCTCACCGCCCGCATCCAGCGCTACCAGAACCGTCCCACGGGCGTGAGTGGGGACGAGCGAGCGACCACAAACGAGGTCACCATTGACGTGGCGGTGCGCTACCTGGACCAGACGCAGGACTCGGTGCTTGTGGACGAGTCGTTCCGCGGCGCCGCCAGCTACGATCCGGTGGAGGCAGGCCTCCAGGGCGAGCGCCAGGCTGCCGAGAATGCCCTCGAAAATGTGGCCGACGACATTTTCAGTACGGCCACCTCCACCTGGTAGCCAGGGGCCGCCTGAGAGACAAGTGCGAGTGGCATAGGCGAACGCTCGTCATTGCAAACAAGTGGTTCCCGTCCAGCCAGCGGTGTTCTGCGTGCGGACACGTCGATGGCAAAAAGCCCTTGGACGTCCGAGACTGGACGTGCTGCGAGTGCTCTGCTCATCACGACCGAGACATCAACGCAGCGAAGAATCTCAGTGGGGCCCATCAGACCCGAACTGAAGCAATTGCTTCAAACGCACCTGGAGACCTGGGTACCCCCGACGCGTTTGCGGTCGTCGGCACCGCTGGATGAATGGGAGCCCCCCCCCGCGCTTTGCCCCAGAGGGGTCCTCTTCGCGCAGCCAGGGGAAAAGTCAGTCCCCCTCCGCAAACAGGCCCGGCACCGTCACGCGCCGCACGCCATCGGCGTCGCCCACCACCATCTCGCCCTCGCCGCGCATCTGTGCGCCGCCCGCCAGGCCGTCCTTGCGCACCGCGTAGAACCGCACGTTGAAATTCGGCGTGCCCTGGTCGGTGCGTAAGCGAGGCACTACCGTATTCTCCGCGATGCGGCGACAGGCAAAGAGGCAAGCCTCCTCCGGCGTGTCTCCCTCCCGCATACGCTCCACAATGAGGTAGCTCGACAGGTTTTTGAGATTGGCCTCTCCACGCCCCGTGGAACCGGCCGCCCCCACGTCATTGTCGGCATACAGACCCGCCCCCACCACGGAGGTATCTGCTACACGGCCCGGAATTTTGTAAAACAGCCCGCTGGTGGTGGTCACAGCGCTGATATCGCCACTTGGCGCCAGGGCAGAGCAGTGAATGGTGCCGTAATGGCGCTGCACCTGCCGCAACTGTGCCCCCAGCGACTCGTCCTTCAGGCTGTCCGGGGGCAGATAATCGTCATTCTCCGAAAGCGTCTCTCGCCACCTCACCCAGATCTTGCGGGCACGCTCCGTGAGGAGGTCTCTGGGTTCAAAGCCATGCATCAGGGCAAACTTTTTTGCCCCTTCGCCCACCAGCCGCACGTGGTCGGTGCGCTCCATTACCATTCGCGCTACCTGCGACGGGACCGCGATGTCTTCCAGGACGGCCACCGCCCCGGCACGGTGCGTCCTGCCCTCCATCACCCCCGCCTCCAGTTGCACCGTGCCGTCTGCATTTGGCACACCGCCGTAGCCGACCGTAATGTCGTCCGGGTCGCGCTCCACAATGTTCACCCCGTCGATGACCGCATCCAGGGCCGAGCCGCCGTCGCCCAGCACCGAAAGGGCCTGCTCAACAGCCGCCTCGCCGTTGCCGCTCGCCACCACAACCGGGCCGTCGCTGGAAAATTCCGGCGGCTCCTGGGCCGATGCGGCAGTGGGCCACAGCGCAGCACCGGCTCCTGTCAAGGCGGCGCGTTTCAAGAAGGTGCGTCGGTCGGGCGTGGAGGCGGTGGTGTCGCTCATCGAAACGGTAGGGAACGTACGGTAGGGAACGTGATGGAACTGAGACCTCAGGAAAATACAAACGCAACACCGAGAAGCAAATTTCTCGGCGTTGGTTCCGAGCCCCTGCCGGGTCCCTACCGGGTCCCTGCCGGGTCCCTGCCCCCCTCCGCCCGCCCCAGTCAATACATCGCCGACGAGCGTGCCTCATGGCGGCGTGCGTACTCGACCATCGTCGGGGCGTAGTCCGGCAGGGCCGGACACTCAATGCCAGTGCCCTCCAACGCTCTTCGCGCGTTTGACACGTCGTAGCGGGACGGATGATCGAAATAGTCGATCAGCTCCGGCGCAATGCCCAGGGCGCGCCCCACCCCGGTGCTCATCAAGGCCCGGGCCACTCCGGGCGGTACCGGCACGTACGCTACCCGCTTATCCAGGAGCCCCGCAAAAAGCGCCATGAGTGCCTGTGCCGTGAGCGGCTGCGGATCAGCAAGGTGATAGACCGTGCCCTCGTGCCCGCCGATCGTCATCAGGTGCGTCATGGCATCGATCACAAAGTCGACCGGCACCAGGTTCACCGGCTCGGTGCCCGCCCCCACGCGGGTCATGAGCGTGTATTTGGGCAGCGTGCGCAGCGCGTTCAGCACGAAGTACGGCCCGTCGAACTTGTCCGTCTCGCCCGTCTGCGAATCGCCCACGACGATGCTCGGGCGAAAAATAAGCGTCGGGATCTCGTCCATTCGGTCCTGCACCAGCACCTCGGCGTGGTACTTGGTCTCCTCGTAGAAATTCTTAAACCCGGCGTCGTGGACCAGCTCGTTCTCGTAAATGGTGCCGGTGCGCTGCCCCGACACGTAGGCGGTGCTGACGTACCCGAACCGCTCCAGGTTCGGGCTCTGCACGAGCAGGTCGAGGACGTGCCGCGTGCCGTCCACGTTGATCTGCCACCCGACGTCCCGCGGGATGGACAGGTCGTACACGGCGGCGAGGTGGACCGCCCGTGTGATCTGTCCCGCCACCTCGTCGTAGCGGTCGCCGAGGCCCAGGTCTGGCTCCGTAATGTCGCCGGGGAGCACCGCGGCCCGGTCGGCAAGGGTGAGGTCGTCGAGGAGGTCGTGGGTGCGCCCCTCGAACTTGGGCTGGACGAGCAGGAAAAACGAGTGCTCCGGATTGGCTTCGGCCAGGGACTCCAGGAGACGCGTGCCCAGAAAGCCAGGGACGCCGGTGAGGAAGATCATGGCGGAAACGGTCGAACGGTAGGGGGACTGCGAACAACGTCCGGGACGTCCAGCTGGAAGGCCCGTCTCGAGAACAGACGGCGGTTGGAGAATCGCGGTGAAGCAGTCACACTCAACACCGGAGATCCCGGGGTAGATGTACGCCGGACTCCGTTGGAGGTGCCGCCGTCGTTCTCCCAATTCCCCACGAATCAAGGATCCATCCCCCCGCCCCCTCATACCTACGATTGTCCCTCGGATTGGGGGCCACCCTGCACTGATTTGCCCCCCAACGCCCAACCCTCAGCCCGAAGCGCCCGCGCACATGCCCGACCCTCTCTCCAAGACGCCCGAGGTGGACCGCGACCTCGCCCTCGACCATGGCCTCACCGACGACGAGTACGACGAGATTCTGGACCGCCTCGGGCGCACGCCCACCTTCACAGAGCTCGGCGTCTACTCAGTAATGTGGAGCGAGCACTGCTCCTACAAAAACTCGACGGCCCTGCTCAAGACCCTCCCGACGGAGGGCGATCAGCTGCTGGCGGAGGTGGGCGAGGAGAACGCGGGCCTCGTAGACGTGGGCGATGGGCAGGCCGTGGCCTTCAAGATCGAGTCGCACAACCATCCCTCCGCCGTGGAGCCGTACGAGGGCGCGGCCACCGGCGTGGGCGGCATCCACCGCGACATCTTTACGATGGGCGCCCGGCCCATCTGCGCACTCGATTCGCTGCGGTTCGGGTCGCTGGACGAATCGCGCGTCCGCTATCTGTTCGACGGCGTGGTGCGGGGCATCGGCGACTACGGCAACTCCTTCGGCGTGCCCACGGTGGGCGGGGAGGTCTACTTCGAGGACGCCTACGAGGGCAATCCGCTCGTCAACGCCATGAGCGTGGGCGTGGTGGACACGGACCGCATCGCCCGTGCCGCGGCCGAGACGCCGGGGCACCACGTGGTGCTCGTGGGGGCCGATACGGGCCGCGACGGCATCCACGGGGCCACCTTCGCCTCCGCCGAAATCGACGAGGACAGTGAGGAGGACCGCCCCAGCGTGCAGGTGGGCGATCCCTTCACCGAGAAGCTGCTCCTGGAGGCCACGCTCGACGCGATCCGTGACGGCGTGGTGGCGGGCATTCAGGACATGGGCGCGGCGGGCATCACGAGCTCGGCCTTTGAGATGTGCGCCTCCAGCGGCACGGGCATGGACCTGCACCTCGACCGCGTGCCGACCCGGGAGACGGGGATGACGCCCTACGAGATTATGCTTTCAGAGAGCCAGGAACGCATGCTCGTGGTCTGCGAGCCGGGCCACGAGGAGGCGCTCGCCGAGATCTACGACAAGTGGGACCTCAACGCCCAGCGCATCGGCACGGTTACCGACAGCGGCCGCGTCCGCGCCTACTGGCACGGCGAGAAGGTGGCCGCCATGGACCCGGCCCACGTGGCGGGCGACGACGTGCCGGTCTACGAACGCGACACCAAACGCCCCGCCTATCTGGAGGAGACACGGTCGTTCAGGACCGAAGACATTCCGGATCTCGATCCGGCGGACGTGGAAGACGCCCTCACGACGCTCCTCGGCAGCCCCAACATTGCGTCCAAGCGCTGGGTGCACGAGCAGTACGACACGACCGTGCGCACGAACACGGTGGTGGGCCCCGGTGCCAGCGACGCCGCGGTGGTGCGGCTGAAAGGCACCGGCAAGGGCCTCGCCGTGAAGACCGACGGCAACGGCCGCTACGTCTACCTCAACCCCCGTCGTGGTGCCCAAATCGCGGTCGCCGAGGCCGCACGCAACGTGACCTGCGCGGGCGGCACCCCCGTGGCCATTACCAACTGCTGCAACTTCGGCACCCCACACAACCCCGAGGTCTACTGGACCTTCGCCGAAGCCATTGGCGGCATGGGCGACGCCTGCCGCGCCCTCGGCACGCCGGTGACGGGCGGCAACGTGTCGCTCTACAACGAGCACCCCGAGGGCGCAATCTACCCCACGCCCACCATCGGCATGCTCGGCGTGGTGGGCGACATCCGGGCGCATCCCACCACGGCAGCGCTGCAAACCGAGGGCGACGTGCTGTTCCTCCTCACCCCAAGTGGCTGGACCCATCCTGGGGGCACCGGCGGCACCGAGTACCTGTCGACCGTCCACAACCGCATCATGGGCGACGCCCCACACCTCGACCTCGACGAGGAGGTCGCTGTGCAATCCGCCACGCGGGCGCTCATCCACGAGGGCATGGTGCAGCACGCCCACGACGTGTCGGACGGCGGGCTGGCCGTGTGCCTGGCCGAATCCGTCATTCACAGCGACGGACTGGGGCTCGCGGTCGACTTGCCGCCGTGCGACGGCCGCCTCGATGCCGCTCTCTTCGGCGAAGCGCAGTCGCGTGTGGTGCTGTCCATCCCCGCCCACAAGACGAGCGACCTGCGTACCCTGCTGGATGCGCGGCCGGGCGTGCAGTCGCATCGCCTCGGCACGGTGACGGACGGGCGCGTGACACTCCGCGCAAACGGACGCTCCTTGCTGCGCACTCGTGGCACGGCCCTCGCCCGCCCCTACGAGACTGCCCTCACCCAGGCGATGGAGGCTTGACACTCTCATGACGAAAGATCATGAGCTTTCTGCGCCCTCCCCCGCTAATTATCCAGGGACACGCAGAAATGCGTTTATTCGAGAGTCATCCTGAGCGACCAGCGAACAGGGAGCGGAGAAAGTCGACGGGGTCCGTAGAGACCTTCCCTGGCACCCTCGTTGCACCAAGCGGACGCCGTCCGTAGGGATCGCTCCCGCCCTTCTTCTGAGAGATTCCTCCCAAGAGCACTCGCTACGCAGCCCCTCCACTCCCCTTCGTCCCCCGAGAGGACGGCCTCGCTGGCGCTCAGGGCGCCCCGCTCGGAATGACTCTTTGCTCAGGTGCTTTTGCGTGTCTACTTGGGTATGATGCCGCCAGCCCCGGCATACACATCTGCCCAGATGCCCCCGGACGTGCAACAAAGCTGTCAAATAGGCAGCGTCAGTGCGTCTTCTGCCCCGGTCTCCCTGTTGTGGAAAATGCACACACAGCCCTCTTTTTTTCCGCGCACGGCCCTGGCATTGTATTTGCTGCGTATGATGCATCCCTGGTTGCCGCACGCCGCAGCCCCGAGAAACTGCTCAGGGCGCCTGACGGTACCAGATGGGCCGCGGGCCTCTCGCTCACTCTCTCATCACTTTCCCGTTGATTCCGATGGCCGAGCACGCCAACCTCACCACGCTGACTGATAGCAATTTCGAAGAGGAAGTTCTGAACGCCGACCAGCCGGTGCTCGTCGATTTCTGGGCAACCTGGTGCGGGCCCTGCCGCCAAATCGCGCCGATCGTCGAGGAACTTGCCGATGAATTTGAAGGCCGCGCCAAAGTCGGAAAGGTCGATGTCGACGACAACCCGCAGACGGCCCAGGAGTATGGAGTCCGCTCCATCCCCACCCTCCTGTTCTTCAAGAACGGCGAGGTGCAGGAACAGCTCGTGGGGGCGGCCGGCAAGCAGCCCCTGAAGAAGCAGCTGGAAGCCCTCACCGGTCAGCCTGCGTAGCGCCTCCCTCGTATGCAAAATGGCGGGTGTTGAAGGCTCTTCCCCCTTCGGCACTCGCCATTTTCAATGCACACGTCTTTTCCCGAACCTGTCTCAGTTCCGATGTACCAGAACGGATCCTCTGCGAGCGACCACCCCGCCCTGTCCGCCTTTGAGGACGTCGACTTCTCAACGGCGGAGGCCCGCGACGTTGTTGTGATTGGCACGGGTCCCGCCGGCTGGACCGCCGCCCTGTACACCGCCCGTGCCGATCTGAACCCGCTCATTTTTATGGGGCCGGAGCCCGGCGGTCAGCTGACCACCACGACCGACGTGGAGAACTATCCCGGCTTCCCGGAAGGGCTCCTGGGACCGGAGATGATGGACCGATTTCAGGAGCAGGCCGAGCGCTTTGGCACCGAATCGCGCTACGGCACGGTTACGCACGTCGACTTTCGGGAGCGTCCCTACCGCCTCCTCATTGATGAGGAGACGCCCGTCTACGCGCAGACCGTCATCCTCTCTACGGGCGCATCGGCCCGGTACCTCGGCCTGGAAAACGAGCAGCGCCTCATTGGAAAGGGGGTGAGCGCGTGCGCCACGTGCGACGGGTCCTTCTTCCGGGGCGAGACGGTGGCCGTGGTCGGCGGGGGCGACAGTGCGATGGAGGAGTCGACCTTCCTGACCAAGTTCGCGGACAAGGTGTACGTCATTCACCGCCGCGGCGAGCTGCGGGCCTCGAAGATCATGCAGGAGCGGGCGTTTGAGAACGACGCGATCGAGTTCGTTTGGAATACGGAAGTCATCGACGTGCTCGGCGAACACGCAGTCGAAGGCATCGAGGTGGTGAATAACGACACGGGCGAGACTCGCGTGATGGACGACGTGACGGGCTTCTTCCTCGCCATCGGGCACACGCCGAACACGGAGCCCTTTGAAGGCTGGGTTGACATGGACGAAAAGAACTACATCCAGACCGAGGCCGACAGCACCTACACCAACCGGCCCGGCGTGTTTGCCTGTGGCGATGCGCAAGACGACGAGTACCGGCAGGCCGTGACGGCGGCGGGCACTGGCTGCAAGGCCGCCATTGATGCGGAGCGGTGGCTGAGCGAACACGGACGAGCGGAGATCCCGACGTCCGAGGCCGAGCGTGCCCCGGTCAAGGCTTAATCTCTTCCCTCTGCCGCCCGCCTGCCCTCTCGTGATTCCCCCTTTTCCACGCACCGCCGCGCTGCTTCTCGCCCTCCTGGTCGGCGGCCTGCTGGGCGCCGGATGCATGTCGGACGAGTCCTCGTCTCGTGCACAGCCCGACAGCGCTTCTGCATCGCCTGCTGCGCCCCGCCCGCTACAGGAGGCAGCCGTAACGACACCGACCGCCCCCCCTCCGGGCGAGGATCGCACGGTCGCCCAGCGCCTTGCGGACGCAAGCATTGCGGCCCGTGCGAAGCGCGCCCTTGCCGGCGTGCGATCGCTCCGGCCTTTCGACTTTGCGCCCACTGCGGTACGGGGACACCTGTTCCTGCGCGGAAGGGTGCAGACCCGCACGCAGGCCCAGCGGGCTCTGCGAGTCGTGGAGGGGCTGCAGGGCGTGGCGCGCGTAACGAATCAGCTTGCTGTGCAGGGCCGGGACACAAGTGCCCGCTCCGGCGGCAACGGATCCGCCTACCACACCGTCCGCCGCGGCGACACCCTCTCTGAAATCGCCCGCGAGCACGACGTGTCCGTGCGTCGATTGCGGACCCTTAACCCCCTCTCCGGTCCCCTCCAGCCCGGCCAACGCCTTCGCGTTCGGTAGCCCGCATCAGGCCTGCTCGTATCGCTCGACGAAGTCCGCAACCTGCTCCTCTCCGCCCACCATTAGAAGGCGGCCGTCGGCCGGGAGCGAAGTGGTCCCCGACAGGGTTGTGCGAAAGGCGCCATCGTGCTCGATGGCCACCACATTGAGCCCCGTCCGCGCCCCAATCTCGCTCTGCGCCAGGGTTTCCCCCGCGAGAGACGCCGGGACATCCCGCGTGACGAAGTCGACCCCTTCTCCCAGCACCACGAGGCGCCGGCCCTTGATGGCCGAGTAGACCGCCTCCGCCCCGAGGGTCACGTAGCTGAGCACGAAGTCGGCGCCGGCACGGTGGATGGCTTCCAGGTTCCGCTCGTGCGTGATGCGGCTAACCACACGGAGGTCCAGGTTGAGCCGCCGGAAGTAGGAGGCAAGATAGATATTGATCGCGTCGTCGTTGGTGGTGAGGAGCACCGACGGGGCCGCCTCAACACCGGCGTCGCGGAGAAGGTCGTAGTCGGAGGCATCCCCGCAGAACACCTGCTCACAGTGCGGAGCGAGGGTCCGACAGCGGTCTTGTTGTCGCTCTACGAGGTGAACGTCTACCCCCCGCTCACTGA
The DNA here is from genome assembly GCA_913056185.1 of uncultured Bacteroidota bacterium. Lineage (GTDB taxonomy): Bacteria > Bacteroidota > Rhodothermia > Rhodothermales > Salinibacteraceae > Salinibacter. The sequence continues at coordinate 23,056 of CAJXLV010000036.1, forward strand.
GGGCGCGCACGGCCGCCCCTCCCACCGTTCCGCCCCCGATGATGAGAACCGGGTGGGCGTTCTCGTCGTACGGAGAAATCCGCTCGTTGAGGACCCGAAGCTGCTCGTCGGTCCCTATGATCACCGGGACGCTCGACGGCTGCAGCGTGTGTTCAGGGTCGGCCGAGTGGAAGAGGCCGCGCTCCCATACGCCTGCCACTGTCACCCCATACGTTTCGCGCAGGCTGGCCTCCCGTATTGTCTTCTTCTCTAAAGGGGTATTGTGCACCGGCAATTCCGCCAGGTGGAGGTCGCGGTACTGGCCCACAGAATGCAGTTCGGCGTGCCGGGCATTGACCCGATTTGCGAGCTGCTCGCCCAGCCAGCGCTTGATGGGCAGCACGTGGGTGGCGCCGCTCAGCTCCAAGATGTCTTGCGAGTCGTCATTCTCGATCGTGGCGCCGATGGGCACCTCCGGGGCCACTTCGCGCACCGTCAGGGTCACGTTGGTATTGGCGACGTCACCGTCGTTGGCGACCACGAACCGGGACTGGTCCGCCTGCACCTGCTCGTAGGTCTCGCGGCTGTCCGCGTTGCCCTGCACCACGCGCACCTCGTCGTACAGCAGGTCGCCCGCCGTGCGGGGATCCGGCTCCAGCACCACGTACGGGATGTCGTCGCGCTCAAGCCGCGGGATCACTTCGCGCGCAATGGGGTCGTACGCCGAAAAAATCACGTGGTCCGTCACGTTCGCCGAGAGGTAGCGGGGCGCGCGGTTGCGGATCTGGGCCTCCAGCCATGGGGCGTAGAAAAACCGGATAAACGCAAACGGGAGCACAATGAGCAGCATCACAATCCCCGTTACGAGGACCAGGACACTGAACAGCCGTCCAATCTCACTCTGGAAGGTGATGTCTCCGAAGCCGAGCGTGCTCATCACCGTGAGGGTCCAGTACAGTCCTGTAATCCACGAGTGGTCTTCCCCCTCCACGTACAGCATGATGAAGTGAAAGCCGACCGTAAACACGACGATCACCGCCACAAGGGCGATCAGATACCGCACCAGGAGCCACAGATTGCGCTGGATGTCGCGGTCCTGGAGAAAATAGGAAAGCTGCGTGCTAATGGTTTTCATAGGACGGTGTCGGAAGGCAATCCAGAGAAAACGGACGGCAGCACTGGGCAAGACTTTCCAAACGAGCGCCCGGGCGTGTGGATGCATGCGGTCGGCATCGGAGCATGCTCCCCCACGCAGACTCTACATGCAGCCCCTGGATACCGGACAATTTGGCGAATCCCAGCAGCCTCCCGCCCAACACAAGCTCCGTGTTTCTCATGTCCGCTCCGTTTTCTACATTGAGGGCGTATCCACTCTCCACCCCACCCCCGTTCCTCATGCGCGTCTCTTGGCTCTCCGTTCTCCTCAGCCTCCTGCTCACGCTGCCCGCCACGGCCCAGCCCAACTCCGGCGGGGGCGACCGCCTCACAGGCTCCGGCTACGCTCGCAGCCCAGTCGTGGCCGAGCATGGCATCGCCGCCACCAGCCAGCCGCTCGCCTCGCAGATCGCGGTGGATGTGCTGAAGCAGGGCGGCAGTGCCGTCGACGCGGCCATCGCCGCCAACGCTGCGCTCGGCCTCATGGAACCAACGGGCAACGGCCTCGGGGGCGACCTCTTCGCCATCGTCTACGACCCGGAGACGGATTCTCTCTACGGCCTCAATGCCAGCGGCCGATCGCCCCGCGGCCTCTCGTACGACGAGATGCAGGAGGAACTGGGCGACCGTGACCAGATTCCGCTGCTGGGCCACCTGCCGGTGAGCGTGCCGGGCACCGCCAGCGGCTGGGGCAAGCTACACGAGCGATTCGGGAACCTGCCGCTTGAGGAGGACCTCGCCCCCGCCATCGAGTACGCCCGCAACGGCTTTCCCCTCTCCCAGGTGATCGCCTACTATTGGCAGGGCAATGTGGACGCCTTCCGCGAGAACAGCGACATGCTTCCGGAGAGCCAAAACTGGAAGGAGACGTACCTCATTGAGGGCGAGGACGGGGAGATGCGCGCGCCGGAAGAAGGCGAACTCTTCCGCAACCCGGACCTCGCCAACACGCTGGAGACCCTCGCTGAGAAGGGCACCGAGGCGTTCTACGAGGGCGAGATTGCCCGCACCATCGTCGACTATTCGGAGCGTACGGGCGGCTACCTGCGGATGGAGGACCTTCGCCGACACGAGGCGGACTGGGTCGATCCGGTGTCGGTCAACTACCGCGGCGTGGAAGTTTTCGAACTGCCGCCCAACGGCCAGGGCATCGCCGCGCTGCAGATGCTGCAGATCCTGAAGGGGTTCGACCTGGAGGACATGGGGCACAACTCCACCGACTACCTGCACGTGATGGCGGAGGCCAAGAAGCTGGCCTTTGAGGACCGCGCCCGCTTTTATGCGGACATGGACTTCGCCGACGTGCCGGTGCAAGAGCTCATTTCCGAGGAATACGGCGCACAGCGGCGGCAGCTCATCGAGATGGACGAGGTGCTCTCCGCGCCGGACGCGGGCACTCCGCGCTCAGTGTCGACCTCCGACCTGGACCCGACGATGCGCAAGCGCCTCAACAACGGGGACACGATCTACCTGACGGTCGCCGATTCGAGCGGCATGATGGTCTCGCTCATCCAGAGCAACTACGCCGGAATGGGCAGCGGCCTCGTCCCCGACGACCTCGGCTTCATGCTACAGGACCGCGGCGCCCTCTTCACAATGGAGAAGGGACATCCCAACGTCTACGAGCCGGGCAAGCGCCCCTTCCACACCATTATCCCGGCCTTTGCCATGAAGGACGGCGAGCCGTACCTCAGCTTCGGCGTCATGGGCGGGGGCATGCAGCCGCAGGGCCACGTGCAGGTGCTCAGCAACATCGTCAACTTCGGCCTGAATGTGCAGGCGGCCGGCGACGCGGCGCGCTACCGCCACTACGGCAGCACCAGCCCCACGGGGGAGGCCATGGACGGCCGCGGGACGCTCCGTGTGGAAAGTGGCGTGCCCGACGAGGTGGTGAACGCGCTTCGTGGCCGCGGGCACGCCATGGACGTGGGCGCGGGCGGCTACGGCGGCTACCAGGCCATCCGCTGGGACCCGGAGGAAGGAGTCTACTGGGGCGGCACCGAGATGCGCAAGGACGGGTACGTGGTCGGCTACTGACAGGACATCCGCACATTCTGTTGCGGTGCTGAAACCCCGAATGCACTGCCTATCCAAGGATCGAGAAACGTTGAACGTTGGAACGTTCTAGCGTTCGACGCTCCCCAAAAGGCGTAAAACCACGGCGTTGGTCCACCCAAAGCCGACGACGTTCTCGCTGTAGCCGTACTGGATGCCAGCCGACACGTCCGACTCTCGCTGCACGAGGTCGTACTTCTCCAGGATGACCCCATGCTCCTGGAATTCGTTGCTTACCAGGCCCACAAACTTGGCCGAGAGGCGATCCGCCGCGGCGTCGTAGCCGTAGCGGCGCAGCCCTTCCACGGCCATCATCTGGAGCGGCGCCCAGCCGAAGGGCGCGTCCCACTGGCTTCCGGTGCGGCGCGTGCTCGTGAGGACACCGCCGGGGGCTTCGAGCTGCCACAGGGTGCTCGCCGTGGCGGCAGCCTGCGAGTCGGCCGCCAGGCCCGCCCAGAGAGGCGCGAACGCCGTGGCGAAAGGATACTCGTTTTGCGTATCGGTGCGAAAGTTGTAGTCGCGGTAGCGGCCCGCCTCGGCGTCCCACAGAAGGTCATTCATGCGACGACGCCGCTGCTCCGCCCGCAGGCCCCACCGTTTCGCCGCGTCGGACCGTCCGAGCGTCGCCATGATGGCGGAGAGGTCCTTCTCGTACCGGTAGAGAAAGCTGTTGAGGCCGACGGGCGCGTGGTGGATGATGCCCACGTTGAAGGGGCCAAACCGGTTGGAGGGATCGAAGCCGGATTCCCGCATCGACCGGTCGCTTTTATAGAACAGGGGCGTCAGCGAATCCGTCTCCGCATCGTAGAAGAGCGACTCGTCGTAGGCCGTGACGTCGGTGTTGCGGTAGTAGGCACGGATGCGGTCGTAGTGGGATTGTCCCTCCGCGTCGCGCTCGCCCATCACCACCTCTGGCGCGGGCCCCTCTCCCAGCCCGTAGTAGCGGGAGAGGCCCGTGTCGCCCGCCCGATGGGGGCCGGTCGTCCAATAGTTGTGGTAGGTCGTGAGCGCCGGCACCGCGTCGGCGAGCCACGACGTGTCGCGGGTAGCGCGGAAGACGTCCCGTACCATTGTGGCGAGGAACGGCGGCTGCGAGCGGGTGAGGTAGTAGGTCCGGTTGGCATTCAGAACGGTGCCGTAGTGCCGCACCTGATAGAGGTGATTGCTGGCCATGTGCTTTGCCCTTTCCACCCGCCCCGCCTCCAGCAGGCCCACCGAGATGAAGTAGCTGTCCCAGCCGTACATCTCGTTAAAGCGCCCGCCGGGGACAACGTAGGGATGCGGCAGGTAGAGCAACCCATGCGGCTCGATCCGGGGCATGTGCTCGCGCGGATTCTCGGGCAGGACCCGGAGGTCCACCTGTGCCCACTCTGCGGGGGAGAGGGACTCTCGGAGGCGACGCCCGACCGTGGCAGTGTCCTCGCTGGCAGCTACATAGAGGGGCCAGGGCGTGCCGGGCGCGTGCTCCACCTTTGGGTCGGGCAGGGCAGCGAGGAGGTCGTCGTGCGAGCGGGTCAGGGTGCTCCAGGTCGTGTCAATGTAGGCGCGGAGGGTATCGATCTGCTCCGGAGCCGGCAACGCCACGTGCGTGGTGGGGTCGGGCGGGGCCACGGCCTCTTGGGAGTCGGGAGACGGCTGGGCCGTGGCGGCGGGAGGCGCAATGCCCAGAACCGCCAGGAGAAGGACCAGGGCAACGCGAGGCGGAAAAAGGGGAACGTACAGCACAGGAATAGCAGGGAGGAGTCGTAGAACAAAGTTGAGGAGCCCTCCTGTGCCATGTGCGACACAGGTCGGGGCGGAGGCCGTCGTCGCCTCCTTCAGGAGTGCGGCAGGTGGGACGACCGTCAGGCACTTTGGGACGAAGCCCGTGGAGGAAGAGACAGAGCGGCAATGTCGTCCAGGCACTTCACCTCATAGGGAGGAAGCGCCCCCGCGTGGGCGGCCACGTAGGCCCCGAGCCGGTTGGCGAGTGCAAGGAGGGCCGTCCCGCTGCGCTCATCCAACAAGCCAGCGAGGAGGGCGGAGAGGAAGGCGTCGCCGGCCCCGACGGTGTCCTCGACCGCGACGTCGTGGCCGGGGTGCGCGGCGTAGGTGCCGTCTTGCCACAGCCGGGCGCCCGCGCGGCCCCGAGTGACACAGACAACCCGGCAGTCGAAGGTAGTGGCAAGGGCCTCCAGGGCGGTGTCGGGGGCAGCGGCAAGCCCGAACCAGTTGCGCAGGCGCTGGAGCTCGTCTGCATTGAGTTTCACGACGTCGGCTACGTGGAGAGAGCGCTCGATCACGGCGCGGTCGATGTACGGGGGGCGCAGGTTGATGTCGAAGACGCGGAGGGCGTTGGTATCGCAGAGACGCTGGATGGTGGGGCGAGTAGGGGCGGCCCGCTGGGCGAGGCTGCCGAAGACGAGGGCGGCGGCCGAAGCGGCGCGTTGGCGCAGCGCGTCGGTACAGGCAATGGCGTCCCAGGCGGCCGGCTCTACGATTTCGTAGTCGGGCTCGCCGGTGTGGTGGTCCAGGGCCACTCGCACGAAGCCGGTGGGCAGGGTGTCGTCGAGTTGGACAAGGGCGGGGTCGAGCCCATGGACGCGTAGGCGACGGAGCGCTTCCTGGCCAAGGACATCGTCCCCGACGCGGCTTGCAAAAGCGACCGTTTCGCCGAGGGCGTGCAGGTGGCGCGCCACATTGAAGGGAGCGCCGCCGAGGAAGAGGCCTTCAGGGAGGGCGTCCCAGAGGATTTCGCCAATGCACAAAACTTCGTTCTGCATGATCGCGGAGAAGGGGTGAGTCGTGCAAAAAGCAAGGGTCACGGATTGCCCCATATGGAGCGGAGCGTCCAGGCGTCGAGCGAGAGAAGCGTGGCGGTGCCGCCCTGCGCGAAGAGGGCGACGCCGTCGCTGGCCGAGCCGGGAAAGAGGCGGTGGGTGAGCACTCGGGCGCCGCCATTGGCGAATACCTCGACCGAGGAGCGATCGACGAGGACGTGCAGCGTGACGCGGCCATCGGTCGGGGAAAGGGGAGCTGTGTTGCGGGCCGCAATGTCGGGCTGGAAGCCGACAGCGCCGGAGCGGGCACGATCCACGAAGACCGAGTCGGACGTTGCGTCGTACCCCACGACGGTCCGCTCATTTTTCCCGGTGCGAACGTGTAGCCCCACCGCCTCGGCATTCTCCGGCGCGAGGGTGGCGCGGAGTTCCAGGGTGCGTCCCGAGAGGCTGTCCTTCGGAAGGGACACCGTTTCGTCGTTGAGCGTCCGCTCCCCAAGGCGAACCGGATTCGTGCGGAGCCGCTCCAGTTCAGCAACGGGGTGCTGGACGAGCTGCAGGCCGTCGTTTCTGTGCCGGAGCGAGAGGGTGCGGGGCACGGTCTGCGCACTTCGCCATGGAGCCGTCGGAATGTCCTCGGCGTAGGTCCAGTTGTTCATCCAGCCCAGCCAGAGGGCGCGGCCGTCGGGATCCGGCACGTTGTTCCAGGGGATGGCGGCGTAGAAGTCGGGTCCGTAGTCGGCCCAGTGGGGTGCGTCGTCGAGGTGCGACGCGTCCGGAGCAAACGCGATGCCGTCGAACGTCCCGACGAAGTACTGGCTCCCCGACCCGCCGGCCACAGCCCCGCTCCCCACATCCACCGAGAGGACCCAGCGCCTACAACCAGCATCGTCCTCCATGGGCACGCGCAAGAGCGCCGGGCACTCCCAGATGCCCTCCGTGCTGCCAGCGGGGCCGAAGTCGCTGAGGTGCGTCCAGGTTTTCAGGTCCGGCGATTCGTAGAATTGGATGATCCGCTGCTCAGAGAGCGCCACCGCCATCACCCACTTTTGCCCTGGTGCATACCAGAACACGTTGGGGTCGCGAAATTCCGCGTCCGGGTGGTCGAGCACGGGATTTCCCGCGTACTTGGTCCACGTGGCGCCCCCGTCGGTGCTGTAGGCCAGCGACTGCGCCTGATTGATGGCGTCCCCCGGCAGACGATAATTGCTCGTGTAGACCGCCACCATCGGAGAGTCGCCGCGCTGGGAGCCGAAGCCGGCGGTATTGCCGTGATCCACCACGGCGCTCCCCGAGAAGATCATTTCATTTCCTTCCTCGGGGATTGCGACGCCCCGGTGCGTCCAGTGCACGAGGTCGGGGCTGGTGGCGTGGTACCAGCTCATGTGGCCCCAGGTATTGGCCGCCGGATTGTACTGGTGAAAGAGGTGATACGTCCCCTCGTGGTACACGAGCCCGTTGGGGTCGTTCATCCAGTGGCGGGGCGGGGTGTAGTGAAATTGCGGGCGGAACGGCTCGTCAAAGGAAGGAGGGGCATCCATGGACGCGTCGGGCATGGGGGAGGACTGGCAGTGGAGGACTGGCAGTGGAGGACTGGCAGTGGAGGACCGGGAGTGGAGGACAAACGGAGCAGCGAGGAAGAGTCCGGCGAGCAAGGGTCCCGGCACGGGAAAGGGGGCGCATCGGGGCACCGGGAGCAGTCAGGAAGTTGCGGCACCGCACGACTGGCGCACGACGAGCGTGGGCTGGAGGGTGACGGTGGTAGGCGCGCGGTCTGGGGTGGCCAGGCGATCCAGCAAGAGCCGGGCCGCCCGCCGCCCCATTTCGTACCCCGGCTGATCCATCACAGTCGGGGGCGGGTTCAGGGCCATGGGCCAGGGGATATCGTCGTAGCCCACGAGGGCTACATCCTCGGGCACCTGCAGGCCACGCACGTGGATGGCCGAGAGGGCACCGAGCGTCGTGAGGTTGTTGCCAGTAAAGAGCGCCGTGGGCGGCTCGTCGAGGTCAAGTAAGTCGTTCGCAAGGCGCGTGCCTCGTTCCCGGCGCGAGTCGCCCTCCTTGATGAGGGTTGGATCCACGGGAAGACCGTGCTCGCGGAGCGCCTGTTCGTATCCTTCGCGCCGCTCGGTGCTGGTAGAAATGCGTGGAACGCCCCCGATAAACCCGATGCGCTCGTGGCCAAGCCCGATAAGGTGAGTGACCGCCTCGTAGGCCCCCGTCTGGTTGGCAGACACGATGGTGTCCACGCGGGCCGAGCCCAAGCGGCGGTCAACGCACACCACCGCGATGTCTTCCTGGAGCAGGCGCTGCACCTCGGGGTCTTGCGCACTGACGGGAGGCACGATCACGCCGTCCACAGACTCGGTGGTGAGCGTGTCCACGGCCCGGCGCTGCTGGTCGGGGGCCTCGTCCGAGTTGCTCAGGATGAGGGCATAGTCGTGGTCACGGGCCACGTCCTCCACCCCGCGGGTAATGTCGGCAAAGAACGGGTTCTGGATGTCGGGAATGACGAGGCCGATCAGGTTGGCGTCTCCATCCTTGAGGCGGAGGCGGCGGGCGACACGGCTGGGCTGGTAGCCGAGCGCTTCGGCCGCTTCGCGCACGTCCGCACGGGTTTCGGGATGGACCATATCGGGGTTATTGAGCGCACGCGAAACCGTAGATACGGAAACGTCGGCCTCACGGGCAACATCTCTCAGGGTGGCCATAACGAGAACATGCAGGCATTGTCCGGGAAGTGTGCCGGTCGGGGAGCGTCCGTCGGCATCGGGGCGAAGAGGGGCTCCGGAGGCATGCGTGGGCCGGGCAGGCGTTCCCGAAGCGCCCCCCGCCGCCCCTACCAAAAGAACCAGAACACGAGCGCAATCAGCCCCAGCAGACCGCCCGACTGTACGAAGAAGTTCTTGTACCAGGGATGGGCGGCCATCCGCTCCAGTTCGCGCTCGATGTGACCCGGGTTCCACGTATACGCCTCGACGGTGGCCGGGGCGGGAGCCTCCCCGGCCCAACTGACGCCCACAATCACGAGGCCGCTCACCACAACGAGGATGGCCGGGAGGTACAGAAACTGAATGCCGAAGCCCGGCACCTGCCACTCTGCGACGGCCAGCAGGACCGCCGCGAGGTGCCCCACGATCAGGCCCGCGAAGGCGCCGTGTCGGTTCGCGCCGCTCCAGAAGAGCCCGATCCCGAAACAGGCCACCACCGGCGGGCTCAGGTACGCCAGCACCGTTTGCAGGTATTGCCAGAGCGAGGGAAAATCGAGAATGACGGGCGCCCAGGCCGCCGCCAGCAGCATGAAGACCCCGGTGACCGCCCGCCCCACAATCACGAGCAGGCGGTTGCTGGCCTCCGGCTTCCACTTCTTCACGAAGTCCATGGTGACGAGCGTCGAGGCCGAGTTGAGGGTCGAGTCGACACTCGACATGATGGCCGCCACGAGGGCCGCCAGGATGAGCCCACGAATGCCCACCGGCAGCAGGTCGAACAGCATGGTCGGGAAGACCATGTCGGCCTTCTCGATGGCCTCCGGCCCGTACAACACCCGCGCAAAGGTGCCGGGCAGCACCATGATGAAGATGACAGGTACTTTCAGGAAGCCCGCAAAGAGGGCCCCCCAGCGTCCATGGTCGAGGTTTTTGGCGCCCAGGGTGCGCTGCACCATGAACTGATTGGTCCCCCAGAAATAGAAGCCAAGCAGAAAGACGCCGGTGATGAGGCCGGGCCAGGGGAGCACCGGGTCGTCGATTGGCTGTACGAGGCTGAGCATGTCCGGCGGGGTGGCCTCCGTGACCGCCTGCCAGGAGCCAACCTGGTTGAAGGCAATCACCGAGACCACAATCGATGCCCCGATGAGCAGCACGGCCTGGATTACATCGGTGTACACGACAGCCTTTAGGCCCCCGGCAATGGTGTACAGCCCGGAGAGCAGCGCCAGGATGACCACCGACTGCCACATCGGGAAGCTCGGGTAGATGATCTGGATGATGAGGGCCCCGGCGTAGAGGGCCCCGGCAGTATCGATGATGATGTTGCCCAGGACCGTGACGGCCGAGAAGTAGTATCGCGATCGCGCGTCGAAGCGCCGCTCGAGAAACTCCGGCATTGTAAACACCTCCGCCCGAAGGTAGAACGGGAGAAAAAACACCGCGAAAATGATGAGGACGAGGGCTGCCATCCACTCGTAGTTGTAGACGGCGATGCCGTGAGCGTAGGCGTCGCCGGCCATGCCCACAAGGCTGCTGGTGGACATGTTGGAGGCGAACAGCGAGAACCCAATGATGCTCCAGGTCAACGACCGGCCGGCGAGGAAGTAATCATCCGTAGACTCCTGGTTTTGAGAGACATAGAACCCGATGCCCACGATGACGATCACGTAGGCGATCACCATCGAAATATCGAGCAGGGTGAGCTCAAAGGTCGGCATAGGCGGCCCCGGGGCTGACGGAAAAGAATGAAGGCGGGACGGTACGATAGCATGAAAAAGCGCACCGACCCCTTGCGACGCAAGAGGCCGGTGCGCGGATCGGAAGGGCCTGGGGCTCGACGCACGAGCCCAGCAGGCGGTTAAAAGTCATACAGCAGCGACAGGCTGACCCGGCGGCCCAGGATGGGACGGGCCTGGAAGATGTTCGTCACCTGCCCAATCTGCTGGCCGGTGCGGGGATTTCCCTCCGTCAGCCCGAGGCTGTTGGTGAGGTTGGTCCCCGCCAGCTTGAGGGTCACCGGGCCCTGCGTGGTGGAGATGCTGGCGTCCCACACGTAGTAGGACGGCAGCACGATGCCCGAGTTGGCGTCGCTGGTGTAGCGCTCGTCGACGAACCGGAGCGTGGTGCTTACCTCGGCGACGCCGAGGTCGTAGCGCGGATTCACCGACACCATGTAGCGCGGCTGCCGCCGCACGCGGTTGCCCTCGAAGTCGAAGGACTCAAGCTGGCCGTCTGCGTTCACGTCCTCTTCGTACGTGTAGTCCCGATACTCCGGCTGCTGCAGCGTGGCCGTGAGGCTGGCCGAGAGGGCGTCGGTAAACTGCCCGTTGACCTCGGCCTCGACCCCCGGGGTCAGGCTGTTCGCGAACTGCGTGTTGGTCACGATCTGGCCCTGGTCGTTGAGCTCCTGGTCGTCGAACGGAATGTCGCGCAGGGAACTCACGAAGGCCGTGATGAAGGCGCCGTAGCTCGGGGTGTTGATCTTGACGCCGAGCTCACCCTGGAGAACGTCCTCGACGCGGGCGTTGGACTGGTTGCGAAACGCGTCGAGGTCGGGCATGTGAAAGCCTCGGCTAAAGCGCCCGAAGACGGCGTACCGCTCGTTGAGGCTGTAGTTGGCGCCCACCGACAGCGCCCACTCCGTAAAGCTGTCGTTGTAGGTGGAGATGGAGTTGCCGGCTACGTTGACATCGTTGTCGTAGAGCGTGTTTGGGTCGCCGTCCATGTCGGCAAGGGTTCTTGTGCTCTCCACCTTGCCGCGGAAGATGTTTTTCTCCAGCCGGCCGCCGACGTCGATGCGGAGCTGGTCGTTGACCTGCCACTCGTCCCCGGCGTACGCAGCGAAAATGGTGCCGGTGCCCTGATGGCCGGCATACGTCGTTCCGTACTGCGTAAAGCCGTTCTCCGTCACCTGGTACGTGTCGCCGTCCTGGTTGGTGACCGTCAGGTCGAGCATGCGGGGGTTGCCCTGCACGTCCGTCAGCATGCTGTGCCAGTGCCAGGTCTCCTCCAGGCTGTAGGTACTGAAGTAGAGCCCCCCAGTCACCGAGTGGGCGCCGGTGTCGTACTTGAGCTCAAGCTGGTCGATGACGTTGTCCATTGGCTTGTTCACGTGCCACCAGCCGAACTCGGACACGAGCCCGTTTCCGTTGGCGCTGGCCGGGGTGAAGGTCCCGTCGCTGTAGGCGTAGTCGTACTGGTACGAGTCCAGCGACTCGCCCTCCGGCAGCTTCGTGGCCGGGAAGGCCTGCGCGTCGCTCGGGGCGCTCAGCGAGAAGGCGGCGTTGAACATGAGATCCGTCTGCATCACCTTCACCTTGTTCTCGATCGTCAGGTTGTCGGTGATGTCGAACACAAGGTCGGCCTGCAGCGAGCGCAGCACCGGATTGATGCCGCGTGTCAGGTCGCGGGTCACACGGCCCACGCCGTCGGGCGCTGGGACGCGGGCTCGGGCAGCGTCGGCACTCGTCATCGTGCCGTAGTTCGGATCAAAGCCCGAGATGCCCTCCGGGTCCGACGGATTTTTGAGGGGGATGGGGAGGTAGAAGGCGTTCTGCTCATTCATGTAGCGGCCGTAGACCCGCACGTACCCGTTGTCGAGGAAGCGTGTGATGTTTCCGGTGAACTGGCCGCCGCGATTGGCGGGAAAGCCCGGGTACCGCACACCTTCGTCGTAGCGGTAAAAGCCGCCAACGTTGAAGCGCCAGTCTTCGCCCATCGGGCCGCCCACATTCAGGTCGGTGCGCAGCATACCGGGGCCCATGTCGGCGGCCGTGGCCCCTTCAATCTTAACCGTACCGCCCAGCTCCTGTCCGCCCGTCTTGCTGCGGAAGTTCATGATGCCGGCCGGCGCGCTGGCCGCAAAGATGGACGCAGTGCCCCCTCGAACCGACTCCATGGTCCGCACCGTCTTGTCGGAGCGGAAGAACTGGTCGGTGTTCGCAAAGTCCAGCCCGTTGGATTCGAAGACGGGCAGGCCGTTGTAGTTGAGCTCTACGTAACGGAGCTTCCCGTTGGCGGGCAGGCCACGCGTAAAGACGTTGTTTCCGCCGGCCCCACCGGAGCTCTCCACCCACATGCCCGGAACCGCTTTCATCAGATCCGTAAGGTTTTGGGCATTCTGCTCCTCGATGCCCGCCGCGTTGATCGTCGTGATTGCTACGCTGGACTCCATCTTTGACCGCTCCGTGAAGGACCCCGTGACAACGGCTTCTTCCATTTGAAGCAGATCCGGGGCGAGCTGGAAATCGATCGTCACGCGTTCCCCCGCACCGAGAGTAACGGTCTTCGTTTGCGACTTGTAGCCCACGAACTTGGCGCGGACCTGGAGGTCTCCGGCCTGGACCCCTTCAATCTCGTACGTTCCCGCCTGGTCCGTCACACTTCCCCGTGCGGTTCCAACGACAACAACCTGGGTTCCAGGAAGGGGCTGGTTGTCCTGGTCAACGACCGTCCCGGAGACGACCCCGCTATCCTGAGCAAGTGCAGTGGCCGGAAGGAAAACGGCGATGAGGAGACTGCAGAGAAAAAAGCACGGCAACGAGTGCCGGTGTCGTGTCGATATCTTCATGGCGTCAGTGTAGAAAATGTGAACAGAAGAGGCTCGGAAGGGCTTCCATAGGAAATCCAAAAAAGAAGACGCCCTTTTTCTGAAAACGTTTGCGTTAACTCACTACTAATTCTCCCCATTCAGATCAAGCACAGCGTCTTCCATCCGCAACACGTGACAGGTTTTTTACGATTGAGGACACTATGGCGGCAGAAAGAGCCCCTCGGACGGCACCCAAACGCCCATATCTGCTTTTCTCTTTCTATTTTTTGGGCCGAAGACTGACGCAATGAAAACGATATTATTTTGCACGCACAAAACGAACGAGTTGCTTCGCGGGGCGATCGGCAACTTTGCTTCCCTATTTGGGGCGTGGGCACTCGGCCGTGACGGTGCACTCCGGCGCGGCTTTGTGACAATCTGTTAGCAGAATGAGGGCGCTTAAACCCCACGATCTTTCGTCGTGGGAGAAGTCAAAGAGTCTGCCCCGGCGTTGTGGGCCCTGTCCATTGTGCGACTCCGAATCGCCTCCAGAAGTCCCCCCCGACGGCGGTCCTATGCCCGGAGCCGAGCACTACAGTCAAAAACGAGGGACGGACGACAAGCAGCCTGGGCGACGGCCCTGGGGCGGGACACATCGCGCGGCAGGCGCCGTCAAGTGCAGCACCCTGCTGGGGCCTCCGGCGACGGGGAGTGCGGAGGCGGGGAGTGCGAAGGAGATGCGAAAAAGAGGCCGCCTTTGGTCCGCTGCGTCCCCTGTGGCTCCGGGTTTCCTCAGTCGGCGTCGGCAAAGTCCGTCCCCAACGACGCGGCGTCCGCGGATGCCTCGTAGGCCTGAAGACGGCCGAGCAGCCGCCAGCGCGCGCCCGTCCCAACCGATAAGAACGCGAACAGAAGCCCGTAGGAGATGGTCGTGAGTTCGTCGATGTCGTTTGGGGAGACGAACGGCAGGCGGCTGGTGAGCACCCATTCGGCCAAGACACTCTTCCCCATGCCAAGCACCGTAAGCAGCGCCAGGATGAGAACCGCGCGCACGACCAGCCCCCACCAGAGGTAGCCCCGAAGAAGAGGCCCCCCGTGGCTCGTCTGGTGCACACGACCGAGAAACCGGTCCAGCATGAAGGTGCTTCTGCCAGTCTTAAACGACACCAACGATTGACTTCTCCCCCGGCTAAAGCCGGGAGATTCTTCACGGGCTTCTCTGCCCTTATCCCACGGGTCTGCATTCCTGCCTGCCGAAGCAGGTCTTACGCGAACTCGCCGGGTTAC
>CAJXLV010000037.1 GCA_913056185.1 uncultured Bacteroidota bacterium
ATCTCCGTCCCCACCCGTTTTACCGATAAAGAATAATAGGAAGAGGCCGCCGATAACTTCGAGTGCTCCTGCTGCGAACAATGCCATTGCTTGTTTCTTTGGGTGCAGAGGATTGCCAAGCTCGCTCATAAGAAAGGGGTGAGGCTAGAAAAGGGGAAAGGGCACATAACGAGAACGCTCACCTGACCCGGGCACAGGAAAAGGTTTGACCTGATTCACACTGTGGACCTGCAACGTTCGGTCACGTTTCCACCGCTTGCGCCGTCACTTCCGCTCAGCAAAATTGAACCGCTCAACGTCCAACGCTTGGAAACGGCAACAGCCCGGGTTCAGGTGCAGCAACCGGGTTATGGGGCGCAAGGCAGTTACTGACTACAAAAACTCGACGTGACCTTGCATGTCTTCTGCCTCCATCGCCTCCGCGATCAATGTGAGGCCCCGAACCATTTCTCCGATCGATCGACCTTGCGGTGCAAAAGCAACTCCGGCGTGCTTTTCGGTTCGAGCAGCCAGTCGCAGAAAGTCGTCATCGTAGGTCACGAGCACCCTCCCTTCCTCATAGGCAAAGGCGAGGTGATCTTCGTCGCTGGCTCCCAGCATTTCAGCTTCGCTCAGCGTGAGAACGTCAATTCCGCGATTTCGAAGCCCTCTCGCGACGGCCTTCGCAATGTGTTCGTCCAGATAGTACCGAACAGCGGCCATTACTTCTTCCTCTGAAGCTTCTCCTCAAGCTTCGACGACGTCTTGCGTCTCATCTCCTCTACGAAGGCTTTTCCCTCCCGAATGGATTGGTCGATCTCCTCTCGATGCGCAAAGTAGTAGGCAAGCGCCGCGTAGATGTCAGCCAGCTCCAAATCGTACTCGGACGCGATTTCGTCAGCGTTCCAGCCGAGGCGATCGTGCCAGATGGCGATGTTCTGGACCGTAATCCGATGGCCTGCAATCCGCGGCTTTCCTCCACAGATGTCAGGCGTTCGGACGATTCGTCGATCGAGGGACTTCGTGGCCATGAGAGTAGATGGGTTCCGCTTGAGATTGATGTTATATCAACTGAGACGAGCAGAAGCAGTTGCACAGCGCCCCATAACCTATAATTATACGTCGCCCGCCGGATAGTATCGGCGTCGACGCATTCAAGTACGTTCGCGCCCAGGGACTTAACAGAACAAGTAATCCTATACAGGCGCAGCCGTATAGGACAGAAGAAGCGATAAGTGATCAAGGCTCTGCTGCCGATTTCCAGCGGCCAAATGTCCGTCCCTACCCGTATCGGCCACGGGCCGGTGCGCACCTTCCAAAAAGGAACCTCAGCCGTGGAGTCGTCTGCTCGATCCCCAGGACCACGAATCGTGCTTCCCGCATTCCCCCGCACGCACGACGGTCAAGAGCGCCCCCCCTCTACCAGCGACTTGTAGAAATCGAGCGTCTGCTCGGCGATCGCCCGCCAGCTGAACTGCGCCTCTACGCGCTGTCGCGCCGCGGTGCCCATTGTGTCGCGCCGCTCCGGATCGGCCATGAGGGCGTTGACGCCGTCGGCGAGGCCGTGGGCGAAGGCGTCCGGATCGGCGGGCTCCACGTCGTCGCCGCCCGTCGGGTTTACGTCCACCAGCAGGCCCGTCTCGTCCGGCACCACAATCTCGGGGATGCCGCCCACCGCCGAGGCCACCACCGGCGTCTCGCAGGCCATCGCCTCCAGGTTGATAATGCCAAACGGCTCGTAGACGCTGGGGCAGACGAAGACCGCGGCGTGGCTGTACATTGTAATCACGTCCTCGCGCGGCAGCATTTCGTCGATCCAGACGATCCGGTTGTCGGTCTCGGCGCGGGCCGTCTCCACGCGCGCCTCCATCTCCGCCCCGATCTCTTCGGTGTCCGGCGCCCCGGCGCAGAGCACCACCTGAATGTCGTCGTCGAAGTGGTGGATCGCCTCCACGAGGTGCAGAATGCCCTTCTGCCGCGTGATGCGCCCCACGAACAGGACGAAGGGCCGGTCGGGGTCCACGTCGTACGCCTCCAGCACCGAGCGGTCGGGGCGGGGGCGGTACTGGTCGATGTCGATGCCGTTGTGGATCACCTGCGTATCGGCGCCGCCCACATCGTAGAGCGACTGCACGTCCTCTTTCATCGCACCGGACACGGCCACGATGCCGTCCGCCGTTTCGTAGGCGGTGCGCTCGACCCAGGAGGAGGCATCGTACCCCGTGCCCAGCTGCTCCCGCTTCCAGGGGCGGTGCGGCTCCAGCGAGTGGGTGGTGAGCACCAGCTGGCCGCCGGCGAGTTGCTTGGTGAGGCAGCCGGCGAGGTGCGAGTACCAGGTGTGGCCGTGGATGATGTCGGCGTCGGCCACGGAGCCGGCCATAACGAGGTCGCGCGCCATCGCGTCCATAACCTTGCCGTGGCGCTCGTCCTGGCGGGGCAGCTCAAAGTCGGGCGCCACGCCGCGGACCGTCAGGTTGCCGTGCGTCTCGTTCTGTTCGCCGAAGCAGAGCACCTCAATGTCGTGCGCGCCGTCGTCGAGCTTGGCCAGCTCGCGGGTGAGGTACTCGACGTGCACGCCGGCGCCGCCGTAAACGTTGGGGGGATACTCGTTGGTGAGGATGACGATGTTCATCGGTTGGGGGCAGCGGTCAGGGAAAGGGAGAAGCGGAAATCGGAAAGAGGGAGGGGGCAGGAACTCCGTCTACGTTTGCTTTTTCGCGGGTCCATCCCCCGCGTCTGCCGTCAAATGATCGTATCGTCCGGGATGTCGGTGTTTTTGGGGATGACGACGATGCCGTCGCGGATGTGGTACAGGTCCTCCTCGGCTTCCTTCACGTTGTTGCGGTTTTTGATGATGCAGCGCTTCCCGATGGACACATTTTTGTCGATGATGGCGCCTTCCACGTACGACTCCTCCCCGATGCCGGGATCGGCGGGCCCCTCTACAAAGCCGCGCTCCTCCATCTCGTGCCAGCGGAAATGATCGGCCCCCATCATCACCGTGTTCTTCAGGGTGGTGTTGCGGCCCACGTACGAGCGGATGCCGATGACGGACTGGACGACCTGGCTGTTCTCGATGAGGCTTCCCTCGGCAATCAGCGAGTCCTGCACCGTCGAGTTTTGGATCTTGGCGGGCGGCAGCATGCGGGCCCGGGTGTAAAGGGGGCGGTTGGGATCGTACAGGCTGAAGGGCGGCTCCGGCTCGGCCAGCATCAGGTTGGCCTCGTAAAAGGAGCGGATGGTCCCAATGTCGCTCCAGTAGTCGGCAAACGGATAGCTGGCCACCGTCATCTCGTCGATGGCGCGGGGGATGATCTGGTTGCCAAAGTCGTGGTCGTCGGGGTTGGCCTCCAAGAGCTCCCGCAGCGGCTCGCGGTCGAAGATGTACATGCCCATCGACGCCAGGTAGGTGCGGCCCTGGTCTTCGAGCGCCGGCTCCACGGGGCTGTCCAGGCCGTCGAGCTCGTGGGCGTCGGGCTTTTCGTGGAACTCGGTGATAATGTCCTGGGCGTCGGTCTTCAGGATGCCGAACGAGGTGGCGTCGTCGGCCGTGACCGGGATGGTGCCGAGCGTCACGTCGGCGTCGGTCTCCCGGTGGTGCGCCAGCATGTTGCGGTAGTCCATCGAGTAGAGCTGGTCGCCCGAGAGGATGAGCACGTGCCGGTGCCGGTGGCCTTCGATGTGGGGCAGGCTGCGGCGCACCGCATCGGCCGTGCCCTGAAACCAGTCCTTGGAGGAGGGGGTCTGCTCCGCGGCCAGGATCGACACGAAGCCGTTGCTGAAGCGGTCGAACTGGTAGGCGCGGGCGAGGTGGCGGTTGAGGCTGGCCGAGTTGAACTGGGTGAGGACGAAGATGCGAGTGATGCCCGAGTTGATGCTTGCCGAGATGGGGACATCAATGAGGCGGTAGCGCCCGGCGAGGGGCACGGCGGGCTTGGCCCGCAGCTTGGTCAGCGGGTAGAGGCGGGTGCCTTTGCCGCCACCCAGGATGACGGTGACAATGGAGGTGTCGAGCGAGGTGGACATAGCGGGACAGGAACGAGGCAGGAGACGAGAAGGGGGATGGAGCCGTGGAGGTGCAGGCCCGGCCACTGCGAGTAGGGCCAGGGGCCGTAGGACACCAAAAAAGAGACCCACACGATGCGATGCAACGAGATCCGTCCCTGGTACGGTCCCTGTCCGACACCGCTTTTGATCTCGCAGCGTTTTTTGACCCCCTGGGGCCCAGACGCCCGCCCCAACCGGCCCGTCGGGGTGCAGAACCGTTGGGGGCGGAGGAGGGCGGCGCCTATCGGAACAGGCGAAGGGCCAGGTTGAGAAGCAGGGTGAGCACGAGGCTCAGCACGATCATGGTGGCGAGGGGCACATAGATGCGGACGCCGTCGCCCTCGTAGGCGATGTCGCCGGGCAGACGGCCCAGGTCCACCACACGCCCCAGCAGCATCACGAGGCCGCCGAGAAGCGCCAGGCCGAGGCCCAGGTAGAGCAGTCCGCGTCCGAGCGTGGGGGCGTCCATGGCGAGAACAGTAGTAGAAAAAGAAGTCGGCTGCGCGTGCGGAGGGGGAGGCACATGCGGGGCAAGAGGGCCGGGGCAGGAGGGCGCGTTCGGGCCGTGAGGCAGACGCAGATTCCACAAAACCATCCCCGGTGCCGCTCGTGAGAGGAGCGAGATTTATTCCGACTCACGTTTGCGACTCATGCTCAAGTCTATTCTTGTCCTCCTCCACATCATTACGGCTGCCGCCTGGTTTGGGTTGGGCCTGCGTCTTGCGGGGCGGGCCCGGACGGTGCTCGACCTCGGCGGGGAGGCGGGCACGGCTCTGGCCGCCGATGGGCAGTCCGCGGTGCGCCAGATGAACATCTTCGCGGTGCTTACCCTGGTGTTTTCGCTGGGGGCCTTCGTGGCGGGCGGACATTTCGTGGCGTATGGGCCGCTCTACCACACGTCTGTCACGCTGATCGTTTTGTTCACGCTGGACCAACTCTTCGTGATTCGCCCCGGATGGAATGCGTTGCAGGCGGCTCTGGAGGGGGGCGGCGGGGCTGAGTCCGCCCGCAAGAAAATCGCAATTGGGACGGGCGTGGGGCACCTGCTCTGGCTCGTGATGCTTGTCTTGATGCTGTGGAACCAGTACTTCAGCGTGTATCTGTAGGGGCGGGGCGGGCCACGGCGCCCTGGTCGTACTGGTCGGGGCGGCGGTGGCGCAAGAACAGTTGGCGGGCGGGGGCGTCGGCACACCGGTCGAGGTCCAGTTCCGCGTGCAGGATGGTCGCTTCGGCCGGCGCCTGGGCCCCCACGGCCCCAAACGGGTCCGTGACGAACGAGCGCCCCGCAAACTGCATGGTGCCTTCCTGCCCGGTGCGATTGGCCAGGGCGGTGAAAAAGCCGTGTTGCAGGGCCGCCACCCGGAGCTCCGCCTCGTACATGCCGTCGGGCCATTCGCCCACGGTGCCGGCCTGCGGGACGACCACGAGCTCGGCGTCCTGAAGCGCCAGCGCGCGCAGGTACTCGGGGTAGTGCCGGTCGTAGCAAATGGCCACCCCCAGGCGCCCGGCCGCCGTGTCGTACACCGGTGCGCCGGTGTTGCCCGGGGCGTAGTAGCCCTGTTCGTGGAACTGCTCGTATTCGGTGATGTGCATCATGCGGGTGCGTCCGAGCAGCGTGCCGTCGGCGTCGAGGACGGGCGAGGTGTCGAACGTGCGGCCCCCGTCCCGCTCCATCAGGTTGAACACCACGACCACCCCAGTGTCGGCAGCCGCCTCGGCCAGGGCCTCTGTCGTGGGGCCCGGCACCGGCTCGGCCAAGTCAAGGGCGCTCCGGCGCCGCTCCGCCACAGGCACCCGAGGGTAGAAGGGCGTGAACGAGAGCTCGGGGAAGACGACGAGGTCGGCCCCGGCCTCCGCGGCCGTCCGGACTGCCCGCACGCCGCGGTCGACGACGGCAGTAGAGGCGGGGGGCACGGCATGCTGCACGAGGGCAATGGTCATGGGGCAGGGCAACGATGCGGACAATGCGGAAAAAAGTCAGCGCTTCGGGGCTGAGGCCTCCATGCGGTCGGGAGCGATGAAGGCCTCCGGAAACGCCGAGCGAGCAGCGTTGAGCACGGCCCTGGCCTGCGTCCGGGTGGCAAACGGGCCGAGCCGCACGCGGTAGAAGGGCGCGCTCCACGCAATAGTGACGGGGCGTCTCGCGGACGACGCGGCCTGCACGAGCGGGGGACGATCCGCCGGCGGGCGGTTGTGCCACCATCGCTCAGCCCGCCCCAGCGTCCTGGCGGCCTGGCTCTTGTCGTCCGTGAGCCGAAGCTGCACAAGAAATAGGCGTGGGGCTGCGTCTTCCTGGGCGGACCGAGTGGGGGACGTGGGGGCTGGCCCGGAGCAGGAACTGAAGAGCACCCCGCTCGCGCACACTCCCATCAGGAGGCCCAGGGCCCGGAATGGACGTGCGCTGCGGAGCATCATGTGGAGAAAGGGGATTCAGAAAGCGGCCTTGGGCCCGCGTTCAGTGCGGCGTGTTTCTCTCTCTACGGACCGCAGAGGCGTGCGGTTCGAGGCGAAAAGGGGCCGGGCGCACGCTCCGGATTGTGGCGGTGCAACTCCCCGCCCCCGTCGGCAATTGGAACAGGCCAATTGAAATGCGTCTCCACGCTCCCCAACTGTACGACTCTCCACTGACGTATGCGCAGGTTTTCGTCTCTCACTGCCACAGCTCTTCTGTTTCTGCCATTTTTGCTTGGGGCATGTCGTGCCCCGGAGTCGTCACCCTCCGCCGCGGCGGTCATCGACAGCGCGCGGGGGGCGCAGGGCGCCTCTGTGCTCCAGCGGGCCACCGTTCGCTACCGCTTCCGCGGGGAGGCGTACCGACTGCAGCATGATCGCGGCGCGTTCCACTATCGCCGGGCCTACACCGACTCGCTGGGGCGCCCCGTCGCGGAGGGCCTCACGAACGCCGGGCCCTACCGCGTGGTGGAGGGGGACACGGTCACGCTCTCGCCGTCCGAGCAGAGTGCGGTGGAGACGACCGTCAATTCGGTGGCGTATTTCTCGCTGCTGCCGGAGCCGCTGAGCGACGCGGCGGTGCAGCCCGTCTACAGCGGCCGCGACACCATCGACGGGGGGCCGTACCACCGCGTGCGGGTCACCTTTCAGCAAGAGGGCGGAGGCGCGGACTGGCAGGATGTCTTCCTGTACTGGTTCCGCGCCGACACGTACGCGCTGGACTATTTGGCGTATGCCTACGGGCAGGGACCGGACGAGGAGGGGGGCACTCGGTTCCGCAAAGCCTACAACGTGCGTCGGGTGGGCGGCGTCCGGATGGTCGATTACTACAACTACACGGTCGATACGCTGTCCGCTGAGCAGATGACGCGCTACCCCGACCTTCTGGCCCAGGATGCGGTCCGTCTCGTCTCCCGCATCGAGCTCGACAGCCTTCGGGTGCGGCCGCTTTCGGGCCGCCTCTCACTGCCGTGAGCCGCGCCAGACGGCTTCGGGGCAGCGAGGTGTAGGCGTCCGTTGGCGTATGCGCCCCTCAGAAATGGCATGAATCAGACGGCGTGTATGATGGACAAACGACCCCGGAAAACCCTGGTGTTGCGTTAGGAGGGGGATTACAGTATTGAGTAGAGCACGAGAAGAGCAGTAAAGGTCCCGCGCTTTTACCTACGTGAATTCGCTCCGCTCATTTGCCGGGAAATACACGGACTCTTCTCGTCGAACGAAGTGAGACACTACGTATGTATTTGACTCGCAAACTCAAAATGGGCCGCACCGATCAGATTGACGCTTTGGCGCGTCGAGCCGGTGATCTGTGGTCAACCATAGCGAAGTGGCACTGGCGCTTTGTGGACCGTCAAGGCTACTGGCTGTCTAAGGCTCAAGCGCAGGCGATGTACTGCAAGGGCTTCGACGGAATGCACAGCCAGTCCGCTCAAGCCGTAGTAGACAGCTTCTACGACGCTTTGCAGTCGTGGCGCAAGAAACGAAAGAGTGAGAACTACGAGGGCCTCCGTCCTCCCTACAAGCAGAAGCGATACTTCAAGGTGCAGTGGAAGTCCTCCGCGATTCGTCTTCGAGACGACGGCGTGCTGTGCCTCTCAAACGGACGAGGCGAAGATCCGGTGCTCATCGACTGGCCGTCCGACAGGAAGCCGAAGCGCGTTGAGATCGGGTGGGATGGCGAGCAGTACGAGATTCGTGCTCAGTACAGGATCGAAGAAGACGAAGAGCCAAAAGGCGACAAGACGGCTGGCATCGACATTGGCGAGATTCACCTTGCCGCTGTCTACACCGGAGACGAGTCTTGGACCGTCAACGGCAGGGAGCTACAAAGTCTACGTCGGCAGCAGAACCGCACGAAAGCACGACTCGACTCGAAGATCGACCAGAAAGAGTACGGCAGCAGACAATGGAAACGACTGATCCACGCCAAGGATCGACAGCTTGACAAGATCCGCAACCAGATCAAGGATCTCCTGCACAAGCAGTCCACACGACTGGTAAAGACCCTCCACGAGAGACGGGTCGGAACGGTTGTAGTGGGCGACTTGACAGGAATCCGAAACGGTCTGGACTACGGATCAAGGGCGAACCAGAGGCTCCACCAGTGGGCCTACAGCGAGTTCGTCCAGATGATCGAGTACAAGGCGCGACTGCACGGAATGACCGTGAAGCGCGTCGGTGAAGCCTACACGTCTCAGACGTGTCCGTCCTGCGGGAGCAGGCATAAGCCACGCGGCAGAGAATACATCTGCGGCTGTGGATTTGAAGGGCATCGAGACGTTGTAGGCGCAGCCAACATCCGACAGAAGTATCTCGGGCCGGGCTCAAGTCCGCTCCGAGTAGCTGGCGAGATGGCTTCGCCCACCGGAGTGCGGTATCGTCCGCACATGCGGTGCAAACCGCAACGGTGTAACCCGGCGAGTCCTAATAAGACCTCTTCCGAGAGGCAGGGATGCAGACCCGTGGGATAAGGGCAGGGAAGCCCGTGAAGAATCTCCCGGCTTTAGCCGGGGGAGAAGTCAAGAAAGCATTACCCCAGGGTTAAAGAAGAAAAAGAAGGGGGGTTCTTAATCGAATCTAATAGCGAAGGACGTTTTCATTGCGTATGGTTGGTGTAGAGCACAAAGCCGCACCCCGGCGTTGCGTCCGGGGACGAGGCTTCAGGGGGGCTTACTGCGGTCGCCTGCGCGGCCGTGTGCTCCACGCATCGACCTTTCTCCAATCCCTTCCTACCCATGAAACGCTGGGCTACAACACTCCCCTTACTGTTTCTGCTGGGGGCTCTCGTCTGGCCGTCCGCGGCCCTGGGCCAGGGCGTGACCTCCGCCACCATTCAAGGCACCGTCCTCGACGAGAATGAAGAGCCCCTGCCCGGGGCCAACGTGGTCGCGATACACGAGCCCTCCGGCTCGCGCTACGGCACCACGACGAACGAAAGCGGCGACTTCACCATTGCCAACGTCCGCGTCGGGGGCCCCTACACCATTACCGCCTCATTCGTTGGCTACCAGTCGCGGCGCGAGACGGGTCTTGAGCTGAACCTGGGCGAAAGCCGCGACATCTCGCTTCAGCTGCAGCCCCAAACGCAGCAGCTGGATGAGGTGCAGGTCGTAGAGGAGCGCGGGGCAGTCTTTGATGAGGGCCGAAAGGGCCTCTCGACCAACATCTCCGAGGAAGAGGTGCGGTCGGCCCCCACGATCGACCGCTCGATTGCGGACTTTGCGCGCTTTACGCCGCAGGCCATCGTGGGCAACGACGATGACGACGGGTCCTCCATCTCGATCGCCGGCCAGAACAACCGCTACAACTCGATCTTCATCGACGGCGCGGTGAGCAACGACGTGTTCGGCCTTTCCGCCACGGGCACCGACGGCGGGCAGACCGGCGCCACGCCCATTAGCATCGACGCGATCGAGCAGTTCAACATCGCGATTTCCCCGTACGACGTGACCCAGAGTTACTTTGGGGGCGGCGCCATCAACGCCGTGACGCGCAGCGGCACCAACCAGTTTGAGGGCTCTCTGGCCTTTCAGTACCGCGATGAGAACTTCGCGGAGGACCTTCCCAATGCACCCTTCCCGAATTTCAGCAACGAGCGCTACGTGGGCCGCTTGGGCGGGCCGATCATCAAGGACAAGCTGTTTTTCTTCGTCAACTTCGACCTCAACGACGAGTCCTCCCCGCAGCCGTTCGAGGGCGGATTTGAAGACTACCGAGGATCGGCCATCCAGACGGAGCAGGACCTGCAAGACCTGCTGTCCTTCGTCGAAAACACGCTTGGCGACCGGTACGACCCGGGCAGCTTTCGCGGGCAGTCCACGACGCTCGACAGCGACAAGTTCTTCGGGAAGATCGACTGGAACATCAACCAGCGTCACCGCCTGAGTGCGCGCTACAACTACTCGGAGTCGGTCAATACTGATGCCTTCGGCGGAAGTCCGGAGGCGATTTCCTTCTCCAGCCGAAACGAGGTGTTTCCCAACACCACGCAGACGGCCGCGGTGGAGCTGAACAGCACCTTCGGCAACCGCTACGCCAACAAGCTGATTGCCAGCTACAAGAGCGTAGAGGACGACCGGGACACGAACCTCAATCAGCCGTTCCCGACGGTGGACATCGGCGATGGCGCCGGCACCATTGAGTTGGGCGGCGAGCCGTTCTCCACGGTGAATTTCCTGGAGCAAGAGGTCTTCACCCTTACGAACGACTTCGACATCTTCCTGGGCGACCACACCATTACGGTGGGGACGCACAACGAGCTCTACGATCTCACCAACAAGTTCGTCCCCTTCAACTACGGGTGGTACATCTTCCTGGACGGTGACGAAGACGGAACGGCGGTTGACGACTTCAAGGAAACGGTGTGTGCGTCGATCAGCAATCCGGGAACTGCCTGTGACGGCATCACGCCGCAGATCGGCCCCTCCGTCTTCGCCCGTGGCTTCTCGCTGGTGGACGATGACCCGAGCACGCCTGGGTTCGAGGAACGAATCGGCGACGCGACGAATGCGCAGGGCGCCTTCAGTGCGCTCAACACCAGCTTCTACGTGCAGGACGAGTGGACGGTGAGCGACCAGCTGACCCTTACCGGTGGCCTCCGCGTGGATGTGCCGATTTATCTCGATGACCCGGCCTACGCCAACCCGGACGATCCGCTCATCCCGGACGACCCGGCCCTCAACCCGCGGAATACGACGATTCCTGCGATTGAGGAATACTACTCGATGAACGGGGCGCGGCCGGGAGACACGCCGGATCCCATTCTGCACTGGGCCCCGCGCTTTGGGTTCAACTACGACGTGTTTGGGGACGACCGCACGCAGCTCCGTGGCGGCACCGGGGTCTTTACCAGTCGGCAGCCCTTCGTGTGGCCCGGCGGCATGTACCTCAACAACGGGACCAACACCGGAACGGTGGACTTCGAGTTCGGCTTCAACGAGTTCCGGCCTGATCCGCAAAACGGCCTTACGGTCTCCGACTTCTCCGACCGCGCCCCCTCGGACCTCATCCCGAGCGGCCGACTGGAGATGTTCGAAGAGGACTACATGAACCCGCGCTTCTGGCGCTCGTCCATCGGGATCGACCAGAAACTCCCGGGCGGCTTCGTGGGGACGTTCGAGGCGCAGTACTCGAACACCCTCAAGAACATCCTGGTCACCAACGTGAACCTGCGTCCGGCCAACGAAACCCTGAACGGCCCGGACGACCGCCCGATCTGGGTTCCCTCGGAGTACGGCCCGGGAAACAGCGAGTACACGCAGGCCGGTGACCAGCGCATCGACACGCGCTACTCCAACATCCACCGCGTGGGCAATACCGACAAGGGGTATTCCTACAACATCACCACGCGGCTCCGCAACACGTTTGAGGACGTGTTCACGGAGAACAGCGCCATTCGGGCCGACCTGTCCTACACCTACGGCCGCTCCTACGCGGTGAACGACGGGCTCTCCTCCCAGATCAACTCCAACTGGGACGGCGTGGAGCACGTGAACGGGGCCAACAACATTGAGCTGGCCGAGTCGGAGTTCTCGCCCGGCCACCGCGTGCTGGGGCGCGTGAGCTACCGACAGCAGTTCCTGGACCAGTTCGCGGCCACCGTCACGCTCATCTACGATGGGCAGTCGGGCCGGCCGTTCTCCTACGTCATCGACAACAGCGACGTAATGGTGCAGGAGCGCGGCGAGCCGAACTCGCTGTTTTACGTGCCGCGAACGGCCAGTCAGCTCTCTTTCACGGAGACCACGGTGGGAGACGTGACCATTAGCCCGGAGCAGCAGGCCGCCGCACTGGAGAAGTTCATCCGCGGAAACGACTACCTGAGCGACAAGCGCGGAGAGTACACCGACCGAAACGCCGACCGCACGCCGTGGGAAGGGGTCTTCGACCTGAACCTGCGGCTGGAGGTGTTCCAGGAACTCCTGGGTCGGCAGCAGAGCCTGGAGCTTACGGCCAACGTGTTCAACTTCTCCAGCCTGCTCGGCGACGTGTTCGGGACGGACTGGGGCGAGCGGTTCATCGGCACCAACCAGGTGAATCTGACCCAGTTCAGCTCGTTTAAGAACCCGCCGGGAGAAGACGTCGACGAGGGCAACCCGGCCGGCATGGACCTCACGCCGGTCTACACGGCACAGATTCTTGACGTGGTCGACACCAACGGCGACGGAACGGCCGATGCGTTCCGTGGCGCCATCGACCAGGACGAGATCTTCAACGAGCTCCGGACCGGTTCGTCCTACAGCTCGCAGTGGCAGATGCAACTGGGAGTGCGCTACACCTTCTAACGATCTGGCACTGCGCACGTCCTTGTTCTCTCCCCGCCGCTCCCGACAGCCGGAAGGGGCCGAGAGACGAACCGTGCGTCCCTCAGATCCGTCTTGGCGCTCACGTCCCTGTGAGCGCTGCGTCTTCCTACGGGCGGTCGCCATCGGGCGGCCGTCCGTTTTTTTGTGGCGGGGATTTTTTATGGCGGGGAGGGCCACGGGGGCCCGCAAGCGCTCGGGGCCGGCTTGCGTCTCGGGAGGCCCAACGCCTACCTTGCTGGTGCTGCCATCCTTGTTCCTCGCTGTTCTTGCTCAGAAAGCCCGCCCTGCCCGTGCCGTCCGCGCCCGTTCGTGTCGTCCCCCAGGTCGTTGTGGGTCTGCTTATGTTGGGTCTGCCTGTGCTGCTGGGGGGGCGGGGGGCGCACGCCCAAGAAAAGCCCGCGTCCCCGCGCCACGACCCGCCGCGGCTTGAGGCACAGGGCCGCGTGGCCCACGCCCCCATCGACGAGATCAGCGGCCTCGTCCGGAGCCGGTGGCAGGACAACGTGTGGTGGGTGCACAACGACAGCGGCGACGCCCCGCGCCTCTTCGCCATCGACAGCACCGGGGCGGTGCACCGCGCGCCCTGGCGTGCCGACGACTACGCCGTGGGGGCCGAGGCTGGGCAGGGCGATTTGCCAGCGTGGCCGGGCGTGCAGCTCGGGGCGGCGGCCCACATCGACTACGAGGACATCGCCGTGGAGGACCGCACGCTCTACCTGGGCGACATTGGCAACAACGGCAACGCGCGGCGCGACCTGGGCATCTACGTTCTCCGGGAGCCGTTTCGGCATGCCCGGCGCACCCGCCCGCTTGTGTACCTGCCCATTGCCTACCCGGACCAGGCCGCGTTTCCTGCGGCCGACTGGCATTTCGATGCCGAATCCCTCTTCGTGGACGACGGCACGCTGTACGTATTGACGAAGCACCGCACCGGCCAGCAAATCGACGCCCTGGAGCCGGGCACGACGCTCTACCGGCTCGACACCCGCCATCCGCATCGCGTGAATGTGCTTACGCGGGTGGACGAGCACGCCACCATTCCGCCGCCCACCGCCGCGGCCCTCAGCCCCAGTGGCGATCGGCTGGCCGTCCTGGGCTATCGCTCTGTTTGGCTGTTTCCCCGGCCCGCAGACGGCTCCCGCTGGCTCTCCACGGAGCCGCGGCGCATGGAGGTGTCTGCTCAGCGAAGCAAGCAGGCCGAAGCGCTCACCTGGGACGACGCCCAGACCCTCCGCATTGCCAACGAACAACGCGAGGTGTACCGCCTGCGCGTGCCAGAGCCTGCACCCTGACCCGTCCCCCCTACAACGTTATGTCAAGATTACCTCTGCATTGCCCTCCGTAAGTGCACTGCTTATTCATTGAAGAGATCGGTGCTGGACCATAGACTACGTATGGATTTGGCCATCCCTCCCCACCGAGGCTCCTTGACGTCCCACTGGGTCTCGGGCCCCCGTCCGTTTTTCCCTTCGTCTACCGATGCACCCGATCATGCACACCGTTATGTCACGCTGGGCATTGCTTCTTCTGCTGAGCACCACCGTTTATCTGGGATTGTCCGCAGACACAGCGCGGGCGCAGGCCACCACCGCCTCCATTCAGGGCACCGTCGTGGATGAGACGGAGGCCCCCCTGCCGGGCGTGAACGTGGTGGCGGTGCACCAGCCCACGGGCACGCGCTACGGGACCGCCACCAACCCGAGCGGCCGCTTCAACATTCGGGGCATGCGCGTGGGCGGCCCCTACACCATCACCGTCTCGTTCGTCGGGTACCAGACCCTCCGCCGCGAGGGGCTGCGGCTGCAGCTCGATGAAACCGCCGAGCTCCAGTTCTCCCTTGAGCCGAAGACGGCCGAAATGGAAGAGGTGGAGGTGGTGGGGCAGCGGTCCGACGCCATTATCGACAAGGACCGCACCGGCGCGGCCACCAACGTGTCTACGGAGCAGATCGAGGAGCTGCCGGCCATCAGCCGCAGCCTGACCGACTTCACGCGGCTGGTGCCGCAGGCCCAGGGCGACGGCAGCATTGGTGGGGCCAACAGCCGGTACAACAGCATTCAGGTGGACGGGGCGACGCTCGACGATGTGTTTGGCCTGGGCGACGCGGTGCCGGGCAGCCAGGCCGGGGCCGAGCCCATCAGCCTCGACGCCATCGAAGAGTTTAACATCAACATCGCCCCCTACGACGTCCGGTCCAACGGCTTCACCGGTGGGCAGATCAACGCGATCACAAAAAGCGGCTCCAATCAGTTCGAGGGGTCGTTTCGCTTCAAGGGGGGCACCGAAGACTTCACCGGCGACCTGGACGGAGTGGGCACGGGAGAGTTCAACCAGGCGTTTTACGTAGGCACCCTCGGCGGGCCCATCATTGAAGACGAGCTCTTCTTCTTCGTGACGGCCGAGCTGAAACGGGAAAGCTCCCCGCTTGACACCCGCGTGGGCGTGGACCTGCCGGGCACCAACGTCTTCCGTGAGCCTGTGGCGCTCTTCGACCAGCTCCAGACGGTCTTTCGGGATACCTACAGCTACACCCCGGGCGGCATCTCGCCCCTTACCCAGCGGCAGGACGACGAGAAGCTGCTGGTGAAGCTCGACTGGAACATCAACAACAACCACCGCCTCACGCTCCGCAACAACTACGTGAACGCCCGCGACGACCAGGGCATCAGCCGAAGCGCCGGCAGCTTCAGCTTCGCCAACCGACAGTACGTCTTTCGCAGTCGCCAGAATTCCTTTACGGCGCAGCTGAATAGCACGATCGGCGACGACATGTTCAACGAGGCACGCTTCGTGTACACCCGCATTCGCGACGAGCGCGACGTACAGGACGCCGCCTTCCCGGAGATCACGCTCGACCTGGGCGGCGGCGACGAGATCGGCGCCGGCATTGGGCGCTTCAACCAGGCGAACCGGCTGGACCAGGACCTCTTTGAGCTGACGAACGACTTCACCTACATCACCGGCGACCACACGCTGACGGTGGGGACGAGCAACAAGTTCTACCAGTTCAGCAACCTGTTCATTCAGGACTACTACGGCTCGTACACGTTCGAGTCCTTTACAGTCAACGACGACACGATCTCCGCGGTGGAGGCCCTTCGCCGCGGCCAGCCGGCAGAGTACCAGTACAGCTACGCCACGCAGGCGGCGGGCAGCGACCGCCCCGAGGCGGACTTTTCGGCCTTCCAGTTTGGCGGCTACGTGCAGGACGAGTGGCAGGCCACCGAGAACCTGCGCCTGACCCTGGGCCTGCGGGTGGACGTGCCGGTGCTGCCGGACGAGCCCACGTTCAACGAGACGGCGTATGAGGCCTTCGGCTACAGCACGGCCAACGTGGCCAGCGGCAACCCGCTGTGGTCGCCCCGCTTCGGCTTCAACTACGACCGCGCCTTCGTGAGCGACGACCTCTCCACCCAGATCCGAGGTGGGGTCGGCATCTTCAGCGGCGACCCGCCCTACGTCTTCATCTCCAACCAGTACAGCAACACCGGGGCGGACGTGAACCGGATCGACGTGGCCTTCAACCAAGCCGACGACTTTTACGGAGCGAGTGCCCCGACGGACGGGGAGCGCTTTGTGCCGACCAACATCGGCGAGACCCCGACGGCCCAGCCGCTCCCCGTGAACGCGCCCTTCTGCCAGGACAACCCGGGCAGTGAGCGGTGCAGTGAACTGCTCTCGCCGGTACAGACAACCGAGATCAACCTTGCGTCCGACGACTTCAAGTACCCGCAGACGCTCCGGGCCAACCTGGCGGTGGACCAGGAACTGCCTTTTGGCTTCGTGGCCACGGCGGAGGGCATCTACTCGGGCACGATCAATGACGTCACCTTCCGCAACATCAACCTGCAGGCTCCCACCCCGGGCGGCACCAGCAACGGCCAGTACCCAATCCAGGAGTCCAAGTACGGACGTCCGTTCTACGGAACGCCGGGCGGCGACGTGAACCGCGTGAGCGAACGCTTCACCAACGCCATCCTGCTGGAGAATACGAACGACGGGTACCAGTACAGCCTCACCGGCGAGGTTCAGCGCACCGTTCGGGAGGGCCTCGGGGGCTCGCTCTCGTACACCTACACCCGCGCCGAAAACGTGAACAACGGCTCCTCGAGCCGCGCCATCTCCAACTGGCAGTTCAACGAGAACAAGGACATTAATAACCCGCGCGTGGGAACGGCCGACTATGAAATTCGGCACCGCGTTCTCGGGACGATGAACTACACCTTCACGTACGGCGATCGCTTCGGCACCACCCTCGGGCTCATCTACGAGGGGCGCTCCGGGGAGCCGTTCAGCTGGATCTACGACGGCAACGCCAACGGCGACACGCAGACGCTCAACGACCTCGTGTACGTGCCCGAGAACGAGTCGGACATCGTGTTGGAGAGCGACAACTGGGACCTGATGAATGCCTTCATCGAGGGAGACGATGCGCTGAGCGATGCTCGCGGCTCGGTGATCGATCGCAACACGGCCCGCACGCCCTGGCAGAACATCCTGGATGTGCGCCTCTCGCAGCGCATCCAGACGTTCGAGGGCCAGCGGATCGAATTCATCGCCGAGGTGGAAAACTTCCTCAATCTGCTCAACGACGACTGGGGGCGGATTGAGAACACGAGCTTCAACAACATCACGGCCTGGAGCTTTGAGGGCTACGTAACGCCCGAAGCGGTAGGCACGCTGGAAAACGGACGCATTCTCACGGAAGACGACGTGGGCAAGCCGCGCGTCAGCTTCGAGGAGGAAACCGTTCGTGAGAAGCTGAACGGTCGGCAGTTCTTTACGTCGGACATCGCGTCTCGCTGGCGCGCCCGCCTGAGCATCAAGTACACCTTTTAAGTAGACCCGAAGAACTACGTGTCTTCAAGCGTCATTCTGAAAGCGTCATTCTGAGCGACCGACGAACAGGGAGCGGAGGAAGGCAACGGGGTCCGCAGGGTCATCCCTTGGCACTCTTGTTGCCCCAAGCGGACGCCGCCCGTTGGGGGCGCCCGCGCCCTCCTTCCGAGAGATTCCTCCCAGGAACACTCGCCACGCAGCGCCTCCGCTCCGCCTCGCCCCCTGAGCGGACGGCCTCGCTGGCCCTCAGAGCGCTCCGCTCGGCATGACGATGCGCACCGTTGTTTGGCCGACCGACTTAATGCCTCCGCGCCGGCACCGTGCCCGGCCTCTCTTGCCTTTCGCTGCTTCGTACTCCGCTACCCCCCCTGCCATGCACACGTCTCGCTTGTATCGTCTGCCCGCACTCCTGCTCATTGTCGCCCTGGTCGCTGTCGGCTGCGACAGCTTCGACAGCGGCACCTCGCCCATCACCGCGTCCTCCGGCGATGCGGCGGCCACGGTGTCCTTTGGCACCGACAACATCTCCCTGACCGAGGAGTCCGGGGTCGTTACGATTCCCGTCACCATCACCAACCCGCCGAACGATACGGTGGCGGTGGAGGTGCTCTACGCCGATGGCCCGAGCCAGACGACGCCCGCAGACTTTGGGCTGGAAAACAGCCGGAACGTGGGAAGCGGATACGTCGCCGGCACCGTCGTCTTTCCGGACACGGCTACGACGGGCAACACGCAGGCGATTGCGCTCAACATCGCGGACGACGAGCCGAACGAAGACCAGGAAGACGGCGTCTTTGCCTTCCAAAACGTGACCAACGCCACGGTGGGGGCCACCAATCGCCTGACCGTCGCCATCGGTGC
The DNA here is from genome assembly GCA_913056185.1 of uncultured Bacteroidota bacterium. Lineage (GTDB taxonomy): Bacteria > Bacteroidota > Rhodothermia > Rhodothermales > Salinibacteraceae > Salinibacter. The sequence continues at coordinate 18,486 of CAJXLV010000037.1, forward strand.
CATTGAGCTCTTCTTCAAGGACTTCTCGTCCGAAGCCCTCGGGGACATGTCGGTGGTGGATGTGACCAACGGCAACGGATGGGGGGTCGGCGACTTCGACGGCAACTTCTATGCGGAGGCCAATGCCTTCGGCGGCGCGGAAGCATCGGACTCGTGGCTGTTCACGCCCGCAATCAACTTCAACGACTTTGAGGGCGAGACGCTCACCTTCCGCAATGCCAAAAACTTTGACGACGGCGGTGTGGAGCGCGGCCTTGAGGTTTGGGTGCTGACCGACTACGACGGCTCGGGCAACCCGCTGGATGCGCCGGAGGACACGCGGGTCAACATCTCCGACCAGGTTCAGAGCTACTCGGAGGGCGGCTACACGTTTGTGTCCTCCGGCGAGATCGACCTTTCCGGCGACCAGTTCCAGGGCGACAGTGTGTACGTCGCGTTCCGCTACATCTCCAGCGGGACCGGGCCCGGCTCATCGGAGGCCTGGCAGGTGGACGACGTCCGGGTTGTCGGTCGCTAAACCTTAAACATTTACTTCGGGATCTGACATTCACCGCCACGTTCCAATCGCTACGCCTCAACGACCCATGCGACATCTCTATAGCGCGATCGTGCTCGCTTTCGCCACTGGCTTTTTCCTGAGCGGGTGCGACAGCGGCGGCTCCGTGCCGAGTGACCTCGGCGACAGCACGTCCGTCGGCTTCGTGGAACCCGCGGCCACCCTGGTTGAGGGGGAAGACGAAACCTACAGTCTCGAAATCACGGCCGACGACCCGGGCTTCGAAGAGGTGCGGTTCAACCTCTCGGTGGACGTGGCGCAGAGCACCGCCGCGCTGGGCGAGGATCTGACGGGCCTGACGGGAGACACGACCGTGGTCTTCCCGCGCTCCGCCACCAGCGGCGGCACGGTCTCCATTCCGCTGACGGTCGTGGACGAGCCGGTCGATGAGGTCGGGTTCCTGGAAGAGTCAGAAACCATCGCCTTCACGCTGGCGCCGGCCGACACGCTGGCCCCGGAGATCGACGAGGGAGCGGCGAGCCTCACGCTCACGATTGAGGAGGACGATGCGCCGCTCACTGCGGAAGAATCCCGAAACCGCCCGAGCGGGGGGCGGACGGTGGCCGAGGGCATTGTCACTCGCGTGGAGGCCGACGGGGCGTACGTGCAGGACGACACCGGGGCCTTCTTTGTGTTCGATAGCGACTTTGCCGGCCAGGCAAGCAGGGGCGACTCGGTGCGCGTCGACGGCGAGGTCGGATATTTCAACGGCCTGTTCCAGGTCAGTGACGTGAGCAACGGCCCGCAGACCGAGGTCCTCTCGTCGGGCAACGCACTGCCCGCGCCGCAGGAGGTGTCGCTCGGAGAGGTGGTAAACAACGGCGAAGAGTACGAAAGCGAGCTCATTCGAGTTGAGAACTTTGCCATCGACGCCGGCGGGGATCAGACGTTTCAGGGCGGGGTTCCCGACGGGCTATACGACATCAGTACGCAGGACGCTTCCTCCACCCTTCTCGTGACGGGCGGGTCCGGCCTTGTTGGAGAGTCGATTCCCGATCGGGGCACGTTCCAGGGCGTCCTTGGGCAATTCAACGGTGAGGGCGGAGGCGGCGATGAGCCGGACGAGGGCTACCAGCTGCTGGGCATCGACGCGGAAGACATTGAAGACGCGGTCACGCCCGCCACTGTTGCGGAGGCCCGTGCCAACGTAGGCAGTACGTTCCAAATCGACGCGACCGTCACTCGCGCCTTCGGCGACTTCGTCCGGATTCAGGACGACAGCGGCCCGACCGGTGCGAGCGCCCTCTACATCCGCCAGACGAGCGGGTCCTTTAAGGACGACGTGCAGAACGGCACGATTCAGCCCGGGACGCAGCTGCGCGTAATTGGAACCATTGGCGAGTTCAACGGCAACGTGCAGATCAACGAGGGTGACCTCGCGAGCTACACGGTGCAGGGACAGGGCAACGTGCCCGAGCCGCAGAACGTAACGCTCCAAGAGATTTCCGCCAACGGCGAGGACTACGAGGGAGAGCTGGTGCGGGTGGCTGGACTGGAGTTTCCCTCGGCCAGCGGGTCGTTTTCCGGCAGTGCCTCGTACGACGTAAGCGATCCGTCCGGAACCCTCACGTTCCGCGTGCAGAGCGACGCGGAGTCACAGGTGGCGGACGAGCCCATTCCCACTGACCGCTTCACGTACACGGGCGTTGTTGGAGAGTACCGGGGAAGCTATCAGCTCATTCCCATTCAGCCCAGTGACATTGACGCAGCACAGACCGTTGCGTCGGCTCGATCGGACGCGCCGGGCACGGAGGCGACGGTGACGGTGACCGTGACGCGCGCCTTCGGTGACTTTGCCCGCGTACAGGACGACAGCGGCCCGACCGGGGCCAGCGGCTTCTACATCCGCCAGACGGGCGGTTCCTTCCAGACGGATGTGCAGGACGGCACGATTCAGGCCGGCACGCGGCTGGCCCTGACCGGAACGATCGGTGAGTTCAACGGCAACGTGCAGATCAACGAGGGCGACCTCGCCGCCTACCGGGTGCTCGGCCAGGGCTCCGCACCGGCGCCGCAGAGCGTCACGCTCTCGGACCTTGCGAGCAACGGCGAGGACTACGAGGCGGAGCTGGTGGAGGTGACGGGGCTGACCTTCCCGAATGCCAGCGGCGACTTTGCTAACGGGACTTCCTACGACGTGAGCGATGGGTCCACTACGTTCACCTTCCGGGTGCAGGGCGCCTCGGAGACGCAGGTGGGCGGTGAAGCCGTTCCCAGCGGCACCTTCACCTACACGGGCGTCGTGGGGGAATTTAACGGCACCTACCAGCTCATTCCCATTTTCCCGAGCGACTACCAGTAGGCTGTTTCGCCGACATCGTTGGACCGAACAGGGGCGACCGTCGTTTCGGTCGTCCCTGTCGTGTTTTGAGCCAAGACACTCCGGCGCTTCTCTTTTCTGTCGTTTATGTTCGATCAACCCATGCGTACACTGACACTCGCGGTCGTTCTCACCAGTCTCGCAGCGCTTCTGGGGATGGGGGCCCGTCCCGTTGCGGCACAGCAGCCCATCAACGAGGCCCGGCAACAGGGAACGGGCAGCGAGGTGACCGTGGAGGGGACCGTAACCCGCGCGTACGGCGATTTTGTGCGCCTGCAGGACGACAGTGGGCCCACCGGGGCCAGCGCGATCGTCATCCGGCAGACGGACGGCTCGAACAGTGCCGACTTCCAGGCCGACATCGCGGACGGCACCATCCAGCCGGGCACGACGCTGGAGGTGACGGGTGCGACCTCGGCCTTCTACGGCCTGATTCAAATCAACAACGACGACCTGGCCGGCTACACCGTGCAGGGACAGGGCACGCCGCCGGCGCCCCAGAGCGTGACCCTCGCGGAGCTGAAGCAGAATGGCGAGGACTACGAAAGCGAGCTGCTGCGGCTCACCGGCCTTCGCTTCTCGGGGGCGTCCGGCTCGTTCCAGAACGGCACCACGTACACGGTGACGGACGGGGATGGGACGGCCCTTGAGTTCCGCGTTCAGGACGCGCAGGAAACCGACCTCGGCGGGGACCCCATCCCGCAGGGCGTCTTCGACTATGAGGGCGTCCTGGGCCAGTTTCACGGACAGGACCTGGGTTCCAACCCGCCCGATGAGGGCTATCAACTAATTCCCGTCCGGGCGAGCGACCTGCAGTCCTCGCGCTCGTTCCGGTTCAGCCGGGCCTTTGCGATTGCGGAAGAGGGAGACGCGTCCGTCTCGGTGGACGTGCAGGCCCTGAACACGGGCGGGAGCGAGGTGACGGTTACGGCGACTCTGTCCCCGGTCGGCACCGCCGACGAGACGGACGTCACGGGCGTTCAGAGCTCGCAGACCCTCACCTTTTCCGGCCCCAACCCGGCACCGCAAGCCCTGACGCTCACCCCAGTCGACGATGCGACGCAGGAGGGTGTCGAGCGGCTGGAGGTGACGCTGTCGTCAAGCGACGGGGCCATCTCCAGTCCGGGCACGTTCACGCTCTGGCTGCTGGACAACCCGACGGCGCAGGCCCCGATCGCGGAGGGCGATAGCGGGAGTGTGCTGGTGGATACGCTTCGGAGCCGGTACGGCAATCCGCCCACCCTCGGGTACGATGCGGCGCGCGACTCCCTCTACCAAAGCATCCTAAACGAGCGCGACACCGTGGAAACCATTTACAGCGGCTTTCGCGCCGCCGCCGATGCCGACGGCGACGCAACGGGCCAGCTGCTGAGTCAGAACGTAAACACTGAGCACATTTGGCCCCGCAGCAATGGGGCGGGGGAGGAGCCGGCCAAGAGCGACATGCACATCCTGGCTCCCGCGCGCAAGGCGGTCAACTCGGCGCGAAGCAACTACGCTTTCGGGGAAATCCCGGACTCGGATACCGACAACTGGTATTTTGAGGACGAGTCCCGGTCGAGTCCGCCGCCGCGAAGTGTGCGGGGGACGTGGAGCGAGGTTGACAGTAGCCCCTCTGACCGGGCTAGCCGCCGCTTCGAGCCGCGCCACAGCAAAAAGGGCGATGTGGCGCGGGCGGCCTTCTATTTCGCCATGGCCTACCCCAGCCGGGCCGACCAGACGTTTTTCGAGGCCCAGCGCGAGACGCTCCTGCAGTGGCACCGCCAGGATCCGGTCGACGCCACCGAACTGCGCCGCAGCCTGGTGAAGGCCAGCTACCAGGGCAACGCCGTCAACCCCTTCATTCTGGACTCGACCCTGGCGGACCGGGCGTACGAGGCGGGCGTGCCGGAGCGGACGGCCATCCCGATCCAAGAGGCTCGGACGCTCGGGGCCGGGCGCACGGCGACTGTGGAGGGGGTGGTGACCCGCGTGGGGGCGGATGGGCCATACCTCCAGGACGACACCGGGGGGCTCTACATTTTCGAATCGCAGGGCGTCTTTGGGCAGGCCCTTGGCAGTTCCATCCAGAAGGGCACCCGGTTGAAGGTGACCGGAACGCTGACGTACTACAACGGCCTGCTGGAACTGACGGACGTGCCGGACGATGGGTTTGAGATTGTGGCGCAGGACGAGCTGCTTCCTCCCCCAACGCCGCTCACGCTCGAAGAGATTGCCACCGGCGGCGAAGAGTACGAGGCGGAGCTGGTACGGGCGGAGGGCCTTGCCATCGATGCCGGGGGAGACGAGACGTTTGCGGCGTCCAAAAATTACACAGTGGACGACGGGACCAGCACGCTCACGCTCCGCGTCCCAGAAGGCTCGGGGGTCGCGGGCGAGCCGATTCCCAATCGGGTGACGTTCCAGGGGCCACTGGGGCAGTATAACGGAGAAGGATCCGAGGCCGACACGCCGGACAGCGGCTATCAGCTGCTCGCCATCGAGAAGGGCGATCTGATCGAGGAACTGCCCGCGCAGACGACCATCGACGTGACCCGCTCGTTCGGTGATCCGGGGACGGATGCCGGGTACCGGCTCGTGGCCCTGCCCGGTCAGGTGGATACCTCGCTTGCCGCTACGCTTAGCGGGGCGAATGGGGTCGACTGGGAGGCTTACTGGGACGATGGAAGTGAGCAGGACTACCTCGTCAAATTCGGCGCCGACGATACGTTTTCCTTTCGGCCGGGGCGGGGATTTTGGGTATTGAGCACGTCCGACTGGTCGGTACAGGCGACGGTGCCCACCGTGCCCGTGACCAATGGCACGACGACGGTGGCCCTCCATGACGGCTGGAACATCGTGTCCAACCCGCTCCCGAAGGATGTGTCGTGGAGCGAGGTAGAAGCGGTGAATGGTGGAGACCTTCAGGCTCTGTGGCGGTGGACCGGAAGCAGGTTCGAGAACACGTCCACGTTCACTTCTGCGACCTCTGGCCGCGCCTTCTATTTTCTGAACGACCAGGGCCTCGACCAGCTTGCCATTCCGGATGCGTCCCCGAGTCGTTCTGTTCGTGCCACCCACGCCGAATCGGTGACCCAGTCGGTTGCGATTGTGGCTGAAGGGGCGTCGGGGCGGACGGCCCGCGTGCACGTGGGCACGCACACGGACGCGAAGACTGCTCGTGACCGGCACGATTGGGTTGCGCCGCCGTCCCAATTTGCGTCGCTCTCGCTCACTCTCCAAGCCCCATTCGAGTCTGCGTCGTCCCGCCAGCGACGGCTTGCTCGAGATGTACGGGCAGCGGGACCTGACGGGCACACCTATACCCTGCGCCTCCGCGCCGATACCACGGGTCCGGTGACGCTACGTGCGGCCTCGATGCAAACGTCGCCCGAGACGCGTGTCGTGCTTCTTCATCCGCGAACCGGCAAGCGCCATGCCCTCCGAGAGGAGGCCGTTACGGTGAGGGGAGGAAAAGAGACCACCCAGGTCCAGTTGCTGGTGGGGACATCCGCGTTTGTCAATGCACAGGCTGAGTCGCATGCCCCTGAGACGCTGACCGTCGACCCCCCGGCCCCCAACCCAGTCCGGAGCCAGGCAACGCTCCGTTATGCCCTGCCGGAGACACGCCGCGTCCGCATCGAAGTGTTTGATCTGCTCGGGCGACGAGTGCAGACGATCGTGGATGAGCGCCAGGATGCGGGGTGGCACCGGGCAACCTGGAAAGTGCAAGAGGGCGCACGGGGGCAGTTGGCCAGTGGTCCCTACCTGATTCGATGGACGGCTGGAGACGAACAGCACGTCGAAAAGGTTGTCCTCGTCCGTTAGCGATCGCGGAAGAGAAAAAGCTCTTTTGATTCTCATCTGGCAGGGCAAAGCGACCCGTTGGCTGCTCGGCTGATCTCTTGTTTTCTTGCATACCACCGCCCGACCTATGCATTTCCGTTTCCCTCGGCTCGTCTCTGTTTGCGGCAGGCACTGGCTCCTACCGGTGATCCTCGTTGTGGCGCTGGTGGGGTGCAGCAGCGGGGGCGGCTCAACGCCGCCGCCTCCGGCTCCTACAGACCTCACCGCGTCCTCCGAAGACGGGGCTGTTCTTCTCTCGTGGCAAGGCGCTGCGGAGGCCTCCGGGTATAATGTATACCGGAGTGCTTCAGGCACGTCGGACTCCGCCGTGCGGCTCAATGGAGACACGCCTGTGACGCAAACTTCGTATACAGACACGACCGCGGACAACGGCACGCGGTACGAATATCGTGTCACGGCGGTGGGGGAAGGCGGAGAAAGCGAACGGTCGACGAGTGTGAGCGCGCGCCCATTTTCTACCCCTCCCACTCGTCCCTGACTGTGTCCGGCTGTGGGACCAACGGGGAAGAGGCATCTGCGTGTAATTGGTCAAGTCGCGCAACCCGTTGAATGCCATACTCTTTTCGGCCCCAGCGCCTGTCTGGGTTCTGGGGACTGTTCCTTGCTGGGCTACTCCTCGCTCTGCCTGCACGGGCCCAAGTTCCTATCAACGAGGCCCGGAGACAGGGCCCCGGGGCGACCGTGACGGTGGAGGGGACCGTCACCCGCGCTCTGGGTGCGTACACCCGTCTCCAGGACACGAGTGGACCGACGGGGGCCAGCGCGATTGTCATCCGTCAGACGAGTGGCCCCTTCTTCGACGACGTTGCGGACAGCACCATCACGGCGGGGACCCAGCTTCAGGTGAGCGGGACGGTTTCGGAGTTTCCCGAGTCGAACGGCATTCTCCAGATCAACGGCTCCGACCTCACGGACTACACCGTGCAGGGGCAGGGATCGGTTCCGGCCCCACAGGAGGTAAGTCTCAATACTCTCCAGTCCAACGGGGAGGACTATGAGTCGGAATTGGTACGGGTCACGGGGGCCACCTTCCTCAATGCACAGGGGACGTTTGCTGCAAATGCGTCCTACCCGGTTACCGACGATTCCGGGACGGAGACGTTCAAAGAGGGGACGATTGCGTTCCGTGTGCAGGGGGACGACGAGACGGCCCTGATTGGAGAAACGATTCCTTCGGGAGCCTTCAACTATACCGGCGTAGTCGGCGAGTTTTACGGGCAGTATCAACTCATCCCCGTCCAGCCGAGCGATGCACAATCCGTTCGATCCTTTCGGTTTACTCGCCTCTTTGCACAGGCCCAAGAAGGGGGAGGGCCTGTTGAGGTGGCGGTGCGCGCCTCGGGCACGCAGCAGGGCGACAATGTCTCCGTGACGGCCTCGGTGGGGAGTGCCAGTACGGCCACCAACGGAACGGATGTGACCGGCTTCAGCAGTCCGCAGACCCTGAACTTCTCCGGGAGCGATCCGGCACCGCAGACGCTTTCCTTCGACGTCGCGGACGACGCGGAGGACGAGGGGGTGGAGCGGCTGGAGGTGGTGCTGGAATCAAACGACGGCGCCACGACGCTGCGCGACCGCTTTACGCTCTGGGTCCTCGACGATCCCACCGGACAAATGACGATTGCGGAGGGGGACAGCGGAGAGGTTTTGGTCGGCGCCCTGCAGGACCAGTTTGGGGACTCGCGTCCGCTGGGGTATGACATCGCCCGCGACACGATGTACGCCACCATCTACAACGAGTCCAATACGGTTGAGGGCTTTTACAGCGGCTATCAGGCGACCGTCGATCCTAGCACCGGAGACCCGAGCATCATTGCGGGTGAGCAGGGGAATCCTTCGCCACAGGTGGTTACACTTACTGATCTGTTGGCACCGAACGGAGAGGAATATGAGAGCGAACTTGTTCAGGTCTCTGGTCTCTCATTCCCGAGTGCCAGTGGTACGTTCAGCGGGGAGTCTGATTACACCGTGACAGATGGGGATACTACACTTGTGTTCCGGGTCCAAGGAGCGGACGAGTCTGCGCTTAACGGTGAAAGTATTCCTACAGGTCCGTTTACCTACGAGGGGGTTGTCGGCCAGTACAATAACTTCGGAGGGGTTGATTCAGATGAGGGGTATCAGCTTATTCCGGTCCGGCCCGAGACGCCCCACCGCTTCCGGTCGAGATGGCGGGCTTTGACGCGGTGCAGAACGGCGGCGCCGTAGAGCTGCGGTGGCAGACGGCCAGCGAGACGAACAACGCGGGCTTCAACATCCAGCACGAAACCGACCGCGGCTGGACGACCCTCGGATTCATGGAGAGCAAGGCTACGGGAGGAACCACCACGAAGGTCCAGTCCTACCGCTACACGGTAGATCGCGAGCTCGATCCTGGCACCCACCGCTTTCGGCTGAAGCAGACGGATCTCGACGGGTCGACGTCCCTGAGCTCTGTGGAGACGATCGAGGTGAGCATGGACGCGGCCCTTCGCATCACGGCGCCTGCCCCCAATCCCGCGGTGGGGACCACGACTCTTTCCATCGGCGCCAGGGAAGCGTCCGACGCCACGGTGGCCCTCTACAACGTGCTCGGCCAGCGTGTAAAGACGCTTTCGCAGCGCCCCCTGAAGGCGGGACAGATGCGTGACGTCACGTTCGATGCGAGCGCGCTCCCCAGCGGCGTGTACTTTGTGCGACTGCAGGCGAACGGGCACACCCGCACGGAGCGCCTGACGGTGGTTCGCTAACGGCACTCCTGGTCCCCCGGCGCGGAGTCGCGTCGGTCCATGCTGAGGGCTCTTCCCGGAGCGGCTCTGCCCTGTGCGGGGCGGGCCGCTCCGGGTGTTTTTGCCCCTGGCGCGCTGGCGGGCACGGAGCCGCGTTGCTCTTTGGGGACCGAATGTGCCGCATCTGTGCGGGGAGGCGTCTCCCGGACGCTCCCCCGCGTACTCCACGCCCCATCCTTCAGGTCGTTTGCCCATCTTCACGCTTGCCCCGAACACGGGATGAGCAGGGGCATTTCAGACCTCGCAGTGGCACTCTCCATCGTTCTGCGCGGCACGTATGTCCCCGTCGTCCCCCGATGTTCTCGTTCTCGGTTCCGGCATTGCGGGCCTCTCCGCGGCCCTCGGCGCGGCCCGCGAAGGCGCCTCGGTGACCGTCGCCACCAAATCCACGCGGCCCGAAGGGGCGTCTACCTGGTGGGCGCAGGGCGGCATTGCGGTGGCGCGGCAAAACCCGGAACAGTTCCAACGCGACATCGAGACGGCCTCCAGTGACACCAGCGACCCGGCGGCGGTGGAGGTCCTCACCCAGCAGGCCGACGCGGCCGTTCGGGACGTGCTCATCGAGACCCTGAACGTGAACTTCGACGCGGGGGGCGACGGGGCGCCGTACGACTACGGCCGAGAGGCGGCGCACTCGGCGGATCGCATCCTGCACGTAGACGCGTCTACGGGGAAGCACATTCACGAGCCGTTCCTGGCCTACCTCGCCGAGCACCCGAGAGTCCGCATTGCCGACGGAACGGCGGCCGTGGGCCTCCTTGCGAAAGAAGGGCGGGTGCGGGGTGCGCGCCTGGCCTCCAACGGCACCCTTGCTCCGGTGTACGCCGGCGCCACGGTGCTGGCCACGGGCGGCATCGGGGCGCTCTACGGCCACTCCACAAACCCCGCCGGCGCGACGGGCGACGGCATCGCCATGGCGGCGCGCGCCGGGGCGGACACCGCCGACATGGAGTTCGTGCAGTTTCACCCGACGGTCTGCATTGCGGACGGCGATCCGTTTCTGGTCAGCGAGGCGGTCCGGGGCGAAGGCGCGGTGCTCCGCGACGCGCAGGGCGAGCGCTTCATGCCTGCGGTGCACGCGGACGCCGAGCTGGCGCCCCGCGACGTGGTGGCCCGCGCTGTGGAGCGCGCCCACGAGCGCACGGGACAGGTGGTGCTCGATGTGTCGTCGTTCGACTTTGAGGCCACGTTCCCCGACCTGCAGGCGCTCTGCGAATCGCACGGCGTGGACCCGTCGACCGGCATTCCCGTCGTTCCCGCCGAGCATTTTCTCTGCGGCGGAATCGATGTGGACACGCGGGGTCGCTCCAGCCTTGAGGGCCTTTATGCCGTGGGCGAGTGCGCCCGCACGGGCGTGCACGGCGCCAATCGGCTCGCCTCCACGTCGCTCCTGGAAGGGCTCGTGTGGGGCCTGCGCGCCGGCGCCGCGGCCCCGGGACACGAACAGCCTGCGGGCCGTTCGGAGGAGGCCGTGCAGACGGGCGACCCGCCCGCGCCGGACACGCTGCAGTCGGCCTACGACCGCATCCAGGCGATCATGGACGAGCACGTGGGCCTGCGCCGCACGCCGGAGGGACTGGCGCGGGCCCAGGACGCGCTGCGTACCCTGGCGGCGGAGGTGGAGCCGCACGCCGCCCCCGACGCGCCGCCCGTGGGGCACGAGCTCCAGTCCGCCTGCACCGTGGCGCTGCTCGTGGCGGAGGCGGCCGCCCAAAATGAGGTCTCCGTCGGGTGCCACTACGTGACCGACCCCGGCGACGCCGGGCAGCCGGTGGCGGCGTAGGGCACCGAGTGGAGGACGCCTCCCGCTTCACGCTGACACAAACCGCTTGCACACGGCATGACAGATTCTTCCGCGGCCCCGGCGCGTTCGGACGTACAGGCGGCTCTCCCGGAGGCACTGCGCCACCCGGCTGTGCTCCGGCTCCTCCGCCTGAGCGTGGCCGAGGACGTGCATCCCCAGGGCGACGACGCGGCCATCGAGACCGCCCCGCACCGGGACGTGACCAGCGCCGCCACGCTCGCCCCCGACTCTCTCCTGGAGGGACGCCTCGTGGCGAAGGAGGCGGGCATCGTTGCGGGGCTGCCGCTCGCCCGCGCGCTGTTTCGGCTCGTAGACCCGGCCCTGTCGCTCGCGCCCACCGTGGAGGAGGGCGCGCGGGTGGAGGCGGGACACACCATCGCGGAGGTTGCAGGTCCCGGCCCGGCACTCCTCACCGCCGAGCGGCCCGCCCTCAACTTCGCGGGGCGCCTCTCCGGCATCGCCACGCGCACCCGCCGCTTCGTGGAGGCCGTCGCCCACACCGACGCGCACATCCTGGACACGCGCAAGACGCTTCCCGGCCACCGCCGCCCCGACAAGTACGCCGTGCGCCAGGGGGGCGGACGCAACCACCGCATGGGCCTCCACGACATGGTGCTCATCAAAGACAACCACATCGACGGCGCCGGCGGCGTGGGCGAGGCGCTTCGCCGCGTCCGCGAGACGCACGGCGACGCCTTTCCCGTAGAAGTGGAGGTCAGCCGTCTCGACGAACTGGAGACGGCGCTCGCCTTCGCGCCCGAGTCTGTGCTGCTCGACAACATGGACCTCGACACAATGCGCCGGGCCGTGCAGCACACCGACGGGCGTGCACGCCTGGAGGCCTCCGGCGGCATTACCCTCGACACGGTCGCCGCCGTGGCCGACACCGGAGTCGACCGGATTTCCGTCGGCGCCCTCACCCACTCCGCCCCCGTGCTCGACATCAGCATGCGAGCCGGATGACCGGGGAACCACCCCCGGTCCCGTGCTTTCGCGACGCCCTCTCGCGATCCCGTTCTTCCGACGAAGCCCCGCCTGCCCCCATGAATGACGCTGCCACCCTGACCGACCCCGACGCGCTCTTCGACGTGCTCGCAGAGCGCCTCGAAGACGTCCCCAGCGACCGCGAGCTGCGCACCAAAGCGGAGCGTGCCGCCGAGATCAACCAGCTCAAACGCGAGCAAAACGCCGTCATCCTGGGCCACAACTACATGGAGCCGGCCCTCTTCCACACGATCCCCGACTACACCGGCTCCTCGCTGGAGCTGAGCCGCCGCGCCGCCGAGGCCGATGCCGACACGATCGTGTTCTGCGGCGTGCGCTTCATGGCGGAGACGGCCAAGATCCTGAACCCGGACAAGACGGTGCTTCTGCCGGCGGAGGAGGCCGGCTGTTCGCTCGCCGAAGCCATCACGGCCGAGGACGTGCGGCGCCTGCGTGAGCGCTACCCGGGCGTGCCGGTCGTCACGTACGTCAACACCTACGCCGACGTGAAGGCCGAGAGCGACGTCTGCTGCACCTCCAGCAACGCCGCGGCGGTCGTCGAGTCGCTCGACGCGGACACGGTAATCTTCATTCCGGATGAGTTTCTGGCGCAGAACGTGGCGCAGGAGACGGGCAAGGAGATCCTCTTTCCGCAGAAGCGGCAGCGGAAGGGCACGGGCGATGGCGCGCCGACGGGGGGCGACGGGGCGCCCGCTGAAGGGCTGGAGCCCGACCTGATCGGGTGGGAGGGGCGCTGCGTGGTCCACGAGATGTTTCAGGTGGAGGACATCCAGCAGGCCCGCGAGGAGCACCCCGACACGGTGGTGCTGGCCCACCCCGAATGCAGCCCGGAGGTCGTCGAGGAGGCCGACCATTCTGGCAGCACCTCGTCGATGATCGAGTACGTCGAAAACACCGACGCGGAGAGCTATCTGCTGCTTACGGAGTGCTCGATGGGCGACAACATCATGGGGGAAAACCCCGACAAAAACCTGCTGCGGATGTGCTGGCAGCGGTGCCCGCACATGAACCAGATCACCCTGCAGGATACGCGCCACAACCTGGCCAACAACCAGTACCAGATCGAGATCGAGGAGGAGGTGCGCGTGCGGGCGCTGGAGGCGGTGGAGCGGATGTTGGAGATTGGGTAGGCGGTGGAGGGCCTTTCAGACGTCGCGCGTTTTCAGGGACTGGAAATGCGCGCAGCCCGAAGCCGCGGTTCCGGTTTCTTCCACCACAGCCCCCCGTGCCATGTTGTCCCGATTCGCTTCCGTCGCTGCGCTCCTCGTGGCCCTGGGGGGCCTTGCCGCGCCCCCAACGCAGGGACAGACCCCCACGCCGCACTCCGACTCGCTCGTGCAGGCACACGCCCAGCAACTGCAGGCCGCAGAGCGAGACCACCTGTGGCGCGTCGCGGCGTGGGGCGGGGCCAATGCCCTCGGCGGCCTCGCACTCGTTCTGGCGTCGTCCCGCTCCGGACAGTCCACGCGGTGGCACTTCGGGGCCATGTCGGCGGGCTGGGGCGTGGTGAATGTGGGCATCGCCGCGGGCGGGCTCCTGGCCTCGGGGCCCCCGCCCACGGAGCCGGGCGGGCTGCTGGCGGCCGAGCGGCAGTTCCACGACATCCTGCTCCTCAACCTGGGCCTGAACGTGGGCTACGCTGCCGTGGGCGCCACCATGCTGGGCGCGAGCGCCTACGGCGTCGACAACGTGGGGCGCTGGCGCGGCTTCGGCACCTCGCTCATCCTGCAGGGCGTGGGCCTGCTCGTGCTCGACGG